>JBKHBN010000032.1:0-19565 GCA_046542355.1 Alphaproteobacteria bacterium | reverse complement strand
GATACGAAGCCTTCTCGCTGGCCGAGCTGATCGCCGATAAAAGCCCGATGCCGGACGATCTGATCGCACCGCGTCTGCTTACGCCATCGGGCATGCTGGTGATTGGCGGTGCCCCTAAATCGGGTAAGAGTGATTTTACGCTTTCTCTCCTCACCCATATGGCCGCCGGGCAGCCGTTCCTGAAGTTCACACCGCCCAGGCCGCTGCGGGTGTTCGTGCTGCAGGCAGAAATCCAGTATGATTATCTGCGCGAGCGTCTGCAGAAAATGGGACTGTCCGAGGAGGCCATCCTCAAAGCCGGGCAGAACATCCATATTACACCGCAATTAAAGCTACTCCTGAATGATAACGGTCTGGAGATCATCAAAGACCTGATCCATGAGAAATTTCCAGACGTACCGCCGGATATTATAGTCATTGATCCGATCCGTAATGTGTTTGACGGCGGGCCTGACTTTGGCAATCTCGGTGAGAATGACAACAACGCCATGCTGTTTTTCCTGCAGCAGCGTGTGGAAATGCTGCGCGATATGATCAATCCGCGCGCCGGAATTATCCTCGTTCATCACACCAAGAAAATTAGCAAGGCGATGTTCAAGGATGATCCTTTTCAAGCGCTGAGTGGTGCAAGTTCGCTGCGCAGTTATTATACCAGCGGTATGCTGATCTTTAGGCCTGATGAGGCGGAGGATGTCCGCTCACTGCATTTTGAGCTGCGTAACGGTCCCGGCATTGTGAATATGCATGTCGTTAAGCGCGCTGGGCAATGGGTAGAGATCGATCCGGATACGCAGCCACTCATCCGGCAGGATTATTCCAACAAGCTTAAATCCGAACGCAGCCGCCAGCATGACCAGATTTTGCAACGCCTTCTGGAGGATGCGCAGTTTGATCAGAAGCTTTACACGATTGAGAGCTTTAGCGAGGCATACGAGGATATTGACGGGCTGGGCAGTCAGACGACCATCAAAAAGCGGATCAGCGTTCTGATGGGTAAAGGCTATATCAAATGCCTGAAGACCCCGCATCCGCTCACGAAACAAACGGCGGAGCGCAGCAAGTATGGCTATCTGGTGGTTGAGAACATGCAGCTGGGGCAGGATGAAATCGATGAGGATACTGGTGAGATTATCACGTCTGCCCTTGCTGTTTTGCCCACGCATTATAAGGATGAAGGTTCCGGCGGCGTACGTCAGGTCGAAAATGCGCACAGCTGGGTTTATCATGATGAAGAGAAAACCAGATGAATCTGCAGCAGATCTGCCGGGCAGTCATATCTGCTTTTGTTCTATTACAAGAGCTTAGGCGCAGAGCAGAAATTCTGTTACATCTGCATCTGCCGTCTGGTTTTCTGGCTGTAAGGCTTGGTTTATATAGGTTTACGGCATGCGAGCAGATGTCACTCTCTCCACCCCTCCCTAAAGGGAGGGGGCGTGGGATATAGATCCACGCACCCCATCCCGGTCGGTTAAGGATCAATGCCGAGGAGTGATCGGATCTCTTCCCACGTAACGAAATGAACGGTGTTGTCTTCAAACCCAAGATCACGCGTCCAATTTTCCGTGGGTGTAAAAACGGTGGCATCATTCGTAACGCCAAGGATGGTTCCGACAACGGTGCCATGCTGCTCGGCATAGATCTCCAGCGCACTGTCGACATGTCCCATGTTGAGTTTGTTCATGCCCAGGATGATAGTCTCCAATGGGTGGCCGCGTGAGTAAATCGTGATGGTTGGTATCTCATCCATGCAAACATGAATGCTTCCTTCGCCCGAAATAGCCAGTGGAATATGCAGAGTTTCGCACATCATTCAGCGATGCACGCAAGCCTACGCAGTGAGGTCTGGCATTCTCGCAGGAATTCGCGCGGGTCCTGTGGGGGCGTTTCCTATAGGGGCGGGGAACGTGCGGGAGTTTTTTAGCGTCAGGACTTTCAACTTAGTTGACACGGCTACTTGACAAATTTCGCACAAGCCTTTGTTTTATTTAAATAAAAACGTCAAGCAACAGGGTAAACTGTCAACTTACTTGACATGATAAGTGTTTGATTTTCTTGAATAGTTTAGTTGACCGGTAAACTGCCCCAGTTTACCCCTTGGTTTACTTATTCTGACAAATATGCTCGTGCAAATCTTATTCCCCCCGGCTCCAGCTGTTTGATAGTGCCTCGGCCTGTTTAAGAACAAGCTCAACAGCTTCTGCTGCCTGATCAGGTGGGTATTTATAGCGCTGCAACGTACGGCGCACAAGAATACGCAATTGCGCGCGCACGCTATCCCTGACTTGCCAATCAACCGTTGTTGATTTTCTTAATTTTTCTGTGATTTCTATGGCTATCTTCTTGAGTGTATCATCGCCAAGTTCTCTCACTGCGCTCGAATTGTTAGCAAGTGCATCGTAAAAAGCGACTTCATCTGGATTTAATCCTAAGCTTTCCTCTCGCTCTAAATCACGCTGGAAATCCTTAGCCATCTGGATCAGCTCTTCAATAACCTGAGCCGTTTCAATTGCTCTGTTATTGTACTTCCGTAGCGTTTCCTGCAAGCGCTCAGCATATTTTTTCTCCTGCACAACATTATTTCTTGTTTTTGATTTGATGCTGTCGCTCAAAAGTTTTTCTAAAAGCTCGATTGCCAAATTTTTCTGGGGCATTTGGCGTACATCTTCGAGGAATTCATCAGAAAGAAGGCCAATATCAGGCTTAACAAGGCCGCACAGGGCAAACACATCCGTCACGCCCTCCGCAATAACGGCATTATCCAAAATCTGTTTTAAAGCCGAGTTTTTATCTTCCTGACTTAACTTGCGATCAACCGTTGTAAATTTGCTGATGGCGGCTTTAATGGCTGAGAAGAATGCAATTTCTTTCCGCAGATCTTTGGCTTCATCAAGCGTACTGCATAGTGAATAGGCCTTTGTAATGGCAAGGACCAGGTCCAGAAAGCGCTTCTTTCCGTCAGTAAGACCCAATATATAGTTTGTGGCCGGTACTAAAATTTTATGCGCCTGCGTTTCATATCCCGAATAATCGAACCCCGGAGACATATTTGTCTTTGCAAACATACCGCGCACCGCATCCATTTTTTCAAGCAGCACCGAAAACGCCTCTTCAGCGCGTAAGGCAGGTTCACCCTTGCCTTTGGCGTCCGTATAAATTTGCAGCGCCTGCTTCAATTCATTTGCGATGCCAATATAATCAACAACAAGTCCGCCAGGCTTATTTTTGAAAACGCGATTAACGCGCGCGATAGCCTGCATTAGATTATGACCCTTCATGGGTTTATCGATATACATAGTATGGCAGCATGGGGCATCGAATCCCGTAAGCCACATATCCCGGACAATGACGATCCTCAATGGATCATTAACATCCTTAAATCGGGTTTCCAGCCTTTTCTTGGTCTGCTTGTTATAGATATGAGGTCTTAACAATTCCCGGTCAGATGCCGACCCCGTCATGATAATTTTAATCGATCCCTTTTCAGGATCAGCATCATGCCATTCCGGCTTCAGTGCGATGATTTCATTATAAAGATGAACGCAGATCTCACGGCTCATGGCCACGATCATGGCTTTACCTTCAATAATGGCATTGCGCGCTTCATAATGGTTTACGATATCTTCGGCCACCTGTTTTATACGCGGGCCAGAACCGACCAGCTTTTCAAGGCGGCTCCATTCCCCTTTGGTTTTTTCACGCGTCCCCAGATCTTCTTCATCTTCAATCACTTCATCAACTTCTTGAGACAGTTTTTCAATCTCCGCCCGGTTCAGATCCAACTTTGCAAGGCGCGATTCATAATAAATGGGAACGGTTGCACCATCATCGACAGCATCCTGAATGTCATAGATCGACACATAGTTGCCGAATACAGCGCGCGTATCCTTATCCTCAAAAGAAATAGGCGTGCCGGTAAAACCGATAAAAGCGGCATTGGGGATGGCATCACGCATATGCTTTGCATATCCGTATTTATATTCCCCATCTTTCCCAAGCTTGGCTTTCAGGCCGTATTGACTTCTATGCGCCTCATCCGAAATCACCACAATATTGTGGCGCTTGTTCAGGATAGGATGCTGCTCTTCCCCATCCAGCGGTGAGAATTTCTGTACGGTAGTAAATATAATGCCTCCGGTTTCACGTTCCGCCAGCAAACGGCGTAGCTCCTCCCGGTCATTGGCCTGAACAGGCTGCTGCTTCAAAAGCTCCTGCGCGTTGCCGAATGTCGTAAATAACTGCCCGTCCAGATCATTTCTGTCGGTTACGATCAAAAGGGTAGGATTATTCATTTCTTTTTGCTGTAGCAGCATACCGGCATAGCAGCACATAGAAATGCTCTTGCCCGATCCCTGCGTATGCCAAACAACACCCGCCTTTTTATCGCCACCCGTTCTGGAGGCTTCGACAGTAGCTCTGACGGCTTCTCTCACGGCGTGGAACTGATGGTAACCTGCAATCTTCTTGATAATCCTTCCGTCATCGGATTCAAAAAGAATAAAATAACGGACGTAATCAAGAAAAAGCGCGCGGTCAAAGAAACCCCGCACCATGGTCTCAAGCTGCCACTCCACCATCGGACGATCATTTTCATCCTTGACGGTGCGCCAAGGCATAAAACGCTCCTGACTGGCGGTCAGTGACCCGATGCGCGCGTTATAACCATCGCTAATAACCACGGCCTCGTTATAGATAAACAGATCGCTGATTTCTTCTTTATATGTCTGAATTTGATTATAGGCATCCCAAATATCGCAAGTCTCATCAATCGGACTCTTAAGTTCCAATACGCCAAGCGGCAGGCCATTCAAAAAACATATAATATCAGGGCGGCGCGGCTGCTTGGTTCCAGTGATTGTGAATTGATTAATGGCTTGAAAGCTATTGTTCCTGACATCCTCAAAATCAATAAGCAGAGCATGGTCATGCTCCAGCTCTCCATCCTTCTTAAAAGTAACCGGAACGCCTTGCAATAGCAGGCGATGAAAATCTCGGTTGTTGGCTACAAGATCAAGACTTTCTGGCTTTTTAAGATGTGCGATGACTTGTTCACTGCACTCAAAAGGCAAATGTGGGTTAAGCTGGGCGATTGATTGTGCTAAAACACTTTCTAAAAGAACTCCCCGATAATCTCTGCGCGCAGCGCTTTCCGTCTCCGGCGCAATATCCGGTCCATGTAAAATTTCCCAGCCGCCCTCACGGAACCAGTCAAGGCATAGATTTTCTAGTTGTGTTTCATTTACGCTCATTATTTATTTCACCTGTTTTACAAAATTAGCTACCTGAGCCAATAACTCTGCGAGATCTACATTTTTGGCGGGTAATTCTATATTATGAGAGTCTTTAAAAAGATCTTTAGCAATTTCAGACTTAAGTTCATCACGCTTTTCTTTTTCCAATAGTGCTAAATATGGATCCACAGAGCACAAAATTAACTCTCTTCTACGATTAAAAAATTCATTTTTGCGGTGTTTATCCGATTCCCGCGCCAGATAAAAAGCCGGGACAAACATGATAACGGATACGGGAAGACGCCATAGCACCTTTTGCCAATCGACAGTATACTCGGCAAGGCCTTGGAACATTTTTGCGATCTCGGGTCCGGCAATCACAGCAACCCCTAAAATCATTAATATAAGAGCCAAAAACCGAAAAATGTTAGCTGTTGATCGCTCTTCATTAGCATAGGATTTGTAGGCTCCGGCTTGCGCGGTATTAATAACCACGCCTAAAACCTGTTCGGCATTTTCTTGGTGAGATTGCATGATCTCAATAATTTTGGCAGATTTTGTGGCGAGCACTTTAAACTCTTCGTCTACCTTTGAATTCAGGCCCTGCACGAGTTTCTGAAAATTCTCATTCGTTGAATCAATTAGCTTTTGCAGCTCTGTTATTTTTGTCTTCTTTTCCGTTTCAAACTGAGTTTTTCTTTCTTGCTGCGATGTTTGAAACTGGCCGTTGAATTCTGCAGTCTGTTGCTGAATAGTTTGTTCGACGGTTGCTAGTTGAGCTTTGAGGGCGTCAAGTTTCTGAAGAAGTTCAGTATAATTTTTCGTTGTCTTTTCTGCCTCTTTTTCAAAATTTTCTATGCGTTGACTCGTCTCCGATTTCATGTGATTGAGATGCTGATCTAACTCTTTGGAGTACGCAGTAACGATGCCAGGTAGAGAATTCTTAAGTTTTGACTGCAACGGGATGGGAAGCCGCTGAGAGATATTCAGCAGATTGTCCATTTGACTATTTGCGTTCTGCAAATGACCAATCTGCTTATTTGCTTTGTAAGTGTTTGTTTCATTAAATGCTGGTTCAGCAGCCCCATTCATTTCGTTAAGAATGCCCTTTGACAATAACTCCGGATCTGTGGCCTGTAATGAAGCATCGACATACTCGTAGGCTTTTCGCAGTCTTGCGATTTCGGCGACAGCTGCTTCTTCGGGATTATCCGGCAGAAAATCCTCTTTTATAAGATCGCCAAGAGCTTTCCACTTTTGCTTGAAGGCGTGATTTTCGTATAGATTTGACCAACGTGACATTATTTTTCCTCCACCAATTTTTCCAACAAGGCCATAAGGCACTCATCATGATCTTCATCTGCTGGATACCAGATTGGAAAAATATTCGCTTCCGCCAGCTCGTCTCTTTTTTTAAATCGCGCCCCATTATCATCATTTACAGCCATAAAAGCATAATGCCGCACTGTTGATTGTGCACCATTTTCCGATAAAAATCCTTTCAAACAGCGCAGGGTTCTGTCGGTGGTGAGGCTACAACCCATAAATAGAAGGGTTTTTTGGCAAACAGCATTGAGGCAATTTTCTAAAGTTTTCCCGCCGACATAACACTGATCATATTCTGCCTTTGTCAAAACGCGGCTGCGCGCTGTGTTTGCTTTTCCGTGGAGTTTCACAAGCACATTTTTGCCTTGCCCGATAAGTTTTGGGAGCTCGATGGCATCAACTCCCAGAAGCTCTTCTGAAAAGGGTTTTTCGGCATCGTCGTAACAACGCTTTAGAACACTATCAAAATTGGTGGTAATGACGCTGGATTGAAAACAATAGGGCAAATAGCGCACGCATCCGGCCAGCGGTCTTTCTGCGTCAAACTTATTTTCCAAATGTTCGTTAAAGGCATCATGGGGTAATGCATCGAATAAAAGCTGCGCCGCCTCTTCATATTCCCCGCGAGTAATCAGTGCTGTTAAATCCGCTTCCGGCACAGTTGTTTCTTCGCGCAAACGGTGTAAATATTCTGTCCAGCCTGGATAACCGCTGGACATAGAAAGCCCGGCACCAACGAAAGGAATAACAGACCCCCGGCGATAAGCCGCCCGTAACGCCTCAAATCGATCTGCGTTGTCGTAAAGGGATAAGATTTGTTCGGCCTTTTCCAAATATTGTTCTTTTCTCGTAATGCTCCATTCTTTAAAAGCGAGCTCAAACGTTTCATTATTAAATTCTAAAATTTGCTGAGGCGTAAAACTGGCTGCCTCAATAACAACATTTCCAGTTGTTTCATCTATTTCTGCTCGCAGTTGATCTGTGAATTCTTCTCTGAGGAATTCCATGTCTTATTCCTCATTTTCCGAGAGACCTTCAACTGAAAGCTCACCCGAAAGAAGCTTGGGGAGCAAGCTATCTCTGGTTTCAATCAGCGATCTATTTTCATATATTAATGCTTCGATTTTTGAATAAATTGATCGAATATTCTGGGTATATGCTTTTAAGGCTTTTTCTGACGGTACGATGACAGGAATAGGATTAAAGCTCTTTTTGCTAATCTCGGCGAAGGTGGTGCCGCTGGCGCGCTGTTTAATTTCGTCCATGTTATGTGAGCACCATTGGATCACATATTCAGGGCTAAGGCTGTGATTGCACTTCATAGCAATATAGCCCTGATTGATTGCCACAGGTACCTTGGCGATGGCCAAATATCCTACAGGTGCGCGGGATGACATCAGCACCGTATCGATAGGCAGTAGACCTGAGCTAATTTTTTTCAGCCCTGCCTCAGTAATTTTACGCTCAGTATCAGCCAGGATTTTGTCATTCAAATTTGACATGTCTCTTGGGGTCGTCCAGTTGATTGTGCCGTCTTCCCAGAATTCAGGATTCTTCGTTGAGGGGGTACCACCGCCTACAACATCTACTTCATTGCCGATTTCGGAGGCCTCCCATCCTTCTGGAATGTCGCCCAGGGCGGAGGTAGTGAAGGATGAAGGGAAGGCATCGGCGGTAGAGGCGAGCTCGCTATAGATTTTCGGGTCGTTGGTTTTAAGGGCTTCAAGATCGGCGGTGGATTTACCGCTGATGGCCTTCATGGCAGCAAAGCGTGCATCATCAGCGCTGCCACCGCTTTCTAGTACACCCACTTTTGCGCGGACAGGATCAAAATCCACAAACCAGCTCTTAAAGATCGCTTGCGCCATCCCCTCCAGACTCTCATTCATCCGCCGGTTATTTTCGATCTTGTCGTCTAATGATTTAAGGATTTGGGCAATAGGCCGCCTATCATCTTTGTCTGGGAAAGGGTATTCAAACTCTGCCAACGCCTGCCATGGAACTCTTTGGCGACCAGATGTTCCTTCCATTCGTGCCGTTGCATAGGCTCTAAATTCTGGTAGGCGTGCTATGTAATAAACAAAGTCTTCATCGTATTCTGGCTCTTTTGCAGCCATAACAATGAATTCTGTTGAGCCGTGGCCAACAGCTTCAGATTGGAGCGATGAAACCTTTGCCGTCTTTCCGTTCTCCAAACAAGGAGTTATTCTTGCAAAGAGGGTATCTCCATTCTTGAACTTCGCCCCACCGCCGTTAAATTCCTTTATTTCAATTTTTGAAATATCTCGGCCATTAACCGGCAAAGAAGCCATATCTACAAATGGTGCTGGATTTCCACGTTGAATTTTGCGCGTAGGATTAAACTCTACAATATCTGTAATTTTTTTATTCATTTTGTCTCTTCCTTGCTATTGGAAGATTCTTTTTTCGATATGCCGCTGCGGTATGTGCTCAATAAAGATTGAAAATTCTTATCTATATTAGCCAGAGACTTGGATATCGTTTCGATTGTTGGTTCATCTAAGGTGCCCCCTTTGAGGCCGCGATAACAAGATAAATCCAAAGTATATTTTTTCTTATGTTTTCTGTTTTTGATGTCCTGATATTCAAGGATGACATCAAAAGGCTTAAGCCATTCACCGTTGCAGTTGCTGCCAGCTAGTTCAAAGCTCACACCAAATAAGGCCGATATTTTTTCTTTAGCAGGCAGGAACGCAAATTGGGTTCGTGCTGGATCATTATTCAGCAGAACATTATGCGAGGCGAAATCATCCTGATCGCATTCCAAGGAAAAAGAGAGATTTTTAGCCACGCCGAGCCCGATATTTTCAATGATAAAATTAATGCCGCCATGCCCTTTTGGATGAGGGATCAGGTAGGCGATGACTTCAGGTTCGGTTCCTACCTGTCTTAAAATCCGGTTTTCTTGCACCAAGTGGTAGGTCAGGTATGCGATAAAACCTGTTGCTATTGATGTTATTAAACCATCGTATGCATCAAGAAAACTTAGAGTTCCTATTAAAAACTCCTGTCCACTGAGAAGGACATTCTCCGCATGTTCAAGAAAGGAAGATTTAGCCATTTACAGTCTCCCTTCCGTGGAATTTTCTGTCTTTTCTAGAGTCATATGTGAATATTTCATCTTGATAAATTGACTGATAATCAATAATCAAATTTAAGTTATGAGCAAAAGAAATGTCTTGTTTTTGAGTATCGTAATTAAAAGAGAGCAGTAGATGTTTCGAGTTCATCGGCATTGAGTAGCCCGGCACCAAAGACCCGGTGTAAATATTGAAGCAGCCATTAGTGATTTCTCTAAGAAAGTTGTCATATGTTTTGCGATTATTCAATGAAACTTCTTCGTCGCCATTAAGCAGAACAAATTTCTTAATTATCGCGGGGCCAACACCACAATTCTCTAATGTAAATGAGACGTATCCGATGTTATCTTTTTCGTCATGAGCTTCCATCGTTGCCAACATGGGGCGCACTGATAATTTATTATGTTTGTAATTCTGGCGACCTTGCCAAACGGTCACGCCCAGGGCGCAGACCGCTGTAATGGCCGAAGCCACGGCTATCCATGTTTCGGGATTAAAATCCATACCCAAGCCCTGCCAAATTCTTTTTGATTTCCGCTTCCAGCCTGTCGCCTTCGGCGAATTGATCTTTAAGTTGTGCGGTCAGGCGTGCCATTTTCTCTGTGAACGGTTCGTTATCTTCTTCCTGATCGGCGGAGCCGACATAACGGCCTGGTGTCAAAACAAAATCGTTCTTGGTCATGTCCTCGAGTTTGGCGGAAAAGCAGAAGCCCGCTTCGTCCTCATACTCTTCGCCCATTTGCCAGGCGTGGAAGGCGTTTACAATTTTGGCGATGTCGTCCTTGGTGAAGCCGCGCAGGACGCGGTCCTTCATAAAGCCGAGATTGCGGGCATCGATGAAAAGCGTTTCGCCGGAGCGGTCGCGCTTTTTCTGATCAAGGCGCAGGCCGTTCTTTTTATCCTTGGTCAGAAACCAGATACAGGCGGGGATTTGCGTGTTGGTGAAAAGCTGCCCCGGCAGGGCCACCATGCATTCGACCAGATCATTTTCGATCAGGTTTTTGCGAATATCGCCTTCGTTATTGGTGTTGGAGCTCATTGAGCCGTTGGCCAGCAAAAGCGCCATCGAGCCTGTGGGGGAGAGGTGATGAAGCATATGCTGCATCCAGCCGAAGTTGGCGTTACCATGCGGCGGGGTGCCGTATTTCCAGCGGGAGTCACCCTCCAGCTTCGGATGCCACCAATCTTTGATGTTAAAGGGTGGATTAGCCATGACGTAATCGGCGCGCAGGTCTGGATGCTGATCATCAAGGAAGGTGTCGGCGTTTTTCTTGCCGAAGTTAAAATCGATGCCGCGAATGACCATGTTCATAGCAGCCAGTTTCCATGTGGTGGGGTTGGCTTCCTGACCGTACACGGAAATCTGCTTTTTTTGTTCGGAGGCTTTGTAGCGTTTTTCTTTTGAATGTTCTTCGATAAAACGGTCGGTAGAGACAAAAAAGCCACCGGATCCCATGGCTGGGTCGTATACACGACCATTATAGGGTTCCAGCATCTCAACAATCAGTGTGACGATGCTTTTCGGGGTGTAATATTGTCCGCCTTGTTTGCCTTCGGCCAAGGCGAATTGCCCCAGGAAATATTCATACACATGGCCGAGGATATCCTTGCTGTGCAGACTCAGGCGCTCGCCCTTGTAGACTGGGTTTGAGAAGCTGGTGTCGGAGAATGCATTGATCAGGCCGATGAGTTTATCGTTTTCCAGCTGATACTGGCTGATGCGGTTCAGAATACCTTTGAGCTTCTGGTTTTCTTTTTCAATTTCATCAAGGGCGTTATCGATCAGCCATGATACGGAACGCAGTTTGACATCGTTGCCCTGGGCATCCTGCCAAAGAACACTGCCGATGGGCAGGGCGGCGGTTTCTTGTAAATATTTCCAGCGCGCATGCGGTGGTACCCAGATGATGTTTTTTTCTTGGTAATATTCAAAGAGTTCAAGCTCAGCCTCAATGGCTTCTGTATATTCGGCATCGCTGCTGTAATCTTCACGCGGGAGGTAATAAATGTTTTCAGGGCGGTTGTCTTGGAACAGTTTTCGCAGCTCTTGCTGGCGCTCTTCAAATGAATCCGAAACATATTTCAGGAAAATCAAGCCAAGGGCGATGTGTTTATAGTTTGCCGCATCCATACTGGAGCGCATTTTATCTGCTGATTTCCAGAGTTTATCGTCCAGCTCTTTCAAAAATTCCTGTTCTTGGGTCATGCTGGTTTTTATCCTTTTGAGTTTTGTTCACATTCAATAATCCATTTGTCTATCTCACTTTTTCGAAAACGCCAGCTCCCGCCAATCTTAAATCCAGGGATTTTACCCTGGGCAGCCAGCCTATAAGCCGTTTTCTCTGCCAATTTGAGGTACTCTGAAACCTCTTTGATCGTCATGATATCGGTTTGCACCGCAGTTATCCCTTATTTCAGTAAGATAATGAGAAAATAGGGCAAAAGAGAGAAGCGTGCAAGCTAAACCGCTATAATATCAAGCTGATTTGTGGATTGTGCCGGGTTGCTTCGGGCATGTTTTGGAATATTGCGGAAGCATTAAATTACATCTTCGGCTTAATTCGAACAGTTGATCGTATGTCTGAGAGCTGTACACTTTTGGCTTGTAAATCGCGCCTTAGTTCCTGAAAAACTGGCTTTGATTTTTTTGGATCATATATTGTGACAACAAGGGCAAAAGGCACACCCTCAGTCGGAAAATCTGCCTCAGCACGCATTGTACTCTCTACCTGTAAACGCCATTCTGACGAATTTCCGCAACCTGTATCAGGAATAATTTTTTCATATTTTTTGGTTGGCCACCACTTTAACCCTTGTTTTATTAACTCTTTCTCATACGCGGGTTGCTCAGCCGTTTTGGGGAGGTAACACTGGTTAATTACACTATTAAAACTTGGATTTCCCTCTTGTGTATCTTGAGGTTGTCGTTGTTGCAGCTTTGCATCCAAATTAATTCTTACGAACTCAGAGCCAAACCGCCGGTCTAATGGCGGCAAATAGACCATAGTCATTTTTGCTGCGCCATGACAGGCATTAGTAAGGGGATCCACTAAAGATTGAGGCCACGTAAATGGAAAGCGTAAAATCTTGGGTTTTGGAGTGCCGCTTTTTAAGGTTCCCATCATTAATCTACTATTGAAAACCATAGTGATGGCATGATCATCTGTAATCAGCATTTCATTTGAACCGAGAGGCAATCCGAAGCCCACAAATTGTCTTGCCAGTTCCTTAAGTCGTGCACTAGAAATGGACTTTGGAATTTCGGTATGATGTATTAATAAAGCTCGCAATACATGCAAATCAATGTCTTCATTTTCAATTCGCTCGTCTAAAGAAGCTAATGTTTTTGCGACCATTGGTGCAGCATAACTGGTGCCACAGCCTGTTACTAAATTACCCTCTTGTGAAATTGAAGTAAGACCACATGTCTGCGGAGTTCCACAAGGCTGAGAACCACCATAATGTGCTAAGTCCGGCTTATTTCCCACACGCAACCCTGGTCCTCTCCGTGTGTATGTCGTTGGCGTCCCTTGAATATGATCTTTGATATTTGGTGGATTAACAGCACCAACAGCCAAGCTGTATACACTTTCAGAGGGCTTGTATATTGTGTCCGGCTCTGTCCGCGCAGCAAAATATTCTATTGCTTTGGTGGGCTGTTTTGGCCAGGGGGAGCGGGGAGAATTTATAGGTAAATTCCCTACAGAATTAATAAATATAACACCATATTTTTCTGATATTTCATCTAGGCGAGACGCATAATAGCTATATTCATCAGCTTCAACAGGCACAGTCGCGTTAATGCTCAAATTAAATATTTTAATTCCATGCTTTTCTTTTGCTTCGAGTACAGCTTGTTCTATTTCTTCAAGAAAATCCTGAAATCCAGATTTATATGTGTCACTAAAATTGCCTTTCGGAAAAAGAGGAATATCGTATATTAAGCAGCCGTTTTCTTCGCGACCAACTTCATTTCCATTAAAATTCTGAGCATCAACCAGCAAACCGCTTATGAAAGTTCCGTGACTTTTCTCTACCTCATCTTCTTGTAAGAAATCATGCCTATCAACAATCCAATCTTTTAGACAGCTCGCAACACCGGTATCTATAACCCCCACTTTTGGATATTTTTGTCCTTCAATCTTGGGCGTACATTTAGCAGCCCCAATTTGCGCTGATATTATAGCCTCTGTTGTAGATAACATAATTTTCGGAGGTAGGGATATTCTTCTGACTAATGGGTGCTGTGCAAGCTGTAAAAGTATCCCGCTGTGCAAATCATAATTATCATTTAAAAGATGTTTTTCTTTTTCTCTAATATATGGCTGACTACGAAGATCACGGATTCTAGGGGCGGCTCCGCTTGAGGTAAGCCGAAAATCAATCACATTCGATTGACCGAATGGTCTAAGAAAATCAGCTTCCATACCATTGCCACAACTGATTAGTAATTTTTCCAAACTTTCAAGAAGTTCACCCCTCCCAAGAGTCTTTTTAAAGCCTTCCGGCATTTCGAATAATTCTATGAGGTAACCTCCAGAAATACCCGGATCCCTAAACCAGTTTATTGCTTCTTCCAAACTAAAGTTTATTTTTTCTTCTGCATGCAATAAATCAACGCTCTCTATGGCGCCAATCTCTGATCTTTCGGCATTGGGAGAAAAATATGGCTTCCCCTTTTTGCTGATTTTTTTGTTTGTAAATTCATCCGCCTCTTTCATTCGGCTTATTAAAGTAGATACATTTTGTGATGAAACCAAATAATACATTTCTCCTAATTTACCTACGCCAGCACACGGAAATTTATCCGGCTGAAAAAGAGCCTGCGTGGGCCTATAGCTTTTGGGCAAGGCTTCATCTCTTAGTTTGACGGAAGCATAAGTGGCGGGCCCATATGAAGAAGTTTGGATAAATTCCTGTATTTTTTCTGTTTGCGAAATCACTTTTTTCTTATGCGCAATAAATTCATCATCTCGATGTGCAAAAAATTCTTTATTTGCCCCCATTTTACCCGGCTCTGGAGGTTTTATAAAATCACTGTCGTTTAAGACAATTTGAACTGGGTTGTTTGCCATGTTTATGCCTCCTCATGGTGGCTATCGTCGCTCAGCCATCTGCTTATTGTTGTTTGATCTTTATTTATGACCTCTCCGATACTCGTTTGGGTGAATCTTGGCTTTTCTTCACTGAAAATTTTTCTTACAAGAGTTTTTTGATCCTGGGCCAATAAATGAAAATAACCCTTTTTTACGTTTAGTGCATTTGTATTTGTGTAGTTTTGCAGCGCAGAAATAATATCTACGTTTTCTCTTTTTCCCTTAGAGCTATTTTCAGATAGAGCCAGAACCCTTTTGAGTGAATTGAGCATGTTTTTTATGTCAGATCCACTATAGCCCTCGGAAATCCAAGCCAGAAAATCTATAAACTCTTTTTTGAGTTCAATAGGTTGAGAATAATAAGCAATCATTGCGCATCTTTGCTCAAACGCTGGCAACGGCATTTCAATTCTTACTTCAAACCTGCGCCATATAGCAGGATCTAAAAGTGCTTGATGATTGGTTATGGCTATAGTTATGCCTAAGGCGGAGCGAGCATCTAGATTTTGCAGTAAAGTGTTTACAACACGCTTTATCTCCCCAACTTCCTGAGGGTCGTCACGAAGCTTGGCCACTGCATCAAATTCATCAAGTAATAAAATGCATTGGTATCGATTAGCAAAATCAAACAAATTTGAAATATTTCTAGCTGTCGTCCCTAAAAAAGAGCTCACAAGACCATCAAGCCTGGCCGAAACAACCGGCAAGCCAAGTTTTTCTGCCATGTAATGCGCTGTCAGAGTTTTGCCTGTCCCGGGCTCGCCAAACAGTAAACAGGAGCGTGACGGCTCCACTCCCAGCTTGTGAAGCTCTTTAAAATGTTTCCATTCGTTAATAACGCTGTCTATTGATCCCTTTAGGTTCTGGGGGAATACAGGATTTATGCTGCCTGTGTTTGGTCGGATAATTATATCAGCTAATGGGGCACTGGTATCTTTGTCTACGGGTGGGTGAACATTCTCTGTTAAAGGCTCACCCATAACCATGAGTCGTGAAAGCTCAACTTTGCTGGGCTTTAATTCCGATGACTGCTTATAGGAAGAAAGCAAGCGCTCCAAAGTCTCAGCTTCCTTTTTTAGCTCATCTTTGCTCAGCCGATCTCTTAACCGCTCAACCTGTTTGCGAAACTTGGGGTCATCGTTTTCTAAGCCAATGCGACAAAGGGACTGAATAGCGGCAAAGTGTTTCATTTATGCTCCGTTTGTTAATTCTATGCAATATATCACCGTATATATGAATTTTAAAGCTAAAAAATGAATATTTTTTTAATTTTATGCATTTTCTTCAAGGGGGAGATTAAAGTTGATAGTAGGCTGTTTTGCCTAATATTGATATTTTGAGCACATGAGATTTCCGCAACCGTGATAAAAACGCCCTCACAGAATGCGCCTGCCAACCAGAGGCTTTGATCATTTCCGCTGTGCTGGTCCCGCCAGGGCTTTGCAGGAGGGTGAGGATTTTGTCTTTGGCGGTTTGCGGCTGTGGCGCTGGGGTGGGTTTTGTGGCTCGGTGCCGGGCGGCTGGTGCTGATATTTTCGGCGCAGCCTTATCGCTACGCGTTTCCAGCCAGTCACGCCCCAGCATGCGGCGGGCTTCCTGCGTAATTGCAGTGGAATTGTGAACGCTTTTGCCGCGCCGGACTTTCCCGCCCTCATGCACGAACCAGCGCGTGTCCATGCTTTCAGGCTGAAAGAAAATGCGCCACTGTTTATTGTCGCTGGGTGCCTCGGCATAGCCCTTGGCCAGCAGCATTTCGGCCATATCGGCGGAGAGATTGGGGCTGGTCATATCAAACCTTCCTTTCGTGATGGTTGCATCATCAGCATGAAGGCTTCGGTTCAAAACACAGTCAAGTTGTTCAGATGCTAAGCCTTCTTTTGACGTGCATCATGCTGAAATGATTGTAATATATTCTACAGGCTTGATTGCAGATGAATGGGGCGGATTAAAAATGGACTGTACAGATATTCCTACTTTAGAGCTTTTAAAGAGCTATGACGCGATACTTGAGGAATTGCGCAAACGGGATATTGTGCGCACTTCAAATCCGCCAGCCGGGGGATATGCGGAATATCTGGCGGCTAAAGCCCTTGGTCTTGATCTCGAGAATAATTCGAATGCTGGATATGATGCGAAGGATAAAGAAAATAACAAATACGAAATAAAAGCGCGGCGCGTAACTCAACACAACAAATCAAGACGCCTCAGTGCTATAAGGAATATTGAAAAGTGTCATTTTGATTTTTTAATCGGCATTCTGTTTTCATCAGATTTTTCAGTTTTTAAAGCGGCTTTAATTCCGCGATCTGTTGTCGTCGAAAAATGCCGTTTTTCAGATCATACAAATTCTTCCATTTTTATTCTGAATGATTCAATCTGGGAATGTGAAGGTGTAGAAGACATTACGAATGTGCTTCAGGAGGCGCAAGGTGTCGTATAAGGGGTTGCTATTCAGGGGTGTAGAAAAATGAATATTTGTGAAATGTGGCAAGGTATAGAGCGCTATTTTAATGAAGCTTGGGTATTCTTATCCAATGCTGTTCCTGCTGTTTTGAACTCTAATTTTTCTATTGCAGCTACAGGTTCGGCATTCGGTGCCTTCGGCGGTGCTTATTGTTTATGGCTTATCAATAAGAAGCGAGAACGCGAGCACTCTTTATCGCAGATAAACACTGTCCTGGCTTTATTGATCGCGCATATGAATTCTCTTCTTAATTTTAAGAAGCAGCATGTGCTGCCGTTCAATGAAGAGATGAACAATATCATAGAAAAAATCAGAAATCCGGGAGCCCATGCCCAGAATAACATATTAGAAGTTGAGGCATATCAAATCTTCAAACATGTTCTTGAGATGGGTTTTGACGTTAATGGCATAACAGAGAACCTTTCTCCATATGCGTACAAAGATTCCAAGTCTCTTTTATTGGCCGTTAAGGTAAAGGAAGCACTGCTGTCTGTGACAGAAATAAAAAAGTTTAGGAACGGTCTCGTGAAGATTATTCAAAATAATCCGAGTCCTGCTGAAGTGAAAATACCATTTTATTTAGGCGAACTGGAAGTGGAAGGCAGGAGCGATTCAACGTTTAAGGACTCTACAGAAGGCCTTCTTTTTAATGTTGATGTGGCTTTGCACTTCATAGATCTGCTTATTCCAAGAGTTCAAAAAATCGGTCAGATGATTTTGCCCAAAAGCTATTCCAAAAAAATTATCAAGAATGAAATAATAGATGGATATGCGGAACTGGTTCCTCCAAAAGATTTTATAAAAGGTTGGGAAGATTAACCTCCCAACATATTCCCCACAATATCATCCGCTGCTTTATGCATTGGATCCGTCATCAGATGCGCGTAGCGGGCGGTGGTTTGCACTTGGGTGTGGCCGAGGAGTTTGCCGATCATCGGGAGGGAATGCCCGGCGGAGACGGCGTAGGAGGCGAAGCTGTGGCGCAGGTCGTGGATGCGGACATCTTCCAGCCCGGCGGCCTTGCGGATGCGCCGCCAGGAAGATTGCAGATCGGTGAGGTGCGCAAGCGGCAGCGTGCCGTAGATCACAAATTCATTTTCCTGCGGCGTGTCGGCATGGCTCCAGATGGCGGTGAGCAGGTCGATGACATGCTGGCTGACCGGCACGGCGCGCGCTCCGGTTTTGGTGTCAGGCAGGCGCAGGATACGATGCTCGCGGTCTATATATTGCCATTTCAGGGTCTGGATCTCCATCAGGCGGCAGCCGGTAAATGCCAGCAGGCGAAACGCGTTGATGGCAGAGCGGTGGACGATCAGCGGGGTTTGATCCTCGCGCCCCTCCAAAATCCGGCCATTCAGAATCCCTTCGGCATAATCAAGAGTGGAGAGCAGACGCTGCAGCTCTTCCCGGGTTAAATATCGCTCCCGCTTGCGCTCGGGATATTTGGCGATGTGGCGGCGCGGGTTGGAGTGCTCATCGCGCCAGCCCCACATCTCGGCCAGATTGAACATTTTGGAGATCACCTCCAACATGCGGTTAGCATCATAGGGTGTGCGGCGCATGCGGTGATGCAGATCGGCAATGTCGGCGCGCTTGATATCGCGCACTAGAACTTCGCCCAGCGCCGGGCGGATGAATTTATCCAGCACGCGTTTATAACCGGCGGCAGTGCGGGGTTTGAGGCGCACCTGCACATGCTCCTCCCAGAAACGGTCGCACAGATCGTTCATATCCGGCGCGGTTTTATCAGCCTGTTTTTCATAGGCGGGATCGGTGCCGTCCTGCACCAGCGCGAGGGATTTCACAGCGCGGCTGCGTGCCTGATCCAGCGTCATGGTGCCATAGGCGCCGAGTGTTAAACGCCTTGTGCGGCGGCGGAACCGGTATTGCAGGATGAAGCTTTTGCGCCCGCCCGGGCTGACCCGCAGGCCAAAGCCGGAGACCAGGCTGTCGAAGATGAGCAGTTCCTTTTCCCGCGGCCTTGTTTCATCGATGATGGTTTTGGTGAGTTTGATGGGCATGGGTGGATCCTCCTTCGTTGATCATGGTGATGCGCTCGGGTGATGCTGGCGATGCAGCCCTGCATCTTTGGAAGCATTCCGGAAGCAAATTCCTGCGAAAAGCTGCCAAGGCGCGTATAAGTCCATGATGCTTGGAAAGAGGATATTATCAAGCAATATCAGCGCATTAGCGTGTATATGCGTAATGTTTCATAGGGGCGAGAAAGGCCGCCGCACAGCACTCATAACCTAAAGGTCAGAGGTTCAAATCCTACTCCCGCAACCAATTTTCAATGGTCCATACCGGAGACATGGGTAACAGATTATACCGGAGACATAGGTAACACTAT
>JBKHBN010000001.1:0-239063 GCA_046542355.1 Alphaproteobacteria bacterium | reverse complement strand
TTGTTGTTTGATGATGCGCACGAGATTATCGGGGATCGCTCGTTTGGCCGTGATCCGGCGATGGTGGCTGATCTGGGGGCGGTTGTGTGTGAGGCTTTTCTTGATGCCGGTGTTACGCCTGTGATCAAGCATATTCCGGGGCATGGCAGGGCGCGTGCTGATAGCCATGATTCTTTGCCTCATGTTGCCGATGTCGGGCGCGTGCGTTTGACAGTGAATGATTTTGCGCCGTTTTCCTATGTATCCAAGGGAGAGATGGGGGCGCGGGTGTGGGCTATGAGCGCGCATATGACGTATGAGGCTTTTAAAGATGATGTGCCTGTGTCTTTATCAGGCGGGGTTATCGATAAGATTATTCGTAAGCAGATCGGGTTTGATGGTGTGTTGATTTGTGATGATCTGGATATGAAGGCGCTTGATGCTTATGGTGAGAGCGTATCTGATCGTGCGGTGAAGGCTTTGGGGGCGGGGTGTGATCTGGCTTTGTATTGTGCCGGCGTGTTGGAGCAAATGGAGGCGCTGGCGGCTGATTTGCCGCAAATGAGTAAAGGGGCGCTTTATCGTTTGCAGTGCGGCATGGGCGCTGGAAGTGCGAGTGTGTGATGGGTAACACTTCTGGTGAAATTATACAAAATAATGAGGCAGGCGGTGTTTCTCCGGGCGCTTTTTCCGGTGAAGCGGATCAGCAAGATCAGGTCGATCAGCTTTTGGTTAATCTGGATGGCTATGAAGGGCCGTTGGATATTTTGCTTGAGTTGTCGCGGAACCAGAAGGTTGATTTGGCGAAAATATCCATCTTGCAGCTCGTGCGCCAGTATCTTGAATTTATCGAACGCGCCAAGCAGCGCAATTTGGAGCTTGCGGCTGAGTATCTGGTGATGGCGGCATGGATGGCGTATCTTAAATCCCGCCTGTTTTTACCACAGGAAGATAATAGCGAGGAGCCAAGCGCGGAGGATATGGCTGAGGCTTTGCAGTTCCAGTTGCAGCGTCTGGAGGCTATGCGCAATGCGGCGGAGATGTTGCTGGACAGGCCGCAGCTTGGTGTTGGTATATTTGCGCGCGGGCAGGAAGCGGGGGCTGAGGTTTTTGAGAACAATGTCGTAACGCACTGGACGATGAGCTTACTTGATCTTTTGCAGGCTTATGGCGCTATTGAGCAGCGTAAAAAAAGTCAGGAATATGATTTGCCTGTGTTTCATTTGATGTCTTCTGATAAAGCTATGGAGCGTTTGGGTAGAATGCTTGGGGCGTTGCCGCGTGAGGGGCTGTATAGTGTCTGGGCAAGTTTGCATAGTTTTCTTCCAGATGAAGCTAATGATAAAGGGCAGCTTTATGGGCGCTCTGTATTGGCGTCTACTTTTACTGCCGGGCTGGAGATGGCTAAACAGGGGAGGCTTGAGTTTCGGCAGGATCGTGCCTTTCGTCCAGTTTATATGCGTGCATGTGATAATACTGATTTTGAAGTGGAAAAAGAATGAGTGATTGTATCTATAAACGCTTGATTGAAGCTGTTGTGTTTGCGTCTGCGGCGCCTTTGTCTTTGACCCAGATTTGCTCTTTTTTGTCTGAGGATAGCGGAGTTACATCCTCACAGGTTCGGGAGCTTTTGAAAGCTTTGCAAGAGGATTATAAAGAGCGCGGTGTGAATTTGCTTGAGATTGATGGCAAGTGGGTCTTTCGCACTACGGAAGATCTTTCCGGTCTTATGAGTGTTGAAAAGCAGGTTCACAGGCAGTTGTCGCGCGTGGCAATGGAAACGCTGGCTATCATTGCGTATCATCAGCCGGTGACCCGCGCGGAAATAGAGAATATTCGCGGTGTTGGTACGAATAAGGGCACGCTTGATACGTTGATGGAGCTGGGCTGGGTTAAACCCGGGCGGCGGCGTGAGACTTTGGGGCGGCCTTTGACGTGGGTGACGACAACGGATTTTCTGGATCATTTTTCTCTTGAGAGCCTGACCGATTTGCCGGGTATGGATGAGATGAAGGCTGCGGGATTATTAGACAGGCGTCCGGCTATTGATACTGTGCATCAGGGTGATCTTTTGGAAGAGGCTGTTGATCTGCATGAGGAGGAAGAGGCTGGACAAGAGGGGCTTGTCAGCGTAGAACAAAAGGCGTGAGCATAACAATTTGAGGGAGCGCGAGATTATGGCACCGGGTGCATTACAGATTATTATTATTATTTTGCTTGTGATGGTTTTGTTTGGTGCCGGACGTATTCCTGTTATTATGGAGAATCTGGCTAAAGGCATTAACAGCTTTAAGAAGGGCTTGAAAGAAGAGGATGAGGATGCTTCTTCTTCTTCTTCTTCCTCGCGCGGCGGGAACAAGCCGGATGATAAGACTGCTGCTCGTGATACAGAAGCGGAGTAATGGCGTAATATGGTGAGTTTACCTATATGGGCCGGTGTGTATTTAATTGTGGTGATGATTGTCTTTATTGCCGGTTTTTTTAGCGGGCATAAGCAAACGTTTCACGAGATTTCAGGATCTGTTCTTTCCTTGCTTTCTATTTGTACTTTGGTTGTATCGTTGTTTAATGGTTTTGTAGCCTCTTTTCTGGGCTGGTTTGTTCTTCCTGTTACTTTGATCGGGCTGTATTGGGAATATAATCGCGCGGAGCGTGAAATTGTTTTTGCGCGCATACGCTTGTCTGAGGAAGTTGATCTGGATGAGGATGAGCGTGAGTTTTTGCTTAATTTTGCAATTGGTTTAAACGCTCTTATTGTTGTTCCGGGGTATGTCTGCGGCGTGATTTTAAGTTTTAATTTATTGCAGAATTTTCTTGGCGGGGGCTAGGAGATGCTTGATTTCGGCTGGCCGGAGCTGTTTGTGATTATCGTTCTTGTGGTTCTGGTCGCAGGGCCGCAGGATTTACCGCGCATTATGGTTGCTTTGGGGCGTGTTGTCCGGCGGTTGCAGTATGCGCGCTATGCTATAACTCAACATTTTGAAGATGTGATGCGTGAGGCCGATCTTGAAGAGATACGCAAGAGCGTGGGATTTGATGAGCATGATGAGCGCGGGCAGCCAATAGCTTACGATGAGGCCGGGGCAGATGAGGCTTTTGCTGCACTTGGTGGAGCCGATCTTAACGAGCCGGCGCATGAGGAGAAGGATCAGGATCATGCATGAGGATATTGCAGCTTCGGGTTTGGGGCGTGGATCAGAGGAGGGAGAGGCGGCCAGTTCTCTGGTGGGGCATCTTGTGGAGCTGCGCAGCCGTCTTTTACGGGTCTTTGGTGTGATGGCTCTTGGTACGGCGGTGAGTTTTTTCTTTGTTGATGAAATTTATGGTTTTTTAGTGCAGCCTTTGGCTGATGCCATGCGTGAGGGTGATACGAACCGCCTTATATATACGGGAATGGCGGAGGCTTTTTTTACCTACTTGAAGGTTGCTTTTTTTTCCGGTGTTTTTGTAACCTTTCCCGTGGTTTTGTTGCAGGTGTGGCGTTTTTTGGCTCCCGGGCTTTATGAAAATGAAAAAGAGGTTATGTGGCCCTTTCTGGTGGCAACGCCGGCGCTGTTTTTTAGCGGTGCGGCGTGTGTGTATTATCTGGTGTTGCCGATGGCCTGGCCGTTTTTCCTGAGTTTTCAGAGTGCGGGTGAGGATATGGTACTGCCAATTCAGCTTGAGGCGCGTGTAAGCGAGTATCTGGATTTGATTATGACGCTGATTTTTGCATTTGGCCTTTGTTTTCAGCTTCCGGTGCTTTTGACTTTGCTTGGGCGGGCAGGCATTATTTCGGCGCAAGCGCTGGCCAGTAAGCGTAAATATGCTGTGATTGTAGCCTTTATTGTGGCCGCGTTTTTAACGCCGCCGGATATTATTTCACAAATTATGCTGGCTATTCCCATGATGGGGCTTTACGAGATTTCTATTTTTCTTATCCGCAATGGTGAGAAGAGGAACGGTGTTGAGGAGGCCTCGTGAGTAAGACTCCGCTTAAAGTTTATTGGAGGCGGGTTGAGGCTGGCGAGCTGGTTCTGGATCACGAGCAAGAGCGTGTGGCTTTGGCATTGCAGCGTTTGTTTGATCTTTTGCTGGTGGTTTCCAGTAAGGCTTGCGTTAGTTTTTTTCACCGGATGCTGCGCCGCGGAACCCGTGAGGAGTGCCGCGTTCCTGACGGGCTGTATATATATGGCGGGGTCGGGCGTGGTAAATCCATGCTTATGGATTTGTTTTATGAGACGTTGCCTGAGGGGATTGGCAAGCGCCGGGTGCATTTTCATGAATTTATGATCGAGGTGCATGATTATATTCATTCCCATCAGGCAGATGGGAGTGTTATGGGCGCCGTGGATCAGGCTTTGCCATCATTGGCAGGGCTTATTGCGCGGCGCTCTCGTGTTTTGTGTTTTGATGAATTTCATGTCAGTGACATTGCTGATGCCATGATTTTAGGGCGTTTGTTCAAGATTTTATTTGAGCATGATGTTGTTGTTGTGGCGACGAGTAACTGGCCACCGGATGATTTGTATAAAGACGGTTTGCAGCGTGAGCGGTTTCTGCCGTTCATTGATCTTTTAAAGTCAAAAGTCTGTGTTTTTTGCCTGGAAGGAAATCAGGATTATCGCCGCCAGAAGGCTTGTGCGCAGGGCACATATTTTACACCTTTGGGAAAGATGAGCGATGATAAAATGGATCGGATTTTCGAGATATTGAGCGATGGAGAGCCCCCTGAAAGCGATATTATTCATGTGAAGGGACGGGAGATTGTGGTTGAGCAAACTGCCAGAGGCGCTGGGCGTTTTAGCTTCTCCCAGCTTTGCGAGGGCGCATATGGAGCGGAAGATTATATCGCTATTGCTGATCGTTTTCACAGTCTCATGATCGAAGGGATTCCTATAATGGGGCGGGAGCACGATAATGAAGCCAAGCGCTTTATGACTTTGATTGACGTTTTATATGAGGCGGGGACGCGTGTTTTTTTTACAGCCGAGGATGCTCCTGATCATCTTTATCAGGGCAGCCGTTATATAAAGGAATTTGAACGCACTGTTTCGCGTCTCCTGGAGATGCAGCAGGGAGATGCAGCGGGATAGTTATGCGTGACCCCTATTCCGTATTTATTTTCCTGTCACGCTGCGCTTGATGTTGTCCAGCAGGCTGAAAACCGTTTTTGACGCCTCTGTCATCTTTTTATATTCATCGGCGGCAGCCTGCCTGTCTCCTGCTTCAAATAATCTGGCACATTCTTTACCATGCGCATGAACGCTTTCGTGCGCGGCTTCCATTTGGGCGAAGGAGGGATGATTTCTTACTTTCGGGTCTTGGACGGCGTAATACCATTTTCCAAGGCGGCAGCTATGATGGTCTGAGAGCTCTGCAGCGGTTAATGAATCTTTGCCAACTAACATAGCGGCCAGTTTTTTCTTCCATGCGATGTGATCGGATTTTGCAAAATCGAAGATCGCATCGGGGATATCCATTTCAGCATATTGGGCAAGCTGCTTGTCAATGATTTGCGCTGTCTGGGTGGTGATGGTCACAGCTGATTCCGCATTGGCTGCTGATTCGTTTGTTTTTTCCTTTATCGATTCGATGCTCTGTCCAATTTCGCGGATGGCTTTGTTTTCTTCTATGACATTGTGTGCAACCGAGTCTATTAGATTGGTCATTTGCGCTATGTTCTCAACGACTTTTTTTATTTCTTCGCCGGCTTTGTTGATATTGCTGCGTCCTGAGTCTGTTGCGCCAACAGATTCGATCATTGCGTTCGATACTTCGTTCATGCCTGTTGAGATTGCATTGATCTTGTCTTTTATATCTTCTGTTGCTTCTGCGGTTTGACTGGCCAGGGTTTTGACCTCGGTGGCAACAACAGCGAACCCTTTGCCGGCTTCTCCAGCGCGCGCGGCTTCTATTGTTGCGTTTAATGCAAGAAGGTTTGTCTGTTTTGCTATGTTTTCGATTGTTGCGAGAATCTCGACGATGGCTTCAACAGATTCGGAAAGATTCTGGATTTTTGTATTGGCCGTGTCTATGGAGCCTGCGATGAGATCCATGCTTTCGACAGAGCTTTCAACAGCGCTGTGTCCTTGCGAAATGGCTTCTTGTGTGAGTTGTGAGTTTTCTGCGATATTTTTTGTGTTTTGGGATATTCCATCACTTGTTGTGCTTAATTGTTCGACGGCTGCGGCGATGTTTTGCGTGTTAGCAGCAATCTCGCGTAGATCACCTGTTACAAAGGAGGTGGATGCGAGGGATTCACTTGATTGCACGGAGAGTTCAACAAGACGCTCCAATGCTTTTTTTGTTGTTTTGCATGATTCTACAGCTAGCTCGTCAAGAGCGGCGTAGACCGGATCGGAAGGGTCGTTAAAGGGGGTGTGGTGGCAGTCTTGAATATTTTTTAGAGCCTGTACATATTCAGATCTTTTGTCAATGATGTCATTTGAAGGTGTAAGCTGTTGATTTGTTTCCTCAGAGATTGTCTCCTTTGGAACAATGGTTGGTTTTGTAAGAAAATTTGGTTTTGGCATAATGTATCATCTTTATGTTAATAGGTTTTGGCAACAAAAATTGGTCTGCTTCGCACTTTATGTAAGAAATACGCTGTTCGAATGACCTTAAAATTTAAGAAGGGGGTACGCAGAATACTCGCATTAGAATTTGCCGATTAATGGGCAAAATGTTTGGGGGGAATTTTAGTTTTTCTTTGCCTTAATGTACAGCGGATTTTTTTTTGCATGACAGGGTATGTTTTTGTGCTTTTGTTTGTGTTGTTGCACTGCAAGATAGAAATGATTCTTAATCTGTGTTCTAATGTTTCTTTCATAATATCATTTCACGATTTATTCGAGGTTACAAGAAGGAGAATTTTACTATGAAAGAGCCAGTGAGGATTGCCGTTACGGGCGCAGCCGGGCAGATTGGTTATGCGTTGTTATTTCGCATTGCGGCTGGTGAGATGCTGGGGCGCGATCAACCGGTTATTTTGCATCTTCTGGAAATTACTCCGGCGCTTGATGCGCTGGTGGGGGTTGTTATGGAGCTGAATGATTGTGCGTTTCCTTTGCTCAGAGGAATTGTGCAAACGGATAAGCCGCAGGAGGCTTTTGCAGATGTTGATTATGCCTGCCTTGTTGGAGCGCGCCCGCGCGGGCCGGGAATGGAGCGCAAGGATTTGCTGGAAGCCAATGGCGCTATATTCGAAGTGCAGGGCAAGGCTTTGAATGATTATGCCAAGCGTAATGTGAAGGTTCTGGTTGTTGGAAATCCAGCGAATATCAATGCGTTGATTGCGCAATCCAATGCGCCGGATCTGGATCCTTCATGTTTTACGGCGATGATGCGTCTGGATCACAATCGCGCCGTGAACCAGATTGCCGCGCAAAGCGGTTTTGGGAGTGAGGATGTCAGGCGCGTTTGTATATGGGGTAATCATAGTGCGACGCAGTATCCTGATTTGCATCATGCTATGGTTGATGGAAAGGCTGCTTTGGATCTGGTTGAGCAGGACTGGTATGAGCAGACATTTATCCCTACGGTGCAGCAGCGCGGCGCGGCCATTATTAAAGCAAGAGGCTTGTCATCGGCTGCGAGCGCAGCGAATGCGGCCATTGATCATATGCGTGACTGGGCGCTTGGTACGCGCGCGGGGGATTGGGTGTCTATGGCTGTGCCTTCTGACGGGTCTTATGATATTGCGCCGGGTGTGATTTATGGTTTTCCGGTTACATGTCAGAATGGTGCGTATGAAATTGTTCAAGGGCTTGAGATTAATGATTTTTCACGCGAGCGCATGAAGATTACAGAAAAAGAGTTGCTGGATAGTCGTGATGAGGTGAAGGATCTTCTTTAGATAATCTCTAGTGCCAGTAGGCCGGTGTGAAGATCACAATGACGGTCAGAATTTCCAGCCTGCCGATTAGCATTCCAACACATAACAGCCATTTGGCTGTGTCGGGCAATGTGGCGAAGTTTCCGGCTGGTCCGATTGTGTTTCCTATTCCCGGGCCAACATTGGCGATGGCTGTGGCGGCGCCGCTGATGGCTGTTTCGAAATCCAGTCCCAGAGCGGTTAACGCAAAGGCCAGCAGCATGTTTGATAAGGCGTATAACCCCAGAAACCCAAGCACCGTATCGGCAAGAACGTTATCTATCACTCTGCCTTGATAGCGCAGCGGGAAGACTCCTGAGGGGTAGAGCATCTTATCGATTTGCTGTTTCATGGCTTTGGAGGCAATGGACAGGCGCATGATTTTGATTCCCCCGGCTGTGGAGCCTGCGCAGGAGCCGACATAAGTCAGAAAGAAGAAGAAGGTGATTGAAAATGCGCCAAGCGCTGTGTAGTCGAGCGTTGCGTATCCCGTGGTTGTGATAACCGAGATGATATTGAAAATGGCGTAGGTAAAACTCCAACTCAGGGAGAAGGTGTGATTTTGCCATATCCACCATGTTAAAATGATTGCAAGTATGGCAACGATAGCGCTGTAGATGATGACCTGTTCATCTTTGAAAAAATCAAAGCGGGACTGGTATATGAGTTTGACGTACAAGATGAAGGGCAGGCCTCCCAGAAACATGAAGAAAGCGCCGCACAGTTGCAGGGGGATGCTCTTGAAATATCCAAATGAAGCGTCGTGGGTTGAATAACCGCCAGTGCAGATGGTTGTCATGGCGTGGTTGATGGCGTCAAAAGCGCTCATACCCCCGATATAATAGCATACAGCGCACAGAGCTGTGATGCCGATATAGACCATAAGAAGGTGTTTCATAACGGTGGCGCTGCGTGGCAGGAATTTTTCCGAGGTGTCGGAGGATTCCGTTTGAAAGAGCTGCATTCCACCAACGCGCAGGGCGGGCAGAAGGATGATAGCAAAGGCCACTAGCCCTATGCCTCCTATCCATTGGATCATGGAACGCCAGAGTAATATGCCTGCGGGCATGTCATCAAGGCCGGAAAGAACGGTGGAGCCTGTTGTTGTAATTCCCGAGATGGATTCAAAAAAGGCGTCGGTGTAGCTGATATCAAGATTGGGTGACATGTATAAGGGGAGGGCTGCAAACGCGCTTAGGAACACCCAGCTTAGTGTTGTGAGCATGAAAGCATGACGGATATTAACTTCGCGTTCGAAGGATTTATTCGCCAATACCAGCGAGATGCCAAAAAACAGGCAAAAGCAGGCGTTGGTCAGGAAGTTTCTGGACTCGCCCAGATCGCCGGTCAGCTCGAAAATGGCAGGGATGAGCTCGGCCAGACCAAGGAGGGTCAGCAAGAATCCCAGAGCAAAGCCAACGATTTTATAATCCATTGAGGTCATTACAACGGACTATATCCTGTTATCGTTTCTTTGACTATAGGGTTATCCGGGAGGGGTGATTTATGATCCCCAGCTCTAATTAACCGGGTATGGTTGCGCTTGGTGTTGGAGCTTGAGGGAGTGCTTGTGCGGCAGATTCTACTGCTGCGAGGAGAGCCGATTGGTCAACGCCGCCTATTTCTACAGTTTCATTAAAAGCTGCGGTTGCAGGCTCTGGTTGTCCCGGGCTTTGTTCTGCTACGCCGCCTTTTTCTTGTGTTTTTCTAAACGTGGCGGTGAGGCCAGTGTCTTGTGGGTTTTGTTGTTCAGCCAGAAATTGCTCTTTTGTGTGGCGCATAGCCAGTAGCAGGGTCGCAGGCGATGCGTGTGCCTCATTTAAGCCGTCATCGGCGTAGTAGCTTCGTCCGCTTTCATCTTTGGGCATGGAAGCCCATTCTTTCGAGACGTTGAGCATAAATTTTTCTTCGGAAAGTTTTCCTGTCAGATAATCGTCGTATCCGCGCCTGTTCAAAAGCTGTATAGCCATGCGGTCTTGCATGTCTTCATCAAAAAGTTCATTACCGTTTAGTCTCATTTCATCTTTGAGGCCTGCGAGGGTTTTTCTGATGATCTGGTATTTACCAGCTGCGGAAGATGGAGAGCCACTATTGACGTAATCTTTTTGCCATTGCAAGACCTCATCAATGGTCATGGTTGTCAGGGGTCTGGTTTGATGCCCTTTTCCATAGATTCGGTTATAGTCACCACCTGATTCTTTGTCTGCAATCAGTTCGAGTAGCGGGCTTCCTGTTGTGGTGTATTTTTCAATTGCTTGCTCTACTTTATCCATATCCACCTTTGATGGTTCTATTGCATCGTAAACATTGCGCGTGGCTTTGTAGGGTGGAATTCCACCTGATATTCCCTTGCCTACCGTTTCTGATAGGAAGTCTGTATTCAGACCAAGGGCTTGTGAAAATTCTTTTATAAAATCAGAAGAAGCAAAGTCGCCTCCGTTTAACATTTCCTGAATAAAACCAAATATTAATGCGAAGAGTCTTAAGGGATTGTTGGCTTGATGTAAAAGTAGTTGATCCTGAGTTTTAGCGTGTTGCTTTGCGGCGGATGTACTATGGCTACCAGACAAGACTTCGGTGCTCGCTGAAGGAGCGGGATCGCTTGTTCCTGAGATGCTTGGTGGAATGCTCATATTCCTGTTTTCACCCTGTTTAAGTTTTTGTAAGGCTTTTGCCTTTTTTTATTATTCCGCTTTTTAATATAGCTATGTACGCAAATTCTACATGAATTAACGCGTACTTGTCAAATTTTTGGCGTGTTTCAGTTACACGGCACGAGGCCCTGGCCCCTCTTCCAGACCATTGGGGTCAATATTCATTTGCTGGTTTTGCATTGCGTTTCTTTGTTCTGCGTGTTGCATGGCAAGTTTTTGCAGGAGATTTTCCTGATCGTGCCCTGCGCCGCCTCCGCTGTCGCCTGTGCCTTGACCGGTGGCGCTTTTGTCGTATGCATTGGCTACAGTCAGGGCATTGGCTGCTGCTTCGTTATTGTTAACCGGCGTCGCGTAGGAGGGTGTTTCTCCTTTAGGATTTGTGGCTGCGAATTCCGCGCTGTCTGCGAAAGAGGCATAAGTAGTGGTTGCTATGCCATTGGTTCTTTGTGTGGCTTTGTCCGGTGTTGTGACCTCGATAGGATCCCTTTTGAATTGGATAAAGCCAAAAGCAGATGCTTGCTGCGGGGTAGACGGAGCCGGAGCGCTTTGAGCGACTTCCATGGTTGCGTCATTTCCTGTCATTGTTACCGTCATGCCGGGGTCTTCCGGCTGGACAACATCAATACCGCTTCTTGCAAGTGATTCCTCGACTCTGGCTCGTTCTTCCGGCGAGAGATCCATATCATCAAGCGCTGCGTCCAGTTCAGTGGCCGATAGCTGCCCGCCTTCGGCAAGAGACACGACTCTTTGTGATGCCTCCATGACTGTTTCATCCATCTTAAGCGTTGGAGGGGCGGTTGTGTCTTCTGTTGTTGTGGTGGTGTTGTCAACTTTTTGTTGTAGGGCGGCCATTTCTGCCTGATCTTCGACCATACTTAAGACAGAGCCTGTTTCAGCCTTGTCTCTAGCGTACTCAGCTTCGAATTCTGCTCTTTGTGCGGTTGTTTCGTGAGGTACTGCAGCATTTCCTTCCATGTCTTGTTGTCCGATTCCAGCTTTTGCGAAAATGGTTGCGGAGGTTGTTGTTCGTACTTTTTCATTCAAAGATGCTTCAGGATCAGCATAAACGGCGTTATTTACTTCTGCTAGATGTGCCACGTTTTCTACGTTTTCGGCTTTTTCTTGTAAATCTTGTTGTGCTGTTGTGATGTCCTGCTGTTGAGTTTTGAGCTCTTCAAGCTGGGCTTCCATTGCTTTGATCTTATTTGCAGTTTCTTCATCGCCGTTGGGTTCGAGCGCATCTCTCTGAGCCTGGAGTTCAGCAATTTGTTGTGTCAGAGATTCCTGCTGAGCTTCCAGTTCTGCTTGCGCTTCTTTTATTCCTGTTGTGTATTCTTCGGTTGTTTTAACGAATTCATCTTGTTCAAAGAGGTTGTCTGTCATCTGGTCTATTTTTGCCTCTAGGGCGGCGAGTTCCTCTGCAGATGCGCCGGATGCTTGACGTTTTTCTAATTCTTCAAAGGCCGCTTGCAGTTCAGCCTCTCTGTCCGTTTGGCAGCTAATTGTCTCAGAGGTGGCAGTATCCAGTCTATCTACGGCCTCATGGCTTTTTGCCAAGACGAGGTCGTTTTTCAATTTGGCCTCTGGGGAATCAATATCAGCAAAGAAATCTTCCAGTTGTTCATCAATGGCGGCTATCTGGGCTGCTTGCTGCTGTTGGGCGAGGGCGAGTGTTGCTTGTGCTTCTGCTTTTCTTCTTTCCCTTTTTTCTGGTGTGTCGTGGTCGGCCCCATCGGAATTGTTTGCCATGACGCCGCCCATTCTTCCGAATTCAGCGCCTTTTAGCTGATCGGTTTGAAGGGCTTGGAGATCCGGTCCTGCAACGATACTTTCAGCATTAGTTGCAGGGGTGGTGTGGGTTGCCTGATCACGGCCAGCGTCTGATGAAAATTCTGTGTTCTCTGGATCACCAAAGTCGCTCGCGTTCATTTTGACTGTTTCGGGGGCTGTGTTCTCTGGTTTTTCCTTTTCGTTTTCCGCCATATTTTTATCCTTCTTTATTTTTTTGCCGAATCAAGATGACGGCACCCCTTTAACCTTCTGTTTTGTCTTGTTTTTTGCTGCTTCATTCTTCAAATTACATCCTTAAAAGCGCAAGTAAGCAGCAAGCATGACGCATAGCATTATTCTAGGCTATTTTGGGCGGTTTTGTCAAAGATTACTGCTTTTTTCGGTTTTGTTTTTCATAAGGTTGTGGGGGGTGTTCATAGGTTTGCCTTGTTTTTGACTTTGAGGTTTTCAAAAAGCATGGGGAATGTTAAACACAACTTTGGTTTAGAGTTATTTGTTATCTAAGGGGATTTATCTAAAACAATGAATATTCATGAATATCAGGCCAAGGCTCTGCTTGAAAAATATGGTGTGGCTGTGCCGCCGGGCAAAGCAGCAATGAGTGTTGAGGACGCTGTGGAGGTTGCGCGATCTCTTGATACAGATCTTTATGTTGTCAAGGCGCAAATCCATGCAGGCGGGCGCGGCGCGGGGCATTTTACTGATAACCCTGAAGGCAAGGGCGGCGTGCGGCTTTGTAAAACGCTTGATGAAGTGCGCGATGCGGCTGAGGCTATGCTAGGCAAGGTGCTTGTGACCAAACAAACGGGGGCAGAAGGTAAAGAGGTGCAGCGCCTTTATGTGACGCAAGGCGTTGATATTGAGAAGGAATATTATTGCTCGGTTGTGCTGGATCGCGCTACTAGCCGAATCATCTTTATGGTGTCTACGGAAGGCGGCGTTGATATTGAGGAAGTCGCCGAGGAAACGCCCGAGAAGATTATTAAGGTGGCTGTTGATCCGGCTGTGGGTGTTTCAGGTTATCATTGCCGCAAGCTTGCTTTTGGTCTTGGGCTGAAAGGGGCGCAGGTTAAGAGCGCGGTGGCGTTTTTTACGAATCTGTATAAGGCTTTTGCTGAGCTGGATGCCTCGATTGTGGAGATCAATCCCATGATCTTGGCCGGAGATGAGGTGATGGCTTTGGATGCGAAAATGAATTTCGATTCCAATGCGCTGTATCGTCAGCCGGATGTCTATGCGATGCGTGATGAGAGTGAGGAAGACGAGAATGAAAAAATCGCGGCGAATCATGATCTTTCCTACGTGCGCCTTGATGGAAATATTGGCTGTATGGTCAATGGAGCCGGTCTGGCGATGTCAACGATGGATATTATCAAGCTGCATGGCGGGGAGCCTGCGAATTTTCTGGATGTTGGCGGAGGGGCGACGGCTGAGCGCGTGACGGTGGCGTTTAAGATTATTTTATCTGACCCGAATGTGAAAGGCATATTGGTGAATATTTTTGGCGGCATCATGAAGTGCGATATTATTGCGCAAGGTGTGATTGCAGCGGCGCGTGAGGTTAATCTTTCTGTGCCGCTGGTTGTGCGTCTGGAAGGGACAAATGTTGAAAAGGGCAAGGCGTTGATGGCTGAGTCGGGTTTGCCGATTATATCCGCTGATAATCTGGAAGATGCGGCGCAGAAAGTTGTTGAAGCCACGAAGAAGCATGAGGAGGCGGCGTAAGAGATATGTCAGTTTTAGTTAATAAAGACACAAAAGTTATTTGTCAGGGATTTACCGGATCGCAAGGGACGTTTCATTCCGAGCAGGCGATTGCCTATGGCACGCAGATGGTGGGCGGTGTTACGCCGGGCAAAGGCGGGCAAGAGCATCTTGGGTTACCTGTATTTGATACGGTTGATGAGGCCAGGGCGCGCACTGGGGCGAATGCGTCGGTTATTTATGTTCCGCCGCCTTTTGCTGCAGATTCTATTCTCGAGGCGATTGATGCGGGAATAGAGCTGGTGATTTGTATCACGGAAGGGATTCCCGTTTTGGATATGGTTACGGTTAAGCGGGCTTTGCAAGGCTCCAAGACGCGGCTTGTGGGGCCGAACTGTCCGGGCGTTATTACACCTGATGAGTGCAAGATCGGGATTATGCCGGGGCATATTCACACGCGCGGCAAGGTCGGGATTATATCGCGTTCGGGCACGTTGACCTATGAGGCTGTGGCGCAGACGGCTGGCGTTGGTCTGGGGCAGTCTACCTGTATCGGGATAGGCGGTGATCCTGTGCAGGGTATGAATTTTGTTGATTGTATTGAGCTGTTTATGGATGATCCGGAGACGGAAGCGATTTTGATGATTGGTGAAATTGGCGGCTCTGCTGAGGTTGAGGCGTGCGATTTTTATAAATCACTGAAGAACAAGAAACCGATTGCCGGATTTATAGCCGGAGCGACGGCTCCTCCGGGCAAGCGTATGGGGCATGCCGGTGCGATTATCTCAGGCGGGGATGACACAGCGCCTGCAAAGATGGAAGCAATGCGCGCTGCCGGTTTTGTTGTCTCTGAAAGTCCGGCGGGTCTGGGTGAAGCCGTTGTGAAAGCGTTGGCTGCATAAGCGGCCTTAGCGTAGTGAGAAGGGGTCTTTTTCAGCTATGGCCTATGAAGTGTTTTTGCGGCGCGAGCAAGGCGATCTGTCTTTGGATGATTTTCTTGATTTCTTCTCGAAACGAAATAAATACCGCGTTGATGGCAAGCAGGTTCTTTATGAGAATGAAGATACAGGTGTAGGGTTTTGCTTTTCCTATTGCCATGAAAGCGGAGATGATAAGCCTTCAGTGCAGCCAGATGGTGTGTATCAGATTATGCTGTCTGTGGAATATTGTCAGCCGACTTTCTTTTTCGTTGAAGCGCTTTATGAGCTTTATGATCTGGTTCAAAATCATGATTTTGTTGTTTATGATCCGCAGTTGGGCAAAAGCTTTATACAAAAACCTCTGGATGACAAGGCGATGTTTGATAGCTGGATGCGGTTTAATATTGATGCTGTTTATGAGTATATGGCCTCGTTGGGGGCAGACGTGCTTGATATGCCTGTTATGCCTTATGACACTATAAGGGGGGTATGGGAGTGGAACTATAATATCGAACGTCTGCGTAATGAACTTGGTGAACATATCCAGATCCCCTGCATTTTGCCAGTTGAGTATGAGGGCTCTGATTTGACTGCTGTTGTATGGCGAGAGGATCGAGGGATTGCTGTTCCCTGGGTTGATCTGGTTATTTTTGTCAGGGGTGAGGACGGCGCAGCGCTTTTGGGTAATACGGAAGAAAAGTCTGAATTTTGCATTGTTGATTTTGATCAGGTTAGGCTGTTGATAGATCAATATTCGCAGAAGAATTTTGCTGATGCGTTCATACTGGATTATGAGGTGGTGCCCGAAGGTGTTACCGATTTCATCCGCAGTCTAGATCCTTCTGAGGGCTTTACGCTAATGGATATGTGTGATGTTCTGGAATTTGAGATTGTTGAGGAGGTTGCCGTACCAGGTTCGCATAGTGATATGTATGGCGATCGTGGTTAGCTTTTGTGCAGAAAGCCTTTGAGCTGTATGTTTTTTGCGTATATGATTGCCCATGTATATGATTGCCCATGATGTGTGTTAAGCTTTGCAGGAGTTTTTATGTCATTTCTAGATCAGTTATCCTCTGAGGATCGTACCTTGTTAGCCAGTCTGCCCTATCGTGTGGGGCTTTATATTAGTCAGAGTGATCTCTCCGGAGGGGATGATTCCGATGAAGCGGAAATGCAGGCTTTAGCCAATATGATAACTGCTTATGCGCAGGAAGTCTTTGGGGCAGAAACGGCGCAGTATATTATTAGTGATACTGTTGCCAGAAAAGATGAGTGGCCAGTGTGGTCTGCTGATCTTCATACGATTGAAGATGATTGTCGGCGGGCTGTGTATCTTTTGCATGGTATTGTTGATCCCAAGGAGCTACGTGCGTTTAAGCGATGTTTGATAGAAGTGGGTGAGTCAGTGGCGCTTGCTTTTTGTGAATATGGCGATGAGACGTCTGTGGTAGAGAAGATCAAAATTTATATTGCTTATAAGCAGTGCCGTTTTAAGGCGGCAAAGATGGGGATTGTTGCTATGGAGTGGGATCAGTTTATTAATATATCCTTGGATGAGCGTGAGGCACTGCGGACTATAGCGTATGCACTGGATATGGAGTATTTATAGTTTTTTTTGTTAATGTTTTGTAAATATAAGGCAGGTTTTTTATGACGATACTTTCATCTTTTACTTCTGAAGAAGCTGAATTGATTATCAGTTTACCCTATCGTGTCGGTATGCATGTTAGCTATAGCGAGGATGAGGATGGTGAGCGTGATGATGAGCTGGAGATGAAGGCTCTTAAGACCGCTTTGCGTGAGGAGGCGCAGGCCGAAGATGGTAATAGTGTTGTACAGGAAATTGCGGGTGCGACCTTGGAGTCTGAGGATAAGTGGGAGGCCTGGGGGCAGGGGGTTTTTAATATTGAACCGTTGTGTGAACGCGCTGTTGCTACGTTAAGGACCCAGGCAAGTACGGAGGATGTGAAGGCGTATGTTAAAATGTGTCTGAATGTGGCTTCCAGTGTAGCGCGGGCTTATGGAGAGTTTGGAGAAGACGGGGCTGCGCAGGATAATAGCGGTTCGGGAATTTTTGGCCGGATTATGGGAGAAATTTCCAAGGCTGTTTCTGGTGGCGGAGCAGATGCACATCATCCGATGAATGTAAGTGCGGCGGAGGATTCGGCTATTGAACGTATTGCGCAGGCCATGAAGCGGGCTTTGAGTGAATAAAAGTGTGATTACACTGTTTTTAAATAGGGTGTTTTATGGCGCAAAGTAAATATGATGAGACATTCATAAGTGGCGTAAATGCGGAATACATAGCGCATCTTTATACACAATATCTTATAAATCCGGCTAATGTTGATGCCAGTTGGAATGGTTTTTTCAAAGGACTGAATGATAATGAGGTTACTTTTTTGAAAGAGCTGTCGGGGGCAAGCTGGACTCCTGAAGAAAATACCCTAAAGGCACGCAAGTTTGGAAGTGCGGCTTTAAAAGCGGCTGACGGTATCGTGGTTGAAGCCGAAGACCGGCATTCGGTGCTTACTGATGCGGGGCATTTCTGTTCTACAGAGGCAAGGCAGGCAGCGCTTGATTCTATTCGCGCGTTGATGCTTATTCGTGCGTATCGTTTTCGAGGGCATTTTCTTGCCAATCTTGATCCGCTGGGGATGAAACAGCCTAAATCTCACCCTGAGCTTACACCGGAATATTACGGTTTTACGGATCGTGATTATGATCGCCCGATCTATATTGACGGTATGCTGGGGATGGAATGTGGAACCTTGCGCGAGATTATCGGTGCGCTCAGGGAGATTTATACCGGCACGGTCGGGGTTGAATACATGCATTTGAGTGACCCCAAGGAGCGTGCGTGGATACAAGATCGTATTGAAGAGATTCGTAATAAAACCGAGTTTACGCATCGCGGCAAGAGAGCTATTCTTGAGCGATTGACGGTGGCTGAGGGGTTTGAAACATATCTACATAAAAAGCATCCGGGCACAAAGCGTTTTGGTGTTGATGGGGGAGAGGCTCTGATTCCTGCGATCGAGCAGATTATGAAGCGTGGTGGTCAGCTTGGCTTGAAGGGAATGGCTCACCGCGGGCGGCTCAATGTTCTGGCCAATGTTATGTGCAAGCCTTATACAACGATTTTTGCTGAATTTCAGGGGCAATCGTCCCTGCCCACTGATGCGCTTGGTTCCGGTGATGTGAAGTATCATTTGGGTGCGTCCAGTGATCGGGATTTTGATGGAAATAATGTCCATTTGTTTTTGATGGCCAATCCCTCACATCTGGAATTCGTGAATCCGGTTGTTATCGGGAAAGTGCGAGCAAGACAAATCTGGCGCAAAGATATGGAGGCTAAAGAGGTTATGCCGCTTTTGCTTCATGGTGATGCTGCTTTTGCCGGGCAGGGGGTTATTGCGGAAACGCTTATGATCTCTGATCTTCCGGGATATCGCGTTGGCGGGACGGTGCATATTGTTATTAATAATCAGATCGGCTTTACCACGATGCCCAAGTTCTCGCGTTCTGGGCCTTATTGCACTGATGTGGTCAAGATGCTTGATGCTCCGATTTTTCATGTTAATGGCGATGATGCGGAGGCTGTTGTGCATGTGGCGCGTGTGGCGACTGAGTTTCGCCAGAAATTCAGGAAAGATGTCGTTATTGATATTTTTTGTTATCGTCGTCACGGCCATAATGAAGGGGACGAACCTGCATTTACGCAGCCTCTTATGTATCAGAAAATCGCTCATCATGATACGGCGCGCACCAAATACGCGGCTCAACTCATTGCCGAGGGTGTGGTGACCAAGGACGAAGTGACGCGAATGGAAAATGATTTCATTCAGGTGCTCGATGAGTCTTTTGAGGCTGTGAAGAGTTTTCGTCCTAATGCTTCAGAGTTTATGGGAGAGGCATGGAAAGGATTGAAGGCGGCTTATGGGGAGGAGCGGCGCGGTTGTACGGGCGTAGATAAAGTTGATCTTAAGCGAATAGGCAAGGTGATTACACGTTTGCCTGAGGATTTCCCTTTAAATAAAAAGCTTGTGCGTGTTATCGAGAACAGGCGGCAAATGTTTGAAGCGGAGGATGGGTTTGACTGGGCCACTGCGGAGTTCATGGCGTTTGGTTCTTTGCTTAATGATGGTTATGCGGTGCGCTTTTCCGGTCAGGATGTCGGGCGCGGGACATTTTCGCAGCGCCATGCGATCTGGTATAATCAGGAAAATGAGTGGAAGTACGTTCCACTTAAGCATATCAAGTCGGGACAGCCGCGTTATGAAGTTCATGATAGCCCGCTTTCGGAGCTTGCTGTGCTTGGTTTTGAATACGGGTATTCAACTGCTGATCCTAATACGCTGACGATTTGGGAAGCGCAGTTTGGCGATTTTGCCAATGGTGCGCAGGTGATTATCGATCAGTTTATATCTTCTGCTGAAAGCAAATGGCTTCGCATGTCGGGTTTGGTTATGCTTTTGCCGCATGGTTTTGAAGGTCAGGGGCCAGAGCATTCTTCCGCGCGTCTTGAGCGTTTCTTGCAGCTTAGCGGGGATGATAACTGGCAGATCTGTAATTGTACGACGCCGGCCAATTATTTTCATGTTCTGCGCCGTCAGATGCACCGTGATTTCCGCAAGCCTCTTGTTGTGATGACGCCCAAATCATTACTTCGGCACAAACTGGTGACTTCTCCTCTTGAGGCGTTTGTTGATGGTACGTCCTTTCATCGTGTGTTTGGGGAAATAGAGCCTGAGAATCTGATTCAGCCAGAGAAAATAAGGCGCGTTGTCGTTTGCAGTGGCAAGATTTATTATGACCTTTTGCAAGCGCGGCGTGAGCGAGAAATTAAGGATGTTGCTATTATTCGAGTTGAGCAGCTTTATCCTTTCCCAGGGAAAAGGCTGGCACAAGAGTTTAAACAATTTGAAAATGCGGATATTGTCTGGTGTCAGGAGGAGCCTGAGAACCAAGGAGCCTGGAGTTATATTGATCGCCGCATTGAGGGGGTTTTGACCTCTTTGGATCATCAGGCACAGCGTCCCCGATATGTCGGGCGTTCGGCGTCTTCTTCTCCGGCAACGGGACTTTTGTCGCGTCATCAGGAAGAGCAGGCGGCGCTGGTTGATGAGGCGCTCACCCTTTAGGGCGGATTAACTTTCTTGAAGGACGTAGATGTAAAAAAGGCACTCTCCTTTTTATTGGAGCGTGCCTTTGTTTTTTACACAAGTACATAGTGGGACGTGCTTACGCGTAACACATGGAGGAATTTTGATGATCCGGACATAGGAGGGATAATTCATTATCGATGGCAATGAGCATATGCTGGACGGCTTTATCAACAAAGTAGTCATGGATATGGTGTGCCATATAAAATTTTTCTTTAAATATTTCAACGCGTTTATAGAGGGCTTTTTTTCCTGCCTTTGGGTATCTTTTGAATTTGGCGGGGGAGCGTTTGGTTGGCTCTACAGCCCAAGCGCTCAGTATATAGTATAAATCCTGATGGCGGGCTTCTTGCAAGAAGGCATTGGTGTTAAAAATCAGAATGCTCATGCCGCGCGTGTCATGACTTGCGTTGATCATTGCATTGGCGCGCATTTGATCGAACGGCGTTGAGATGCCAGTTTCAGAAAAGTCACGAAAGTATAGTGCCATATTCATGGTCTTGCCCCATTATAAAAAATTGAATTTAAACGCAGTGGAGAATTGTTTGACAGCATATTTTGCAGGACTGTCTGATTATAGTTTTACGTGTGAAGATTAAAAAAAAAGTTAATAAGATAAAATTTTAGCCAAATTGTATATATTTTTTGATTCGTTTTTCCGTTGATGCGTTTTATCGCGCGTAGTATCTTGCCTGCATTATTGGTATTTTTTTTGTTTTAGGAGTTTTGTATGTCCTTTGGGCGCAAGAGTTTTGATTTGTCTGTTTATGTGATTATTGATCCTGCCGTATTGCCTAAGGGACGTGGTGTTGGTGAGGTTACTCTGGCCGCGCTGCGCGGCGGTGCGACGTTTCTTCAGCTTCGTAATAAAGTTGATTCTCTGGATGTGGTCAGGGAGCAAGCACTTGAGATTGTTCGTTTGTTAGATGATCCTTTATATCGCACTGTTGTTTTTGTGATGGATGATTATGTTGCTCTGGCTGCTGAACTGGATCTGGACGGGGTGCATGTCGGGCAGGAGGATATGCCAGCGGCTCAGGCACGTGAATTGATCGGAGATGACAAGATTTTGGGGCTTACGGCTTATAAGCAGGCACATTACGACGCGCTTGATTCGAAGATTGTCGATTATGTCGGGACGGGGCCGGTTTATCCTACATTGACCAAGCCTGATAAAGCTGTGCTCGGGATTGGCGGGTTTGCGAATCTTGTTGCCAATGCACCTGTTCCTGTGGTTGGCATTGGGGGAATTACGCCTGATAATGCTTCTGATGTTATCCATGCCGGCGCTGATGGTGTTGCGATGATTCGAGCTGTAGTGGCTGCTTTGGATCCTGAAGGAGCAACGCAGGATTTTGTGAGCGCTGTTCAAAGAGGGCGGCGGGGCATGGTATGAGTGAAAAAGACTTTCCTGTCCCCAATGTCTTGAGTATTGCTGGGTCTGATCCTTCGGGCGGGGCAGGCGTACAGGCTGACTTGAAAACATTCTCAGCGCTTGGATGTTATGGCATGGCTGCTTTAACGGCGCTGACAGTGCAAAATACGCAAGGTGTGCGTGATGTACATGATGTGCCTGCGGCGTTTGTACGTGCGCAGATTGAGGCGATATTTGAGGATATTGAAGTTGGCGCTGTGAAAATCGGGATGCTGGCGCATGTTGATGTTATTGAACAGGTTGCCGGTGCTTTGGAGACGTACAAGCCGCCCTTTATTGTGCTTGATCCGGTGATGGTGGCGACAAGCGGAGATCCGTTGATTAGCAGCGAGGCGATAGAGGTTTTAAGGGATCGTCTTGTACCGCTGGCTGATGTGATTACCCCCAATATTCCTGAGGCGCAGAAGCTTTCGCGTAGGGCTGTTTTGGATATGGAAGAGGCGGCGCAGGGGTTACTGGCACTTGGGAGTCGCGCGGTGTTTCTTAAAGGAGGGCATTTAAAGGGCGATGAGGTGCGCGATGTTTTTGTTTCGCGTGATGGGGGATGTGATGTGTTTTCTGCGCCGCGCGTTGATACGGCCAATACACATGGAACAGGGTGTACGTTATCATCCGCTATTGCAGCATATCTGGCTAAGGGTGTGTCTTTGCCCGAGGCGTGCCGGAAGGCTAAGACCTTTTTGACAGGCGCTTTGCAGCATGCTGATAACCTTGATGTTGGCTGTGGGCATGGGCCTGTGCATCACGGCTATAAGTGTACGTGTTAGCCTTGGGGCGTTAGAAGCAGGCATGGTATGGACGAGTTTTCTATGATTGAGACATATTTCGCGCCTTTGGCTATGGGGCATGAGGGCGTGGATGGTATGCGTGATGATGGCGCTGTATTGTCGGTGCCTGCTGGATATGAGCTGGTTGTCAGTAGCGATACGTTGAATGAAGGTGTGCATTTCATGATCGGTGAGTCGCCTGATGTGATTGCACGAAAGGCGCTGCGGGTAAATTTATCGGATATGGCTTCTATGGGGGCAGATCCGCTTTCTTATCAGCTCAATATTGCATTTCCGCGCTTGCCTGAAGTGGCTTGGCTTGAGGCTTTTAGCGCGGCTTTGATAGCGGATAACAAGCGTTTTGGTTTTTTTTGTTCTGGCGGGGATACGACCAGTATCAAGTCTGATTATTTATCGATTAGTATTACGGTTTTGGGGTGTGTTCCTGCAGGTCAGGCGATGCGGCGCAGTGGTGCGCGAGAGGGTGATGTTATTGTTCTTAGCGGTATCACAGGAGACTCTGCGCTTGGGTTAAAGATCTTGCAAGAAAAGCCGGAGCTTGCAGAAAATCCATTATATAAGAGATCTGTTGAACGCTTTCATTTGCCCGAGCCTCGAGTCGATTTTGGCCGAATCGTCAGGGGGCGTGTTCATGCGGCGGCAGATATATCTGATGGCCTTATTGCTGATTGTATGCATATTGCTCGTGCATCAGGTGTAGGGGTAAGAATTGATCTGGGCGCATTGCAATTTTCTGATTCGGTAGAGCGTGCAGTTGAAAATGGTCTGATCTGCCGTGAAGATGTGGTGCGTGGCGGTGATGATTACGAGCTTATTATAGCTGTTTCAAAGGGATACGTACAGCAGCTTTTAGAAGAAGCTAAAGAAATTGATTTAGAACCTATGGTTATAGGTGAATTCTGCGGTAAAGGTTTAAGTTTCGCTGAAAATAGTTCTTGGTCGTTTCGTATCGATGATTTTATCCATGGCTGGAAACATTTTTAAAGTATTTATTGTTTTGTTTTTATGTGCGTACATCTGTTTATGTTCGAGGGATGTTTTGGCGTTGATTCGTTTTTATTTTTTTGTGTTTTGGATGGCAAGTTCCTCTTTTTTCCTGATGTAGCAGCTTGATCGTTTTTGGCCATTTGTTTTTCACGTTATGTTTGCTGCATTGTGTTTCCCTTAATCTCGCATGTCTATGGTGCAAAAGATAACAAGAGGTAGTGCCTTGTGTTGTTTTTGTTGTGTGTTGTCTATATTGTTTAAAACGTATTTGTATGTATGCCATCCCTAATAGATGTTTTGGAGATATAAACCTATGACTCAAATCGTTGTTCCCACGCTTGGAGAATCTGTAACCGAAGCGACTGTAGCGCAGTGGCTCAAGGAAGTCGGGGAGGCCGTGAAGATTGATGAGCCGCTGGTTGAACTTGAGACGGATAAGGTCACGCTTGAGGTGAATGCGCCGGCAAGCGGTGTGATTACGAATATTATTGTTCCTGAAGGTGACACTGTCGAGGTGGGGTCTTTATTAGGGGAAATGGAAGAAGGTGGCGCTCCTTTAGAAAGGGATGTTGTCAAACAGGAACAGGTAGATACTAAAAGGGGTTCGGAAAAAGCCGCTTATGTTGATGTTGTTTCGAAGAAGGATATTTCAGAGGATAAAGATGTTAAGGAGGCTGAGGCTCCTAAAACATCACCGGCTGTACGGAAGCTGCTTGCCGATCATGGTCTGGATACTTCCGTTGTTCCGGCTACTGGGAAAGATGGACGGCTCACGAAGGCAGATGTGCAAAAGTATCTGGAGAGCGGGGCGCAGAAAAAAGGTATCGAAGGATCAGCGCCAGAAGCATTACCAAGGGCTTATTATCCTGAACCAGCAGGGCCGCGCGAGGAGCGTGTGCAGATGTCCAAGCTGCGGCAGGTGATTGCCAAGCGTTTGAAAGAGGCGCAGGATACGGCAGCTATGCTGACGACTTTTAATGAAATTGATATGGAGCCAATTATGGCTCTGCGTAAGGAGTACAAGGATCTTTTTGAGAAAAAGCACGGGATTAAACTTGGATTTATGTCTTTCTTTGTGAAAGCTGTGGTGCAGGCTTTGAAAGAGTTTCCGGCAATTAATGCAGAAATTGACGGTGCGGAGATCGTTTATAAGAATTATTACAATATCGGTGTGGCTGTTTCCACGCCGCAAGGGCTTGTGGTGCCGGTTATTCGTGATGCTGATCGCAAGAGTATGGCCGAGATTGAAAGCAACATTGCTGATTTTGGGGTGCGGGCTCGTGATGGTAAATTATCGATGGATGAGCTTGTTGGAGGAACATATACGATTACCAATGGCGGCGTGTTTGGCTCGCTTATGTCGACACCGATTTTGAATACGCCGCAATCTGGTATTTTGGGGATGCATTCGATTCAAAAGCGCCCAGTGGTTGCTGGGGATGGTTCAATCGAAGCCCGATCCATGATGTATGTGGCGCAATCTTATGATCACCGCATTGTGGATGGGCGTGAGGCTGTTAGTTCTCTGGTTCGCATTAAGCAGTTGATAGAAGATCCGCGCCGGCTGGTTCTGGATATTTAGAGGTTGTCGCCAGTCTTTAATGCCTACAATGTCTACAAAATTTCTATGATTTTTGTACCGGTTTCCTTGAGTTGTCTGTAGGCCTCAAGGCATGAGGCATCGCGGTATTTTTCTTTGTTCTCGATGGTTATGGTTCTTATGCTGTAGCCTATCATGTTCACGAATTCGCGCGCTGTAGGGATTTGGGTGGTGCGTAAATATTGTTTCTCTATTCTCAGGCCATGGAAGGCGCAGTGGCTTAGGAGCCTGTTGAAGGGCTGGTGAAATGCCTCATATTTGTCTTGAATGGTGTGAATGTGTTCGATATCTCTCTTTTCCAATCCGGCTGGATAACATGTTTGCGCGGCTAGAAAGTAATGTGTTTTGTTTTGTTTGTCTTTGGCAATAGTTGCAGTAAAGGGCGCAGGATCGTTCTGGAAATGAGCGCGGGCATTTTCAAAATGTTTTGAAAATATTTCCTGAGTGGCGCGCGATATTTGCGCTTTTAGAGTTTTTTGTGTATCTGTCTTGAATGGAGCAGGGCGCAAGAGGGTGCGTATCGTATTATGATCAAGATTTATTTCATGCAGGCCTTTTCCTGCTTGTTTGAGTATGAGTTTTGATGCTTGTTCAAAATAGGTGCGCATTTTTAATCCCAGGGGGGTGTTGTATGCGTTGGAGTCAAAGTAGATATCCGCTATTCCTGCTTCGCTTAGTGCTTTTGTACAATTTGGGCAGGGCAGGTTGGTGAGGTAAAGGCTGGCGCCGTGTGTGGCGATCTGTGCTTTACAGAGCGTTGCTATTTCGGCGTGGAGTGTATTGCTTGCATTGCCGAGCTTGTTGGCTTTACCAATATGTCGCGCCAGTGTTTCCGGCCAGTCATTGTAGCATGCGATGGAGTGATGAAGCTCTTGGGCTGTGAGGGAGAGCAAGGCGCCGACTTTGTGTGTGGGATGGGGGCTTTTTTCTGCTGTTTTTAGGGCGTGAGCCATATTTGTTATATGGTCTGTGTGTGTTAGTGGGGGTGGGGTATGCTGAAGCATTATGGCGCATCCATTTTGTGTTTTTGGAACTTGATTATATGAGATGTCTGTCATAAATGCAGAATCTTTTTGCATTTTTATTTGACTGTGTGTTAAAAAACTGCGGGCGCTGCAGAAAAGGGGAGCTGACTCTAATAAGCCAGAAAAAGGTGTGAGGGCTGCAGTATAGGTGATAAACGGTTTAGAATATGGTGAAGTGAACGATGCAGCGTGTTATCATGGGGCCTTATCCTGAGGATCCTGCTCAGGTTATGGCATATTTGGATTCTCTGTTACCCCCGGTTTATTATGATCCTGTGCAAGCCGGTTTTCCTGATGGTGTTGATCTTAATACGACTATTAGTCAAGAGGTTTGCGGGAATAATCATGTTTTATTGATCGGAGAGTGGCCGGAACGTTATAGGCCGTTTCAGCCCGGTCGCGTTGGCTTGTTGGTTACAGAAAATGATCTGAAATATTTTGAAAACAGCCATCCTTTGAGCAATTTTAATTTCCCAATGCATGGTAAAAAAGATTTTATTTCCGGTCCGGATTCGCTTGAAGCTGAGCCTGAGCCTATGCGAATTGCAAGGGTTAAGGCGGAAATGGGAGGCATTACGCCTGTTTTCGATGCCACAGCCCGCGAGGTTGAAGAAGCTTTGCGGGTTCTAGGTGTTAAGGGTCCGGATCAGATTGATATTCTGGCTGAGGATCGGGAGATGATTTTGCCGGAGTGCCTGAAGCATTCCCCAGTATGGGATCCATATCGTGATATGCCTATGATACAGGAGTGTTTTCGGCCGGGCGTTCCTTTTCCCGGGCACCGGGTGAATGAGTTAATGAATGCTTGCGGCGGTGTTTTGAATTTTCTTTCTCTGGTTCATCAATCTTTGGATGAGGCACGGGAGGTGATGGAAAATGTCCCTGATACGCATATTGCACGTGTGACATATTATGTAACCAGCCTGGCATATCGCCCGACCCATACGCTTCCAGAACAAGGGATATTTATCACAGCGCTTGAAGAGAGAGGGGGCTTGCTTCGTGTGGAGCCTATTCATTATCAGATGGAGGAAGAAGGCGGGGTTCAGTTTAATTTGAATGATTTTGACGTTCCTGCCGAATATTGGGGGAGGAAAGATGATCGGGGGCAGCCCTATACTATTGAGAATTTGAGAAAGGTTCCTGGACAGCCATATTTTAAGCAGCAATTTGCCAGTGCGCGAGCTATGCGGTCAATGGCTCGTATTAGAGGTATCCCGAGTCTTGAAAACCCAAGAATTGTTGAAAAGCGTGATAAGCCTGGTGCCAGGTTTATCTCCAATCTTAATTTTGGAGAGGATTCACAAGGGTTTAGTGCTGATGATAAGCTTGGTTGCTATAGGAGGGTTCAAGAGCAGTTTCCTGTTTTTCATCACGGTGATTTTGAGGTTGCATTTCTTAACGCTGGTGCGACCTGCATTGAGTCACTACCGCAGCAAGGTGGCCATAGGGGCTTGAGTGGTTCAGATGAGCTTGGCAACGCCCTTATCAGGCGGCTGATGCTTTCATATGTCGCGACAGTTAAGCCGTTAGGCCATGATCATTTTAGAGGTCATCCAGTTATGGTTGAGCGTAGTGTGGAGCGGGATGACGGCGCTGCTCTTTTTAATGCAATGAAATTCAGGGCAACAACGGCAGAGAAGAGCTATATTTTTGGTACGGTGTCTGATATGGGCGCCGGTTTTAATGCTGTGATGTCAGAGGGGCAATGGGGACAGGATCATAAGGGGGGTAATCCTGATAACGGGGTGTCGTATAATATGCTCGATCACCGGACTTTACAGGATATGATCGGGATGCCTTTGGGCGCTTCATTGGGGGCATCTGAAGCGCTTATCGGTTCGGCAAGTTCACATATTCAATCCGGTAATCAGGATGCGGGTGATTATGTGTTTGATACGGCACAAAGAAAAATAGTTATGACACATGGTGGCGGTGGCCGTTTTATTATGGGTCAGTTTCTGGATGCTGCTGTTCGGGCTGCAGATGATGGGTTTACTGATTTTATTAGTCTTGCGATGCGTGTTCCGCTTGTGTCTCGTAAAGAGGGTTCATTTAAGGCGTGGATGCGTAGGCATGAGCTTGAGCCTATGTCTGGGGATTATGATGGTAATTATCTGAGTTGTCTGGATGATGGTAGTGGAAATCCACTTATTCATGTTCTTACCTTTAATCATATCGGTGAGCGTCAGCACGCTATATTGTGGCCTGATGTGCTTACTGTTTTTCTTGGCGGGGTTGGGACAGAATATGAATTCAATATGATTTTGTATCATAATCTAATGGTTGAGAAGCGTGGTTATGGTATCTTGCCCGGGTTTCCCAATAATGAACGTCAGATTCCTGTTCATCTTGTGAATTCAAGGGTTATGAATGGCGGGAACCTGACACTTGGCTATTATGATGCTTTATGGAATTCCTTTAAGCCAACAGATCGCGAGCGTTTGTGTATGAAGCGGTTTGACCGCTGGCAGGATGCGCGGGAGGCGGCTGATTATCATCTCGAGAGTTTGGGGCATGATTTGTGGGCGCCGCGTTATAAGCCCGATCCTCATTCCGGTCTTTATCTCGCTCACGGGTAGATTTTCTTTTTGATGAGTTTTCTTTTGGCTTGCCATGGCTGTGATCATGGGGGACTATAAGTGCTGGAGTGTGGTTCCCTTTAATAACGGTATGGAAGAGATATGGCTGAGCGATTTGATTGTCTTGTGATTGGGGCTGGTCCTGGTGGTTATGTTGCGGCTATTCGCTGTGCGCAACTGGGAATGAAAACCGCTTTGGTGGAGAAGCGCAAAACGCTTGGCGGGACGTGCCTGAATGTCGGGTGCATTCCATCCAAGGCTTTGTTGCATGCGTCCGAGAAATACGAGGATGCGCGGGATCACATGGCTTCTATGGGGATAAAGGTTTCGCCAAAATTGGATCTAAAGGCAATGATGAAGCATAAGGCCGGTGTGGTGGAGGTCAATACCAAGGGGATTGATTTTCTTATTAAAAAGAACAAGATTACGCGCATAAAGGGAAGCGCTAAAATTGTTGAGCCGGGGCAGGTGAGGGTCGGTAAGGACATCTATGAGGCAGATCATATTATTATTGCCAGCGGCTCTGATGTTGTTTCTCTTCCGGGGATCGAAATTGATGAGAAGAAAATTGTGTCTTCTACAGGCGCGCTTGAGCTTACGGAAGTGCCTAAAAGTATGGTTGTTATTGGTGGTGGAGTTATCGGGCTGGAGCTTGGAACGGTGTGGCGGCGTTTGGGATCTAAAGTCACGGTTGTTGAATTTATGGATGAGATTTTGCCGGGGATGGATGGTGAAATCCGAAAAGAGGCGCGCAAGATATTTGAAAAACAGGGCTTGTCGTTCAAGCTTTCCAGCAAGGTGGTCAGTGTTAAGTCTTTGGCCAAGGGTGTTGAGTTAAGTATTGGGCCTGCTGATGGCGGGCGCGCGCAGCCGCTTAAGGCTGATGTGGTGTTGATGGCGGTGGGACGCAAGCCATATACGGATGGTTTGGGGCTGGATGAAGTTGGTGTCAAGCGTGATGAGCGCGGGCGTATTATTACAGATGAGTTTTTCGAGACTTCGGTTGAGGGGATTTATGCGATTGGTGATGTGATCGCCGGGCCGATGCTGGCGCATAAGGCCGAGGATGAGGGTGTGATCCTGGCTGAGATGCTGGCGGGGCAAAGCGGGCATATTGATTATAATATGGTGCCTGGTGTTATTTATACGTGGCCGGAAATTGCTGCTGTTGGGCAAAGTGAGGAGATGCTCAAGGATGCTGGCATTGCCTATCGTTCCGGTAAATTTTCTTTTGCGGCCAACGGACGCGCACGGGCTATGGGGATGGTTGAAGGGTTTGTCAAAATACTGGCAGATAAGGAGAGTGATCGTGTGCTTGGGGCGCATATTATCGGGCCTAATGCCGGTGACCTTATTGCCGAGATCGTAAGTGCCATGGAATTTGAGGGGACAGCCGAGGATATTGCGCGCATCTGTCATGCGCATCAGACCTTAACGGAGGTTGTTAAAGAAGCCGCGCTTGCTGTGCATGGGCGGGCGTTGCATAGCTGATAAGTTTTGGTTGGTTTTGTTCTTTCAAGCCCTTGGGTGGGCGGCGCGATAGATGCGCATCATTTCTTCTGCATTGAGTTCGGTATAGCGCTGGGTTGTGCTTAGGGTTGCGTGACCGAGCAGTTCTTGTATTTCTCTGAGGTTGGCTCCGTTTTGCAGCAGGTGCGTTGCAAAGCTGTGGCGCAGGGCGTGCGGGGTTGCGTTTTCGGGTAATCCCAGTGTTGCGCGGATCTGGCGCATGGCGCGCTGGGCAACGCCTTGATTGAGCCGTGCTCCGCGAGAGCCAAGAAATACCGCGCGTTTGGGATCATTGCGCGCGAAGGGGCAGTTTTTTAAATAATCTTCCAATGTTGTTTCGATAAGTGCGATTACAGGGACTTGCCGTTCTTTGCTGCCTTTTCCCAGAACGCGCAAAAATCCGTTATGGGGCATGTTTTCAAGGTTTAAAGACAGCGCCTCATTAATGCGCAGCCCACAGCCATAAAGCAGCATGAACAAGGCGGCATTTCTTTTGCCGATCCAGCTCTTTGTTTCAAGCGTGGCGGCGTTTTCTATGACTTCGATGGCTTGTTCTTCATGCAAGGGGCGCGGAAGTTTATGCGGCAGTTTGGGGGAGCGCACAGTGCTTATGGCTGCGTTATGCATAATGCCTTGCCTGTCGAGCCAGTTTAGCAGGTTTTTAATGCCGGAGAGCGATCGGGCGCGGCTGGCATTGGATGTGCCGTCCATGGCTTTGCGTGACATCCAGCTGCGGAAATCGCGAATCGATATTTGCGAGAGGTCATCAAGGCACGGTTTTTTGGCGAGATGGGCGCTGAGAAATGTAATAAAATGGCTTACATCTGCGGTGTATGCGCGCAATGTGTGGGTAGAGACCTGTTTTTCTATGTGCAGGTACTCTTGCCAGCGCTCTAGTTTATCTCTTAAATCTGCGGCGCATAACGCCATTTTTTCTTGTTTTAACATGGGCTTATGATGGGGGTGCGAAAAGATTTGACGGGGGGATTTGTCTTCTTTATTTGTCAATTATCGCATCAGTATAAACGATTTTTTGGGAAAGGAAAAGCGATATGGCAAATAATACAGGTGGCCGAGCAGTAAGTGATTTTGAGGCGGCGGCAAACAAGGCAGCGCAGCAGTTTATGCGTACAACAAAGATGTCTGCACATGCGCAACTTCAGCCTGATGGTTGGGTTATCAAAGCTCCTCAGGGAAGCGGTGGTCTTAGCGAGGTGCATGTTAAGGAAGGGAATGATATTTTTACATTTCCCGTTTGCGGATCCTAAGTATTGCGGCGGGGCTTTTGTAATCAGCGGAAGCCTCGCTCTATTTGATTTCTTGTGTTTTTTATAGAAAGAGGTTTTTTATGTCTAGAGTTGTTCCGTTTCGAGGGCATAGATTGATATTTAGGTTTGTTGGCCATAGTCTGGGTGATAGCTTTGATGAAGCTGTAGAGCGTGCGCGTGAAGGACTTACAGAGCAAGGCGTTCCTGCGGTTGTAGCGTACAGTGAGCGTCTGGGTGGTCATATTGTAAGCGATCGTGATGGGGTTTGTCTGGTTTCCGCAAGTGATGGCTGTACTCATCGAATCCCTGTATTGGATCGTTAATAGCTCTTCCTTATGTTAATGCGCCCTAGGTGTTTAACAATAATCTGAACGCACGTTCTACGACGCGGGCAAGGAAAGCGATTTGATCGGTGGCCTGCCCGTCTTTGAACATATCAGGCTCGCGGCTGCCAAACGCTAGAATAGCGGGAGGCGTGTCTTCCGAGATGTCGATTCGCAGCAGCATCTGTGAGCGCACGAGGGTTGCGCCGCCACCGTAAATGGCTTCGATTCCGCTGATATCGTCTTGCAGCATGATGGTTTTATCTTGCATCCATCCTGCGACAGTGCCAGGGGGCAGGATGCGCAGCCCTTTTTGATCGATATGCGGGATTTGTGCATCGTCGCATTCTACGATTAGAACCGAGATGTCAACATCAAGCATGGAAGCCAGATCCATAGTGATGCACTGGATAAACTCGTTCAAGGATCTTGATTCGAGTAGACGGAGCACCGCTTTATGGATACGCTGCTGGTTGTTCATGTTCGAGCGTGCATTTTCAACAAGTGTGCGTGTGTTGTTGATCACCTCTTGTTTGTCGGCTTTGAGGCGCTCGATCAGGTATGACTGGAAGTTTGCAACTTCGCCTTTTTTCTTAGGCGTTTTGGGTGGCAGTAGTGCATCGATTACATCCGGATTTTCCTGCAGGAAGGCCGGGTTTTGAGACAGGAAACCAAGAATGTCGTCTTTGGTTAATGATAGTCTTTTTTCTTCGGTCACGGGACTTTTTGTATGGTCTTTGGTTAAGGCGGGATTGGATTGTGAAGTGTTCATGTGCGAATCATAACATAGTGGTTTAATCGTTCAAAGCGCGTTGTTGCGCGCTTTGGTGATATTTTTACGATCTTTATTTACAGGATGCTTTGTCCGGTTTTTTCCCAGTCCGCTACAAAGGCGGCCAGACCTTTGTCTGTAAGGGGGTGATTGTAGAGCTGTTTTATTACTTTTGGTGGCGCTGTCATGACGTGTGCGCCCATTTTTGCAGACTCTATGATGTGCATCGGGTTGCGGATGGAGGCAACCAGAACTTCTGTATCAAGATCAGGGTAGCTGTCATAGATGTTCAGGATGTCTGCGATCAGATCCAGCCCTTGATAGCTGATGTCATCAAGGCGGCCAACGAAAGGTGATATAAAGGCAGCACCTGCTTTTGCGGCAAGAAGTGCCTGTCCGGCTGAGAAACACAGGGTTACATTGACAAGGGTGCTCTCATCGGAAAGTTCCTTACAGACTTTCAGGCCATCTGGTGTTAATGGAACTTTGATAGCAACATTGTCGGCAAGTGCTCGTAAAACGTCTGCTTCCTTGCGCATCGTTTCATAATCTGTTGCCGTGACTTCTGCACTGACGGGGCCTTTGGTTACAATCTTGCATATTTCTTTGATGAGAGATTTGAAGTCTTTTCCTGTTTTGGCAACAAGAGATGGGTTTGTTGTTACACCGTCTAATAGCCCTGTTGCGGCGAGATCTTCGATTTCATCAATGTCTGCGGTGTCGATGAAGAATTTCATGGTATATGTCCTGCTTTTTGTTGCTGTAATTGTTGTTTGTGAATCTTGCTTGTGCATTGGCAGTCCGGAGCGTAAAGTTTTTTTCTCTACAGGGCAAGAGCAAGATGATAGATATTTAGTCCATGACTCAAGGGGCATTATTCGAAAATAACATATCTGATGATGAAGCTGGCAGCGGTGCGCTGCGGAGCAGTGTTGCTGTGCTTGTGCCTTATCCGGTTGATAAGCCGTATGATTATCTGGTTCCTGAGGGCTTGCGCGTTGCGCCGGGAGATTATGTATGTGTGCCATTGGGCAATCGTGAAGTGATTGGGGTGGTCTGGGGGGCTGGCTGTGGCGAGGTTGCTGCGAGCAGGCTCAAGGAGATTATATCGCGCTTTGATGTTGAGCCTATGCCAGAGGTGATGCGCGGTTTTATTGACTGGGTTGGGGCTTATACTTTGTCGATGAAGGGGGCTGTCTTGAAAATGGCGCTGAGTGTTCCTGCTGCGCTTTATCCGCCCAAGGCTGCGCGCGGGTTTCACTGCGTTAAGGGGGTGCAGGTCAATGATAAGGCGCTTACGCCACAGCGCCGGAAGGTGCTTGAGGTTATGGCTGATGGTGTGGTGCGTCAGGCTTGTGATATTGCCAAGGAAGCCGGGTGTTCGGCTGGTGTAATCTCGGCGATGGCGGATAAGGGGTTGTTGGAAGAGGTGAGTGTTTTTAATCTCGCGCCGTGTCTTTATCCTGATCCCAAAGGGCGCCTTGCACGGCTGTCGGATGATCAGCAAAAGGGCGCGGATGCTTTGTGTGAGGCTGTACGCTCTGGCCGGTATAGCGCGATATTGCTGGATGGCGTAACAGGGGCGGGCAAGACCGAGGTTTATTTTGAGGCGGTTGCGCAGGCGCTTGAGCAGGGCAGGCAGGTGCTTATCATGTTGCCGGAAATTGCTTTGTCGAATGCTTTTTTGGATCGTTTCAAGAAACGTTTCGGGTGCTCTCCGGCCTTGTGGCACTCCAATTTGACGCCAGCGCAGCGCAGGGCGGCATGGCGCGGGGTTGCGCAAGGTGATACGCGCGTTGTTGTCGGGGCGCGTTCATCTTTGTTTCTTCCTTATAAAGAGCTGGGGTTGATAATTGTCGATGAGGAGCATGATCCGGCCTATAAGCAAGAGGACGGCGTTATTTATCATGCGCGGGATATGGCGGTGGTGCGGGCGCATCTGGGAGATATTCCAATCGTTTTGATTTCTGCGACACCGTCGCTGGAAACAATGATCAATGCGTGGGCTCCTCCTGCCGGTAGTGGCCGTTATCACCATCTGGAGCTTGCTTCGCGTTATGGCGGGGCTACGCTGCCGGAGATTGATGTTGTGGATTTGCGTAGTGATAAGCCGGAGCGGCACCGTTTTTTGTCGCGTTCGCTGGTGCTGGCTATGCAGCAAACTCTGGAGAAGGGCGAGCAGGTATTACTCTTTTTAAACCGCAGGGGTTATGCGCCGTTAACGCTGTGTAGAACGTGCGGGCACAGGATGGAATGTCCGCGCTGCACCGCGTGGCTGGTCGAGCACCGGCGTTCAGGGCGGTTGCATTGTCATCATTGCGGGTATCATGAGGCTATCCCAAAGCTTTGTCCATCGTGTGAGGATACGGATTCTTTTGCTGTTTGCGGGCCGGGTGTGGAGCGGATTTATGAGGAAACGAAAGGTTTGTTTCCGGATGCGTGCATTATGGTGCTGGCCAGTGATACGACCGATAGCCATGAAGAGTTAAAGGAGATGATTTCTACGATAGAGCGCGGCGATGTTGATATTGTGATTGGAACGCAAATTATTGCCAAGGGACATCATTTTCCTCATTTGACGCTGGTTGGTGTGGTTGATTCGGATCTTGGCTTGCGCGGGGGTGACCTTCGGGCGGCTGAGCGTACTTATCAAATGCTGCATCAGGTTGCTGGCCGAGCCGGGCGCGCTAAAGGCAGGCAAGGGCAGGTCTTATTGCAAAGCTGGATGCCGGAGCACAGAATTATGAAAGCGATGGCGGCTAAGGGCCGGGATGAATTTTTGTCGGTTGAAGCTGCGGAGCGGGAGGCTGCGCATATGCCTCCCTATAGCCGTTTGGTTGGGGTTATTGTATCGGGGCGGGATGAAAATCTGGTTGTCGATGTTGCCAAAGCTCTTGGGCGAAATGCGCCACAAGGGGTGAGTGAGAGTGGTGCGCAGGTGCAAACGTTAGGCCCTGCTCCTGCTCCTATGGCGCGCTTGCGCGGGCGGTATCGTTATCGTCTTTTGCTTAGAGCGGATAAGGGGATTGATGTGCAAAAGACCGTGCATTCCTGGGTTGGCAGTGTTAAGGTGCCATCGGGTGTGCGGGTTTATATTGATGTCGATCCGCAGAGTTTTTTGTAATATTGCAGCCGGTTTATTAGCTGTTTTCTCAGGGAGTGTCGAAAGTTGCGAGCCAAGTTTTTTACCATCGGTTTTATAACCTCTTATCTCTTTATGGTGTTGGTGAGCACTGTCCACAGGGATTTAATTAAAAAATATATTCATGATCCGGCTGATGTCTTTAGGTATGTATCGTTTCTTCTGGAAAAGCCTTCAGTTAATATCTGGCGGTATTTTCCTGTGGAGCATTCGAAAAAAGGTGTTACAATTTACAATCCTGAAAAAACATGGGGTGATTATACTTTTTTTGCACATCCTGATGAAATGGTCTTGTTGGTGGATATGGATGGAGATGTTGTGTACAAATGGGACACTGATTTCCCGGAAGAACATATAACTCTTATGAATGACAAGCCTTATTTGATAAGAGCTTTTCCTGATCCTGCGGATCCTAGAAACATTTATACGGCACATTTTAGTTCTAAGGATTTTATGGTTGAATACGGGATGAGCAAGTATGACGGAGCGTCCAATTTATTATGGCATAGCGGGGAAAAAGTTACTCATGACATGGATTTCATTGATTCTGGTTCTTTTGTATCTTTAGCGGTTCGGTTGCGTTTAGAGGATCATCCTGGGCTAACGCATCTTTCTCCGCCTTATCTGGAGAATTTTGTTGTTGTTATGACCCCTGATGGGGAAGTGCAAAAACGTATTTCTCTGTTGGATGCTTTTCATGGCACAGATTATCAAGGGGTTTTGGATGATTTAGAACTTGTGCCTGATGATGAAAATTATCGGGTGGGAGATTTTTTCCATCCAAATACGGTAACGGTTGTTCCTGCCGAATTTGCGCGTCAGTTTCCAAAGATATCTGACAATAGTGTTATGCTGTCTTTTAGGAATTTGGATATGATCGTATTTGTGGATATGCAGACGGAAAAAGTTACCTGGGCTTTTTATGGGCCATGGCGAGGACAGCATAACACCAGATTCCTAGAGAATGGCAATATTATTATGTTTGATAATCAAGGGCATCTTGGGGAAGGGGGACGATCAAGAGTCCTTGAATATGATCTAAAGAGTCAAAAAATAGTCTGGCAGTATACTGGAACGGCTGAGCAGCCATTCTATAGTGTTTATAACGGGATGATTGATATATTGCCTAATGGTAATTTTCTTGTGACAGAAACTCATAGTGGAAGGATATTTGAAGTTACCAGAGGCAAGGAAGTGGTCTGGGAGTATTACGCATCTAAGAGGGTACAATATGATGGGGAAACGCGTATCCCTTCTTTGGTTAACGCCAGACGTTTTACAAAGGATGAGGTCGCTGTTTTGTTATCGGATAAAGATTAGCTTGGTCGTTGTTCCTTACAATTACTATTTGTCGTGCTTTTCATAAAAGACGTTGTTTTTGTTGTCGGTGTAGACATTATTGTTATCGTAATTTCTGTGGCGATAGATGTAGGATATGTTGGCTAGAGATTCGGGGTTGTCTTTCCATAGCTGGTAGCGGTTTCCTATGGCCATTCGCGAGATGTAGGGAAATACTGAGCGTATGGTGTTATCAAGTGTTTGCGAGAAACGGTCTCTGAAGTCAGGTGTGGCGATGAAGTTTGTCATGAGGACGCCGTTTTCTTTCAGGCGATTCTTGATCTGGATAAAAAACTCGCGTGTTATGAGGTGTTCCGGGACGCTGGCGCCGCCGAGATAGGCATCCAGATATATGATGTCATATTTATTCTGGTCTGCGTGCAGGAAAGCGCGGGCGGGTTTGGCGACAAAGCGTTTGTTGTCTCCGATAGGTGCTCTGAGAATGTGACGTTCTGCTATGTCTTTAAGGTCTTTGTCTATATCAACGTAGGTATATGTGTTGTTGTTATCGTTATGGCCGAAGGTGAAGCCCCCGGCGCCGATGATTAGAATATCTTTTGGTGGGTTGGCAGCGAGGATCGGGTCGATCAGAATTTCCTCGGCTTCATCAATATATATGAATTTTGTTCCGTCATCAGAATAGCTGGAGGAACGGTTGCCGTTGATCCTCATTTCGTAGCTTCCATTGGCTTTTGGCCCGGCTTGCACGAGGTTGTACTCGTTGTTTACGCGCATATGAGGGTATATTTTCCTAAGAGAACTGTCTGTGTTGCTGAGTATTGCAAGTAAAGCCAGAACGCTCATATACATGACGGGCACGGTTTGCGGTTTTTTTCTTGCCAGTGCAATAGCGCAGGCTGTGAATACTATGTAATCCATGTAAGGAACAGGGAAGATAAAGATGCTGGTTAGCATTTTTATGAATAAAACCAGTATAAGCACTGGAGCAGCATACATTATGGGGCTGGTTTTCGGGCGCTTGCTTAAAAGCAGCACCAGCAAGGCCATCAGTACGAAGTTCAGCGTTAACGTGTGGTGTACGCCCAGTACTGACATTAGAACCATTGTCGAGAGCGTGGCGCCGAGGAATGATCCTACTGTGGAGCAAAACAAGATACGCCCTGTTACTTTGGGCAGGTTTTCTTTTGAGAAAAAGTGGCTGATGAGGGGGACGGTTTGCCCGAGTAAATATACTGGCACGACTACAAAGAGTGCACAAAAGATAGAAAGTTGCATGATGCGGTTGGTGATGCCGTAGGATGCTATATCCAAGAAGAAGCGGTGCAGGAACGGGTAGGACAGGCCAAGGGCCAGGAATGATGCTGCTATACAAAAATTGTAGATCAGTTTCTTTCGTATTGTCACGAAGTGTCCCAGTATTTTCTTGGGCTTGTAGGCGCCTCCTGTCTGGTATCCAAATGCCAGGGGCATAAGCACGGCTGCAATGATAACCGAGATGGTGTCTGTTCCGCTGCCGATATAGGGGATCGTTTGACGAATTATCAGTAATTCGGTTGATAAAACGATGTATCCTTCGATAATAATAATGGCGAAAAGCGTGAATGTATGTTTCATCGTTCTGGTTGTCATGGCTGTTTTGTATCCTTGTGCGTGTATTACGCTGCGTGCTTTTGCGAGGTTGCTATCATACACGTCTTTTTTGCAAAATGAAGTCGAGAATTTTTGTGCTTGATCTTTGTTTCCGGTGCAGGTCTTCTAGGTAGCGCATTCATAAAATCTTTCCATTCTGCGTGTGTGAAGATTTCATGAGTACGCCACCTAGAGGTTATCAGTAAACGAGAATTGTTGAGAAAAAATGACAACAGCAACTATGCGGCGCCATCTTCCAAAAGAATTAACTTCTTATGATTTGTTAAAATCTTTGGCGCTGATTTTGATGATTTGTGATCATGTCGGCTATTTCTTTTATCCTGAGGAGATGTGGTTCCGTACTTTGGGGCGTCTTTGTCTGCCGATCTGGTTTTTTTTGATTGGTTATGCCCGTACCAGCGCGGTTCCCTGGTCATTTTGGGTTGGCGGAGGGATCGTTCTGGCGGTCTCTATGATTGCGGGGCGGTTTTTGCTGCCTCTTAATATATTGTTTACGATGGCTTTTTTGCGTATTTATCGCGATTGGGTGGTTCGTCATGGGCTGGCTTCGGCAGAAGCACTGAGAGGTATGTTTTTTATTTTGCTCTTGTTGTTTTTTCCAAGTGAAATCCTTGTAGAGTATGGTTCTTTGGCCATGTTGATCGTTGTTGTCGGCTTTATTGCCAGGCGTAAAGAGGCTGTTTACAAGCTTATTGAGCGCAAGTATGTTTTGATATATGTCGCGGCGGCATTTTTCTCAATGTATTTTATTGTCGGCATAAAAATGCCCTCCTTGAGTAATGCGCAGGCTTTGGTCTTAACGGTTGGTTATCCCGCACTTGGTTTTTTGCTGTGGCGATTTAAACCTATGGTTTTTGAGGGTGCGCGGCGTTATATGGCGGGGTCTTTTATTGGTTTATTCAAATTTATGGGGCGCTGGACACTGGAAATATATGTCGCTCATATAGTGATATTTCAGGGGCTTGCCTTTTACTTTTATCCTGAGAGGTATCAGTTTGGCGCATGGCAGTTTGTTAATTCCTCGGCGGTGGCAATTTTTGGTATGGGGTAGCTTGCTTTTCAGTCTTGAGTGCTTTTGTGTGTTTAGATGGCTTTGTATCGAAGGGGCGTGCTGCATAATTAAAAGAGGAATAACTACATAATAGAGCGTTAACGTCTTGTCAGTGTTTTGGCGGCGTGGTAATTATCAACAACGCAATGTTGTTTTTGCGTCTCTCGTGTGTGGTGGCATCATGCCTTTCTCGGTTATTTTTTGCTGCGGCGCACTTTAAACTGTATTACAGGTAAGGATTCTCAAGGCGTGTCATCATCAGCTCAGATTTCTTCTTTGGTTTATACGCGTTATGCCGGTGTTTTGATTGATTTGGCTGAACAGGAAAAAGTTGTAGAGCCGGTGCGCAGGGATTTGGCAGTGCTTCGTAAAATTCTTTTTGTTTCGCAGGCTTTGAAAGCGCTTCTGGCTTCGCCTCTTGTGTCTGTCAGTAAGGATGCTAAAGTGCTTGATGCCTTGGCGGAAAAATATAAAATGCAGCCTCTTACAAGGCAGTTTTTATCGGTGGTTGCCATGAATGGCCGGGCGCAGGCTCTTGCGGGTATAATAATAGCTTATGACAAGGCCAGTATCTGGCGGGCGGGTTTTGTTGATGTCGGGGTTGAAACGGCACAGGAATTGAGTGAAGAGCAGTCAGCCGCATTGAGAGAGCAAATGGAAGAAGCGCTCAAGGCTCCGGTTCAGTTGGATAAGAAGGTTTCGCCGGATATTATCGGGGGTATGATTGTTACGATTGATTCCTATATGGTGGATGATTCGGTTCGTCGTAAGATAGAACGTCTGGGTAGGGCTTTGAAGCCTGATTGTTACGATTATCGTACAGTTATAAGCGTATAATTTATAAACACATAAGAGGTCGGATAATGGAAATTCGCGCAGCAGAAATTTCGGCAATTTTGAAAAAGCAGATTGCCGGGTTTAGTGAGACGGCAGATGTCGCCGAGATTGGTCAGGTACTATCTGTTGGAGATGGTGTAGCGCGTGTTTACGGTCTTGATCAGGTGCAGGCCGGGGAGATGGTTGATTTTGTCAGCGGTGTTTCCGGGATGGCCTTAAACCTTGAGGCTGATAATGTCGGTGTGGTGATTTTCGGGGATGATTATCAAGTGCAGGAAGGTGATACTGTCCGGCGTACTGGTAAAATTCTCGAGGTTCCTGTCGGTAAGGAGCTGCTTGGGCGCGTTGTGGATGCTTTGGGTAATCCAATTGATGGGAAAGGTCCAATCAACGCCAAGGAACATAGGCTTATTGACGTGAAAGCTCCTGGTATTATTTCGCGGCAGTCGGTTTTTGAACCTATGCAAACCGGGCTTAAGGCGATTGATGCTCTTGTGCCTATTGGTCGCGGGCAGCGCGAGTTGATTATTGGTGACCGTCAGACGGGTAAGAGTGCGGTTGCTGTGGATACGATTATTAATCAAAGATCTGTTAATGCCTCTAATGATGAATCAGAACATCTTTATTGTATTTATGTTTCTATCGGGCAGAAGCGCTCCACTGTTGCCCGGCTGGTGAAGGAGCTTGAGAATCAGGGCGCTATGGAATATTCCATTATTGTGGCGGCTACGGCTTCTGACCCTGCGCCGTTGCAGTATATGGCGCCTTATTGCGGGGCTTCTATGGGGGAGTATTTCCGTGATAACGGTCTTCATTCCTTGACGGTTTATGATGATTTGTCCAAGCAAGCTGTGGCTTATCGGCAGATGTCATTATTGCTTCGCCGTCCACCGGGGCGTGAGGCTTATCCGGGGGATGTGTTTTATATTCATTCACGCCTTTTGGAGCGCGCTGCGAAAATGTCTGATGAAAAAGGCGGTGGTTCCATGACGTCTTTGCCTGTTGTTGAAACGCAGGGCGGGGATATTTCAGCTTATATTCCGACCAATGTGATTTCGATTACTGACGGGCAAATCTTTTTGGAAGCCAGTTTGTTTTTCAAGGGGATTCGTCCTGCAATTGATGTTGGCGCATCGGTATCTCGCGTTGGTTCAGCGGCGCAGCTTAAGGCTATGAAGCAGGTGGCTGGTTCTATTAAGCTTGAGCTTGCGCAGTACCGCGAACTGGAGGCGTTTGCACAGTTTGCATCGGATCTTGATCCGGCTACGCAGCGTATGTTGAAACATGGCGCGCGCTTAACGCGTTTGCTGGTGCAGCCGCAATACAGTCCACTGGCTGTAGAAGAGCAGGTTGTGGTTTTATTCGCTGGAACCAAGGGCTATCTTGATGAAGTCGAGCTTGATGATATTCCAGAATATGAACGCCAGCTACTTGAGAGTGCCCGCACAGTCGGTTTTGATATTCTGTCTGAAATTCGGGAAAAGAAGAAGCTTGACGATAAGCTTGAAGATGCACTAAAGGAGTTTGTTGGTAGCTTTACACGAACCTTTGTTGGTGCGGAGCGGGAGCAAAAGGCGGCGTAAATCTGGATGAAGCGGTCTTGTTTTTGTGTTTTCTGGTTTTAAAAAATTGGACAAAAGCTCACCTTTTGGTGTATATATTCTCGATTGTAGCTTTTCAGTTTTTGTCAGCTGTTGTCTTTAAGGCTGGCTATAAGAATTAAAGAGCATGGTTCAGCGGCGCACATGACTTGAAGAGCGCTTTGTGCGGTGAGTTTGGTTAGGTAGATTGATATGACGTTTATTAAAGCTGTTGATTCCGATGAGGCTGCTGAAGCGCTTTTGGCACGTGTCACGGATGAGGATATTCAGGAGGTTAGTGCGGATCTTCGCGCTTTTCTGGCTGATAATGTCGGACAAGATCTTGATAGTGATGCTCTTGCAGCGCTTGGGGGGCTTGTTGAGCAGGCGGCGCATGTTGTTCATGGCGTAGATTGTGTTGATATCGACGATTCTCTGGCGGCAGCGCTTGACTTTATTTATGATACAATGGACGTTATTTCAGCTATGAGTTCCCAAGCTAAAGCGGTTGTTGATTCGGGTTTCTATGCCAGGGCTGAACCGGAGGCGCCTGATTATCTGGGGCAGCCTGTGCCAGAGCCTTTATAAGCTTTAATTTTCGGTTCTTTGCTTATTTTCGCGTGTGTTTTATTCCAGAATTATAAAATGGGTCTTTCTACGCCTGTTTTTTATTGTTCGTATGATTTCTTGGTATCTCTTTATGATTGTTGCATTATGCGGTTGCACTGCGTGGATAATATGCTAAAAATGATGTGCTGAGCGCGAGGGGAAGAAGATCTAGATGCCAAACTTACGAGAGTTTCGTGACAGAATTAAATCAGTCAAGTCAACCAAGAAGATAACGTCTGCTATGAAGATGGTGGCGGCCAGTAAACTGCGCCGTGCACAAAGACAGGCTGAAAGTGCGCAACCATATGCGCAGGCTATGGCGGCGATGCTGGCGCGTGTCTGTGCTCAGTTTTCTGAAGAAAAGGAAGGAGCGCCCAAACTTGTGGCAGGAACCGGAAATGATGACCGGCATTTATTGATTATTGTGACGGCTGATCGTGGTTTGTGCGGCGGGTTTAATCCTAATGTGATCAAGTATACGCTCTTATGTATCGCGGCTTTGGAGGCAGAAGGTAAAGACGTTCGTTTGATTACGATTGGACGAAAAGGGCATGAGGCGCTCAGGCGTGTGCACAAGGAGAAGATTGTGCATTATTTTGATGATATTATGGGCAATAATAACATTGAGTACTCCATGGCAGATCGTGTTACACAGATGGTGCTCTCGAAGTTTGATGTGGAAGCGTTTGATGTGTGCACTCTTGTATATAACCGTTTTAAAAGTGTTCTGGTTCAAAAACCAGGTGAAGTTCAGCTCATTCCCCTTGATCTTGAACAATCGGGTGCAACGGAGCGTGGTACCGGTAAAATTGAAGATGTCGGCGTGCGGTTTGATCAAGAGACAGGGTATTTTTATCCCTATAGCTATGAGCCGTCACAAGATGAAATTCTGAGTACATTATTGCCGCGCAATGTTGGTATGCAGATTTATCGCGGTTTGCTGGAAAGTGCTGTTGGGGAGCAGGCTGCCCGCATGACGTCAATGGACAATGCTACGCGCAATGCCGGTGATATGATTAACGATCTGGTTTCACGCTATAATCGTGCGCGTCAGGCTTATATCACTAAAGAGTTGATTGAGATTATTGCCGGTGCGGAGGCTGTGTAAGGTTTATTGAGCTATATTTATACCTTTTTTTAGATGTTATATCGTTTTGAAAAGGTTTTAAAAATCAGGATCATTTAACCCTCTTTTTATTTTGGCAGGGTTTTGAATAATTAGGAAAATATGTATTAAACAAGAGGGGCAAATAGGACATGGCAAAGAAGAAGAACCAAGAGATTAAAGGTAAGGTTTTGCAGGTGCTTGGTGCTGTTGTTGATGTGCAGTTCGAGGAGGGGGCTGTTCCTTCTATTTTGAGCGCGCTTTATATGGAGAATAATGGTAGGCCGCTGGTTCTTGAAGTTGTACAGGATTTGGCCGAGAATGCAGTTCGTGCCATTGCTATGGATATGACTGAAGGGTTATATCGCGGGCAGGAGGTTGTTTATACCGGGGAGCAGATTTCTGTGCCGGTGGGCCCTCAGGTACTGGGCAGAATTATGGATGTGGTCGGGGATCCGATTGATGAGGGGGGCGAGATTGATGTCAAGGAGCGTTGGCCTATTCACCGTGAAGCCCCCTCTTTTGAACAGCAGTCTACGGAGACGGAAATTCTTGTAACGGGCATTAAAGTTGTTGATTTGCTTTGTCCGTATGCGAAGGGCGGTAAAATCGGTTTGTTCGGGGGAGCCGGTGTCGGTAAGACTGTTACTATTATGGAGCTGATTAACAATATTGCCAAAGGGCATGGTGGGGTGTCTGTGTTTGGCGGCGTCGGTGAGCGTACGCGCGAAGGCAATGACCTTTATCACGAGATGATTGATGCAGGTGTTATCACGCCGGGTGATTGGGAAAATTCTAAAGTGGCGCTATGTTATGGCCAGATGAACGAGCCTCCCGGTGCACGTGCGCGCGTGGCTTTATCTGCATTGACAATTGCAGAATATTTTCGGGATCAGGAGGGGCAGGACGTTCTGTTTTTTATTGATAACATTTTCCGTTTTACGCAGGCCGGGGCGGAGGTGTCTGCGTTGCTTGGGCGGATTCCCTCTGCTGTTGGATATCAGCCGACATTGTCAACCGATATGGGAGAAATGCAAGAGCGCATTACATCAACGAAGCATGGTTCTATTACATCGGTGCAAGCTGTTTATGTTCCTGCTGATGACTTGACAGACCCCGCGCCGGCAACAACATTTTCGCACCTTGATGCAACGACAGTTCTGTCTCGCCAGATTGCCGAGCAGGGGATTTATCCGGCTGTGGATCCTCTGGATTCAACGTCACGTATTCTTGATCCCCGTGTTATTGGCCGCGAGCATTATGAGGTTGCCATTGAGGTACAAAAAATCTTGCAAACCTATAAGAGTCTCCAGGATATTATCGCTATTTTGGGTATGGATGATTTGTCAGAGGAAGATAAGCTTGTTGTTGCGCGCGCGCGCAAGATTCAGCGTTTCTTGTCTCAGCCTTTCAATGTCGCCGAGGTTTTTACAGGCAAGGCGGGTGTGTTTGTGGAGTTGGAGGATACTGTTAAGGGCTTTAAGGCCATTATTGAAGGGGAGTGTGATCATATACCCGAGGCGGCTTTTTATATGACTGGTACGATTGAGCAGGTAATTGAGAAAGCTGAGGAAATGAAGGAAGAGGCTGCTTGATGAAGGTGGCGCGGCGCATTTCGCGGTGATTCCGAATTTATAACAAGGATAAGTGTTGTGAGCGAGAAACAAATTCAGTTTGAATTGATTTCACCGGAGGCCAGATTGGTGTCTAAGGATGTGTATTGTGCTGAGATTCCCGGTGCGGATGGCATGTTCGGGGTATTGCCCGGGCACTCTTCTATGTTGCTGACTTTGGGGTCTGGTGTTGTTCGTCTCTATGCCCATAAGGACGATGAAAACGCCCAGAGAATATTTATTGTTGAGGGGTTTGCTGATGTAACCGGAGAGCGTTGCACTGTGCTAGCTGAAACTGCTGTGATGGTGGATGAGCTGGATAGAGCTGCTTTGGAGCGGGATTTAAAGGATTTGGGAGATGATTTGAGAATGGCTGAGGCGATGGAAGAGCGTGAGCGGATTCGTCATGAAATTACTCTGACAAAAAGTAAACTTCATGCTGTGACGGGGCAATGGGCTGTTGCGGGTTGATCATATATTTTAGAGTTTTTTAGCTTCTTTGCAAGCCGCGCTGTTGTGCGCGGTTTTTTTTATGGCTCAGGTGCATATGCTATAGAATCCTGCGTGAGAGTGGCGAAATTCTCTGGTAATTGTCTCAGGTGATCGCGGCCATCGGCGTAGTCTTTTGATGGATCCGGGGTGTATGGTGTGCCCAAGTGTGTATTTAACTTCTTATATAATGGGTGCATTTTTGAGATAGCGGCTTCGTATCTTTCCACCATTTCTTTGATTGCTGTTGTATCTTCTAGATCGAAAAGCAGGCGGGCGTTATTGGCAATATCTTTAAGGCATAATATGCCTTGATCGAGAATCTGTGGTAACGGCTCAAAGACACCCATATCCGCATAGCTTTTGATGAGTTGCCCTGTTTTTCTAACTGGATCCACGAAAGCTCTGGTAATAACGTTTGATAATTGCTCTTCTTGGCTTGGGTCTAATGCTTTTTCCAGCTCGATAAGCAATGTCGGTGTTGCTTGGTCGCGCAGTGCTTGTATTTGTATGTCATTTAAAGGGGCGTTTTGGAGGCTGGTTCCTATTTCTGTTTTAACCTTTAAGAGATGGTCTTCATTGCTCGCTTTTTCTAATTCATTGGCAATATCATCAATTTTATCTTGAGGTATCATCGTGGTTCATCCCGTTTTAATGTGTGTTTATGGTTGTTCTTACCCACCCCATTTTTCGCTGGCCAGATCGATTTTGATGATCGGCTGGGTTTTTAGCATTTTTTTCAGCTCTTCTTTATTTGTGCCAACATTGTAGAGCCGGGTGCAATGTCTGGTTATAAATGTTTCTTCTTGCGCTCTTTCAATCCATTTCAAAAACAGGTCAAATTGTCCTTTTGTGTTTAGAATGCCAATTGCGCGTGCGTGTTTTTGCATTTGTTTTAAGCCAAGCGCTGTGAGCAGCAGGGTGCTGTCTTCGATGCTTGTGGTTTCAATAATAATAGGTTTTTCTTTATTTTGTAAAATAGAATTTTCAAAGTGTGGGAAAGTGGCGGCTTGTGTGCTTTGTTGTATGGGGACGTATGTCTTCAGCTTTGCAAAGGCTTCTTGTGGCGTGTCGGCTATGATGAGCTGGTCTTTGGGCAGTTCGGGCAGCGTGCGGAGAAATGCGATCAGGTGCTCGTAGTAGTTTTGGGTGTTGATAATCACAACGGGTTTTGTGTGCAGGCCTAAAGATGCCCAGTACAGGATTTCCAGAACCTCGTCGGCTGTGCCAAATCCGCCGGGCAGGATAATCGCTGCGTCCATTAGATTGAACATTTCCAGCTTGCGTTCCCAGAGTGTTTCAACCCATATGGAGCGCGAGAGGCTCATATGTGCTCGCTTGCTGTCTTTCAGGTTTGCAGGGACAACGCCTGTTACCGCGCCGCCATTTTCCATGACTGTGTTGGCGATAATGCCCATCAGGCCGACATCCATGCCGCCATAGATCAGGGTTTTGTTGTTTTGCGCTATCAGCGTGCCGAGTTCTTGGGCCGTTTGTTTGAATATCTCCTGGCAGCAACCGGAAGAGCCGAGATATACGCATATAGAATTGATGTGATCCATAACAGTTTTTTTTGTTTATAATATTGTTAAAATGATGGAGAGTCCTGTCCGCTCGCGTTTTTATTATGTCCCATATTTTGGTGGGTAAGGGAAGAGATTATTTTCAGCCCTTATTTTTGGCTTATGCGCCAGTCATGGCGTTGCTGATACATTTCTTAATTTTTAGCTGGACGGTTTTATCTTATCCCGGTTCGTTTTTGTGTTTATATGCCCTGTCTTATCTGGTCTGTTTTACAGGAATGTTTTTATTTCCTGAATAGCGTCTTTTAGCCCTGTTTTGAGGATGGGCACGCTATCGGGGAAAGCGCTGTGCAAACGCGAGGGGAGCATGGAGTCCAGTATTACGAATATGCCTTTATCGCTTTCGCGGCGAATGAGGCGGCCAAAGGCTTGTTTGAGTTTCAGGCGCGTGAGCATTTCATCATAGCGGCGTTCTCCGAAAGCCTTGCGGCGTGCTTTGTGGAGCAGGGTCGGGCGTGGCCACGGGACACGGTCAAAGACCAACAGGCGTAGCGATTGTCCCGGAACATCGACACCGTCGCGCACAGCATCTGTACCCAGAAGGCATGCATTTATGTCTTCTCTAAACATATCGATGAGTGTGCCTGTATCAATATGCTCGATATGTTGGCTGTATAAAGGGATTCCTGCGTGCTCGAGCGGGGTTGCTATTTTTTCGTAAATGGAGCGCAAGCGCCGGATGGCTGTGAATAGTCCCAAAGCGCCGCCGTTGCTGGCTGTAAAGATTGCCTGATAGGCCGCGGCAACCTGATCCAGATCGTTTTTGTTGATGTCATTGAGAATGATGACGCGGGCGTTATTGGCGTAGTCAAAAGGGGATGGGTGGCTGCTTTGCTGTGGCTCGGGACTGAGGTAATGGGCGCCGGAGCGCTCTTTTGCGGTTTGCCAGTTTAATTTGTCGCTGTCGCTGCTGTCTTTTAGAGTAGCGGATGTGACTGTCATGCCATGCACATGGGGTCGCATTGATGTTGCAAATGGTTTCATTGGATCAATATAGTGACGGTATATTCCTACATCTATGGCTTTGCCGTCGATGCGCTCTATTTCCATCCAGTCTACAAATCCGTCTACCGTTTTTTCTTGTTCCATGGTTTCAAGCATGTCAATCCAGTTTTGTAAGGTCTGGCAGCCGCGTTTTTCAAGTGATGATACCAGCGCATCGATGCGTCTGCGTGTATCGGAATCCATGGTGCCCTGATCCTGGGTCAAGCGTTTGTGCATGTGCCCAGCCAGTGCGCTCATAGGCTTGAGCACTTGGCCTAGTGCTTTTTTAAGCGCCTGGCAGGCATTAAGCATGTCCTCATCAAGCGGGAAGAGCGGCGTTTCTATGGAATAGGGGCTTTTGATCTGGGCAGCGCTGGCGCGCGCGTGGATGAGGCGATAAACATTCATCAGGAATGTTTCACAGGGGCCAATGGGGGCTTTGTCTTTGAAGCGGCGGCTCCAGTTGATGGCGCACAGGGTGTTTGTTGTATGTCTCAGGATGTCTTCCAAGGCCTTCATCGATTGCTCATCGCCTTCTACAAGATCCTCACAGCGGCGTTTTAATCCTCTGTTGCGTCCCTTTCGTCCGCCTTCATGTCCTGTGATCCAGCGTCTGAGCTCGGCGCTTTCGCGTGCGGTAAGGTGGGCGGCGTAGGCGCTGTCGGCGGCGCTGAAGAGGTGGTGTCCTTCATCAAATATATAGCGTGTGGGCATACCATCTGAGGAGGATGATTGCGCGGCATTAATCATAACGAGGGCATGGTTGGCAATGACCAGACGTGCTCGCGGGGCTTTGCGCACAGAACGTTCAATAAAGCAGCGGCGATAGTGATCGCAGGCCGAATAGATACATTCTCCGCGCCGGTCAGATAATCCGATAGTGTTTGCCCATCCCAGAATGCTTGAGAGCCAACCGGGGAACTGGCCGCCGCTTAGATCTCCGTCTTTTGTGGTTGCGACCCAGCGCGCCATAATGCCTGCGCTGATGGCGTGGCGCGGGTTATGGGACAGGGCTGCGCCGGCTGAGACTTCTTCGAGATTGAGAAGGCACAAATAGTTTTCCCGGCCCTTGCGCACTGCTGTGTAGGCGTCTTTTACGACTGGATGGGGATAGAGGCGATCCAGCTCGCTGTCGATTTGGCGTTGCAGGTTTTTTGTATAAGTTGATATCCAGACGCTTCCTTCATTTTTATCTGCCCAGACGCTGGCTGGAGCAAGGTAGCCGAGGGTTTTACCGATTCCGGTTTGGGCTTCGGCCAATACGATATGCGGGTTTTCGTCGTCGGTCATGGGTTCGAACATGGCGCGCACGCTTTGGCTGTAGGCTACTTGCTGGGGACGTTTTTCGCTTGGCCTGTCTCCGACATTCAAGAGTTCGCTGAGTTTGTCTTGTGTCTCTTGTGGCGTTACGCCTTCATGGGCAGTAGGCGGTTCGGGCGGCTCTTCGCTCCATTCGGGAAGGTGTTTCCATACATTAAGAGCCGAGCGCGAGAATATGTCGATTTGTGGATCATATTCTTGCCCTAGCGCGGCGTAGATATACTGGCTCCATGGCCAGCCTTTTCCTTTTAACCCCATGACACCTGCAATTTCGATGGGGTTTGCCTGTTCTTCGTATGGGTCTTTTTGCAGGCTTTTCAAGAGGGTTTGGGCTATGTCCCACAGGGAAAGCGGGTAGTCTTCGAAGTCTGTGGGGGCATCTATATACAGAGCCTTGCATAAACCTACGGGGGTGGGGACACAAAATTGCGTGGGGCGCGTGAAGGCGAAAAGCTCGAGAAGATCGAAGGTGAAGAACTCTTCAAAACCAAGGCGCGCTTTTGTGTAAGGTGCGTGGCAGACCAAAGCGGCCTTGTTGCGGATGAGCGGGGGGAGTTCCTGATGTGCAAGGGTGAGCAGTTCTCCTTCATTCGTAAAGAGGACTGCGTGCTTTGCATTGACGCATAGTGCCGGAATATCAGGCAGGATGATATTTTCAGGCATTGAGGCTGATGTTTTCTTGGGCGCTGTGATGGCTTTGCTCATGCTCTGGTTCATAGCATGTTTTTTTGGACAAGAGGAGGGAATATGTGTTGTAATGGGGCATTAACTTAATAATTGGAGGATATAATGCGGGATTCAAGGGTCGCAGAAAATTTTTTGAGGGCGCAGTTAAAAACTGGGATGTTGGTTTTCAAGGGGCTTGGAACCCCGGTTCGTTTGGAAGACGGTACGGCAAAACGCATGCTTGAGGATTTGAACCGGGCAGTGCGCTCGGTGTCTGATGGTGAGCGGCCTGCATTAGGTGAGGAGCTGACGCCCGAACCTTAAGAGGAATTATTTTTCCTTACTTTCTTTCTTTGTCTTTTCTGTCTTCTCTGGCTCTTCTGCCTTCTTCGCCTCTTTATCCTCTTGAGGAGGGATGAAGGCTTCGGGTTTATCTGCTGCTTCGGGAAGTGTTTCGATGTATAGGGATCTTGATGGGAACGCAAAGGATGTCCCAGCTTTGTTTTCGACAATGTCTTTTATAGCCAGTGCAAAGGCCTCACGAATTTCCAGCCATTCGCCCCAAACGGTTGTCTTTGTAAAACAATAGATCATGAAATCTATGGAAGAAGCTTTAAAACCCTCTATTCTGACGAATGTGGGGACAATTTCCGGTTTTTCAAAATCTTCATGTTCTTCTATATATTTTGTAATTTCATCGCGAATGGTGGTGAGCTGCTCGTGCGATGTGCCGTATGTGACGCCGATTTGCCAGTAGATGCGCCGGTGTGTCATGCGGCTGTAGTTTATGACAGTGGCATCGGACAGGGCAGCATTTGGTACGAAAACAGGGGCTTTGTCAAAGCGGCGCACCAGTGTGGAGCGAAACCCGATTTCTTCGACAACGCCTTCGACAATGCCCTCAACCTTGATCCAGTCTCCCGGGTGGAAGCGTTTTTCGGCAATGACTGTGGCGCCTGCGATCAGGTTTTTGAACAAATCCTGTGCACCTAGCGCGACAGCCGCACCAAACAGACCAAGGCCAGCGAGGAGTGGGCCTATGGCAATGCCCCATATTTCAAGGATAACAGCGCCCCCAACGAAGATTACAATGATTTTCAGGCACTTGAATATCCATTTTGTCATTGTTTTTGAGAGCAGTTTTTCCAGTCTTTTCGAGAGTAGTTGTATGGGGTCAAGCGCCCGGTGGAGTGCCCAGAAAATGGTGTAGACGATCAAGGAGCGCACAACGTTGTTAAAGAAGATCGCCGGCGCGCCTTCCAGAGGCAGGGTTTGGGAGGCAAAGAATATCCCTGCGATGATAGGAATAAAGCGCACAGGCGGGGTAATTGCTTTGATTATTTTGTTGTCCAGCTCTGTTTTGCTTTGTTCCACCCATTTTTCGAGTGCGCCTAGAATATAACGGCTTAGAATACCTCGCAAGATCAGAAATATAGCCAGTATGCCCAGAGCCATGATCATCGTGCCGATATCTACGCCCATAAACCCGTAATACCAGACATCTATAAATTCATCCCAAAACAGGTTTAAAGAGTTTTGGGTGGTCTCTGTTGTTGCCACCTCGGTCTGTGTCGCGCTTGTTTCTGTAGGGTTAAGAAGGGCTGTCATGGTTTGCTAATCCCAGTTTTCTGGTTTTTGGTTATGTTATAGAAACGGCCAGAATAGCATGCCCTTGATATAGTACAAGGGGCGTCGGATTGTTTTTACAAGTAGATATAGTGTGGTTGAAATATTTTTGTTATGGGCAAGTACGTAACCTAAACAACTATGCAATTTCCCAAAGAGCATTCCACAAAGATGTGAGTGATGTGACGTTAAACCTTGATTTAAGGTGCATACGTAGCGCAGCGTTTCTCAGAGCTATGCGATAGTCCGGGCCGATGCCAACACTGCCATCTGTCATGATCACGATAGAAAGATTGCCTTTGCCGTCAGGACGGGGGACGACTTGTGTTTCAGCGATATCGTTGTTGCTAAGGGACATTGATCTTTTGCTGTGGAATCCTGGGAAGTCGCGCATAATGTTGGCTTCATGAAGAGGGCCGAGGTCGTATTCTTTATCATCCAGTCCTTTCCAGATGAGATGTTTTCCTTTTTGGCCTTTTTTATAGCGGTGTCTGCCAAGCATAAGGACGGTACCGATGCTTAACTCCTTGTTGATTTCCTGAAAAAGCGCGGGCGTATAGTTACGCTTGCCCAGACAAAATTCCTCGAAGGCATCAATGTGATCCAGTAATTTCTTCGCCGTTGGGCGGGCTGTTTCAATTCCTAGCATCCAATTATACTCTAGCTTTTAATTATTATTTTTGGGGTGCCCCACATTTGTATTTCAAGCCACCATACCATAATTCCATTTTATAGGGTTGCTTGTTAAAATTTATTTAAAATTTTATCTAATTTTTATGAAAATTCTTTTTTTCAGGCTTGTGGCGGTTAAGAGGGGTTGTAATGGTCCATTTCTGGTCTGGGGTCAGAGATGGTTTCTGGTTTCGGGTTGCTGTCTTGGCACAAGGGCAAGATGATTTTTTTGAGCGCTCGCCTTTCCTCTGGAGTACCCATTAATTCTTTATTCATTAATGAGTGCTCGGGGTCGGGGTCGTCAAATGCTTGTTCTAGCTCTGGCCTTGAGAGTATATCAGCAAGAAGGTTTGTTTCTTGCAACAAGTCTTTCAGTTCTTCGGCTTCTACAGCGTCACTGAGCGCTTTACAGAATATAAAAATACCAATTGGCGGGTTTTTTCTTGCCTCGTAGCGAAGAAGGTGTTGGCCAAAGTTGTTCAAGGTCAAAATGTGCGCTATCTCTTTTCTGTCTTTTGGGTGGGCGTTTTTCATGATGGCTGTTGGGAGTTCCTCAAAACACTTTCCGCGGTTGCGTGATGGATCATCAATGTTATTCCATATAACTCTTCGTACCAGTGGGTTCTCGGCCATGTAGCGGGCTAATGTGGGGAGATCCTCTTTGGGTATAAGTCTTGTTCCTGCTATGCTATATTCTCGAATAATAAGGGCTAGAGAATCGTTTAAATATTCATCACCGGAGTGTTTTTCGTATGCTTTTTCTACAGAAGGGTTAGAAAAAAGGGTTATGAACCGCCCCGCTGCGATGCTTACACCGCTGCGACCTGGGGCGGTATCATAACGGATGTCGTAGCAGCTATATACTAGCGAGGATATTTGTACCCTTGCGGTAGCTTTAAGTTCGGGAGTGTTTGCTTGGAATTGTTGATGTGCAGACCCCACGTTACCCTCCTGAGCTTTTTTTCTTTTTTATAATAAACGCACTATTTGTAGCGGATTTCCTTCAGAAATACAAATTTCTTATTCTTTATCCGCGCAATAAGACCGCCAGCGTAAGCTGGCGGAGGTTCATCTATAACAAAGCCTTACGGATGAGCGTTACGGTTTCTTTGGAGCCGTATAGTGCTATGAATGAGCCAAAACGCGGGCCTTGATCTTGTCCCAACAGGATTTGATAGAGGGCTTGGAACCAGTCGCGTAAAGACTCCTTGTCGTAGCCGTTTTCTTTGCCGGTAGCGAAAACGATGCTCATATAATCTTCAGCGGGTTGCTTTTCGTCAATTTTTTCTAATGCATCGGCCAGAGCGCTCAGGGCTTTGGCTTCGCGCTCATCAGGTTTACGATAGGATTTTTCCGGCAAGATGAAATCTTTGTAATATTGCAAGGCGTAATCGACCAGCCGGTCAAGGAACGGCATTGTTTCGGGTGTGGCTTCGGGGGCGTATTGCCCGATGAAGTTCCAGATAACCTCGCGGTCTTGGGTATTGGCAGCGTTGACCAGATTGAGCAATAGCGCAAAGGAGACGGGGGATTTCTGGCCTTCGGGCAGCGCGCCGTTATGGATGTGCCATGCGGGGTTGTCGAGCTGTTTTGCTGGGGATTGCTCCGGCAGCTTGTCAACACAGGTGATGTATTCGTCTATGGCCTTTGGTATGACATCAAAATGTAGTTTCTTGGCGCTGGTCGGGCGCAGGAACATGTAGTAGGCGAGGCTTTCATGCGGGCCGTAGGTGAGCCATTCTTCCATGGACAGGCCATTGCCTTTGGATTTGGAGATTTTTTTGCCGTCTTCGTCAAGGAACATTTCATAGTGGAAACCGGCGATATTCGGCTTGCCCAGAATTTTGAGGATTTGTTTAGAGATATCGGCTGCAGAGCGTAGATCCTTGCCGCTCATCTCATAATCAACATCCAGCGCGTGCCAGCGCAATGCCCAGTCGGCGCGCCATTGGGCTTTGACTTGTCCGCCTGTAACGCCTTGTGTTATGCGCTCACCGTTTTCGTCTTCAAATGTTATTGTGAAATCATTTGCATTGACTTCGCGTATTGGAACCTGCAGCACTTTTCCTGTGTTTGGTGAAACGGGAAGAAAGGGCGAGTAGGTGGCTGCGCGCTCTTCCCCTAAAATGGGAAGAACGGCTTGTTTGATATCTTCATGCTTGAGAAGCATTAGCTTGAGGGTTTCGTCAAACTGGCCGGAGGTGTAGCATTTGGTTGCGCTGTACAAGTCATATTCAAAGCCGAAATGGTCTAAAAACTCGCGCAGTTTTGCGTTGTTGTGCTCGCCAAAGCTTTTATAGTCCGTGTCAAAGGGGTTGGGAACTTTTGTAAGTGGTTGCCCCAGATATTCGGCCAGCATCTCTTGTTTTGGAACATTGCCGGGGACTTTGCGCAGGCCATCGAGATCATCGGAAAAGCAAATCAGTTTTGTAGGTATGTCCGGTTGCAGGCGCTGGAAGGCTTGCATGACCATTGTTGTGCGGCATACTTCTCCGAATGTGCCTATATGGGGCAGGCCTGAGGGGCCGTAGCCTGTCTCGAAGAGCACGTATCCTTTGTCGGGGGTGTTAACCTGCCCTTTGCCGATAGCGCGCAGACGCTTGATAACCGCCTTGGCTTCCTCGAATGCCCATGTGCGGTTTTTTGCGGCGATTTCGGATGTAATAGCAGGTGTTTCAGTCATTGCCTTTTCTTTCTTCCTTTTTCCTGATGCTAGGTGCTATGAAGCTATAGCAAAGAACAAGAAAGAAGACAAAGGACTTTTAATAAGTGGCGGACTTTTACGCGGCAATCTTTTCAATTATGCCTTCGACATTTATGTTCTCGCCTATACTCTCAACATTTCTTTGAGGGTCAAGGGGGAGATAAGATGTTGAGGCAGTTGCAGGTCTTTCGCTGTATTTGACGCGCTTATACATCGTAATGCAGATAACTGTTGTTACGCACACAATATTGATTAAGTTGGCGCTAAAGAAATAAATGTCAAAGGTTTCCTGACCGTAAAGGCTGTAGAGCAGGCTGACAAAAGATGTGTAGGCCCATACGACCCAGGTGAAGACAGAAATGTCATGACAGGGCAAAGTGGCTCTGACGAGCTTGATAATTTGTGGAATGTATCCAGCAGCGACAACCACTCCGACTAAGGAATAGAGAAATTCAATCATGACGTTTCAATCCGAGAAAAAAGTACAAGTTCAGTATAACAAAAAAATACGGATTTTCTTCGCGGGAACGCTTGAAGAAAACCCTTTATTTTGCCCCTATTATCAGTGAAATTTACTTTTGTAAATAAAAAAAATAAATATTTTATAAGATGCTGATTTGATTATATAAAACTGAGATATTTTAAATGATTTTTTTTAGATTTTACGGCTGCGTTTTATCGTTTTTTGCGCGGTGACTTTTGCTGATTTGCATGATGGAGGATTTAAGAATTATATGATTGTGATTTAAGCGGGTAATTATTCGTTTTATGCTCTGAGATAGCATGTGAGAATGAAGCATATTGTTTACTTTTCTTGTCTCCGGTTGCTTGTGATAGGGATTTGAGTTGTTATATGTCCAGAGTCTCTTGAGAGTCATCTTCGGTTAATGAGATGGAAGCGCGCGGAGGCATGCCGTGTCTTTCTTCTATGGCGCTTAGCAGCGCTGCATTGCCGGCTTCTTCGGCTAAGCTTGAAAAGCTATTTCCGGCTGCAGCGCCTTCAGGATCGATAAAGCGCAAATCTGCCCCTATATCGAGGAGCTCTAGGAGTGCACTGGCATCTGAGCTGTTTTCAACTATCATTCCCCTAGCTTTTAAGCTGGCGTCATAGCGTGCTTTCGTTACTTTGAGTGTGTTTGTTTTTATGGCCAAAACGCTCAGATCGGGAGCATAATTGATTGCGGCAAAATCTCTATAATCCAGAGCGAATATATTACGCGCTGTTTCTTTGGCGCTTTGAATGGCGTGTTTGGCTGCTGCGGATTGCAGGACAACGAAGTTCCATTCTTCACCGAGATGATCGCTTATGGTGCGTCCTTTATCCAGGAAATGTAAAATGGTGCGGGGCACTGTATTTCTTTGAATTGTACGGATACGATAGATGTCCCGCGTATCTTGCGCGGCGCTCAGTATTCCACCTTGAGCGACAATGCTGTGTTTGGCGGCGCTGGTGGTGGCCAGATCAAAGCCACCTTCTCTGGTTTTAATGACGAAACGTTTTGGCAGGGCTGTGTGATATCCTGTAAATTCCGTGGTGTCTGTCCATGGTTTTTCTGCATCGGTTATACCGATTTGCTCATGATCTTGTTCCGGGCCTTTTTGCAGGTGTTGTGTTAGTATTGTGACAGCTTTTTCTTCATCAAGCTCGTTAAGGGCGCGAAGTTCGGGTTCAATACCGAAATCTCTGGCCACAACCAGTTTTGCATAGATGAGCGCGTAGGCAGGGTCGATTTGCCATTCTTTCAATGTTGTGTGATTGAGTGAAATTTGGTGGAAGAATTGGCCGGGAGCTTGCAGTGGTTCAGGGACGTTTTTTTCTGCTTTTAAATCTATGCGGTGACCAACATCTTGTATAAATATTGTTTTTGACCCATCGCTGTGAAAACGCGCGATTATACCGAGCTCTTGCACAGCGGCTGCGTGGATGTCAGGTTGCTCGAGGCCGAATTCCGATGATGATTTAATGGGAACCACTTGTTCTATAATCCCATCTTGTGTTGAAACATTTGTGCCGTTTATTTCAATGGTGCGTCCAAATTCATCTGTTATGAGCACATGGTTGTTTATTAGGCGTTCTATGAATAAATGCTGACCCGTTGATGTGTCTTCGACTTTACTTTTTGTGCCGGTCTCGTTCGTGCAAGTGCGTAAGTGTCCATGTGTTTTGCATGACCATCTGCGGGATTCATCTGTAAAGAAGTCGAGGTTGAAGGTGTTTTCCCAGTTGCGAGTGTTTGCCAGGTAATTGAATAATATTGTTTTGTCTGTAAAACTCAGTGTGGTCACGGGTTATCCTAATGTAAGATTTTGTTTTTCATTATTACCTTTCATTATATAGGAAAAGACAGTTGTGCTGTCAAATTTCTTGTGGCGCGCAAAACTTTTTGCCCGGCCAGATGAAACATCTTATAACTATTGTTATGAAAGCTATGATTCCGAATAATGAACGCCCTATTGTTGGTGATGTTCCCTTTGTTCTCGATAATACAAAGCGTTTTGAGGTGGTGTCTGATTTTATGCCCGCAGGGGATCAACCCGCAGCGATTGATACTCTTGCCGCTGGTTTGCGTGATGGACTGAGCGATCAGGTTTTGCTGGGGGTTACGGGTTCGGGTAAAACTTTTACTGTGGCCAAGATTATTGAAGAGCTGCAGCGCCCTGCCCTTATTTTAGCCCCCAACAAGACATTGGCGGCGCAGCTTTATGCAGAGTTTAAAGCGTTCTTTCCGCATAATGCAGTGGAGTATTTTGTCTCGTATTATGATTATTATCAGCCGGAAGCCTATGTGCCGCGCACGGATACTTTCATCGAGAAGGATAGCTCTATTAATGAGCAGATTGACCGGATGCGCCACGCGGCGACGCGGGCTTTGTTTGAGCGGCGTGATTGCATCATTGTCGCGTCTGTTTCCTGTATTTACGGTATTGGCTCTAAAGAAGATTATATGGCGATGGCGTTTCCGATTAATGTGGGTGATACAATAGAGCGTCAGGATTTGATTGCCAAGCTGGTGGAGCTTCAATATACGCGCAATGATCTGGCGTTTGAGCGCGGGTGTTTCCGTGTGCGCGGGGATATTGTCGAGATATTTCCGGCGCACTTTGAGGATCGGGCGTGGCGTTTTTCCTTGTTTGGCGATGAGGTGGAGGCCATTACAGAGTTTGATCCATTAACGGGGGAGAAGTTTCAGGCTTTGGAGGGGGTGCGGATATTTGCCAATTCGCACTATATTACGCCGGGGCCGACGATGCAGCAGGCGATTGCGCAGATCAAGGCGGATCTTGTAGATAGGCTGGATTACTATAATCGCGTAGGTATGTATCTTGAGTACCAAAGACTGGAGCAGCGCACGAAGTTTGATCTGGAGATGCTGGCGGCAACAGGCTCGTGCAAGGGCATTGAGAATTATTCCCGCTATTTGACGGGGCGAGCGCCGGGGGAGCCGCCTCCGACATTGATTGAATATTTGCCTGACGATGCGATTATGTTTCTTGATGAGAGCCATGTGATGATTCCACAGCTCCGCGCGATGTATAATGGCGATAAGCAGCGTAAGGGGACGTTGGTGGAGCATGGGTTTAGATTACCGGCGGCGCGGGATAACCGGCCTTTGAAGTTTGAGGAGTGGAATGATTTACGCGGGCAGACGGTTTATGTCTCGGCAACGCCCGGGGAGTGGGAGCTTGCACAGGCGGGCGGGGTGTCGGCTGAGCAGGTGGTGCGGCCTACGGGCTTGATTGATCCACCGGTGGAGGTGCGGCCCACGGAGGGGCAGGTTGATGATCTGATGTATGAAGCGCGACAGGTCATCGCGCAAGGCGGGCGGATGCTGGTGACCACGCTGACCAAGAAGATGGCCGAGGCGTTGAGCGAGTATCTCAATGAGAACGGGATTGCCGTGCGTTATATGCATTCGGATGTGGATACGTTGGAGCGTATCGAGATTATGCATGATCTGCGCGAGGGCAAGTTTGATGTGCTGGTGGGGATTAATCTGTTGCGCGAAGGGCTGGATATCCCCGAATGTATGCGGGTGTGCATATTGGATGCTGATAAGGAAGGGTTCTTGCGCTCTAAAACCTCTATGGTGCAGACGATTGGGCGGGCTGCGCGGAATGTGGAGGGTAAGGCGATTTTGTATGCTGACCGGATTACTGAAAGCATGCGCTATGCGATGGATGAGACCGAGCGCAGGCGTCTTAAACAGGTGGCGTTTAACGAGGCGCACGGCATTACGCCGCAATCTGTGAAAAAAGCGGTTTCGCGGGCGTTTGATCATGTGTTTGAGCAAAAAGAGAGTGTTTACAAGGTGGCTGCGGATAGTGCGGTGCAAGAGTTTTTGCATGATCCGGTGGCGATGCGCAAGCGGGTTGAGGCGCTACGTAAACAAATGCACGCAGCGGCGGCTGATCTGGAGTTTGAGGTTGCAGCCAAGCTCAGAGATGAAATTAAAGCACTAGAAGAGACGGAACTTAATCTTTAGCGTCATTGCGAGCGTATGCGAAGCAATCTGGATAATGGTGCTTTTTTAGTTTTTGGATTGCCACGTCGCTAACGCTCCTCGCAATGACAGTTGGAGGGGGTGGGATTAAGGCACTTGAAGAAAGTGAACTGGGTGCAAAAAGTTGTGAACAGGAATCGTTCTTTTTCAAAACCGTATATTGATTTTCTATAGTTAATGGCGTAGTGTGTGGGCATGCTCTGCATTTATCGTGTAGCGTCCCTCTTGAGTGATCTTGCGTAAGAAGTCTGCTTTGTGTGGGCAGGCCGTTGGTTGGACAAGTTAAATTATAAAGGGAAAATAATATGTCAAAGTCTTTGTTGCGCCTGGCGATACTGAGTACCCCTCTTGTCTTGACTGCTTGTGGTGAGGGGTGGGAGGCTCAAAGAACGGACTCGTATATGCCCTATGGGAATTCGCGGACTGCCGGAACGGGCGTGGCGTATGTGCGTGCGAAGTTATTGCCGCAAAAGAAGCTTGTTGTTGAACCGGTGATGAGCGAGGTGGAGGCACAGCCGGAGCCTGAGGTTGAGATGGCCGAGGTTGTGGAGCCGGAGATGCAGGCAGAGCCAGTTGCGGAGCTAGAAGCTATTCCCGAGCCTGTTTTGGAGGCAGAAGAGATATTTACAAAGGCACAACATAAGGGCGCTGGAGCCTCGCAAAAGCATGCGGCTGTTCATGCCGAGGAGGGCTTGGAAGATCATGATATGCTTCCACATGCCGATTCTGTGGGGAATGTTCGCGCTACGTCGTATAAAAATGTAACGGCAGAGCAAGAGGAAACTGAAGCGATTAAGTCTGCTGTGCGTGGTATGGCTGAGGATGAGCAAACCGTTATGAATGGGGATGACGAAAGCCTGACGCCTATGCCTTCAGCCGGTGAACGGCTCGATGAGGAGCATTCGAGTTTGCGTGATGACGTTAGTGATACTTACTCCGGTGATGATGGGTATATCGCTCAGACGCCCAAAACAATTGTAGCGCCCAAGGTTGAGGTTATAAAATCATCGTCTTATGTTCCGGGAGACAAGGTTCCGGTTCTAAGAACGGCTGGTGCTGATCTATCTGATTCTGCTGAAGCCCGCAGTTACCAAAATGAGGTGTCTCATCCGGCGAAACGGATTGTCGTTCCCAGAAAAGACCGAACAGCCTATCTGTCGGTTGGTGAAGAAGAGCTAGACGAGATATACAATCAGCCGTTCTAGTGGGTAGCATTACGGCCTGATAATCTGGTATTGGCAATACTCCTAAAAGTTTACATAATTTCGAAACGATAGTCGTGGACAAAGCGTGGTATGGCGCGGTACTATGAAAGTATAGGCGTGTGATGTTGCAGTGCACATCTCTATGCTGTGTGTTTTTTTAGGCGCACAGTATCTCGTAAGAGTCGTATATAAAAACCGGTTAACGGTTTGTGGGGCGTCTAGTTTTATTTAAGGGACAGGAAAAAGTCAGGCTGTTTGTTTGCGGCCCGGAGGCTTGCATTGAGAGATATGCATAGTCTGGCACGAGCTTGTGTGCTTTTTTCCTGTTTTTTAAGTTTAAACAAATACACATGAAACCGAGAAGGAAAAGGAAAGGGTAAGGTCGTTTGTTATGTCTATAGAAGTTGAAACAATTGTGGCTGTATCTGTCATGATGGCTGTGTTTTCTGCTGTTGCTGCGGTGGGAACGAGCCTTGTTCTTGGAGCTGGATTTGAGCGTTTACGCTCTGGCTTTGAGGTTATTCGTAAACAAACCGGATTTTTCAGTGATGCGATTCATAAGCTTGAGGAAAAAATGGAAGAAGTTGATGGGCAGACCGAGAAGGTCACTCATTCTATCGCGCTTATGGAAGCCAAGGTCAGTAATGTGGGTGATCAGGCCAATGCATTTTCTGAATCGATGCGGCATCTTGAGGAAAAGGTCGAGATTGTTGATAAACAAGCCGGTTTCTTTGGTGATGCGATTCACCGCCTTGAAGAGAAGGTGGAGAAAAGCAGTGCTCATGAGGATATTATTGCACAAAGGCTTGAGGAACAGGCGGATGTGGAAACGATTTCCGTGGGTAAGACAGATGCGCTGGTATCGCGGGCTGAAGATTTGCTGCATCAGATGGGCGCACTTGCTGATCGGATTACTGTGGATCAGAGGAAGCATGAAGAGAAGATGCATGATATTTACGAAAGTAAAGCACCTGCTCTTGATCGCTTTGCGCATTATACCCATACGCCGGCGACGGATGCGTATCACGGGTACAATTAGGGGAGGATATTGTCCATTTATTAGTCGTTCCTTATCCTTAACGACATCATGGCTGCGTTATATGTCTGTTTTCTCGGGGGTATGATGCAGGAAAAAAGGAAGCTGGCAGGACATGCCGGCTTCCTGTCCTTTTTTATATTTATATGTTTACAACATTTATTTGAGGTGGAAACAAATACAAAAGCGGTTTAGACTATTAAGCGACTGTAAACACAATACTTTCGTTTGTGTTTCTCAATTTTGGAGGCTCCTTTGACCGTTTATGTATTTATCTGGTTGTCCATTTCTTTGTTTTTGCTGGTTTTTTGGGTGTGGACGCTTGTGGTGGTTCTGCGTCAGAAGACGGCCTGGAAGGTATATGCTGAAAAACGCAAAATGCGGTTCCATGATACAGGCTTTTTTTCTACACCCATGGTAAGCGGTTCTGTGGATGGGTATGGGGTTTCTCTTTTTGCCAGCGAACATTCCGAACTTGATGAAAGGTCGCAGCGCCGCTTGACGGCTTTAGAGGTGTCCTTGCAATCTGATTTTCCATTTGCTTGTGCACTCGGCAGCGGCGGTATGGTCTCGGTGGTTAATGTTTTTGATATCAGGCACGAGTATAAACCCTTGATAAAGGGGTGGGATAATTCTTATGTTTTACGAACCAGTGATATTGGCATGGCGCGGGCTTATTTTACGGATGAGCGGCTGGAGAAGCTTATTGAGCTTATGAATATTGAAAAGGCTTGGGTTATTATGGTGTTTGTGGAGGATCGCGGCGTTCTTCGTTTGGATACGCCTTACCCTATTGACAATCCCAAGGAGCTGGATCGTTTGATTAATCAGCTTGTAAGCATAGCGCGGTTGCTCGAACTCAGGAAAGGTGAGGCGAAAGATTTGTTTCGCAAGAGTGTAGAGAAGAATGATGCTCAGCCTGTTTTAGATATTGATGAGGATATTCTAAGTGACCATCTGGGACTTGAGTTGGAGGATGATGAGGCTGGCGTTATTGATCCTGAGAAAATTGATCCTGAATCTTGATTGGCATCTTTTTTATGTTCTGCAGAAAAACCCGCATATTTTTACGCGGGTTTCTTCGTTTTTATGATTATAAGGCATTCGAGCTTTGTAATTAACGAGGCTGTTATTTGACAATGCTCATTTTTACAATATTATCAGGGTTTGCAGGCGGTTCGCCTTTGGCAACCTGATCGATATATTCCATGCCATCTGTAACTTGTCCCAGAACCGTGTATTGTCCTGTCAGGCTGCGGCAGCCAGTGTCATTAAAACAAATGAAGAATTGTGAATTGGCGCTGTCGGGGTTCATGGAGCGTGCCATACCGACTGTTCCGCGTTTATATTGATAGTCGCTGAATTCTGCGGGAACATCTCCGTAGTTTGATCCACCCATACCTGTGCCGGTTGGATCACCTGTTTGTGCCATGAAGCCGTCGATGACGCGGTGGAAGATGATACCGTCGTAAAACCCTTCATTTGTAAGTTGTTTGATCCGTTCTACGTGTTTTGGGGCTATATCGGGCAGGAGTTCTATGACCACTGTTCCGCCGGTTGATACGTCCATATGCAAAGTGTTGCCGTCGGCTGCTTTGGCATTTTCTCCTGTCATAATAAGTAAACCTCCGATGAGTGTAAGAATAAATTTCTTTAGCATGTGTCTTCCCTTGTAAAAGAGTTGAAATTTCAAGACCCAGTCGTGACATACCAGCGCTGTAAAAGCAAGAGGTAGCATTTTCTTTTCATCTATGTCTTTGGCAACGTTTATTCTTCACTCGCTTAAGGCGCGGTCTATAATCATATCGATGTTTTGGGTGTATGCGTTATAGTCGAATATCTTGTCAAGAGCCGCTTGATCCAGTTTTGTCGTGACGTCTTTGTCTTTGTCAAGCATCTCGCGCAATGTTGGTTTTCCTTTGTTTTTCCAGACTTCCATAGCGTTGCGCTGGACAATGCGGTAGGCGTCTTCGCGGGAAATTCCGGCTTGAGTCAGAGCCAGCAAAACGCGCTGTGAAAAAACCAGACCACCCGTTTTTTCCAGATTTTCTTTCATGTTGTCGGGATATACGAGCAAATTTTCAATAATTCCTGCAAGGCGGTTTAGGGCATAATCGGCAGAAATCAGGGCGTCTGGCAGAATTGTGCGCTCAACGGAAGAGTGAGATATATCGCGTTCGTGCCAGAGCGCTACATTTTCAAGAGCGGGAATAACCGCGGCGCGGATAATGCGCGCTTGTCCGGTCAGGTTCTCTGTGCCAATTGGGTTGCGCTTATGTGGCATGGCCGAGGAGCCTTTTTGCTTTTCGGAGAAATATTCCTCGGCTTCGCGTACTTCGGTGCGTTGCAGGTGGCGGATTTCTATGGCCAGATTTTCTATCGAGCTGGCGATGACTCCCAGAGTTGCGAAGAACATGGCGTGGCGGTCGCGCGGGATGACTTGCGTTGCAACTGTTTCGGGTTTCAGCCCAAGATTTTTAGCAACGTAGGCTTCGATGGAGGGGTCTGCGGTTGCATATGTCCCTACAGCGCCGGATATTGTGATGGTGGAGACTTCTTCTTTTGCTGTTATCATGCGCTGGTGGGCGCGTTTGAATGCGGCGTAGTGACCGGCGAGCTTTAAGCCAAAGGTGGTTGGTTCGCCGTGTATGCCATGGCTGCGGCCAATGCATAGTGTGTTTTTGTGTTCGAGCACTCGTTTCTTAAGTGCTGTCATGACTTTTTCTATATCTTTGATAATCAGGTCTGCGGCTTGTGTCAGCATGACGGCGAAGCTTGTATCGACTACGTCGGAGCTTGTCATACCTTGATGGACATAGCGGCTGTCTTCACCAACATATTCGGCAACGCTGGTCAGAAAAGCGATGACATCATGCTTGACTTCGGCTTCGATTTCATTGATGCGCTCAACATCAAAATCACCTTTTGTACGCAGCGCCTTGGCTGCGCTTTGCGGGACAACGCCCATATCTGCCATTTTTTCGAGGGCGAGGGTTTCAACCTCCAGCCAGATTTTGAATTTATTTTCTGGCTCAAAGATGCGAGCCATTTCCGGGCGGGCGTAACGGGGGATCATGTCTTGTGTCCTTGTTTGTGCTAAATGCTGTTATTTTGTCTGAATGTGGATTTAGCATGAAACAATAAGGGCATCAACTTGTGATGTTTATTTAGGATTTCTTGTCAGGGGGTGCCGGCGCTAACGTAGCGCTGTTGGGGGTATGTTTTAACAACGTAGCGCTTGTTGTGGACTGAAATTGAAGGCGGCAGGCGGTGGGTTTCGAAGAAGTCATATCCTTTTTTTAGATCTTCCCAGAAATTATACCAGCGTGAGTAATGGCGAAGCCTCATATTTTCTTCTGTCATGTAGAACGGAAATATATGTACAGGAATGGTTTCGTGCCCGTATTTGAAGTTTTGCTCAACAATTGCGTATATTTCGGCGATATGCTGGTCTGTCATGGCCAGACAGCCCTCTGAAACACATGACCCGTGGATCATAAGGGCAGAGCCCGTGCGTTTGTGTGCGCGGTCATAGGCATTGGGATAACCGATATTAAAGGACAGGAAGTATTTGCTGTTGGGGTTGAGGCGATATTCTTTGACATCATAAAAGCCTTCAGGGGTTTGAAGATCGCCTTCTTTGAGTTTTGGCCCCAGAGTTCCTGACTTGCTACAGACATCATAGATTTTGAATAATTTATATTCGTTGGTGTAGGAGCTTTGAATCCATAGCTCGAGTTTCATTTCGCTTTTGAAGGCGCGTATATAGATCGGGTTATTGATATTCATTCCGCGCATGACCATCTCGGTGCGCAAAACTGAGAGGTTTTTTTGTTGCGCATTTCTCAGATATTCATTTTTGGCTTGTTGTTGTGGTGTCTCAGAGGATTTGCTTTTAGGAGGGGTAACGCATCCACATAGAAGAAATGATATGAGAGGGAATATCACATATAGGAGCAGTCTCTTGTTTCTTTTTGTACTGGTGCGTACCATTTTGATTATAAAAGCCCTTCTTGTCTAAATGAGAAATGCTTGCCGCGTGCCATAATGATATGGTCATGGATTGTAATGTTAAATGTTCTGGCCGCTTCAATAATTGTTTTTGTCATATCTATATCTGCTTTGGAGGGTGATGGATCTCCGCTTGGATGATTATGCATCAGGATCATGGCTGTGGCACCAAGCTCGAGGGCGCGCTTCATGATTTCCCGTGGATAAGCTGGAGTGTGGTCGACTGTTCCGGAGGCCTGGATCTCATCGGCGATCAGCATGTTCTTTTTATTTAAGAATAAAATGCGGAAATGTTCCTTGGTCTCGTGATCCATGCTCATGTGGCAATAATCCATGAGCCTTGTCCAGTTGTTGAGAATCGGTTTTTCCATGAGTTCTTGTTTCATCATACGATGCGCTATGGCATTAACGGTTTTGATGGCTGTTGCTGTATTTTCGCTGATGCCTTCTATTTGAGACAGTGTGCCGTGGGGTGCGTTCATGATGGCGCTAAGGGATCCGAATGTTGCTAAAACGTCTTTTGCCAGTGGTTTGACGTCGCGCCTTGGTATGGCCATAAACAGCAGAAGCTCTAATAGTTCGTAATCCTGGAGCGATTCAGCGCCGCCTATGATAAATCGTTCGCGCAGCCGTTGACGGTGGCCGGTATAGTGCGGTTTTGTTTTTTTGTTTTGTGTCGTTTCGCTTTTGGCCTTGTCTATGGCCTTGTTTAGGGGCTTATTCATAGGGCGGCTTTGTGTATCCTTTGGGAGAGAGGGTGAAGATTTCAAATCCATCTTCTGTAACGGCCAAAGAGTGCTCGAATTGGGCAGAAAGTGAGCGGTCACGGGTTACGGCTGTCCAGCCATCTGTTTTCAGGATTTTGGTTGCGAAGTGTCCGGCGTTAATCATTGGCTCAATAGTAAAGAACATGCCGGGTTCTAAAATGGTTGTCTGGTCGGGCGCACCATAATGTAATACAGATGGCGGGCAGTGGAACTGGCGACCTAGTCCATGACCGCAAAAATCCCGTACAACTGAAAAACGGTTTTTTTCGGCAACGGCTTGTATGGCGTAGCCGATATCATGTAATCTGGCGCCGGGTTTGACGGCCTGTATTCCGGCCATCATGGCATCATAGGTGACATCAACCAAACGGCGGGCTTTGATGGGGATTTTGTCTCCTACGAGAAACATTCGTGATGTGTCTCCGTGCCAGCCATCAAGAATAACGGTGACATCTATATTCATGATATCACCTTCGCGCAGCTTTTTGTCGTTGGGAATGCCGTGACATACAACATGGTTTATCGAGGTGCATATGGATTTTGGAAACGGTGTAGGCGCAGCGCCTTGATAATGCAAGGGGGCAGGGATTGCGCCGGCTTTTACGCAATGTTCGTGACAGAGGCGGTCAATTTCTTGCGTTGTTGTATCAGGGGTAACGTGATCAGTGATCATATCAAGGATTTGCGCGGCCAGCCTGCCGGCTTTGCGCATGCCTTCAAAGTCTTTTTCTGTGTGAAGCCCGATACCTTCGGCGGTGAGATTGGCTTCACCTGAAACAGAAGAGCTCAGGTTCATCTTTATTCCCTATTTTTACTATTGCTTATATCTGTATATTATCTTGTGTGCACTCATGTTACATATAATGTTGTGCAAGTAAAGTAAGCGATTCTTCGCTCTTTTGGAAATTTCCTGTGCGGTGGCATCTTTTACAAATAGGTGAGTAATATGACAAAATCTTATACGGCGGCTTTGGTGGTGATCGGTAATGAAATTCTTTCAGGACGGACGCAGGATAAAAATATAAATTACCTTGCCAATACGCTTGTTGAATGCGGGGTCAGGCTGGTTGAGGTGCGTATTGTTCCTGATATTGAGGATGACATTGTTTTTGCGGTGCGGGAGCTCAAGGACAAGGTTGATTATTTGTTTACGACCGGCGGTATAGGACCGACGCATGATGATATTACTGCGCAAAGTATTGCAAAGGCGCTGGATCGTGATCTGGTTAAGAACGGGCAGGCTTATGAGATGCTGGAGGCGCATTACGGACGTGATGAGTTTACTCAACCGCGCCAGAAAATGGCGTATGTTCCGCGTGGGTCGAAACTGATTCCCAATCCGGTATCGGTGGCCCCGGGCTTCATTTGTCAGAATGTTTATGTCATGGCCGGTGTGCCCGAGATCATGCGCATGATGCTCGATCATGTTGTGCGTACCCTTGAGGGGGGAGATAAGATTTTGTCGCGCACTGTTCCTTCGCGTTTTCCTGAAAGTATGATGGCTGAGGTTTTGGCAGAAGTGCAAGAGCGTTACAAAGGTCAAGTTGATGTCGGCAGCTATCCTTATTTTCAAGACGGGCATTTTGGTGTGAATGTTGTCTTGCGATCCAGTGAATCTAAAGCACTCACTCAAGCGGTGATGGAAGTTGAGCTTTTTATTTCTGCTCTTGAGGATAATGTTTTGAGCGATCATGATTTGGAACTGGCTGCGCTGGATACGGATAAGATTTAGATGTTGTGTTGGCATGTGGTGATGTTGCTCCAAGTGTTATCCACAAGTCCTATCCACAAGTCTTATTCACAAGTCTTATCCACGGCATAATTTACGGCATGTAATATCGGCGCGAAGTTATTCTTCGCGTTTTTTTGCGCATAAGTGCGGAGCTATATACCGCGGGGGCATATAGTTTTATGAATACTCTGTAATGCACTTTATTGCTTACTGCCGGATTATCGCGTGAGTCTCCGAAGTTCAATAAAGTGCCAGATCAAAGTAGACACGATGATATTGCGCGCTATCGTCAGGTTTCAGGTGTTTCTGCTGCAAAATCTTTGTGTCTTTCTTAAGCGATATTATGACCATGGAGCCGTTTCCTCCATTGATCGGTTCAACGCTCATACGGTCGAGTAACGCAGTGCCCGGGAATAATTTTTCTGTTGGGCTATCCCAGGTGGCTTGTGGTAATTCGACAATGATCAGACGTTCGTCATTGTCGAGTTCAACAGAAAACTCTGTATCTTTGTTAGTATCAAAAGCGATGCGCACCATAGTTTCGTGTTCACCAACCCTGAAATTTGATGCAACGGTTTTGTCACCATAATCGACTTTTGGCGGAGCAGGTGGTGGTCTTTGAGTTGGCTGTATGGGAGAGGGTGCAGGAGGTGGCGGCGCGGGTTTCTCAATGTCGCGCGGCGGTGCTGGCTGAGGATCAAGCTGTCCGATGTCCAGATTGGCTTCTTCATCGGGCGGTGTGCTTTCCTCAGTTCCAGCGCCTCCGGCTAGATCCAGAGGGGGCTGTGGGGTAGGTGTTTCCTGCAGCAATACCTCTAGTTCTTTTATCAGGTTCTGGATGTCAGATTCCACGGCGGCCAGTCGTACAATGGCCGGTTTGTAGGCTTCAAATTCTTTTTTGATGTCTACCACAGCGTTTTCAACACGGTCAAAGCGTTCGTCCGTATCTCTTATTTTTTCAGCGAAAAGCGTGTTGTAGTTGATGCCCTTCATAGGGCTTAAAGCCGGCAAGCCGTTGGGCATTAAAGGTGTTTGTGCTGTCTGGCCGGGTTTGGGCGGTTCATCATCAAAGCGTGGGGGAAGGGCGACAGGCGTTCCGATTGTGCCCGGCGCAGCGGTGTTTTGTGCGTTTTCGGTTGATGATTCGGGGATTGATTCGCTTTTTCCAAGGTGCAGTTGCCCCTCAGGACTACATGCTGTGAGTAGACCCAGTAATAGCGTGAAACATAGACTCAGGGCTATTTTTTTGAGCATAAAAAAGTGAACCGAAACCTCCGGACGGAGGCGTTAGAACTTAAGAAAAGTACGCAGCAGAAAACACCTGCTAATATAATATCCTGAATCTGTTTGATTCTTCAATAGGATATTTGAATTATTTCATGAATACCTTACTGCTTCGTGCGAATATATGCCTATATTTTATTGATTTTTTGCGTTGTCATGTTGTCTTGCTTTCTTTAGTTTCTTATCTATTCTTTAATTTGCGAGAGCCTGCATGTTTGTCAGGTCTTTTTACGTGGTGCAGAAGGTGCGTTGGTTATATGCCAAAATCGGTGGTTGCAGCATTTTTGATGGTTATGGTGTTTGCTTTTGCGTCTGCTACAGCTATGGCGCAGAGCGTGACCACTGTGCAGGCGCTTAGTTTTGGTGAGTGGATGAATTTCAATAATGATGCGCAGCATGAGGTTACGGTGAATACTGATGGATCTTATTCTGCGGATGCGGCAGGGTTTGTTGTTATTACGCCGCCGCAACAAGGCATATATGATATTGAGGATGGTTTTACGCCCGGAACGCCGGTGGTCAGCGTGGTGATAACACAAAATACGCCCATGACGCGGGATGGCCTCAGCTATACGGTTGATGCGTTTCAAGAGACGCATTCAGCGGTTGTTGATGCTAACGGTGTTGTAAGAGTTACGGTTGGAGCAACAGCCAATACTAGTGGAAATTCTGTATTTTATGCCGATGGAACCTATTCGGGAAGTATTGATATTACAATTAATTTTTAATTTTGAGAGGAAGGGTTTTTAGATGAACAAGATGGCTATAAGGCGGTTTTTTGTTTTTGTGTGGGTAATTGTGATTGGAGTGCTTGTGCACGGGCAAGCGTTTGCAAACCTGATGATATCGCCTACGCGCATCGTGATTGAAGGGCGGGAGCGTTATGCTACGGTGCATTTGGTGAATAACGGGCCTGTTGAAAAAAACTACAGTCTTGAGTTTGTGCATAACAGAGTTCTTCCTGAGACGGGGGTTTATGCCCGTGTGGAGTCTTTGGAAGAAGGGGTGTTTGATCTTTCCGAGCATTTGGTTTTTTCGCCAAGGCGTGTGCGGCTTAGACCCGGCGGCAAGCAAACACTTCGTCTGGCTTTGCGCCGCCCTGCTGAAATTCCACCCGGCGATCATCGTGTTTCATTAAGGTTCTCGGCGATGTCCGTGGCGGATCTTGCCGATGAGATGGATCTTGAACCGCTTGCAGAAGGTCAAAAAAGCGCTTCTTTAACTTTTAATATCAGTTATTCTGTTCCGATTTTTCTTAGAGAGGGTGTGCCAGATATTCAGCCTGTTATTGGAGATATTCGTTTTGAGCGTAATGAAAGCTCCGGCTTGCTGGATGCGTATGTTCCTTTAAGCCGCGTTCCAGCGGAGAGTCCATATGGAATAATTGGGTATTTGTATGTGTACCATATTGATGAAAGCGGTCAGCAGGAGCTTGTTGGTGAGCATATGAATACTCATGTTTTTCCGGAGATTAATTCCAAGACTTTTCGTGTCTTGTTGACCAAGGATATTACCGGTGGTTCTCTTCGTTTTGTTTTACGGGACTGGAAGAAGAATAGTGATGTGATTTATGCTGAAAAGACAATCCAGTTGGCAAATTGATTACTCTTGAATTTAAGCATTTTTCTGGGGCGTCACAGGGTGTGGCGCTCTTTTTTTGGTCTTTACTTTTCGTGGATTGATTCGCTCGGCTTGTTGCCGGGGTTGCAATTCTTTTGTCATTGCGAGGAGGCAAAGAAGGCCGACGAAGCAATCTTGTAAATGCGTGCATAGGGTGGATTGCTTCGCTGCGCTCGCAATGACGGAGGGGTATAGGAGCTGACGGAGGGGTATAGGAGCTGACGGAGGGGTATAGGAGGCTCGCTATGACGGTGAGTTTTTTATGGTTTGCACAAAAAATTGCAGAGCGTTTTCACACTCTACAATAAAAATTATTACCATGCCTTTATAAAGAAAGGCTTTGGCCGCTTCCTATGGGAAGTCTATATCGATGTCTATGGCTCCAGAAGCTGCGCCATCTGCGGGAGTTCCTGATACAGTCATTAGACCACCAAGGCTTACAGTGTCAGCAGCACCGGTTGCGGATACTGTGTCTGGGGAACCAGAACATAAGGGTAATGCCTGGTCGGCAGCGCCGCCGGCATATTGATATACAGGTAAGGTAAAGGCATAATTAGCGGCGTCTGACATAGCGGTTGGTGCATCGCTACAAATGGTCAAGTCTCCTGCGGCCGGTGCTGTGACGGTTATGGCGCCCACGGTTCCACCCGCCACCTCCACAGCTTGCGAGTCACCGCCTGCTGTCGGTGTTACTGATCCGTCTGTTGCCATATCGAGTGTAATGTCGTTAGAGCCGTCATGAACAAGCATCCATGTCCCATAAGCAATATCAGTGTCATTGGCTACTGTGATTGTTGCGGATTGCGATACTGTGATTGGAACGGTTGCTGATACTTGCGCGAAAGCGTCTGTTGATAATGCTGCTGTTCCGAATGCTGCGATTCCAGCACAGGCGAGCAGTCTTAGGGTCATGCGTTTCATGTTAGGTTTCTCCTTATTAATTCCCTAGATTTAAAAACTGTTACTCAGTATTTTTTTAAAGACAATTCTTTTTACCTGTTAACGGATAGCACACATAATCAGCTAAATCATTACTAAGTATTGTGTTCTCCACAGAAATAATCGGGGGGTAACTCATCGAAGGCGAGTTGCGAATCATTATTTAGCATTCTTATTTGGTTGTCAATGCTGCATGTTTGTGTTTTACTGCTGCAGTGGATTTTCATGAGTTTTGCACAGATTTATACATGTTTTATCAACAAAACTGAGCCGTTTTGATGAAGTTTTTTTTCTTTGGTCTGCAAATTTTACTTTTTTGTTTGTGCAGTTTTGTTTGTGCACAGCATTGCTATGCTAAAACAGAGGATGCTAATGATTCGCGCTTGTATGAAGAGGAAGCGGATGCGTATCAAAAGCGCCTGTCTTTGGCGCGGGATTTTGTGACAAAACTCAAGGCGGGGCTTAACCGTGCCCAGCAGCAGATTGATCCTGCAGGTGCTGAGGAGCAGGGGGGGAGCGGCGTTTTGGTGCAAAATGTCTTGCCGGAAGGGGAGTTTCTTTTCCTGCAGCCGGTTTTGGAGGATCGGTTTAGTCCTGAAGGGTTTATTGGCGCGGAGATTTTCGGTGGCCGGCCTGTGCTTTCGTTACGGGATTTTGCAGAAGTATTACAGCTTGCTATTGAGATTAATCCTGATGGAGCAGGAGCCAGTGGGTGGTATATTCGGGAGGACAGGCCTTTTTCTTTAGATATGGCGCAGCGCGAGGTTAGTACATCTGAGGGGGTTTTCAGGGTCTCGGATGATGTGCTGGCCAAGGACGGGGATATTTTTGTTCCTTATGAAGAGCTTGCGCGCTGGCTAGGGATGGATGTTGATATGCGCGTTGCTTCTCAGGAGATTACCTTGAAGGCTGATGTTATGCTGCCTATTCAGGAAAAAGAAGAGCGCAAAGGAAAAACATATAAACGCTTTGCTGTGCCTGATCCGAGTTTGCCTTTGGGCGGGGAGCCTTATACGACCGGGAGTCCACCAGTTATCGAGGTATCGACCAATTCACGGTATGATAAGCGCACGGGTGATGTTGAGGGTGATTATAGCCACAGGGCTAATGTCAGAACGGCTAATGATTTTATGAAGGGAACTTTTAAAACATCGTCCCAGATTGATAATCGTAATCAATTAACCCGAATGCAGGCAAGTTATGAGCGTGATTCTCTGGAGGGTGATTTGCTTGGAGATCTGGAGGCGCGCTATCTGGGTATCGGTGATATTATTACGACACGTTTGCCTGGCGGGACGTCTTCGCGTGAGCTTGGTGTGCGCGTGACCAATGCTGATCCTGTTCGAAATTTCCGGCGTGCGCGCACCTCTATTTCGGGGACGGCTATTCCTGGCTGGGATGTTGAGCTTTATCGTAATGAGCAGTTTCTTGAGCTTCTTACAGTCGGGGATGACGGGTTTTACAGTTTTGATGATGTGACGCTGTTTACGAGTGATAATAATTTCCGGCTGGTGTTTCACGGGCCGCAGGGGGAGCGTCACGAAGAGGCGGTTTATGTTCCTTATGACAGAGAAGTCCTTTCCAGAGGGGAAGGCATTTATGATGTTTCTGTCAGTTTTGATGGTCAGCAGGCTTATGTTAAGAGAGATTTGAAATCATCTGATGACGATCGCGGCACTATGAATTTTGCGGCGTTATATGAGAGGCCTTTATTTGATGGTGTTGTGGGTAGTTTCGGGGTGCGCAGCGGTGAAAATGATGGGGTGCGCGATTATGTCGGGAGTGCCGGTTTTTCATGGATATACAAACAGGCCTTGATGAACTTTGATCTTGGTATTGATGATGAGGGGGAAAGCGCTGCGGAGTTTTCTGTGCGTCGTGATTTTGGGGAGCATCAGTTTAATTACAGTAATGAGTGGCGTCAGGCTTATTTTGATGATGGCAGCGCTAGTAGTGATGATAACAGTATGTTTGAGAATCGCTTAAGTATTGGCGGGCCGTTTATCAAACCTTATGGTTTTACATCTTCTCATTATGGAGCCGGTTTGGTTTATAGTATTGAGGATAATGAAAAGCCAAGGTTGAGTTCTGATCTTAATTGGAATTTGGGGCACCCTTATGCCTCTTTGGGGGGGCAATTGCAGTATAATACCGGCGGCACTTTGGAGGATGACAGGCTTAGCTCGCGTGTCAATATCAATACGAAGCGTGGCAAGAGCCGCTTGCGACTGGTTTCAGATTATGAAATTTTGCCGCAGGCTCGTGTTGAGAGGCTTTCGGCTTCGTTTACCAGAGATCTGAATCATGACCTTGATATTGATTTGAGTGTTTCAAAAGATCAAAATCGTGAGCTGGTCGAATATCAGGCCAGACTTGACTGGCAGGCCGGGTTTATCCGTATATCGCCGAGTGTGAGTTATAATACGAATGATGATTTTTTTGCCGGTTTGAATACGCGTTTTGGTCTGGTTCAGGAGCCTTTCTCACGTGAGATTAAAATGCTTGATCGCCCTTTATCCAGCAACGCTTTTCTTAGTGCCTTTGTTTATCTTGATAAGAATGGGGATGGTGAATTTAATGGTGAGGATGAGCCTTTGCCTGATGTTATCGTGCGCGCACCGCAAAATGGTGTCAGGAACGTGACAAATGAAAAGGGGGTGGCCTTTTTTGATCGTATGCTTGATTTGCGTTTGACTGACGTGTTTCTTGATCCTGAAACATTGCAGGATCCGGCGTGGATACCGGGCTTTGAGGGGGTTTCTATTTTACCGCGTCAGGGATATGTCGCCGAGGTCGAGTTTCCGGTTCATATGTCAGGGGAGCTTGACGGGACGGTTTATGCGCGGGTGTTTCCCGATCCTTCTGAGGGTGATCACGATGATGAGAAAGCTGGAATTGAACCAGAAAGCGGCGAGCGCGCTGTTGAAGCTCAAAGCACGCAGGCTTTATCAGAAGAAGACGTGCCGGAGGACGCTTCTGGAGATTTGGAGGCTGGGGAGGCGGCTTTAGAAGCTGTTATTGCGGATCTGGAGCCGGAGCTTGTTCCGATGCGTGGTGTGGAGTTGCTGCTTTATAATGATCAAGGCGAAGTAGAGCAGCGCATTAGAACGGAATTTGACGGGTTTTACTATTTTTCAAATATACCGCCCGGGCGTTATCTTTTGATGATGAGCGAGAGAAGCGCCAGAGCACGTGACCTTATTCGCCCCAAGCCGCAGTTGATCGAGATTAGTTATGATGGGACTGTGATTTATGATTATGAGATTATCGTGAATGTCGGCTCTGATGATGTGCCCAGTGAGGTGCTCGCGGATCTAGGTCCTTATAAGGAGCGTCATCCTGATGTTGATTTTGATGAGACAACTGATTTTTCTCTTAATCTGGGAGAGTATAATTCCCAGCTTATGATGTCTCTTGTCTGGTATAAGTTACGTTCACATTATCTAGGGATTTTGGGGGATGATACTTTTCCTATGGTTTCTCCGGCGGATAGTTATGCTGATGTGGAAACAGGGAAGCATACACTTAGGGTGGAGTTGAAAGATCGCACTCTTGAGCAGGCCTATGCGATTTGTCAGGTGCTTATGGCGCGAGATCAGTATTGTAAAGTTGAGATTTTTCCTTCGTATATGGATGAAGTTCAAATGAAGCAGGCCAGAGCTTCGGCTGTGCAGAAGGTGAATTGATGGGTTTGATTGTTGACAGGAAGTGAGAGAAAAGTGTCTAAATCTGGAACACAGAAGAAGGCTGTTAATCTGGCCTTGCAAGGCGGGGGAGCGCACGGGGCTTTTGCATGGGGCGTTTTGGACAAGATTTTAGAAGATGGGTGGCTTGATATTGAAGGCATTTGTGCTACATCTGCCGGGACGATGAATGCTTGCGCCTATGCGTATGGCAATACTATCGGAGGCGCTGAGAAGGCGCGTGAGGTGTTGCATGATTTCTGGTGGAATGTGCATGTTGCGGGGGAGCAATACAGCCCTGTGCAACGCATGCCTTGGGAAGAGTTTATGCCCGGCAACAACTGGAATATGGATTATTCTCCAGCATTTTTTGCCTTTGATACAATGACGCGCATGTTTTCGCCTTATATGCTCAATCCCTTTGATTTTAATCCGCTTCGGGATGTTTTGGAGAGGACGATTGATTTTAATGCGCTGCGGCATTGTAAGGATACAAAGTTATTTATCAGTACGACCCATGTTCAAAGCGGTAAGGTGCGCGTTTTTTATGAGCATCAAATGACGATTGATATTGCAATGGCTTCGGCTTGTCTGCCGTTTTTGTTCAAGGCAGTGGAGCTTGATGGAGAGGCTTACTGGGATGGCGGATATATGGGTAACCCTGTTTTATATCCGTTGTTTTATGGTACAAAGTCGCGTGATGTTATGATTGTGCATATTAATCCTATTGAGCGCGAGGAAGTTCCCAAGAGCGCTCATGATATTATGAACCGGATTAACGAAATTTCTTTTAATTCTTCCTTGTTGCAGGAGATGCGCGCTATTGCCTTTGTGAAAAAGCTCATTGAGTACGATATGATCAAGGATGAGCATAAAAAGGATTTCAAGGATGTTCTGGTGCATTCTATTAGCGCGGATGAGGCGATGAAGGAGCTGAGCGTTGCTAGCAAGTTTAGTTCCGATTGGGGGTTTTTAACCGATTTGAGAGATCGCGGGCGCGCTACTATGGAAGAATGGCTTGATAAGAACTTTGATAGCGTCGGGGTTGAGGATACAGTCGATCTTCATTCCAAATTTCTATATTCCGTTACAAAGATGTTTGAAGGGAAACATGGCGATGATGGTCGTCGCTGCGTTAACCCTTTACAGCCTGAAGCTATGTAACAGGCTTTGTATTTCCCAAAATTGCATTAATCATAATCATGTGATAGATGTTTTTAGTTCCGGTATCGCAATTGGGTTTTGTGAGGTTTTGGTGCGTGAATAAGGATTTGCCTTGTTCATGCTGCGGCGGTGTTGGAGACGATCAGTTTTTTTAAAAGGAGGGCTTTATGTCAGGGCAATCTATACGCCATGGAGGAGCAGCAAGAGGGGGGGTGCCTGGTGTATTAGGAACATATTTTGGCACGTTATGTCTTAAGGGTGCAGATGGATATGCTTTTGTTAGCGATGATGGTAACGGAGTGATCAGGGTTGAAACGTCAAAATTGGTTGTTGATGTTGATGGCTCAGATGTGACGGTGCATTATCGTGAGACACCAAGTCAGGCTGAGGCAGCGTGCCCGAGCAATTCTAATGTGCACTCTGGCAGCGTTGATACCGTAAGTTTCTCACCTGATCCGCGTATCATACGTGCGGGCAGTGTACCGCTTAATAAAATCAGTCTGCATTTATCTGATATGCCGGATGATGCAACGGGGCAGTTGTTGGTGGCGCCGGAAGATCTGGCTGGTATAGATTTAAGTCAGAAATGGTCTGCCTCGTGGGTTGGATCGATCCAAAAAATTCGGAAGATCAAAGGATATCATGGGTTAGATGGTGCTGATATCCGTGATTGTTGTGAGGCCTTGGATGGTGTGACTTATGAGGAAAATTTGGCTTCTTATATTCGGCAGGCTTATGAGCAGGCGTGCTTATCGGGGCAGCCAGTTACAACCGGACTATTTATGCCAACAAAGCAGATGATGCATGGCCGAAATCCACGTGAGAGTAACAAAGTGATAACTTCAAGCTTGTATTCTTACAGGAAAATGATTGCTCAGCAGGGCGAGAGGATGATCCATGATGACGTTTATGAAAAGGATCGTTATTACTGGACGTGTACTTTAGATCCGAGCAATCCGTTTCAAGACTATAGTGTTGATTTTAATGATGGAAGTGCTGTGCAGTTTTTAAAGGACGGTGTTTATGTTTCTGCGCGTCCGGTGGCTTTGACGATTGAGCCGTCGTAAATGCGGTTGTTTTTTGGTGTAGCTTTAGCCTTCAGCCTTAGGTAGCGTATTTATAAAATCTCTACAATTCTGTTTCCAAAACAGGTAAAAGGAGCAAGTTTTTGACACGAATGGACATGCAGCGCATATGCGAGTGGCAAAAACGCTGCTCATTACGTTTGTTTTGGAAACCCGCGGGTGCGGCAAATTTTTGTAACTCCGCATTCAAGTCGCTTGAACGTAGCAATGGCTATGTCCATGCGCGTCTTTCATGCGTATCTATCAAACATTTGATACGTGCAAAATGGAAAAATTTTATGAGGACGCTATCTAATCGTGGAAACTATCTTTATCGAATATTTTTTTCATTATGTGGCTGAATAGGCGTAATGTCAGGAAAATGCCTATAAAGGTGATGCCTGCCAGTATATATAGTCCAAAGCCTATGGCCATGCCAATGCCGCAAGATGCCCAGATGCTCGCGCCGGTGGCTGTGCCGATGACTTCTTTGCCGCCATTATTCTCGTTGGTTTTGATTATTGCTCCGGCGCCTAAAAAGCCGATGCCTACCAATACCCCTTCGATAATCCGGTAGGGATCCAGATTCAGGTTTTCTGCATTTTGCGGCATTATGATTAATAATTCCTGCGTAATCATGGCCATCATTGCTGTGGCCATACAAATAATCATATAGGCGCGGAAATCAACGGGCTTGCCTTTTATGTCGCGATCCAGCCCTAGAATAAGCCCAGCGCACGCGGCTGCGGCAATGCGGAGTACAATTTCAGTTAAAGTAAGAGATTGTGGCAGATATTCGGAAAGCATTCTTTTATCGCACCTTTCCTTTTCCTGCCAGTTTTGTTTTGATTTGTTCTTTTTTATGAAACGGAGCACTTGCTTGTGCGGATGACCATTGATTTTCTCCGCCGGGTAATTCTTCCAGCAGAAATAGACTTTGATTTAAATCGTTTAAGGACAGGTATTCTCTTGCAGGCATACCGCGCAGTAACGTCATTGTGTCTTGTGTTGTTTCTTTTTCCTGTGCATGGCTGATGAGGTCGGTTTTGTTTGCGGGGAATATCATGTCGTCAAATAATGTTTCCAGATTAAGGGGACGGTTTTCTTCGGGCATCGTGTCTCTCCTTGTTTTTGGTTATGTTAATGCGTCCTAGACTATTTTCTCCATACGGGTTTGCTGAGATTGACATCGTCTTCTTTTATTGCGGCACTAGTGGCAGCACCTACCGCTCCGCCTATCACTGTACCTATCTGCACCAGCTCCGGCGTCTCCTCCTGTGATAGCGCTGCCTACAGCACCTGCGTCGGCTCCAATGGCTCCGCCGCTAAGTGCGCGGTCTGTTTTGTGCTTCCACAACCTGCCATGAACAAGCAAAGTGTGGCTGTGAGCATGTTTCGCAAAAACATTGTATGTCTCTCCTTCTTCGGTTTTATGAGTTATTTTTTTATCCGTGATCGACGATTTAATTTGCTGCTTGCCCGGGCAGTGGTTTGCCGGGCAAGACAGTACTAGACTATTGATTTGACGTGTTTTTGAAATTTTCAAAATAGCGGGCCTGTGCCGTACTTAGCTCAAAATCAAGCTCGTTATCACGTCCATTAGGTACCAGTTCTACGGAATCATAGTTCAGAGCAACACGATTTCCGCCAATACCCATCATGTCGCCGTATTCGACAATTAAGCGCTTAGCTTCTCCGTTTTGCAAAGAGATGTTGTCAATTTCGGCCATTTTTTCGCCTTGCGGATTGACAAGCTGGGCATCCAGAAGTTCTGTCATGCTATATCCGTTGCTGGGAATTACTTTTACAGTGTTGCTGTAATCTTCACGGTCGTAAGAAAAAGATGCTGCATTGGTAATCATTTCTTCTGTTAGAGGCGCTATAACATCTCCTTGTGCGCTGCGGTTGGTCATGAGGTTATAGTCGAATGCTGCCATTTTCCCAAGTCCAGTCCATTCGCCATCTACAAGAACGACCATAATCGCTTCTCCATTACGGTTTAGGATAATGTCTTCAACCTTCGCCACGCGGTCGCCGTTTTTGTTATAAACTGGCTGACCGATTATACCTGAAGCCGTCATGCGCCGATTAATTTTAACGCTGTTTGTTGTGGCATCCTTATCATCGGTAAGGGTGGATTTTATATTTTTATATGTCTCTTTTGTTGCCTCCGAAACGTTTTCGGCGGCTTGTGACATATCTTCCTTAGTGTTTTGCCAGGCTTGTTTGGCGTCTTTTGTGAAGCTCCCATCAGAATGTGCTTTTGTTTCCGTTTTTGAAGTGTTTCCAGACATGTCATCTTTATTGTATGTATCAGCCAGTGTGGGCGCAGAACCCATAATCGCTATCACTGATACGGCTGTTAAAAATCCCTTAATCATAGTTATTTCTCCTTTTTTCTTTTGGGTTTGTACGTCTACCAATTGATGAACGTTGAAAGAGTTCCTGAAATAAAACAGGACTTTTTGAAAAATGCTTACGCGGTTCTTTTGTTCTGTTTTATGAGTACGCTATCTAGTTCGTATCGGCTGTTATCTCGTCAAGCTGATTGCCGAGTTCTTCTGTTACTTCGCCTATATCGTTGGCAATTTGTTCGCTGGGAGATTCTTCGGTCGCTTCCATTAAAATGATCGCAAAAATTCCGAGTAATAGCAGAATTATAATAATTAGAAGTCCTTTATTATTCATTGTTTTCTCCTATTAATAGACTTTATTGCTGTGTTCTTCTTTAATTAGGTTTTTGATTCTGGCTCTCGTTAGATTGCGAGGCCGCAATGTCCACGTTTTAAGCAGGTGGGTAGTGACCCTTAACAGCGTGCACTGTGGCAGCCACTATAAAAAGGGCAATGAATACAAAGAATATTAGCTGTGCGATATCTGCTGCGAGTACCGCTACGCCCCCAAGTCCTAATACGCCAGCTATAATTGCGATTATAAAAAACAAGACAGCCCATCCAAGCATGATAATCCTCCTTTTTCAGTGGTTTGTTGATCACACCAACGCGGAATAAGGTGAGAAGTTCCGAATTTCTTTGGTTGTTGTTGCTGGCAAGGAACTCTTTCTTTATATATCTATTGGTTGGGTGTCTGTAAAAAAATAAAATCACAGGACAAGGAAAGGATTACATTATGAAACATATAAATTTAAAGGCTTTTGGCGTTGTTGCGGTTCTTGCGATATCAGCATTTTCCGGCAACGTTGAGGCTGCGCAGGACAGCTTTACAGCTCACTATTCCGTGGATGCGATGTCTTATGAGGATTATACGGAACATCTTAGTGCACAGGAAAAACTTGAGTTGCGGCAGTATCTGGATTACCAGCGGCGTGAACCGTGTCAAAACTATCTCCCTGTGCCTCAGGGCTTTGTGAAGCATGGGTGCTCTTTGCGAAGGGTAAGTGCTCAAGGTGCCGAGCGTAAGCAGCGCAAGGTGCATGTTGAATCTATGAAGGTTTATAATGTGCTTAATGATTATGAGGTTCATTTTGCGTTTGATAGTGCCCGTATAGGTTCTGAAGCTGCAAAAGTGCTGGATCAGGTTGCACAAGAGATTAAGCGTTATGAGCCTCGTGAGGTTACTGTTGCCGGACATACTGATAGAGCCGGGCCATCTTCTTATAATGTCGCTTTATCACAGCGTCGCGCGCAGGCTGTTTCCGATGCTTTGAATGATCGGGGCGTGGTTAACCGCGTTTTAGATCAGAAAGCTTACGGCGAGGAGAAGCCAGCTATCGATACCGAGGATGGTGTGGCGTTGCAGGAGAACCGGCGCGTTGTAATTGAATTTCATGAGTAGAATATAGCTTTACTTGTTAGTGTTGCGGCTTTTGAGGTCTATATGACCTCTGTGAGCCGCAATTTTTTTGTTCTTGTGGAGAAGACGTGAGAATGATTGGTGCGCCTGGCCGGACTTGAACCGGCACGACCTAAGGTCAACGGATTTTAAGTCCGCAGCGTCTACCATTCCGCCACAGGCGCATCCTTATTGCGCTTTATTGGTAAGGGTAAAGTGCACTTTTTTCAAGTGATTATCTGTCTTTATTCGGATGTTTTTTTATTCTTGTCTTATGCCACTTCGTGGTTGTTTCTATCGATTTGTTGATAGGCGTGTGTGCTTAGTGTTTGCAAGAGAATGGGCACTGTCTCATATTTAAGTGTTTTTTCACCGATTTTTATATGATTTCCGATAACAATGATTGGTGTGCTAAGTAGCCCTTTGATCACTGTTGGAGGGTAAGACATGTCGCGCGGGGTGTAATCTGGTTCTATGAAGCGGCAGTTTTTCGTATTAATGCATGAGATAAAATCCAGATCAAAACAAGACAGGGTGGAGAATTGGCTTTCTGCGATGTTGGCACCATTAATCAGGGTTGCGCCGAAGCCTGCTCCGCGAAAATCACATTTTCTTATATCGGCATAGGACATACAGCAATTATACAGGCTGGCGTTTGTAAAATTTGCGTTATATAGAAAACTTTCCGATAGATTTGCGCCGGTAAGGTTGCTGCCTGAAAAGTCAGCGTAGGGCATGATAGCGCCATCAGCATTCAGGTTTGACAGGTTTTTGTTGCTCAAGTCTATGTGTGGCAGTTCGATAGTTTTTTTTATAGCCTCTTCAAGGCATTCATTGAATGAATTATATTGTCCCGAATATAGAATGCTGTTGTCGGTGTATTTACGCAGTGTAAAGTGTTGCATGGGTTTATCCTCCCCCCGGATTTAAAGGTCACACGAAATGAAGCAATGATGGTGGGAACAATTATTTTTTGCAAGTATTTTTATTGTAAAATTACAGCAATAAGTTGAAATTTAGGAGTCTATTCTTATTTTTATAATTATTTTTTGTTTTAAATCAATAATTTATTCTAAGTGTCTGTAATATAATGATAATATATAACCTAAAGTATAGATTGAACGATAATTCCATACTATAGTATTCAAATTGTTTTTTTGTGTGGTGTGTTGATGGATAATTCTTCTGGGAAAAAAAGTAATCAAGGCGATGGTGTTCCTTCAATTCGCAGAGGCGTTGAGATTATAAGCTCTTACGCTGATTCCTTGCCTTTGAGGCCGGGAGTGTACCGTATGATTGCTGCTGATGGTGGTGTTTTGTATGTTGGTAAGGCCAAAGCGCTGAAAAAGCGTGTTAGCTCTTATACTCATTTTGAGGCTTTATCGCAGAGGTTGCAGAAAATGGTTTCCCTTACGGTGCGTATGGAGTTTATTACAACGCACACTGAAGCAGAGGCTTTGTTGCTGGAAGCCAATCTCATAAAAAAATTGAAGCCGCGTTATAATATATTGCTCAGGGATGATAAATCATTCCCGTATATTTTAATTGATCAGGAGTATGATTTTCCACAGGTCAAAAAGCATCGCGGCGCAAAGAAACAAAAGGGGCTTTATTACGGGCCTTTCCCTAGTGCGGGTGATGTGAACCGGGCTTTGTCGATCTTGCAGCGTGTTTTTATGCTGCGTAACTGTTCTGATCACGTATTTCAAAATCGCTCCCGTCCTTGTTTGCAATATCATATCAAGCGCTGCACTGCGCCTTGTGTCGCTTATGTTAATAAGGCGGACTATGCCAGACAGGTGAAGGGGGCACGTGATTTTATGGAGGGCAAGGGAGAGGCTGTGCGTCAGGCTTTGGTTCAAGAGATGCAAGAGGCTAGTCGTGCTGAGGATTATGAACGTGCTGCGATTTTGCGTGATCGTATTCGTGCTTTAACGAGTGTTCAGGCACGTTATGACGTGAATAGTGAACTTGGTGATGCGGATGTTATGGGGATTTATTCCAATGAGGGCGTGAGCTGTATTCAGGTTTTCTTTTATCGTGGCGGGCGCAGTCTTGGGAATAAAGCGTATTTCCCGCGCCATGGGCAAGATGAGGAGCCAAGCTCTATTTTATCAGCTTTTGTAGGTCAGTTTTATCAGAACAAACCGATTCCAAAGAGGATTGTTTTGAGCATGCCTGTTGAGGATCCGGATTTATTACAGCAGGCCTTATGTGAATATACCGGGCGGGCTGTGGGTGTTATCGTTCCTAAACGCGGTAAGTACAGGCGTATAGCTGATTTTGCTGAGAATAATGCGCAGCAGGCTTTGGATCGGCATCTGGCGCATTCGGCAACACGGTTGTCACTGCGCCGAGGTGTCGCCGACGTGTTTGGGCTAGACGAGCTTCCGCGCAGGATCGAGGTGTATGATAATAGCCATATTTCCGGAAAACATATGGTGGGAGCCATGGTAGTTGAGGGCGTTGGTGGTTTTGAGAAAAGTGCCTATAGAACGTTCAATATCAAGATTGCAGACCAGTCTGATGATTACGGGATGATGCGCGAGGTTTTGTCGAGGCGTTTTCAGCGTGCTTTAAAAGGCGGGCAGGGGCCCGGGTCTGATAGTTGGCCGGATTTGTTGCTCATTGATGGCGGAAAAGGGCAGCTCAATGTATGTCTGGAGGTTTTAGAAGAGATGGGGATTGTGCAGAGCTTGAGCGTGGTTGCGATTGCAAAGGGGCCTGACAGGAACGCCGGACGTGAACAATTTTTTATGGAGGGCAGGGAGGTGTTTCAGCTTCCTGAAAATGATCCAGTGCTCCATTATTTACAAAGGCTTCGGGATGAGGCGCATAGGTTTGCAATAGGAGCGCACCGCTCTCGCCGGGGAAGGGCGTTGTCTCAATCCGGGCTGGATCAGATTCCCGGTATTGGAGCAAAGCGCAAAAAAGCGCTGTTACTGCACTTTGGGTCAGCGAAAGATATTGAGGCTGCGGGCGTAGATGAGCTAGCCAGAGTTTCGGGGATATCTCGCGCTATGGCGCAGAATATATATGATTTTTTTCGGGATTAATGTGGGGGAGCGTAAAAAAACGTCGGTGCTTTGGCCAATATTGTTTTGAAAAACGCTTAAAAATAGATAATCTGAATTAAGTGTGCCTCTTTTATTATCTGTTATTATGCATTAAGCCTATAATAAAGGGAGATGTCTCTTGCATTTGTGTTTTTGTCTGGTGCCCTGATTTTTAAGAAGAGGAGCGGTTGCGATGTCTGTGCGTTATAATGATTTTTTTCGTCATTGTGTTGATCGTGTCAAAGAGGAAGGGCGTTACAGGACTTTTGCAACCCTAGAACGCATTGTTGGGCGTTTCCCTTATGCGCGTTATTATGATGGGCAGGGCGGCTGCAGGGAAGTTGCGATCTGGTGCAGTAATGATTATCTGGGGATGGGGCAGCACCCCAAGGTTCTTGCTGCTGCTCAGGAGGCGCTGGAGGCTTCGGGTGCAGGTGCAGGTGGTACGCGTAATATTTCTGGGACAACGATCTATCATGTGGCGCTTGAGGAGGCCGTAGCGGATTTGCACGGTAAAGAGGCCGGTTTGGTTTTTTCCTCCGGGTATGTGGCCAATGAAGGAGCGCTGGGTGTTCTTGGGAAGCTGATGCCCGAGTGTGTTATTTTTTCTGATGAACTCAATCATGCTTCTATGATTCACGGGATCAAAGACAGTAAACAGCAAAAAATGATTTATCGTCATAATGATCTTGAGCATTTGGAAGAGTTGCTTAAATCCGTGGATATAATGCGCCCTAAAATCATTGCCTTTGAGTCTGTGTATTCTATGGAAGGGGATATTGCTCCGCTTTCAGAAACGGTTGCACTGGCCGAGAAATATAATGCCATGACGTATCTTGATGAAGTGCATGCTGTGGGGATGTATGGGCCGCGCGGCGGCGGAGTCGCTGAAGAGCGCGGTTTGATGGATCGGATTGATGTGATTGAGGGCACGTTTGGTAAGGCTTATGGCGCGATGGGAGGTTTTATTACCGGCAAGGCTGCGGTGATTGATGCTGTGCGCTGCTATGCGCCCGGATTTATATTTACAACCAGCTTGCCTCCGGCAGTGCTGGCGGCGGCGCATGCGTCTGTTGAACATTTAAAGGGATCGCGCGTGGAGCGCCAGCGTCAGCTTAGGAATGTTGGTCTTCTTAAAGGTGCTTTAGAGGCTGGAGGACTGCCTTATATGCGTGGAGATAGCCATATTGTGCCTTTGGTTGTCGGGGAGCCGAATTGTTGCCGTGAGGTGACGGATATATTGATGCGCGAGCATAACATATATGTGCAGCCTATTAATTATCCGACTGTTCCGCGTGGTACGGAACGGCTGCGCTTAACAGCGACGGCTGCGCATAGTCTTGATGATGTGCGTGTGATGGCTGATATATTGGTCGGATTGTGGCAAAGCCACCACGGCTTGCGCAGTGTGGCGGCGTAAAGCAGGTGGGGGTGGTAAAGTCTTGAAAACTTGATATTTAAACCAGAATGTCGATTTGGGTTCCGCGTGATTCGTTCAAGGGGGCAGCGCGCTCTGTTTTTTCAGGGGTATGGCCTGTTTTCCCAGATTGCCCGGTGCTGTTTTGAATGCCTGATATATAGGCGTTTTGGCGCATTTGACTCATATCAGTATGTTGAATGGATGATTGAATTTTCATGGCTTTGGCATCTCCTCCCCTAATCTATGAAGATAGTAGCATATTGAAGCTGACGTGTTTATCGAAAAATTTGTATTATTTTTCTCTTGGATGCTGAGAATAAGTTCTTTTAAACGGGTGTGTGTTTTCTTTGATTTATAGATTGTCCTGCGGTGCGATTCGCTTTATCATATTTCGTAAATTGTTGTTTTTGTATTGTTTGATTCTCTGCCAGTGTAGCGGAGTATTTTGTGGATAGGGTGTTTCTTATGGAATGTCAGCGTATCGTTATGAATTATACGGTTCCTCCGGGCGTTGAAGATCTGGAGGATATTGCCAGTTTCTTGTGGGATAGTTTGCCTGAGGAGTTGATATCGCGATGCGATGATTTGGCCGTTGCAGTTGAAGAAGTGGCAGATGATACGACGCTTGATGATCTTGAGATTGATGACCCCTTCGAATTGCTGGCCTTGTACAGGGATGGTAAGGAAATTTCCCCCGGGGTTGCACGTAAAATAGCAAGCGAAGATGATGTCCTGATTTTGTATCGCAGACCGATTTTGGATATGTGGTGCGAGACGCAGGAGGATCTGCAGAATCTGATTCGGCAAGTTGTGATTGAGGAACTTGGACGGTATTTTGAGTTTTCTGATGATGATATTGAAGAGATGACGGAACGACATTATCAGGGATTGTTATAGGCTCTGGTTATTTTCCTTTGTTGGAAGGCGTTTTTCTTGTTTGAGGACGTGTAGACAGGGTGAGTGAAAGCTATGCAGAGGGCTTTGTATTGTGTTATGATGTTTGTTATGGATTGTTATACTTTCGCCAATAATTAGGATAGTTGCTTGTTTCGTATTTTCCGTTTCTTTTCTCTGGTTTGTTTTTCTTCCCTTGTCTGGATCAGCTCTTCTTTTGCTGATGAGACTCTTTGGAATCCAGTAATTGATGAGGTGTTTGGTAATCCGCGTGTGCCGATTACTGAAGGGGATTATAAGGAGGAATATCTTTTTTCATTTCCTGATGTTCCAAACACCTTAGGTGAGTTTATCACCCCCCATGAACAGCGCAAAACATGTGATCCTGACATGATGAAGCTCGTCAGGGCGCAGGCATGGCAAGCGGGACAGCGTGAGTTGTCACAAAATGCCAATATTTATACGCGGCCTGATAGTGTTTTGGCCTGGACGTGTTTTACGGAGGACTTGATGCATCAGGCTGAACACTCTTGGGGGCTGCTCTCAGAAAATGATCAGAGCTTTCCTACTCGTCCGACAGAGGCTGATGGTGTTTTGTTACCTGGCCTTGCGATCGGTACTGTTGTGTCTATGGCTGATTATATGACTGACTTTTTGCCATATATTTATACAGATGGGTATTTGCAATATCGCCTGCTTGAACTTTTGGTCGTAGATCAGCTTGTGGGCTTTGGGGCGACGGCGGTAAAGCGACTTTTAAATCCTGGTATGCATGTACCGACCCTTATGTGTGGATATCACCGTTATCTGGGATCACCTAATTTTGATCCTGCCATGCTTGATGGCCGTGCTATAGACAGGTACACTGAAAATCCGGATAGATTCCCTGGATTGTATAGACCGGATCCTTATTATTTTAGATTTGACTTTCTGTCTTCCGGTATCTACAAGGGGCCTACTTCTTGCGGCCGCATGCAAGAACTCTGGAAGTATGCGCAATGTTATGATTTTGCCAGTGAGTCAGAATCGTTGCATTTTTATGAGGAAGGTACTGATGATCCATATACATGGGTGGATCATGATGGTTTTTATCCATATGAGGAGTATTATGATGAGACTGACACGAACTATGAGTTTGATCGTGTTCGGAAGGGGTGTCGTCCGCCTGATGATCGATTAATTCACCTTGATATGGATGCAAAGGATATTGCTTGTCAATATATTGTCCATGGCGGGCTGGTTATTCCTTCGGGGGTTAAAGCGATGATTCCCTCTCTTTCTTCCTTGCTGTCAGGGTTCATGTTCCCGGGAGAAGGCCCTTTCCCAGGAGAGCCAGGATGGAAAAGGACGCTTGATATTACCACTTCTTTGCCGGGATCCGTGCCTGATGGGATATATGCCGGAGATGCGTATGAGCCTTATTGGGATTTGATTGATTCCGAGAATGCGACGGGTTTCAGTTGCAAACCACCTATCAGGACAGGGCTGATTGTTGTAAGGCCTGGTGGTTCGTCCTATTATGATGCGGTGTGTCCCAATCCCCACTGTTCTTTTGATGCGCCGTCTTCACTTAGAGGTCAGGGGAGTTGCAGTTTTTCTCCATAGAGATATTATTGAGATTAATATTGATTCTTTAGTGTTTACTCACAGGGCTTTGTTCATGAAATCCGACATACGCTGTGCGAATGTGTTCGGATCGTCGATTGGCTCTCCCTGGATGATTTTTGCCTGATCGAGCAGCATCCATGTTGCATCGCTGATGTCCTCACCTTTTTCCAGTAATTGCGCCATTTTTCTTATCAGCGCATGGTCGGGATTAATTTCCAAGACCGGCTTTGTGTTTGTTTCGTATTTCTGGTGCAGGCGCAAGACACGCTCCATATACATATCAACACCGCTATCGGGGGCGACAAGACAAACGGCAGAGCTGGTCAGGCGTTTGGATTTCCGTACATTGTGCACTTTTTCCTGAAGAAGCTCCTGCATTTTTGTGATTAAGGCGCTGGTGTTTTCATCGCCTTGTTTTTCTTCTTCCTTGCTTTTGTCTTTTTCGGTGTTTGTGGTGTCGGCTTTATCCTGATCCAGAGAATCAAAATCCACATCGCCTTTTGTGATAGACTGGAAGGGGATATCCTTATAGTCCAGAACGCTTTGCAGCCAGAAATCGTCGATTGTGTCTGTGAAAAACAGAACCTCTACGCCGCGGGATTTAAAGCCTTCGAGCTGCGGGCTGTTTTTGATATTGTCCAGTGACTCGCCGCTGAGGTAGTAGATCTTATTTTGTGAGGGCTTCATGCGTTCTACGTAATCGGCCAGTGTGGTCAGGGTTTGACCGTCATCGTGTGAGGAATAAAAGCGGCACACTTTTAACAGTGCGGGGCGGTGCTCGGTCGCATCATATAGTCCTTCTTTTAAAGCCGGGCCGAATTGTCCCCAAAATGTTGCAAAAGCTGCTGGATCGTTGCGCGATAGTTTGTCAAGATCATTGAGAATTCTGCGCGCTACGGCGTTGCGGATTTTATCGATCGTCGGGTTGTGTTGCAAGGACTCGCGGCTGATGTTAAGTGGCAAATCTTCGATGTCGATGATGCCGCGCATAAAGCGCAGCCACGGATACATGAGGTTCTCGAGGCTGTCTGTGATAAAGACGCGCCGTACATAGAGTTTTACGAAATTGCGGCGGGATGGATCAAATAAGTCCCATGGGCGCAAGGTGGGGGTAAATAACAGGGCGCTGAACTCTATTTTTCCCTCGGCTTTCCAGTGTGATGTCATGAGCGGTTCATCAAAACCGCCGGAAATGTTTTTGTAAAATGCGTCATAGTCTTCTTTTGATACGTCGGATTGAGAACGCATCCATAGCGCCGATGTGCTGTTGATTGGCTCGGCATCCTTGTCTTGTGATACAAGCGCTGGTGCTCCAAGGAAAATCGGGACGCTGATATGATCAGAGTACTCCTTAATGGTCATTTTGATTTTATGATCCAGCAGAAATTCGGATGCTTCGTCCTTTATGGATAGGGTAACCGCTGTGCCGCGCTTTCCATCAAGGCGTTTTGCTTCGATGCTGTTTGGTTTGCGGACGATGAAGCTATCGCTGCCGGTTGATTCCCATACCCATATGTCGTCGCTGCCCGCTTTTTGGGAGACAACCTGAATTTTGTCGGCGACCATAAACCCAGCATAAAAGCCGACGCCGAATTGTCCGATCAGTTTTAATCTGTCTTTGTTGTCTTTGATTTGTTCCATTTGCTCCATCAAAGCTGCAGTGCCCGATTTTGCGATTGTTCCAAGGTTTTCGATGAGTTCTTCTTTGCTCATACCGATGCCGTTATCAACTACGGTTAATGTGCGCGTGGTTGTATCCTGATAGGTGCAAATGCGAAACTCCGGATTATCCTTGGTCAGGGCGGGGGTGGAAATTGCATCGTAGCGCAGACGGTCACACGCATCGGCGCTGTTTGAAATAAGCTCGCGGAGGAAAACATCGTGATTTGTGTATAGGGCGTGCGTTACTATTTTAAGAAGGCGCGCGACATCAGCGCCGAAGCTTTGGTGTTCTTCTGTGGTTGCTGTTTCTTTTGTTTTCTTTTTAGCACTCATCTTTGGCCAGCTCCTCGTTTGTATCTCTTTTTTCCTTGAGAGGAGAATTTATGCCTTGATTGTGACAAAAAATCAAGAGTTTGCGCAAGGTTGATTTTTTTAGCGCGCGGGGGATAAAGGGCTAATTTCTTTATCGTTTATACAAAACTCTATGAATCCTGTTTTTTAGGCGCTATAATGCCCGGCGCATGCGGTCAATAGTTTATTATGTTCGTGGATAACAAAAAAAGGTTAGTCGAATGAAAAAAATAACAATGATGGTAATGGTATTTTGTGCGTTTGCACTTAGTGCCTGTGAAACGTTTAGAGATGCCGGAACAAAACAGACTGTCGGTGCTGGAACGGGTGCAGTCGTCGGTGGGCTTTTAGGGTCTAAAGTTGGTGGCGGCTCAGGGCAGCTCTGGGCAACAGGTGCAGGCGCTTTGCTTGGAACATATCTTGGGAGCGAGATTGGAAAGTCGTTGGATCGGGCTGATAAAATGGCGATGAACTCGGCTGTTGTCGAAGCGCGTCAAGCTCCTATTGGTCAACCTATTTCATGGAATAATCCGGAAAGCGGTAATTACGGCGAAGTCGTTGCTACGCGTGATGGATATACACCAAGCGGGGATTATTGCCGGGAGTTTCAACAAACGGTCTTTATTGGTGGCAAGGAAGAGACGGCCTATGGAACAGCGTGTCAGCAGCCCGATGGCAGCTGGCAGATTGTGAATTCCCAGTAATTTGCATATCAGGTTTGATCTGTGTTAGAAAAACCGCTCTTTGGTAGCGGGTAAGGTATAGGCAGAGTTTTATATTCTGATTATGCTTTTCACTAAAGAATAATAACAACCGCTATCCTCGCTGGTAGCGGTTGTTGCTTTATTTTGACAGTCGTCCGTATATTATGGTAAAACAATAGTTGTTATTTATAAATGAGCTTTTGTTTTATTCAGCTCAAAGAGTATCGGGACGTCAGATATCTGCGTTTGAGAAAAGGAACATATTATTATGTTTTCACTGTTTAGTAGTTTAGGAAGAGTTTTTAACATTGAGTCTTTGAGAGCGGGGGAAGGATTTCTAGGAACAGAAAACGGTTTTAATTCGGGAAGGCATGATACTCCTCAGAACATTGATAGCCCAGCTTTTCATCTGGGCGATGTTTTGCCAGGTGGATGGATTATTGGTGGGGTATCACAAGAAACGGGGCTGGTTTATTCTATTGAGCCTTTAGATATTGCATTAGAAGGAAGGCAAACATGGCACGCTGGGCAAGAGCATGCACAAAGCTTGCGTGATGCGGGCTATAATAATGCTCGTCAGCCATTGATGAATGATTTGCGATGGATGTATCTACGCGTTGCAAGAGAACCGGCGCTTAATGCTCGAGCAGGCTTTGATCTGGGGAATTGTTCCAGTATTTGGTCAGGGCAAATGGTTCCGGATGAGCCCGATCACGCATATTTGTGGGACTTTGAGGATGGTTTTGAAGATGATGCGCTTGAGAATTATCCCTTTGCTCGTGTTCGCTGTATTCGGGATGAGCCTAAGATTCCGGTTCGACCCTTTCTGAGTTTATGACGCGCTCTTTTCGTGGAGTTTTTTTGCTTGCGAGAGGCCGTAATGCACTGAGGATAGTTCTTCGTCTTGTGCTGTAATATCCATTAATGTTTGCATGGTAATTTCGCGGTTATCGCGTCGTCGTAAAAATAATGTTTTGGATAGGTGCGCGAGAGTCTCCCAAGGAATATTATCTATTTCTTTTTCAAACATTTTCATGGCTTGATTGAGAAGGTCGGGCATCATGTCTTTGCTCGGGCATTGGCGGATAAGTTCTTCTATGGGAATGAGGGCGGGAACGCACCAGCTCATGACTTTGCCCTCTAACAGTAACGTGTTTTGTTTGCTTATGACTTCGATCACGATTTTATGATCTTCAGGAAGAATGAGGCGTGCAAGAAGATTGTACAGCAGATCCAGACAAAGCTTGCGATGCATACGTGCATTTGCTTCTGGAGCGGTAAATGGGTTGTAGTCTTGCAGATGTGTTATAATTTGAGGTTTTATGGATATGCGCTCGGCAATCATGTCTGCTATGGATTGAGCGTAAGTGTTTTCGCTTGTGTATAGCGCTGCCCCTAGAATTGTCCTTGTGTCGTAGCCAGCCCAGGCCATTTGTTGTACCGGCAGGGAAAAAGTCAGCCATTGTTCGATAGAAGTTTGATTATATGTTTTACCGATGTTTTCTGTGATTTTGACCGCTGCCAGAACCGGGTGTTTTTCAGTTTTTTCCTGATTGATATTGTCCTTGAACACATATTCCAATGTGTCAATGCACATGGGGAAGGGAAAATGTTCTGCGTGGAACCCCTTCGAAGCGTTCAGGGTGCTGTTTATGCGTTGTTTAGCGAGAAAATCGAACGCTTCCTTGCGGCCTTGAATTGTTTGAATGCAGGCAGAGAAAATATCTCCTAGCAGGTTGCGGCGATCATATTGCGCAGAATCCAAAACGGGCGTTAAAATGTTGTTATCATCATTGAAGCGTTCATTGTCTTCATTTTTTTTACTATGCCTCGATGATGCTTTTTCATGATCATTGTGCAGGGCTATGGCGTGCCATGCGATGTTATAGGCGTGATTGCGGAAGTGTTCTACGCTATCAAAGCGCTCGTAATTCATGAAGCATAGCGCCATGTATGATTTTTGTCTGAAGAACCTTAGAAAGCCCGGGCTGTGTTGCTTGGCAATACAAACGAAGCGGCTGTGATTTTGCTGCAAAATGGTACGAAATTCTTTTTTATTCGGATTTTCCAGAATGTATTTACCGGCAGGATGTAAGGTTAGCTGGCGTGATTCTATTGCAAACACTTTCTCGCGTTCGTTTTCTTTGTGTAAAACGTAGCGAATGTGTAAGCGTGGGTAGCATCTTTGAATCAGGCGTTTAATTGCGCTGCATTGATGGCTGGCTGTTTTAAGGTCTATGGGCATAAGCCTTCGTTCGGTTTGTTTTGTTTGTATTGTTGCGGTTACTGATACTTCAGTCTTCAGGTGTACTCAAGAGGGTGATGGTTATATTATGACGTGAGAGCAGGACTTATTATACTGATATACAGGAATCAGGCTTATAAGCATAGTGTAAATACGTTAGCATTGCTGTAAACGAGGGGTGTACAAAAGGGCAATTAGTAGGCAGTATGGTGCCGGCTGGAACAGGCTTGATGTGGCTTGTTTTAGTGCTTCGGTTAATTTTACACAAGGCAATTAAAAAAGAGATATATGATGAAAAGTGATTTTTTAAAAGGAAAACGCGGCTTGGTTATGGGCGTGGTTAATGAGAATTCCATTGCATGGGGCATGGCGAAGGCTGCGGCAGAAAATGGTGCCGATCTGGCCTTTACGTATCAATGGGATCGGGCGCTTTCTACTGTGAAGCCTTTGGCTCAGGAGTTGGGCGTGGATATTCTTCTGCCATGTGATGTGCGTGATGAAGAGGCGATTCCTTCTGTGTTTGAAGCGCTTGAAGATGAGTGGGGTGAGCTTGATTTTGTTATTCACTCCATGGCTTTTTCCAAAAAGGCAGAATTGGATGGACGTTTTCGTGATACATCGCGTAAGAATTTCGGAATGTCGATGACGATTTCAGCTTATTCTTTTATTGAGGTTGCGCGGTATGCAGCACCGTTGATGAAAAATGGCGGTTCTTTGGTTACGCTTAGTTATTATGGCGCAGAGCAGGTTATACCCAATTATAATGTTATGGGTGTTTGTAAAGCTGCTCTTGAGGCCTCTGTGCGTTATCTGGCCGCTGATCTTGGGCCAGAGGGAATACGCGTGAATGCGATTTCTGCCGGCCCGATTCAAACATCGGCAGCAAGCGGGATTAATGACTTTGATTTCCTTCTTGATTGGAATGCTGTTAATGCTCCGCTGCGCCGGACGGTTACACAAGAAGAAGTCGGGCGTACAGGTATTTATCTTCTGTCTGATCTTGGCTCTGGCGTGACTGGTGAAACACACCATGTTGATGCTGGTTATCACACAGTTGGTATGTTGGCCGCTGATCTTGAGAGCATTAAGCAAAATAAAAAGATGCTTGAGAGGATGGAAGAGACGCTTATCGAAAGAGAATCCAAAGCTGACGCTGCTTAGTTGTTGTATGGATTGTTATTTTTATGGTCGGGCGTTTTTGCGCCTGACCGTTTTGTTTATTTTTTTGTAAGTCATGTTAGCGGTTATATTAGAGAGGTGCTTTTATGCAGGATATCTGGTTTAAACCGTATCAGGTCGCGGATATACAAAAACTGCGTTACGCCAATATGGCTGAGCATATTGGCCTTGAGCTTCTGGAGATTGGGCAGGATTATTTAAAGGGACGCATGCCTGTTGATTACCGTACGGTGCAGCCTTTTGGTATATTGCATGGCGGGGCAAGTTGTGTGCTTTCGGAATCTTTAGGAAGTGTTGCGGCCTGGATGACCATTGATCCGGATCAGTATCGGGCTGTGGGGATTGAGATTAATGCCAATCATATTCGCGCGGTTACAAAAGGGTGGGTGATAGGAACATGTAGGCCTCTTCATTTGGGGCGGCGTACGCAGGTCTGGCAAACAGATATGGTTGAGGAGGCTACTGGCAAGCGCACTGCGATTAGCCGTTTGACGGTGGCTATGATCGAGCATGGGAGTTTGTCAGCGCAAAAAGACAAGATAATGGTGGGATAATGGCTTGTGTTGGCTTAGTATGACGCTCGCGGGGCATGGATATAATTTAAAAAGCATAAGGATTTTTATGTCGGGGAACCGGTTTGGTTATTTGTTTCAATATACAAGCTTTGGGGAAAGCCACGGGGCAGCGATTGGCGCTGTTGTTGATGGTGTTCCGGCGGGCATTCCTCTGGATGAGGGTGATATTCAGGGCTATCTGGATAAGCGCAAGCCAGGGCAGAGCCGCCATACGACGCAGCGCCGAGAAGCTGATAAGGTGAAAATTCTTTCGGGTGTTTTTGAAGGGGTGACAACGGGAACGCCTATCGGCTTGTTGATTGAAAATACGGATCAAAAGTCTAAAGATTATAGTGAGATTAAGGATAAGTTTCGCCCCGGGCATGCTGATTATACTTATATGCGCAAATATGGTATTCGGGATTATCGTGGTGGCGGACGCTCTTCTGCGCGTGAGACAGCGATGAGGGTCGCCGCCGGAGCGATAGCGCGAAAAGTTTTGGAGCATCAGATCGGAGCGCAGGTTTTAATACGCGCTTGCGTTGTTCAGATTGGGAACAAAGCGATAGATCGGGAGCGCTGGGATTGGGCGCAGGTTAATGATAATCCGTTTTTTTGCCCTGATGATGTTACAGCGCGGGAGTGGGAAGATTATCTTGATCAAACCCGTAAGAATGGCTCTAGCATTGGCGCGATGGTTGAGGTTCATGCAAGTGGCATTCCGGCGGGGCTGGGGGCTCCTGTTTATGATAAGCTGGATGCGGATCTGGCTAAAGCTATGATGAGTATTAACGCCGCTAAAGGTGTGGAGATTGGCGCGGGATTTGATGCGGTGGCGCTTGATGGTGTTGCAAATGCCGATGAAATGCGCGCAGGTCAAGATGGAGGTGATCCGGTGTTTTTAAGTAATAATGCGGGCGGTATTCTTGGCGGGATTTCTTCGGGGCAGGATATTGTTTTACGGGTAGCTTTCAAGCCGACAAGCTCTATTCTAACACCGCGCAAAAGCATTGATGTGCATGGGCGTGAGGTTGAGATTTCGACTAAAGGCCGCCATGATCCTTGTGTCGGTATACGGGGCGTGCCTGTTGTTGAGGCAATGGTTTCGTGCGTGCTGGCGGATCATTGGCTGCGCCATAAAGCGCAGTGCCTGTAAATTATATTTATGAAAAGAGGGCTGTATGACTCGCAAGAATGATCCTTGGCTTAGAAAACGTCAGATTTTCTCACGGTTGCCGGTTTCTTTGAAAAAGGAGAAAAAGAAACGGTTGCTTTGGCGTGTTTTTCCTATTTTGTGGGTTGCTTTTAAGCGCACATCGACTGTAATTGGCGCCTCTGTGATTATTGCTTCGTTTGTGTCTTTCTGGGTTTTGTCTTCTGTTTTTTATGAAATGAATGCAAGTTCTGATATTGCCCGGCTGCCTTCTCAGATGGTTTTGTATCTGGAAATTGATGGTGATATTCCTGATCTTGTTACAGAGGCTGATTTTTCCCAACCCTTCAAGAGTAACGTGAGGACTCTTGGTAATTATATTGATGCGCTGGATCGGGCTGCTCTTGATCCACGCGTTAGTGGTGTTTATACGAAAATTACCGGAGGGAGCTTGTCTATTGCACATGCTCAGGAATTTCGCAGTGCTCTTAAGGAATTTAAGGAATCTGGAAAGTTTGCGTATGTGTATGCGCCTTCTTTTGATCAAGGGCTGAGCGGGTATTACCTGGCTTCGGCTTTCGATGAGGTGTGGATGCAGCCCCTGGGCGTTGTTACGATCTTGGGCATTAGTGCGCAAATACCGTATGTACGCGGCGTTCTTGATGAGGTTGGTATCAAACCGCAAATTTATAAGCGCAAGGAATATAAGGGCGCTTATGACACAGTTATTGAGCGTGAAATGCCGGACGCTTCGCGGCGTACTATGACAAGGCTGGTAGAGGATATCGCTTCTGTTATCAGCGAGGATATTGCGAAAGATTTGGATATTACTGCGGGTGAATTTAAGAGCCTTGTGGATCGCGGGTTGTATATTGATACCGAAGCGCTGGATGCTGGATTGATTGATGTTCTTGATTATGAAGACGTACTCATTGAGACAATGAATGAGCAGGTGACTGGTGATCCAGATGGTGAAGATCTGCGGTATGTTCGCTTTGATAGCTATGTCACGGAAATGCTTAAAGGGCGAGGTTTTAGGCGGCCTGACTATCTATTAGCGGATTTTGTGTCACCGGTGGTTAATGAAGCCCAGGCGGGTGAGGATGCGCCGGAAGCTTCCGAAGAGGCGCTTGTTGAGACTGGTGACACTAAAGCGCAGGATGAAGAGGTGCAAGAGGATGACTTGCAGGCTCAGGAAGAGGACGAGCCTTTGGATGCTGAAGTAGAAACTGCTCAGGGCTTTGCTGGGAGCGCTGGTGGGAGCGAGCAGAGGGTAGGTGATGGTAATAGCGGGGTATTAATTGGCAAGCCCTCTGGAAAACCCAGAATTGCCCTTGTTTATGCGCTTGGCGCTATATTGGATAGTCATAATGTTCAGGCTTTTGGGGAACAGGTTTCTTTTGGGGGTGATGGCATTGTTGCTGCTGATGAGCTTTCCGGAGTTTTGCTGGCTGTAGCAGAGGATGATCTTTATGACGCTGTGGTTTTGCGCATTGATAGCCCTGGAGGTGCGCCGGTTGCGTCTGAAACGATTTTACGTGCGCTTCAGAAAGTTCAAGAAGAGGGCAAGCTTGTTATTGTTTCAATGGGGAATGTTGCCGCGTCGGGAGGGTATTGGATTGCCAGCAGCGCGGATCAGATTTTTGTGCTACCAAGTACAATTACCGGCTCTATTGGTGTTTTAGGCGGTAAGTTTTCTCTTAAAGGCTTGTGGGAGAAGCTGGGGGTGAATTGGGATGAAGTGCGCTGGGGTGAGAAGGCCAGTATGTGGTCTTTTAACCAACCCTATGATGCAAATGAAGAGCAGCGGGTTAATGCGATGCTGGATCGTATTTATTCCAGTTTTGTCACGCGTGTTGCCAAGGGACGCGATTTGAGTGAGGCCGAGGTTGAGGATGTTGCGCGTGGCCGCGTGTGGTCAGGAAAACGCGCGGTTGAAGTAGGGCTTGCGGATCAGATTGGAGGGTTGAGTGATGCTCTGGACTATGCAGCGCGTCAGGTGGGCGGCTATGATCGTCATAGCGTTGATGTACAGATTGTTCCAAGACCTCTTACACCTGTTGAGCAGCTTGTTAAATTTCTTGAAGAACAAGGAAGTGCCGGGGATGCGTTACGTATTCAAGCCGGTTTGTTTCGCTCTGTTTTACCGCAGATACGTGATGTTTTCTTGTATCAGAGTATGACAGGTGCGCCGGGAGGAAGTGTTTACGAGCCTGTGCGCTTGCAGGTGCGGTGATCTTTGAATGTGACCTCGTAGCGTTTGGTTGTCGTTTTTTTTAACAGGCGCTCTTGAGCTTTGGTTCGATTTCGCTTTGTTTTTTGTTTTGCTCATACATTGGTCTGAGTTGGTCGTACATATCGTGAAACGACATGATTATGTGATCGGTTCCCAAATTCTTTTCCAGAGCGGCTGCCAAGGCTGCGCTTATAGCAAAAGCAATAGGGACAACTTTTGGTTTTATGTGTTTGTCGGCTTCGATAGCAGCGGTGATGTCTTTGTGACGATCCCCTATGTACCAAACGACATCGTTTTCGGATAGAGGAACGTTCATGCTCTTGAGCGCAAGTAGAATTGGTTCCGGGTGGGGTTTCGAGTTTTGTATGTCTTCACGGAAGATAGTGGCTTTAAAATATTGTTCCAATTCGAATTTCTCGAGAATATCGTGGCCGTATCCTTTTCCAAGTCCGTTGCTGACTAGAGCCATAGGAATGTTATTGGCGTGAAGGAGATCAAGAACGTCATAAAGACCCGGACAGGGTTGTACAATTTGTTCGACGGGTTTACGCCTGACTCTGTGGAGCGCTCTGTGAACGATCAGGCGCGGTTTTTTTTTGCTGTCGTTCAGCCATTCGGGATCATGCCATTCGGGAACGATCGGGCCTTTTGCTCCGCGTTTGAAAAGCCATGAAAACAGTTTTGCGCATTTGTAGGACAGGTTGTCCAGAAATTCCAGAATGGACAAAAGACGAGGGTTTAGATGCCTCACCGCTGTGCCATCCATATCGAAGATCACTATATTTGGCTTTTTTATGCTCATATGGGAGGATGTTAAAGGCAAAAGCGGTTTATAGCAACAATATAAAAAAGTTCGTCAGATTACTTGCAAAGGATAAGAGATATTAATTTGACGATTGGTTGTACTTTCGCGTACGGTTCAAAGTGTTTCTTGGGAAGGAAGGGGAATGTTTAGACAATTTTTTGTGCGGGGGCATTGTAGTGGTAGTTATTAAACGGCGTTCAGCAAACATGACATTGGAGCAGGGGCTGTCTTCGCGTCTGGAGAATTACGGTTTCTTTTCTAACGAGATTTCAAATATTATTCAGAGTTTTAAATATAAAGGGGCCGACGGGTTGGAGGAAAAATGCTGGGATGAGAATTACTGGCTTTATCCTGCTGGTGACAGACGTAAAATTTGGGAAGGTGTTCGGCGTGAGGCGCTGGAGTGGATTAAAGATCGAGATCCTGAGCATTTTGCGAAAGCATGGCTGGAGGATTCTGCGCGTGACGTGTTACTTGACCGGAGGTAACTCTTACGTTTTATTACGTTCTATATTAGTGAAGTAATGAGCGTTGCTATGGCTTGCGCGTCCAGAGCAGCTTCCTGACGCTGGGCTTGGGGAGTGTCTTGATCTTGGAAGCGGTCAGGCAGAGTCATGGTTCTGAGTCTCAGATTTTTCTCTAACAAGCCCTGATTTGAAGCAAATTCGAGAACGCTGGCTCCAAATCCGCCGCGAGCGCCTTCTTCTATCGTAATAATGGCGTCATGGTTTTTGGCAAGGGTGCAAATTAATTCGGTGTCTAAAGGTTTTGCAAAGCGTGCATCGGCCAGTGTTATATCCAAATCAAGTTTCTTTTTGATCATTTTGGCTGCGGCTTTGCATTCTGCAAGTTGTGCCCCGAAGTTCAGGAGCGCAATTTTTTGCCCTTTTGTGATTATACGGCCTTTGCCGATGGGAATGACTTCAGGCGCTTGTGGAATGTCAATTCCGGTGCCGTTGCCGCGGGGATAGCGGAAGGCTATTGGGCCTTTGTCATAGGCTGCGGCTGTTGCGACCATGCGGGATAATTCTGATTCGTCGCTTGCAGCCATAATAACCATGTTGGGCAGGCAGCTTAGATATGCAATATCGAATGATCCTGCGTGTGTCTGGCCGTCTGCGCCAACAAGACCGGCGCGATCAATGGCAAAGCGTACGGGCAGATTTTGTAGCGCAACGTCATGCACAATTTGATCGTAGGCGCGTTGCAGGAATGTTGAGTATATGGTTACGAAGGGTTTGTATCCTTCTGTTGCCAGCCCGGCTGCGAAGGTTACGGCGTGTTGTTCGGCGATGCCCACATCAAAACAGCGTTCAGGGAAATGTTCCTGAAAGAGATCCAGACCTGTGCCTGAGGGCATGGCTGCGGTTATGGCTACGATTTTTGGATCTTTTCTGGCACACTCAATCAGGTTTTGTGCAAAGACTTTTGTGTAACTTGGCGCTGCGTTTTGGTTGCCTTTTTTAACTTGTGCACCTGTTATGACATCAAATTTTTTAACGCCATGCATGTTATCAGAGGCTTTTTCAGCAGGCGTGTACCCTTTTCCTTTTTGGGTTACGGCGTGGATCAGAATTGGGCCGTTATGAGCGCTGTCGCGGACGTTGTGTAGTACGGCGATCAGGTCTTCGAGGTTGTGTCCGTCTACGGGGCCGATATAGTAAAACCCTAATTCTTCAAAAAGGCTTCCTGATCCCAGAGCATTGCGGGCGTGCTCCTCAATGCGTTTGGCGGCGTGCTGTAAGGGAGATGGTAGTTTACCGGTTATTTTTTTGGCGATTTCTCTTGCACGGGTGTAGGGACGGGAAGAGACAAGTTTTGTCAAATGTGCGCTAAGGGCGCCGACTGGCGGTGCTATGGACATGTCGTTATCATTTAAAATCACAATCAGGCGGCTTTTTTTGCCATTTATTTTCAGGCTTCCGGCATTGTTCATGGCTTCGTATGCCATTCCTGCGGACAGTGCCCCATCGCCAATAACTGATATGACGTGCGGTGTATTGTGTGGAGCGCGCGCGTGTTTTTGTGGTGCGTTCAAGGCATTTAGATCTCTGGCTACGGCCATACCCAGCCCTGCAGAAATAGAAGTAGAGCTGTGTCCTGCGCCGAAGGGGTCGTAGATGCTTTCTGCGCGTTTGGTAAAACCTGATAGCCCTGATCCCTGACGGATTGTATGCATTCTTTCCTTGCGGCCTGTCAGGATTTTGTGGGGGTAGGCCTGATGGCCGACGTCCCATATGATTTTATCATCGGGGGCGTTGAATACAGCGTGCAGGGCAACGCTTAGCTCGACAACGCCAAGTCCTGCGCCGAGATGTCCCCCTGTTTTCGCAACTGTTGCAATCATGAAATCACGCAGTTCTTTGCATAAGGACACAAGTTGCTGGTTTGTAAGTGTTTTTAGATCTTCCGGGCAGTTAATTCGTGCCAGAAGGCTCTCTTTTTGTGTTTGAGAAAGCGGGGGTGTTTGGGTTTGTTCCAATGGTTCTTTTTTTGCCAGAGTCATGGTCAGTTTTTTTATCCTATAAAGAAGATGGGGCGCAAACTAAAACAGTGTTGTTAGAATTTTTGTTGCTGGCTAGCTGGTTTAGCCTTTCTTTTTATGCTCTGCGGGCAAGGACATAGAGTGCAAGATCAACAAGATGCTTTTCCCGTCCCTCAAATATGCGCAAGTGTTTGATGGCTTGCTCAACCAGCATTTCAGCACGTTCTTTGGCTTGTTCTTTGCCCATTGTTGATACAAATGTGGCTTTTCCGGCCTGCTCGTCTTTTCTGGTATCTTTTCCTGTATCTTGAGGGTCGGCATCAACATCCAAAATGTCATCTGTGACCTGAAAGGCCAGCCCCAGATCAAAGGCGTAATTACATAAGGCTTTGCGTTGCGGTTCACCCGCCTTGCCAAGGATGGCTCCGGCTTCGCAGGCAAATGCCATAAGCTTTCCGGTTTTCATGCGCTGCATACGCGAGATTGTGCCCAGATCAAAATCCTTTTTCTCTGCGATTAAGTCCAGCATTTGTCCACCGACCATGCCGTGTGCCCCGGCGCCAAATGCAAGTGATCTGATAAGTTCACACCTCACGTGCGGGTCTTCGTGAGTTTCCGGTTCGCTGAGGACTTCGAAGGTCAGTGTGAGAAGTGCATCGCCTGCCAATATTGCTGTGGCTTCATCAAATTGTTTATGGACGGTCGGTTTTCCACGACGTAAGGCGGAATCGTCCATTGCCGGAAGATCATCATGGATGAGTGAATAACAATGCAGGAATTCAAGCGCGGCAGCTACGCGGCGTGCTCGTGCTGGCGCGACGTTGAAGAGTGCTGCTGCGTGAATGACAAGAAAAGGGCGCAAGCGCTTCCCCCCGTTCAGTGTTCCATAGCGCATCGCATCAAAAAGACGTTTTTCGGCCAGATCTGTTTCAGGCAATAAAAAGTCTATTGTTTTGTTTACAGCCTGAATGACTGTGTCCATTTCGTTTTGCAAACCCAGGTCTGCGTCTCTTAGGGATGGTGCCATGTTTTATTCTTCCCGATCCAGTGGTTGTGTGTTTATTGTGCCGTTTTCGGCAATAGATATTTTCTCGATCTTGACTTGGGCGTCTTTGAGTTTTTCTTCGCAGTGGCGTTTTAGTGCTGTTCCGCGCTCATAGGCGGAGATCGAATCTTCCAGTGGAGATTCTCCCGTTTCGAGCTTGCGCACGATGCTTTCAAGTTCCTCCAGAGCATCTTCAAAGCTTAGTTTTTCAAGGGCTTTAGGGGATGTCATTTTTATATCTTTGTTGTATTTATATTTTATCGTTCGTTTTTAAAAGCGAAGTGCAGTTTAAGTCAGAAGTCCTTTTTTCTCAAGAAGTTTGTCGCATTCCGGTTTTATGCCCTGTGTTTGTGTTTTTTACGCTTTTATGAGCTCCAGTTTTTGCTCCAAAGCGCCGCACAGCATATGGCCAAGCAAGGTATGCATTTCCTGTATACGCGCTGTGGTGTGGGAGGGCACAATAAGAATGTGATCACATATATCGCGCATTTTCCCTCCGTCGCGGCCTGAAAGCCCTATTGTTGTTATGCCCCTTTTTTTTGCGGTTTTTATAGCGTTAATAATATTGGGGCTGTTGCCTGATGTGCTGATGGCTATGATGGTGTCTCTTTTTTGTCCAAGGGCTTCGATCTGGCGGGAGAAGATGTGCTCAAAGCCGTAATCATTTCCGGCAGCAGTCAGTATTGAAGTGTCTGTTGTTAATGCAAGTCCGGCAATGGCGGGGCGGTCTTTGATGAATCGTACGCTGAGTTCTGTTGCAAGGTGCTGGGCATCTGCGGCGCTACCCCCGTTGCCACAGAACATAATTTTTCCGTTGTTTGAGATGGTTTTAGCGCAGGCGTTTAGCATGGCTTCGAAATGTGTATGCAGCGTATGGATTGTTTTTTGCGCGACTTCGTTATGCTCTTGCGTTTCGTGTTGCCAGTAGGTCATGAGGTTGAATTGTGACATGGTGAGGGCCCGGTGTGTTTGCTGGTTTAGTTCGTGGTTTAATTCGAGCCTGCTGTGCGAGGCGGTGATGGTTTGCGCTTTTGTGCGGCCACAGCACTGGCGACTGGAACCATATGTTCGCGGTTATAGTCCAATTGTTCCGGGGTGACCTGAAAGCCAATCAGGATGCGGTAGTTGTTTGCCTGATTTTTGCTTTTGATCGGAATGATCTGGCGCAGGCTTTCAAAGTATATGTGTTCCTCTTCATTTGTGGCGTATGTGATTGAGGCGGCAAATATTTCTTTTGCTATAATTCGTCCGGTCGGGGTGGTGACAGCGACAAAGAAGGGGTAGGAGAAAAACGGTTTTTCCGTTGATGAGTTGCGTCCTTTTGGACCCAGTTTGCCTTCGAATAGCAGTTTCAGATCAGCGATGGCTGTTTTGGATGAGAGTTTGCACGTACTTTCGGCGCTTTTGAGGTCTACGCGTGAGATCAGGTTTTGCTCTATTTGTTTGCGCGGGTTTGAAAAATCACTGATTGAGCTAAGATCATCGACAATCTCAACTTTAGGGCAGGGGCTGCGAAGCAATGGTTCGGCGGTGTCGCTTGTAACACCAGCAATATATATGTTGCCTTCTGTTACGTCGTAGGCGTCATCTTTTAGCCCTTCAAGGGTTTGACAGGCGCTCAGAGTGATGGAACAAGCCAGACAAAGAGCAAGGAGTTTTATTTTTGTTATCATGTGATAATCCCGGAAAAATGCAGTGAGCCAAACATGGCTACAGGTTACGCAACATTGGTAAAATAGGCAAGAGGCTGAATTACATATAAATAATGTTGACCCCGGGGCGTCATGGCGCGTATAGCTCGTAGAGAGAGAAAATATTTTAAGTATGCAATAAGTGATGACACTTTTCAGGAAGAAACTCCAAATTGTGCTGGCCGAACCGCGCGGATTTTGTGCGGGGGTGCATCGTGCTATTCAGATTGTTGAGCGTGCTTTGGAGAAATACGGTGCACCTGTGTATGTGCGTCATGAAATTGTTCATAACAAATATGTCGTGGATGGTTTGCGCGAAAAGGGCGCTGTTTTCGTTAGGGAACTGCATGAGATTCCATATGATGGGCGGCCTGTTATTTTCTCGGCGCATGGCGTTGCCAAGGCTGTGCCGCAAGAGGCTGAACGCAGGAATATGCTGTATGTTGATGCGACCTGTCCTTTGGTCAGTAAAGTGCACAGAGAGGTTGAGCGCTATTATGAAGAGGGGTGTCAGGTCGTTTTAATTGGCCATGCAGGGCATCCAGAGGTGATCGGGACTATGGGACAATTGCCAGAAGGGGCTGTGATTCTCGTCGAATGCACTGAGGATGTTGCCGGTCTTCAGGAGCAGGTGCGCGACCCCGAGGCTTTGGCCTATTGTACGCAAACAACGCTTTCTGTCGATGATGTGGCTGAGATTGTTGCAGCGTTGCGCCAGGCTTTTCCTGCTATCAAGGCACCAAAGAAGGAAGATATATGTTATGCTACGACCAATCGGCAGGCGGCCATGAAGGAGATAGCGCCGCTAAGTGATATGGTTATGGTTTTGGGCGCTCCCAATTCTTCTAACTCTAATCGTCTGGTGGAGGTGGCGGCGATGAATGGCTGCAAGCGTGCCATGCTTGTTGAGCGTGCCAGTGATATTGACTGGAGCTTGTTTGATGCCGTGAACGTGCTTGGGATTAGTGCCGGCGCTTCGGCTCCCGAGATTTTGATCGATGAGGTGGTTGAGCTGGCGCGTGCGCGTTTTGAGGTTGAGATGCGCTCGGTTGTTGTAGCGCAGGAAGATGTTTTTTTTAAGCTTCCGAAAATATTGGCCTAGGGTATGTTGATTTGAAAAAGAAAGTGAGGCGGGATGAAAATATCGAAGCAGGAATTTTTGGATAATCCACAGAAGGCGGTTACCCTCATTGGTATGTCGGGTGCGGGAAAAACTTTTTTGTCTTGTCGTTTGGAGGAATGGGGGTGGCGGAATTTTTCCTGTGATTATGTGATTGGAGAGACATATCTAAAAGACGTGCTTGCCCCTTACAGCAATGATAGTAACGCTGCGCCTTTTAGTGCAGAGAATATCTCTGCGTTGCATGCTTATCTTGGCAAGTTGGGCAATCCTGATCAGGGCGGGCATTTTCTTGATTTGTTTCTTGAGCGTCAGAAAGCTTATTATGATGCAGAGGTCGCTGCCCTAAAGGAGATGGGAGCGGTTATGGATCAAGGGCTAGGCGCGTTTGTTCATGATTCGACGGGGAGTTTGTGCGAGATCGAGGATGAGGATCTTATTCGGGATGTTGGGCAAAGGACTTTGTTTGTGTATCTGAAGACTGATGAGGCCGCGGAGCGTGTTGTGTTGCAGCGGGCGCAGGATTATCCAAAGCCTTTGTTTTTTCCGCGTTCTTTTTTACTTCAGAAGATTGATGAGTACTTGAAAGAACATGGTTTGCAAGGGGCTGAGCAAATGGAGCCGGACGCATTTTCCCGTTGGGTTTTTCCTCGTTTGTTTGAAGCTCGTAAGCCTAAATATCAGCGTTTGGCCGATCTTTATGGTGTCACGGTTCCGGCCAGTAGGTTTGATGGTGTGTCTTCGGCTCAGGAATTTGTTGATATCATTGCCGATTATCTGGACTAGCTCTGCATTACCCCTTATCACTGGGGGCATGAGTGGCGGTATTGTAGAAATATATACAGATGGCGCGTGTAGTGGAAATCCGGGGCCTGGTGGCTGGGGAGCGTTGCTGCGGTATAATGGGCATGAGAAGGAATTATGTGGCGGCGAGGTCAAGACCACCAATAACCGCATGGAAATGATGGCTGTTATTCAGGCTCTTGAGGCTTTGACGAAGCCTTCGAACGTTAAGCTTTACACGGATAGCAAATATGTTTTGCAGGGAATCACCCAGTGGCTTGAGGGATGGAAGGCTAAAGGATGGAAGACAGCTTCGAAAAAGGCGGTGAAGAATCAGGAATTGTGGCAGCAGATTGATGCTTTGACCCAAAAACACAGGGTTGAATTTATCTGGGTTAAGGGGCATGCCGGTCATCCTGAGAATGAACGAGCGGATGCGTTGGCGCGTTCGGGGATACCGTCTATTTAACGCTCTGGCGTGTTTTGTTTTTTTGGAATATTTAATCATTGAGATGAGAGAAATCGTCTTTGCGTTTTTTCTTGTTGGCCGTAGCGTTTTCACCGGCAGAGAAGATGCGATCGAGCATTCTTGTGAAGCTGATGTCGTTATTGTTTCGGGTTTTTGAGGGATATGTTATCGGAGATATGCTTTGATGCGCAGCGGGTATGATTTGCGCAAATATGTGCGCTGGCAAACCGCCACCGGTGATGCCGCGCATGGGGCTGTTGTTGTCATTTCCAAGCCAGACGATGACTGTGGCATTTTCAGAAAAACCAGCAAACCATGCGTCGCGGTAGTCCTGTGATGTTCCTGTTTTTCCATAGACGGGGAAGTTCTGTATTGCGGCGCGACCTGTACCGTTTGTGATGACGTCTCGAAGCATAGCGGACAAGTCGCGCACGTGGCTTGGGCTTATGACTCGCTCATATCTTGGCGGTGCTTCTCGTTCATATATGAGTTGTCCGTCGGGTGTTTTTATATTAACGATTCCATAAGGGGATATTTCGTATCCGTTATTGGCGATGCTGGTGTAGACCTGTCCTATTTCTATCATTGATATACCTGCACTGCCCAGACACAGGCTGAGGTTTCTTTCCATGTCTGATGTGACTCCAAGCTTGCGCGCCTTGTGAATGATGTTGTCAATTCCAACTTTATCGCACAGGCGCACTGTTGCCGTGTTCATTGATTTTGCGAGCGCTGTTCTTAGGGCTACTTCGCCGTAATACTGACCTGCAAAATTTTTTGGTTGGTATTGACCTTCTGCTATAGGGACGTCCAGAATAATGTCATCGGGGTGCCATCCTTTTTCTAAAGCACTGAGATAGATGATGGTCTTGAATGCGGATCCGGGCGGTCTTCGTGCTTGGGTTGTGCGGTTAAATTGGCTTTGTGTATAGTCGTATCCGCCGATCATGGTGGTGACGGCTCCATCAGGCTGCATGACAAGCACAGCACCTTGAGACACGAATTCCATCTCATTTGTGTTTTTTATCGCATTTGTTAGCACGCTATGCGCGCGGCGATAGGTGTTTATATCCAGCGTTGTTTGTACGATCATGTCTGTGTCCGGTGCGCCGATGGTTTTTTCGAGGTTGTTGATGATCCATTCGGTGAAGTAGCGCGCTGTGCGCTGATCATTGCGCGCTTTGTTTGGCAGAGACATTACGATGCCTTCCTTCTGGATGGCTTCTTTCTCTATATATCCTGCTTCAACCATGGAATTGAGCACCAGATTAGAGCGTTTTATGGCAAGCTTTGGACTATTATGCGGGGAGTATTTTGATGGCGCTTTGAGCAGGCCTGCCAGAACAGCGGCCTCGCGCAGAGTTACGTCTTTTGCCGATTTGCCGAAATAATGCTGGGCGGCGGCTTCAAAACCGTATGTGCCTGAACCCAGATAGACGCGGTTCATATAGGCGCTCAGGATTTCGTTTTTTGTTAGTTCTTGTTCCAGCCAGATGGCCAGCATAGCTTCTTTAATTTTTCGGGTGAGCTTTCGTTCATGGCTGAGGAAGAGGTTTTTTGCCAGTTGTTGCGTAATTGTTGATCCGCCTTGTGCAAAGCGGCCTTTTGATATGTTCACGATCATAGCGCGGGTGATGCCCAGAATATCAATACCTGGATGCGTGTAGAATCTACGGTCTTCTGTTGCTATGACCGCTTGCGTTAGATAGGGCGGCAGATCTTCAGCGCGTAGTGTCTGTCCCTTGCTGTCGCCATAGCGGGTAAATTCGCTTCCATCGGCTGCGAGCAATATAATAGAAGGGCGGTGCTGAAATGTCGCCGAGCGGGTTATGTCCGGTAAATCACGAGCAAACCAGAGCAGGGTTGCGATCAGGAATACCATTGCCCATATGCTCAATATGAAGCCCCAGCGTAATATTATTATCGATAGGGCGCGTTTTTTGTTTTCCGTTTTTTTATCGCCTGCTTTTTTGCGTGCGGATCTGGATGGCGCGCTGCTTTTCTTTGCTGCAGGTGCTGATTTGGCGCGTTTTTTCCTATTGCTTTTTTTGTTCTTTTTTCCAGATGCCATTATTTTAATACTGCGCTATGTGCAGTCCATCCAGTAGCGGTTGCGTTCGGGGAATTTGTCAGTGGCCGGGAGTGTGTCTTCCAGCGTGCCGCCGCAAAACTGGACTATGCGGTTTGCTGCTCCATCTTTGGGGTCGATGGTGATGAGCGCTGAGTCAATGCCGTGATAGGCCAGATAGGGAATGGCCTTTTGTAGCAGTTTTTTTCCAAATCCCTTGCCACGTTTTGAAGGACGGATAACGAAATTGACGTGTCCGCCCCATTTTTCCAGATGCCAGTTCAGGCGGTGGCGAATATTCAGCGTGCCGATGAATTCATTTTCCTTGATGAGCCAAAGTACGGTTTCAGGCACAGGCTCTACCCAGTTTGCAAAGGGTTTGTTGAGGTTTTTTTTGCCGTTATTGAGTTTTTCAATAAATTCTTCAAAGTCATGTTCAAGGTCGCTAATTTTGACGAAAGTATAGCGGCCTTCTTCATGAAATTCTTTCATGGCTTCTATGTAGCTTTTTTTATGATCAATATGTGGTTTTTCCAGTTTAGCTGCAGACATGATGTCTCCTTTATCTATACTGATTGTCGTTTTAAAGCGGGTTGTTTTGTTGCTTTATACATGGTTGTGAACCCTCTTTATAGTATTTTGCAGTGCAATACAAACGTCTTGTTTTGTATTGTTTTTCTGAGGTGTTATACCATAAGGAGGGCGGCCAGTCCAAGAAAGGAAAGAAAACCGATAACATCGGTTACGGTTGTCAGCAAAACCGTTGATGATACGGCTGGGTCGCTTCCCATACGATCGAGCATGAGCGGGATTCCTGCGCCGCATAATCCTGAGACGATCAGGTTGATGATCATGGCCAAGGCTATGACCAGGCCGAGTGTTGGATCATAAAACCACATGGCGGCCAGCATTCCGGTAAGGCATGCGAATAAGACGCCGTTTATAGCGCCAACAAGAGTTTCTTTCCAGATGACCCGCCATGTGTTTGTGCCGCTGATTTTGTGGGTGGCCAAGGCGCGCACCGCAACTGTTAGTGCTTGTGTTCCTGCGTTTCCGCCCATAGAGGCCACGATGGGCATGAGGATGGCAAGCGCGACGATTTTTTCTATTGTTGCCTCAAACCACGAAATGACAATAGACGCGAGTACGGCTGTGAGCAGGTTTATGAACAGCCAGCGAAAGCGTTTTCCGGTTGTGGATATGACGGCGCGGTAGAGATCGCCTTCTTCAACACCGGCCATGCGCATGATGTCTTCTTGCACCTCCTGGTCGATAACGTCGATAATATCGTCAATGGTGATGACACCAAGCAAACGTCCTTCATTGTCTACGACGGGCGCGGAAATAATATCTTCACGCCGGAACATATGGGCGACGTCTTCCTGATCCATTTCGGCAGGAACCGGATGGGCGCTGTCTTTTGATATCAGGTCTTTTAGATGCTGTGAGCGTTTTGAGCGTACCAGTCTGTCGAGGGAGATGTTACCTGTGAGGTGATGGGACGGGTCTATCGTTAGAACGCTGAAGAATTCTTCTGGTAAGGTGGAGGCCGCTGTACGTAGGTAATCAAGCGTTTTTCCGACTGTCCAGAATTCCGGTACTGAGACAAGCTCGCGGCGCATAAGACGTCCGGCGCTTTCTTCCGGGAAGCTCAGACCTTCTTCCAAAGCAAGGCGGTTTTTGGCTGAAAGTTTGTTGATGATTTCTTGTTGAAAGTCCGGCTCAAGACCCTCTACAAGTAAGAGTGCGTCATCACTTTCCAGTTCAGTGATAAGGCGCGCCACGGTTTCTGCGGGCATTTCACTGAGGGCAGCGCGGCTGAGTTCGGGATCAAGTTCTGTGAAAACTTCCGGGTCGAATATATCGCTGTACATGGAAAGAAGCTCTTTGCGTTCTTCTTCATGTACTTTGCTGAGCAGTTCGGCTGTGTCAGCGTTGCTGAGTTCTGAGAGCGCGGAATATGCCGTGTCGGAATCCTGCACGTGGATTGCGTCTGTGATCTGCTTGATGTGTTCATCAGGCAGGCTGTAGCGCGTCTCATCGGATTGCGCGTTAAAGACGTCTTCGATCTCTTCTACTATTGTTTCGGCCATGTTGTCCGACCTGTATTTGGGATTCTTACAAGAGCTGCACCCCGCAGCCCGGTATTTTTGTTACTTAGTGTTGCTGGAGCATGAGTATAAGTATCTCAGCGCATAGTTTCCAGTGCGCCGAGTGGTTTTTATTGATTTGTGTACAACAACCCGCATTCAAATTAATGAGTGCGGGCTGTATGAATATTTCAGAGTTGTTGAGCTTTTTAGGCTGCGGAAACTGACTTAATGAAACGACTTTGTGTTCCTCCGTTTAGCTCACGCTCAAATACCTGTGCTTCTACTGTGGCCAGTGATGTGATGTTTACAAGCGCCCGGATGGTGGTGGCCGGTGTTATGATATGTGCGGGGCGCGCTGTTCCTACGAGCAATGGACCCACGCTGATGCCGTCCTGATAGGATTTTACCATATTGAAGGCGATGTTGGCGGAGTCTGCATTTGGCATAATGAACAGATTGGCCGGGCCAGTCAGGCTTGAGTTTGGCATGAGGCGTTGACGGATACTATCGATCAGTGCTGTATCGGCCTGCATTTCTCCATCAATCTCAAGGCCGGGATCACGTCTTCGGATTTCTTCGTATGCTGCGCGCATTTTCTGCGACGCGGCGTCTTTTACTGATCCGAAGTTGGAACGTGAGAGCAAAGCAACGCGGGGATTGATTCCAAAGCGCCTTATTTCTCTGACGGCCATAAGGGTCATTTCCGTAATTTGTTCAGCTGAGGGGTTTTCGTTAACCTGTGTATCACAGAAGAAGCAAGTGCTATCTTGCAACACCAAAGGGGCAAGGGCGGCTGGTGTTTCAACGCCGGGCATCAGCCCAATGATATCTAAAAGATCTTTAAGGTGCGTGTGGTAGTGTCCTTGCATTCCACAAATAACGCCATCACTGTCATCTTTGTAGACCATGAGTGAGCCGATAACTGTGTTGTTTATTCTTAGTGTGTTTTTTGCGTCATCGGGGGTAATTCCATTGCGTTGCATAATGGTGTGGTAGGTTTGCCAGTAATCTGTATAGCGTTTGTCGCTTGTAGGATCTACCACTTCAAAGTCTTCGTCTGCTTTTATGCGCAGGCCGAGGATTTTTATTTTCCGGTTTATGACATCTTTGCGTCCTACCAGGATTGGTTTTGCCAGTGCTTCATCGACCACGATTTGCGTGGCTTGCAAGACTTTGTCTTCTTCACCTTCGCAGTAGGTGATGCGTTTTGGATCTTTCTTGGCACGCTCGAAGATGGGGTGCATGATCATGAGTGAACGGTTGCAGAATTGCTTGAGCTGGTTTTCGTAGGCTGTCCAATCTTTTATAGGGCGACGCGCTACACCCGAATCCATAGCCGCTTTTGCTACAGCCATGGGGATATCGATGATCAGGCGTGGATCAAATGGTTTAGGGATAAGATATTCAGAGCCAAATGTCAGGTTTTCGCCGCTATAGACCGCAATAACCTCTGCGTCAGCTTCTTTGCGTGCCAAGGCAGCAATGGCTTCAACGGCGGCCAGTTTCATTTCCTCGTTGATTGCGGAGGCGCCAACATCAAGCGCACCGCGGAACAGGAAAGGAAACCCCAGTACGTTGTTGACCTGATTGGGGAAATCGGAGCGGCCAGTGCAAATAACAGCATCAGGTTTTCCTTTGCGCGTTTCATCCGGCATGATTTCAGGTGTCGGGTTGGCTAGAGCCATGATGAGCGGGGCATCAGCCATTTTTGCGACCATCTCGCTATTTAAGACCCCTGCGCAAGACAAGCCCAAGAAAATGTCTGTATTTTCTATGGCATCATCAAGGGTGCGTGCGTCTGTTTCGTTGAGGAAGGCTGCTTTTTCAGGTGCCATTTTGCTTTCATCTTCGCGGCCTTTGTAAATAACGCCTTTGCTGTCACAAACTAAAATATTTTCTTTTTTAAGTCCGGCATGTAATAGCAGGTTTATACAAGCTGTTGCAGATGCGCCGGCGCCGGAGACTACCATTGTGATTTTATTTACATCGCGCCCGGATAATTTAAGCCAGTTTTTGAAGGCTGCGGCTACGATGATCGCCGTTCCATGTTGATCGTCATGAAATACAGGAATGTTCATGCGTTCTTTTAAGCGGCGCTCAAGCTCGAAGCATTCTGGCGCTTTGAAATCTTCCAGATTGATACCGCCATAAGTTGGCTCCAGCGCGGCGATTATTTCAACGAGTTTGTCTACATCTGTTTCGTTCACCTCTACATCGAAGGAATCGATGTTGGCGAATTTTTTGAATAAAACGGATTTTCCCTCCATGACGGGCTTTGAGGCTTGCGCGCCGATGTTGCCCAGACCAAGAACAGCCGTTCCATTGGATATGACTGCAACGATGTTGCCTTTGGAGGTGTAATCGTAGGCGGCCAAAGGGTCTTTTGCGATTTCAAGACAAGGGACAGCAACGCCTGGAGAATAGGCTAGGGCCAGATCTCTTTGAGTGGCCAGAGCTTTGGTGGCTTGTAGTGAGATTTTGCCCGGTGTCGGGCTGGCGTGGTAATCCAGAGCGATTTGATCTTGTGCTTTTTGTTCGTCAGTCTTGGACATGGTGGTGTATTCCCGTTTTAAAAATCATTGGTGAGATAGAAAATGGTATGCTTGTTGCAGCTTTTTATTGACCTGCTGTAAGTTGAGTTACGGTTACTGTTAAAGGCTTTTGTGTGCTTCGTTGTGAGACTTTGTTTTGCATGGTGCGGCCGAGAAGACTCGAACTTCCACGGGATTTAACTCCCACAGCGACCTCAACGCTGCGCGTCTACCATTCCGCCACGGCCGCATTCATACGGGACAAAGATTTTTTTTCGAAGGCTACTTGCCTTGTGGAGAAGATCTGTATCAAATCTTGAATAGCAGGGCAAGCCAGTAAAAGCATTGCAGCGCAATAAAAATAATGCTTTATGATTTAGAGTCAGGATCTATAAAATTTATAATTTCTGCGCCAGTCTATTTTTTGATGAATTTTATTGGTTTTTTGACCCTAGTTAATATGACAGAGTTTTTGATTGAGAAAAATCCGGTTCCCTATAATGTCGCTGTTTCCAAAATGGAAGAGCGCGTTGCCGCTATTCATGCGGGGGATGCTGATGAAATTGTGTGGATGCTTGAACATCCTTCCCTTTATACTGCGGGGACGAGCGCGAAGGCCGGAGATTTGCTGGATGCACGCTTTCCTGTTTATCAAAGCGGGCGAGGCGGGGAATATACTTATCACGGGCCGGGGCAGCGCGTTGCTTATGTCTTACTTGATCTGAAGGAGCGGCAAAGGGGCAGGCCGGATGTGCGTCGCTATATTTGGCAATTGGAAGAATGGATTATTCAGGCTCTTGCTGTTTTTGATATTAACGGTGAGCGTCGGGATGGGCGCGTCGGGATCTGGGTTGATATGCAGCCTTATGGAGGGCGTGTTGGTGAGGATGCTAAAATTGCAGCGATTGGTGTGCGCATTCGCCGGTGGATCACATATCACGGGATTGCTATTAACCTGAACCCTGATTTATCTCATTTTAGCGGGATTGTTCCTTGTGGGATATCGGAATATGGGGTGACCAGTTTACATGCTTTGGGACGGGGCGATATCGAGATGGCTGATCTTGATCGGGTGCTCAAGGATACATTCCGAAAGGTTTTCGCTTAGGTAATATGCGATACTGCGGCGCAGCGTTTCTTTTTTATCTTTCCTGCCTTCACTTTTATGCGTAATTTATCTAAAGTCGCGAAAGTGGAGATGTTTGGACATCTTTTACGGGGTTTTTGACAGACTTGATTAATGAAATAATAAGAAGGAATAATGCAGCTATGTTTGATATTCGTGCCATTCGCAATGATCCGGAAAGCTTTGATAAAGGGTGGGCGCGTCGCGGTCTTTCGCTTCAGACCTCTGACATTCTCAGTCTTGATGAAAAAAGACGGGCGCTGCAAACATCGTTGCAGGAATTGCAGGCACGGCGTAATGAAGAATCCAAAAGGATTGGGGATATCAAAAAAGAAGGTGGTGATGCGGCTGCGCAGATGCAGGCTGTTGCAATCTTGAAGAATGATATTGCCAAGATGGAAGAGGAAGAACGCGCTGTTGGCGAAGAGCTGACCACTATATTATCGTCTTTGCCCAATATTCTGGCTGATGATGTGCCTGATGGTCAGGATGAAGATGATAATAAGGAGGTTCACCGATGGGGTGACATTAAATATGAAAGCGGGCCGGATCATGTTGATATTGGTGAAGGGCTTGGTCTGGTTGATTTTGAAACGGCAGCGAAGATGTCGGGTTCGCGTTTCGTGTTGCTTTCCGGCGCAGTGGCGCGCATGGAGCGGGCAATCACCCAGTTTTTTCTTGATGTCCATACGGGCGAGCACGGTTATACGGAAATGTCACCACCACTTTTGGTGCGTGATAAGGCGCTGTACGGAACAGGGCAGCTTCCCAAGTTTGCGCAAGATCAGTTTAAAGATCAGGAAACCGGGCACTGGCTTATTCCAACCTCTGAAGTGCCGCTGACCAATATTGTCGCAGAAATGATTGTGGATGAGGAAGAGCTACCACGGCGTTATACCGCCTTTACGCCCTGTTTTCGCTCTGAAGCGGGATCGGCGGGTAAGGATACGCGCGGGATGTTGCGTCAGCACCAGTTCTATAAGGTGGAAATGGTTGGCGTGACGACGCCCGAGCAATCAAAGGATGAACATGAGCGCATGCTGAATTGTGCTGAGACTGTTTTGAAGCGACTTGAATTGCCGTTTCGCACGGTTGTTCTTTGCAGTGGTGATACGGGATTTGGCGCGCGTAAAACATATGATATCGAGGTCTGGCTTCCGGGACAGGAGACTTACCGCGAGATTTCCAGTGTATCGAATTGCTGGGACTTTCAAGCGCGGCGTATGAATGCGCGGTGCAGAGCTAAGGGCGCAAAAGAAACGCGTTTTGTTCACACGCTTAACGGTTCAGGTGTGGCTGTGGGGCGTGCTTTGATTGCGGTGATTGAGAATTATTATGATCCAAGTGATGGCGGTGTGTTTGTTCCCGAGGTGCTCAAACCTTATATGGGCGGCATTGAGAAGATTGTGAAAGAATAGGCTATGGTCGCTACAGTTGTTAAGCGGTTGGTTTCAATTGATGATTTGAAGGATACTGCGCTGCGCTTTCCGTTGCCGGTTGCATGTGCGCTTGGTGCTTTTCTTTATGCTGCTTTGCTCAATTATGAAGTTTTGGATCTGGATGGTAAGGTGCCGCGCGCTTTTGCGTGTGTTAGTGCGCTTTATCTGTGGTTTGGTATTATCACGATTATTTCAGAGAGTAAAAAGCTCTCGTTTGTGCCTGTCGGTGTAACCGCTGTTGTGATTGCCGTTGGGATATGCATATTAATGGCGTATTCGCCTGTGTTCTGGTTGCATTATTATCTGCTATTGCCTGCGCTTTTGCTTGGTATATCTATTGCGCCTTACATGTTTGGTGGAGATGACTGGTCGTTTTGGCAATATAACCGCGAAGTGTGGCTGGGCGCTGCGTTATCTTTTCTGGCCGCGTTATTGTTGGGCGGTGGGTTGTCGGCGGCTTTGGTGGCGATTGAATATCTGTTTTTTGTGGATGTTGATGAAAAACTTTATATAAATGTCTGGATTTTTGCCGGTATCATACTGGCGCCGGTTTATGCGCTTTCGCGTGTGCCGAAACGCTTTGACTTTACTGAGGACGAATGCGCACCTCCGCCCGGATTAGGGTTTATAGTGAACTGGGTTTCGGCACCGGTTGTTTTTGTCTATTTGGCTATTTTATATGCTTATTTTGTCCAGATTATTGTTCTTGGGAATATCCCTAGCGGTCATTTGGCGTATTTGATAACCGGTTTTATCGGCAGTGGAGTTTTGACTTATCTGCTGGCGTGGCCTTTATATGCGAGAGGTGATTATGCCTCGCCGCAGCTTCGTTTGTTTTATAAAGTTTTCTTTCCGGCTCTGTTTATTCCCATAGGGTTTCATTTTTTTGCGATATGGGAACGCGTGAGCGCTTATGGTATTACCGAGCAGCGTTATGTCCTTATTATTTCAGCGTTCTGGTTTTTGATTATAGCGATGGTCAAGAGCCTGCCTTCGGTGCCGCTGCGGGTTATTCCGATGACATTATGTGTTTTGTTCGCTTTGGCTTCTTTTGGGCCATGGGGCGCGGTGGCGGTATCTGGTCATAGCCAGTTCAAGCGTCTGGAAGGTTTGCTGAATAAATATGATTTACCTGGTGATGACGGGCATGTGGTGAAGCTTGAGAATGCGGCTGAGATGATCACGCTTGATGATCGGATTGCTATAACGTCGGTTATACAATATTTGTGCCGCCGCAAGCGCGGAAATATGATTAAACCGTGGTTTTATACTGAAGGGGAGAAGTTTTGGTCTTGTCTTGCCCCACATTTGACAAAGAAAATCGGGTTTGAGCCGGTTTATTATCGTTCGTCCCGGCGCGGGCATGAGGAAAGATTTTATGTTTATTCCAAGCACCAGAATGTGGTGGATGTACGCGGATATGATTTTATGGTGATGGGATTGTATGCGGTGATGTATGAGTCTAAAGGTTACCGGCCTTGGGAAAAGACGATAAATTTTGCCGAGCATAATAAGGCGGTTATGCGTTTTGAAGGTCATGAGATTCGTATTGAGGTCGATGAGTATGAGCCTATTGTTGTTGATATTGCTGATTATATGAAGGGGAAAACAGGGGCGCATTTGCAAAAAGATGATATGGGCGTTGCGGGAGAGAATAAGGATCTGTCTTACTGGCTGCGTTTTAATCAAGTCTCTGGCGAGATGAAGGAGGGTGCGCCATTTCCAACGAGCGTTCGATTTGATCTTCTTTTCAGGGTTAACAATTCTTCTGCCGGGGAATAATATATCATTATGAACATACAAGCTGCGAATAAGCGCATCCGTTTGATTATGGATTTGCGGATGCAGGGAATTACCGATACCAAAGTTCTTAGTGCTTTGGAGCGGGTTCCGCGAGATTATTTTGTGCCCTCTTATGCGATGGATCAGGCATGGGAGAATACGGCTTTGCCTATTGGTCTGGGGCAGACAATCAGCCAGCCTTTTGTTGTGGCTTTTATGACGCAGGCGCTGGAGATTGGTGATCGGGAAAAAGTTCTGGAGATTGGAACGGGCTGTGGGTATCAGGCTGCGGTTTTATCTCATTTGGCGCGGCGGGTTTATACGATTGAGCGGCATAAGGACTTATTGCGCGCGGCGGAAAAGCGTTTTGAGGATTTGCGTTTGCGCAATATCACAGCGATTGCCGCAGATGGTATGAAGGGCTGGCCGCGTATTAACGGGCATGATCAGGCGCCTTTTGACAAGATCATTGTAACGGCTGCTGCGCGTGATAAACCGCCTCAAGCGTTAATCGATCAAATTCGGGTCGGCGGGCGGATGATTATACCTGTTGGCGGTGTGGGTGAGCAGATGCTTAAGCTCTATATACGCGAGAGCGAGAATGCCTATGCGGTGCGTGATGTGTTGCCTGTACGCTTTGTTCCCTTGTTGCCTGATGTTACCGATGAGAAGAATGATATGAATTAATAGGCGTTGATTTTAATTTCATAATGACCTTTTGCAAGGGAGCGTGTATCATCTACTGTGTGATGAACGTTCGTTTATTCTTTTTTCTTTGTTTTATGACTTTTGGTGTGGCTGCTTGCGGTGGCGCGCCTGCTCCGGCTGTTCATTACGGTCAATCCAGCGGCGCGGGGAGTGCAGGCATACACACGGTTAGCAAAGGGGATACATTATATAGCATATCAAGGCGTTACCGCCTGCCGATGCGTGATATTGTTGTTTTAAATAACATCACGCAGCCCTTTAAGCTTTATGTCGGACAGAGGATTAAGCTGCCGCCTCCGCAGGAATATAGGGTTGAGCAAGGAGATACGCTATATGGCGTTTCACGTTTGTTTAACCTGAATGTTTCGGAAGTTGCGCGTCTTAATGCTGTTGAGCCGCCCTATATTCTGAAAGTTGGGCAGGTTCTCAGATTGCCTGCGGTTATTCGTCAAGCCCGGCCTCAGTCATCGCTTGCTTCTGCGGCGCCTTCGCCGGTGCGCAAACCTGCTGCGTTGATGGATGGTGTGCCTGTGCCGCAGGGTAAACCGGTGCAGCTTGCCCGTCCTTCTGGGGCTGCCGGGCAGGATCAGCCTCAATCTCTTAAAATCAGCCGCGTTAGAACGCAGGCTCCCAAACGTGTTTCAAGCAAGTTTCTTAAACCTGTTCAAGGAAAGATTATATCCAGCTACGGGGCTAAAAGTAACGGCTTATATAATGACGGGATTAATATTGCAGCGCCACGTGGAACGCCGGTTAAGGCAGCAGAAAACGGCGTTGTTGTCTATGCGGGTAATGCGCTTAAAGGCTCTGGTAATTTGATTTTGGTGCGTCATGAGGGACGGTGGATGAGTGCTTATGCGCATCTGGATTCTATTGGGGTGCGTAAGGGACAAGTTGTAAAACGGGGCAGTGTCATTGGTAAAGTTGGTTCTACAGGTTCTGTTTCAACGTCCCAGCTTCATTTTGAAGTGCGCCGCGGGACATCGGCTCTTGATCCTATGCGCTATATGTAATTTTTAAACTGTCGGTGTTTTCTTATGTTTGGTTTATTTGGCGATTCTGGGCCGCTTGTTTTTTTGATTGTGGGGTTATTGTTTTCGCTTATCGGGGGTGGTGCTTTCGGCTATGAGTTTTATTGGCGTTTGAAGGCTAAACGAGTTTTCGGGCGGATTAGCGCGGTGCGTGTGGTGTTGAATCGAGAGGGTATAACAGAGTCTAGCGCCAAGAAGGGGAGCTATGTTTACGAGTTTTATTATCCAGTCTATGAGTATATAAGCCCCAATGGGGAAAAGAAGGAGCTTGTTAGCTCAATCGGTTATCAGGGGATAAAAGGGCTGATGGCGGGGCGGCGGTTGCGATTATTGTTGATTCCCGGGCAGCCTGATAAAATCCGGGCACCTGCTTTGTCATTGTTGTACGTTGGGGCAGTATTTTTTTTGTTTGGCCTTTGTCTTATGTCTCTGGTGCAAGGTAATTTTGAAGGGAATTTCTTTGATCTGGTGTTAAGCCATCTTGAGGGGAACTTCCATAATCTTTTGTTTGGTCTTGTTTTTTTAGGTTTTGGGTTGTTTTCTTATCTGAGCGCTTTGAAAAAAATTAAAGCCAAAGGGGGAGGCGTTTCAGGGATTCCTGAGATGCGAGATCCTGTGAAAAATGGACGTATTTTAAGTGATCGTGAGATCCTGGAGCGCGTGGCTTATTATGCTAAATCATCGACTATTATCGGGTATATGCTGTCGATTATTGCTGTTGGTGTGTCTATCGGTTCGTATTATGCAGCGCTGGATATGCTGGATATTCATCACAATGCGCACCCGGCCAGTGGTGTTGTATCAGGCTTTCGTTCTTATTACTCGGATCATAGCTATACTTATTATGCACAGATTGATTTTTTGGTTCAGGATCGTCAGGACAACACGCACAAAATTCGATTTGAGGACTCTGTAGGATCTCCCCAACGTTTGTTTGACCGCGGAGAGAGCGTTGATGTTTTGTTTTACCCTGATGATCCCCAGAAGGCAATTGTTGATCGAGGTATCTGGAACTGGGGGCTTAGCGGTGGATTGGCTTTAGGCGCTTTTTTGGCTTTGTGTCTTGGCTTTCCTGCTCTTATTGGAGGTCGTAGTAAGATAAGACGCTCTGGCTTAATAAGTAGCAACAGGCTTTAAATTCATCACATTTTGTATTTTTTTAAGGGAATTTATGTGCCTGAAATGGGTATGCCCCTTGCCTTTGGTGTGATTATCTTTATATTCTCGGGGATCAGTTTCACGTAAGGAGTTTACATATGTTTATTGCAAAAGCTTTTGCTGCTGGAGATAGTGCTCAGGTGTTTACAGATATGGCTGCGGATGCACCGAGTCCGGCTGAGGCATTGATGTATAATATCGGGCTGGTTTTAATGCTGGTTGGCTTGTTTTATATATTGTTGATATTGCCGCAGCAGCGCCGCTTTAAGGAGCATAATGCAATGCTTTCGGGTCTGAAAAAAGGCGATCGTGTTGTGACTGGTGGAGGACTTGTCGGCAAGATCGAGAAGGAAGTCGATGATAAGGAAGTTATTATTGATCTTGGGAATGACATCAAGGTGACAGCTTTACGGGCAATGCTTCAGGGCAAGAGTGAACCTCACTCCGATGGTAAGGCCAAAGATGTTTCTGGTCAGAAAAAGAAGGCCAAAAAGGAATAAGTGTTCCGGGTTATACACATATAATATTAATTTAGAGTAGAAAATCAGGGTTTATGGTTCAGATATCACGCTGGAAAATGTTTTTCATTTTAGCCGTATGTGTGTACGGCTTTGCTTATAGTTCACCGAATTTGATGAGTGCGGAAATGCGCGAGGTTGCGGCGCAGTATTTGCCCGGCTGGATGCCTCATAAAACAGTTAATCTCGGATTGGATCTGCGCGGTGGTGCGCATCTGTTGTATGAAGTTGATATGGATCAGGTGTTTAAGGAGCGCGCAGAGACTCTGGCGCAGGATTATAATGACTATGTGCGAGAAGAAGAGCTGTCCAAGAAAACTATCAGCGCAGCCGATGGTGGCGTGCGTATCGAAATGGCAGATACAGCAGGAGCGCAACAGATCAGAAGCATGATCCGCAGGAGTGATCCGCGTTTGTCTGTGGAATCTGGTGAGGACGATTTGAGCTTCAGAGTGATTATGGATGATCGCTATATTGATGATGTTCAAGATCAGGTTATCTCTCAGGTGATTGAGGTTGTGCGGCGGCGTATTGACGAGACTGGTACGACCGAGCCTATTATTCAGCGGCAAGGGGAAAGACGCGTTTTAATTCAGGTGCCAGGAGCCAGTTCAGAGCAGGTGCGTGCGCTTGTCGGGCGTACGGCAAAACTTGGATTTCATCTGGTTCCAGATAGTGGGCGTAAAAGTTTCCGGGATATGAACCTGCCTTATGCTGATGAGCCCGGGCGTGATCTTGTGGTGCGTAAGAATGCTATTGTTTCCGGTGATATGCTTGACGATGCGCAGCCTTCTTTTAATGTGGGAGGACAGGCGGTTGTGAGTTTCAGGCTTAATTCTGTGGGGTCACGGAAATTTTGTGATGTGACGCGCAAGAATGTGAACAAGCCTTTTGCTATTGTGCTGGATAATGAGGTTATCAGCGCGCCGCGTATTAATGAAGCGATCTGTGGAGGAAGAGGGCAGATTTCCGGCGGCTTTGATGTCAAGGAAGCGCAGGATCTGGCGCTGCTGCTGAGGGCGGGGGCTTTGCCCGCGGATTTGCGTGTTGTTGAAGAGCGTACGGTTGGGCCGTCTTTGGGGGCTGACTCGGTTCAAGCCGGTCAAACGGCTAGTATAATCGGTATGGTTCTGGTGTTGATTTTTATGTTAGTGAGTTACGGGTTTTTCGGGCTTTTGGCTAATCTGGCTTTACTTGTGAATATCGGTTTAATTTTGGCGCTGCTATCGAATTTACAGGCGACATTGACTTTGCCCGGGATTGCAGGGATTGTTCTGACCGTTGGTATGGCTGTGGATGCGAATGTTCTTGTTTTTGAGCGTATTCGTGAAGAATTTGCGAAAGGGCGCTCAGCGATATCGTCGGTTGATGCCGGTTATTCTCATGCTATGTCAACGATTGTTGATTCCAATTTGACGACTTTGATCGCGGCGGCGATTTTGTTTTCGGTTGGAACGGGGCCGGTGCGTGGTTTTGCTGTGACACTGGCAATCGGGATTGTGACGTCTTTGTTTTCAGCCATTATGGTTACGCGGTTGTTGATTGTATTGTGGTTGCAACGAAAGAAGCCGAAGGAATTGCCTTTATAAATCAGGGTGGCTTGACAAAATACAGCTCTGGTTAGGCAGCGCATTTTTGCGAAGGTTAAATGGAAAGATATTGATGAGATGATGATGCGTGGTATTCGATTTATTCCCGAGGGGTGTGATATCAATTTTATTGGCATGCGCTGGTTCGCGTTTGCTTTGTCTTCCCTTATTATTGCGGCTTCTATTTTTGTGTTGGTGCAAAGAGGCTTGAATATGGGGATTGATTTTACCGGAGGTACGGCTATTGAGATTCGCACGCCTGTTGTTCCTGACCTTGAAGAGATGCGCTCTAGGCTTAATGACCTTGATTTTGGGTCTGTCTCTATTCAGGAATTTGGAGATGAGCGTGATTTGCTTATTCGTATGCCTGAGCAAAAGGCCCCGGAAGGGTGGCAATCCAGCGAGATGTTTAAGGATTATAACAGTTTCGTGATAGGAGGAATACAAGAGGAGATTGATGATATCTTTGAGGGGCAGGAGGTTGATTACCGCCGGGTCGAGTTTGTTGGCCCTCAAGTTGGAGGGGAATTGCAGCTAAAGGGTCTTTATGCTGTCTTGTTTTCTTTGCTTGGGATTATGGTTTATATCTGGTTTCGCTTTGAGTGGCAGTTCGGGATTGCGGCCATTATAGCGCTTGCCCATGATTCTATTGCAACGATGGGGCTTTTTGCCTTAACGCAGATGGAGTTTAATCTTTCTACTGTGGCGGCGATCTTGATGATTGCAGGGTACTCGATTAACGATACGGTTGTCGTGTTTGATCGTATACGCGAGGATTTGCGTAAATATAAGAAAAAGCCATTATCCGAGGTTTTTAATTTGTCGATTAACCAGACTTTATCAAGGACGTTGATGACATCTGTTACGACTTTGCTGGCTCTCATTGCGCTGTATGTTTCTGGCGGTGAGGTTATTCGCGGGTTTGTTGAGGCTTTGATCTTTGGTGTCGGTGTTGGGACATATTCCTCTATTTTTGTGGCATCTCCTGTGTTGTTGATGCTCAATGTCAAGCGCAGTACGGCTGTGCGTGAAGAGCAAGCTGTAAGCTGATATATTTTTTTTGGCCGGATTTGTGATATGGATATAACCCCTTTGATACGTCGTAATCAGCAGGTTATACAAACCTATAAATCTGGTGTTTTCAAGATTAGCAATGTTGTGTATGACCATCCTGTTTATGTAGATGCAGATGAAGTTTTGTGTTGGAACATAAGCGGGTGTGCTCTGGGAGATATAAAGCCTGCGCATTTACATCTTATCGAAGAGCGTGCCGGGAGCCTTGATGTGGTGTTGTTTGGAACGGGGAGTAAAAGTGCTTTGCTTCCGGATCATCTCAGGGATGCGTTTTGTACTATGGGAGTTGCAGTCGATAGTATGAATACGGGCGCAGCATGTCGGACATTTAATGTTCTTATGGCTGAGGGGCGGCGGGTTTCCTGTCTTCTGATACCTTATTTATAGACTATTGTGCTTTTTTATTGCAGTTTTCTTTAAATTTCTTTAACAGTGAAAAGTTTCTTGCATTTTTTCTGTAAATTGTAGTATGGTGTCTTTGTCTAATATGACAAATGAAGTGTGTGGGGAATGCTATCCTTCCGGGTTATGTAGGATGGTTTTATAATAAAATTGTGTGGGGTTTTATTTTATGGGGGGAGTGAAAGGAGCTGAATATTCAGCTCCTTTCGTTATGAGTACGCTACCTAGTATTTTTCTTATCATTTCTAGCTGGCAGCTTTTTCATATAGCTCAGTGACGTATTCCCAGTTTACAAGATTGTCGATAAAGGCTTCGAGGTATTTTTTGCGGGCATTGCGGTAGTCAATGTAATAGCTGTGCTCCCAGACGTCACAGCCTAGCAATGCTTTTTGACCGTGAATGATCGGGTTTTCCGCATTCGGGGTTTTTGTAACGACCAGCTTTCCATTTTGGTCAAGCACGAGCCAGCACCACCCTGAACCAAATTGTCCTGTGCCGGCGGCTATGAATTCGTCACGAAAGGCATCGAAAGACTCAAAGCTATCATTAATGGCTTTTTCCAGATTTCCCGGAAGAGTACCGCCGCCTTCGGGTTTCATCCAGTTCCAGAAGTGCAAATGATTCCAGTGCTGCCCAACATTGTTAAACAGTGTCTGGTGTTTTTCCTTATGCGCGTTGGCCACGATGTCTTCGAGTATTGTGCCCAGATTTGGCAGATCCTCAAGGAGTTTGTTTCCTGTTGTTACGTAGGCATTATGATGTTTGTCGTGGTGATATTCCAGTGTTTCAGCAGACATATAAGGATCTAGCGCATCGTATGCATATGGGAGTTCGGGCAGTGTAAGCGACATTGTTTCTTCTCCTTTTTCTTTTTTTGGTGCATTTTCACCCTTACTTTCGATTGTTTTGGGCTTTTGGTAACAAAAAAATTAAAAAAAACAATATGAAACGGTGTTTTAGGTTGTGGGACTTGCGTGTTGTATATGGTTGTATGTCTGCGTTTTCTTTTTGCGTGATCGTAATTGCTTTTTAATGTTTGTGCTGTAGTATGGTTGTGTTGGGTTAGGTTTTTCCAATGCCTTGAGGTGTGTAAAATTATTGCAGGGACTTTACGGTTTTGTTAAGGATTAATTACAAACTGAAAAGTAGAGGATTTTTATAATGGTTGATTCAATTAGCTCGTCGGCAGGACAGATAGGCGCGGCTTTGGCCGGTGTAAAAGGCGCTGAGCCTGGACAAGAGCAGGAGCGCTCTCGTGTAGGTCAGGTCAAATCTTCTGGTGGTACAGATGAGGTTTTAATCTCACCTGAGGCCGCTGATTTAGGGCGTGTGATGGATCTTGCTCAAGATACGAAGGCGACGCTTGCACGTGAGCCGGAAATTACGCTGTCTTCTGATACTGGGCGTTTGAACATGCTTGTTTAGGTGTTTTAGATGTATTTAACTTCAAGGATCTCGTAGTCGCGTGAGCCTTTGGGAGTGCGTACAGTTACGCTATCGCCTTCGTTTTTGCCGATAAGGGCACGCGCAACGGGCGCGCTGATGGAGAGCCTTCCTTTTTCGGTGTCTGATTCGTAATCGCCGACAATCTGGTAGGTTTCCTCTTCATCGGTATCTTCATCAACAATTTTGACAGTTGCGCCGAAGCGTACGGTGTTGCCGCTTAGGGTTGTGGGGTCAATGACCTGAGCGCGGCCTGTTACAGATTCCAGTTCTTGAATACGGCCTTCGATAAAGCTTTGTTGTTCGCGCGCGGCATGGTATTCGGCGTTTTCCGAGAGGTCGCCATGTTCACGTGCTTCCGCGATGGCTTGAATTACGTTTGGACGATCAACTGTTTTGAGTTGCTTGAGTTCTTTTGTCAGCATCTCATAGCCAGCTTTTGTAACAGGTACCTTATCCATTGTCTTTATCTCTACTATTTTTGTTTTATTGTTTTGTTTTAAAATAAGAAAACCAGTACTTTTACCCAGTACCATTACTCTGCAAAAGAAGACCCGCCTGTTGCAAGGCGGGGCATGATTACCGTCCGTTATTACCCAACGCTACTGCAATCAGAGGAGGGCGTCAAGTCTTTCTGTGGCGCTTTTCTTGTACGCCGGTAAAGACGGTTTTTATGCAGCCCGGTCGTCTCTGGTTTGTTTTTCGTCAAAGTAGCTTTGTAGAGATGCGACGGATAATTCCCTTTCTTTGAGGGATGTGATGGCTTTTACCGCTGCGTTGGCTGCTGTGATCAGGGTGTAATAGGGGATCTTGTTCATCAGCGCCATGCGGCGGATTGACATGGAGTCTGATACAGCTTGTGCGCTTTTGGCTGTTGTGTTGATCACAAGATCTATATCCCCGTTAATAATGGCATCGACCACGTGGGGCTGGCCTTGCATCACTTTGTTTATGGGGGTGGCCTCTACGTTATTGTCATTCAAGTAGGTGCTGGTTCCTTTGGTCGCCACGATTGTAAAGCCTGTTTTAATCAGCTTACGGGCAATTGGCAGGATCGCTTTTTTGTCAGCATCCTTGACTGATATGAATACAGTGCCTTCTGTGGGCAGGGCAAAGCCTGCGCCGAGCTGTGATTTGGCAATGGCGTGAGCCAGATCTTTATCTATGCCCATGACTTCGCCTGTTGATTTCATCTCAGGCCCTAGCAGCGGGTCCACACCTGGGAAACGGTTAAAGGGGAATACCGGGGCTTTGACAGCGAAATGGTTTTTGTTCATGCCGCTCAGAGTGTTCTCAAAATTGCTTAAAGATTCTCCTGTCATGATGCGCGCTGCCAATTTTGCTACAGGTACGCCGGTAGCTTTGGCAACGAAGGGCACAGTGCGAGAAGCGCGAGGGTTCACCTCGATGATGTATATGAGATCTTCGCCGCTCTCTTCTTCTTTTTTTACGGCGAATTGTACGTTCATCAAGCCTTTGACATTCAGAGCCTTTGCCAGTTTGATGGTTTGTTCCTCAAGGGCTTTGACTGTTTTTTTGGAAAGGGAGTGTGGTGGAATGACGCACGCGGAATCTCCTGAATGGATTCCTGCTTCTTCGATATGTTCCATGATGCCTGAGACATAGACGTTTTCTCCATCGCATAGTGCGTCAATGTCCAGCTCAATCGCGTTTTTGAGGTAATAATCCAGCAATACCGGTGTATCGCCGGACACTTTTACCGCGGTGTTAATATAGCGCTCCAGTTCGGTAAGGTTGTGGACGATTTCCATGGCTTGGCCACCCAGAACATAAGAAGGGCGTATCACGATTGGAAAGCCGATCCCTTCGGCCATGTTCAGCGCTTCTTCTTTTGTGTGGGCGATGCCGTTTGGAGGTTGGCGCAGATCGAGATCAACCAGCAATTGCTGAAATCGCTCGCGGTCTTCGGCCAGATCAATAGCGTCAGGGTCGGTTCCAAGAATTGGAATACCTTCCTTTTGTAAGGTTTTAGCCAGTTTTAGCGGTGTTTGTCCACCAAGCTGTACAATTACACCTTTGAGGTTGCCGTTTGTTTGCTCGGCTTGTATGAGCTCTATGACATCTTCTTCGGTTAGTGGCTCAAAATACAGACGGTCAGAGGTGTCGTAGTCTGTGGATACTGTTTCGGGGTTGCAGTTGACCATGATTGTTTCATAGCCGGCTTCTTTCAGGGCATAAGCGGCATGGACACAGCAGTAATCAAACTCGATCCCTTGACCAATGCGGTTTGGCCCACCGCCAAGAATTACGATTTTGTTTTTGTTGCTGGCGTTGATTTCATTTTCTGCCGGGGTTATGCCATCGCCTTCATAGCAGGAATACATGTAGGCTGTATCTGATGGGATTTCGGCGGCGCAGCTATCAACGCGCTTGAAGACGGGACGAATATTTTGCTCTTGACGTGCTTTTCTGATGGCGCGTTCGCTTTTTCCTACAAGTGCGGCGATCTGCGCGTCGGAAAAGCCTATTTTCTTAATACGCATCCAGCCTGAGCCATCTGTGGGCAGGCCGTTTTCTTGAATGTCTTTTTCTGTTCTTACAATGTTTTGGATGCGCTCGAGGAACCATGGATCAAATTTCGAAACGCTGTGTATCTCTTCTATCGTCAGCCCTCTGCGAAATCCTTGTGCGATGTAAAGAATGCGCTGCGGGGTGGGTTGGGCGATTAATGCCATTAAGGCATCGTGCATATCTTCATTTTCGCTTTGGATGCCTGCCCCTGTGTATATAGGGTTTATTCCGGTTAGTCCTTTTTCCAGTGAACGCATGGCTTTTTGCAGGGATTCTTCGAATGAGCGCCCGATTGACATGGCTTCGCCGACGGATTTCATTGCTGTGGTTAAGGTGGATTTGCTGCCTTTGAATTTCTCGAAGGCAAAGCGCGGGACTTTGGTCACGATGTAATCAATGCTAGGTTCAAAACTGGCGGGTGTTTTGCCATTGGTGATATCGTTACCTAACTCGTCAAGTGTGTATCCTACGGCAAGTTTGGCTGCGATTTTGGCAATGGGGAATCCTGTTGCTTTTGAAGCCAGAGCGGAAGAGCGGCTTACGCGCGGGTTCATTTCAATGACGATCATGCGTCCTGTTTCGGGGTGGATGGCAAATTGTACGTTGGAGCCGCCTGTTTCAACGCCGATTCCGCGCAATATTGCAAGAGAAGCATTGCGCATGATCTGGTATTCTTTATCTGTTAAGGTTAGGGCGGGGGCTACGGTAATAGAGTCTCCGGTGTGTACGCCCATGGGGTCGATATTTTCGATTGCACAGACAATAATACAGTTATCGGCTTTATCTCGCACCACTTCCATTTCAAATTCTTTCCACCCCAGAAGCGATTCTTCGATCAGGACTTCGGTGGTTGGAGAAGCGTCCAGACCGTCCTTGACGATTTTTTCGTAGTCTTCACGGTTGTAGGCAATGCCGCCGCCTGTTCCGCCCAGTGTGAAAGAGGGGCGAATGATAGCGGGCAAGCCAATGAAATCAAGCGTGTCTTTAGCCTCTTGAATGGTGTGTACGGTTTGAGAGCGTGCGGATTCCAGCCCTAGTCCATTCATACAGGCTTTGAACTTCTCGCGGTCTTCGGCTTTGTCGATAACGTCTGCGCGCGCGCCGATCAGCTCGATACCAAGGCGGTTGAGCGTACCGTCTTGATCCAGCGCCAAAGCTGTGTTGAGGGCGGTTTGTCCTCCCATTGTCGGGAGCAGAGCGTCGGGGCGTTCTTTTTCTAATATCTTGGCAACAATTTCAGGGGTTATTGGCTCGACATAAACGGCATCGGCTGTGTCGGGGTCAGTCATGATGGTGGCCGGATTGGAGTTTATCAGGACGATGCGGTAGCCTTCTTCTCTTAGAGCCTTGCAGGCTTGGGTTCCGGAGTAGTCGAACTCGCAGGCCTGCCCGATTATAATTGGCCCTGCGCCGATGATGGCTATGGATTTTATGTCTGTTCTTTTAGGCATGGTTATGTCCTTTTTATTTACTTTTATTTATTCACCACAGAGATTATTTTTTATTCACCACAGAGTGCGCAGAGGACACGGAGGTTTCACGGAGTTTGTTTAAGTAAACTGTTTAACGTTACTATTTTTATAGAATTCTTTTATTATTTATTTTTTACTTTTTCTCTGTGATCTTTGCGTTCTCTGAGGTTAAGAAAATATCTATAACCTCATCCGTTTAATACCGTCTTTTAACAGTCTTACATTAAAATTCATCAATAACCCCAACGGAAATCTGCCGAGTTTCATATATGTTAAAAGCTGTGCCTCGTCTATTGGTTGCAACGCTCTAACGCTTTTTGTTTCAAGAATGATTTGATTGGCAACAACAAAATCTGCCCGGTAAGCATCATCGATAACAACGCCATCAATAGTAACAGGAATACTTTTTTCTTTTTCAAAAGGAATTTTTCGTTTTGTGAAAATATAGGTCAGAGCTTTTTGATAGGCACTTTTCAGCAATCCTGGTCCTAATTGTCGATGGATGTATATGCCACTATCGACAATTTGTCCGGACAGAGTATTTAAATTCTCTGTGAACTCTGTGCGCTCTGTGGTTAGGATGTTATTCATGTGCTTTTGTTCCTCATAATATTGTCCACAAAGCGCTCGAAGAGGTAATGGCTGTCTTGTGGCCCTGGTGAGGCTTCGGGGTGGTATTGTACCGAGAAGACAGGTTTATCTTTGATCGAAATTCCTTCGTTTGAGTTGTCAAACAGGCTGATGTGAGATTGTTCTGCGTTATCTGGCAGCGTGTCTGTAACCACTTCAAAACCATGATTCTGGGATGTGATTTCAACTCTTCCTGTTTTCAGGTCTTTGACTGGATGGTTGGCGCCGCGGTGACCCAGATGCATTTTGCGGGTCTTGGCTCCTAAAGCCAGCCCAAGGATCTGGTGCCCCAGACAGATACCAAATATCGGAAGATCCTTTTCAATCAGCTCGCGCACGACAGGTACGGCATATGTTCCGGTGGCGGCGGGGTCTCCCGGGCCATTGGAGAGGAATACACCATCTGGCTTGTGCGCCATGATATCTTGCGCAGTTGCGGTTGCGGGCACGACGGTGATATCACAGCCTGCGGCGGCAAGGCAGCGCAGAATGTTTCTTTTTGCGCCGTAATCAACGGCCACAACCTTGTGTTTTGGTTCTTTTTGTTTGCCGTAGCCTTTATCTATATCCCATGTGGTTTCATTCCATTTGTAACTTTGGGTGCAGCTGACTTCTTTTGCCAGATCCAGCCCTTCAAGGCCGGGCCATTTTTGCGCCATTTTATGCAGTTTTTGAAGGTTGAATTTTCCTTCTTTGTTGTGGGCGATAACGCCTTTGGGCGCTCCCTTATCGCGGATGCGGCGTGTCAGGGCGCGTGTGTCTATACCACACACACCCACCAGATTTTGCTTTTCGAGCCATTTGTCAAAATGTTTGTTTGCGCGCCAGTTGGAAGGGTTTGTTATATCCTCGCGTATAATGAGGCCGCGCGCAGCGGGGGTGGAGGTTTCGATATCTTCGCTGTTTGTGCCCACGTTTCCAATGTGAGGAAAGGTGAAGGTTATGATCTGTCCGGCATAGCTGGGGTCGGTCATGATCTCCTGATATCCGGTCATGGACGTGTTGAAACAGATTTCCCCGACTGTTTCTTTTTGTGCGCCTATACCTCTTCCCCAGTATATGGATCCATCAGATAGAACAATAACAGCGCTTGCGTTGGGTGGGGGTTTTATACTAGAAAAATCGGACATGAAAACTGTGCTCCAGCAAAAGAATTTTGTAAATACCTGCTAGAGACACAGTTTCTAATATGTTTTTGATAAAAAGAAAAGGAAAAAAAGTGGATAAACGTTCAGAATTTAGTGCGGCGCTTAAAAAGGCGCTTAAAAACAAGGACGAAGTCGCTGTTGCAACGATCCGTCTTATTCTCGCAGCGCTGAAGGATCGTGACATTACAGTCAGGGAAAAGGGCGTGGCAGATGGTGTTGATGATGAGGCGATTTTGCTTATGCTTCAATCGATGATCAAGCAGCGTCAGGAATCTTCTAAAACATACAGCGATGCCGGGCGGTTTGACCTGGCTGAACGTGAAGAAGCAGAAGTGGATGTTATTCGCGGTTTTCTGCCTCAGCAGCTTAGTGATGCTGAGGTGTCCGAGGTTATTGACAGCTTGATAGAAAAGCTGGGCGCCAAGAATATTAAGGATATGGGCAAGGTTATGGGCGTTCTCAAGAGCGAGTATGCAGGGCGCGTGGATATGGGTAAGGCTGGCGCTGTTGCCAAGGAAAAACTTGGGTAAAGCGGTTTGCTCTGGGCTTTGAGCCGTTCTTTGTCTATTGTGGGCATTATGACACTTGGATCACATTTTTTGGATGAGCTGCGCAACCGGTTGACTTTGTCAGAGGTCATCGGGCGGCGCGTAAAAGTGATGAGGGCAGGGCGCGAATATAAGGCATGCTGTCCGTTCCATCATGAGAAAACGCCGTCTTTTACGATTAATGATGATAAGCAGTTTTATCATTGTTTCGGGTGCGGTGCGCATGGTGATGTGATCAAGTTTGTCATGGAGCATGATAATTTGGGCTTTATGGACACGGTGGAAATGCTAGCGGCTGAGGCCGGGATGCAAGTGCCCAAACAAACGCCACAAGAGCGCGCTAAGGTTCAGGAGGAAAAAGATCTTCATAGTGTGCTTGAGGATGCGACCTGTTTTTTTGAAATGTGCCTGCTGGAGCCGCGCCATAGTGATGTTTTATCTTATTTGCTGGGGCGCGGGATATCACGTGAGACGATTAAGAATTTTCGCATCGGCTTCGCACCTGATGATTCGCAAGCGCTGCGTCATTATTTGAAGGGCAAGGGACATAGCGATGAGGAGATGATTAAAGCTGCGGTTTTGCGTCCTGCAAAAGATGCGGGAAAAGAGCCTTATGCATTTTTTCGTGATCGTGTGATGTTTCCTGTGCCTGATCGGCGCGGGCGGATTGTTGCTTTTGGCGGGCGGGTTTTGCCCGAGCATATGCGCCCTCCTCAGCGTATGGATTTTACACCGCCAAAATATATGAACTCAACCGAGAGCCCGTTATTTCATAAGGGGCGCATGCTTTATGGCGAGCCGACAGCGCGGCGGGCAGCGGCTGATGGAAGGGTGCTTATTCTGGTTGAGGGGTATCTGGATGTCATTGCCTGTGTTCAGGCCGGTATTCACGGTGCGCTTGCACCGATGGGTACGGCGGTGACTGAGGAGCAGATTTTGGCTATGTGGAAGATGATTCCTGATTTTAATAAGGTGCCTATTCTTTGCTTTGATGGCGATGGGGCAGGACGCAAGGCGGCGTGGCGCGTATTTGAACGTGTTTTGCCCCTGCTGGAGCCGGGGAAGAGTGTGCGGTTCGCTTTTATGCCGGATGGGGAAGATCCTGACAGTTTGATAAAAAGCGCTGGCGTGCAAGGGTTTAAAGATGTTGTTAGCAGCGCGGTTTCTTTGTTTGATTTTCTTTGGAATTCTTATGCTGGTGGGCGAAGCTGTGATACTCCTGATGAGAAGGCCAGTGTTAAAAAGCAGCTTGAAAATGAGGTGGCGCGTATTGCGCATCGTGACGTACAAGAGATGTATAGAGCGGCTTTGCGAGAGCGTATATCAGAGGTTTTTTATCCACCGCGCCATTATAATACCGGATTTGATCGCCGTAAGAAGGCTTTTGCTGCGGGCGGAGTGATTCGCCCTCCGAAACTAAAGCGTGGGCGCAAGGATCATATTTTTCCTAAAGTTATGCTGGCAGGGTTAATCAATCATCCTTTTATTTTTGAGAATGTGGAGGATGTATTGAATGGTATGACTTTCAAAAATGTCCGGTTGGAGCAATTGCGTCAGAGTGTTAGCGCTTTTTTGTCTGAAGAACAGGGTAGAGGGCGTCAGGATTTAATAAATTTCCTTGAAGACACAGGTTATTCACAAGAAATTCGTGACATTTGTTGCGAATCTGTATATGTTCACGCATCGTTTTGTTCTCCTTCCGCGAAGGAAGAAAATGTACTGAGTTGTTGGCTTGAATATTACAACGATCACAACGCTGTAGGGTTGGAAGAAGAGATACAAGATAGATGGAAGCGCGCTTATTTCGATTCGTCACAGCAGGATGAGGAGAAGGTGAAGTCTTTGTATTTTGCAAAGACCGGAGATGGGTAGTTACATTTTTTTGTTGAAAAAAAATGCTTTATGTATCATATCCTTACATTTTTCGTCTATTGTTACACTGTCTTGGCTTGATCTTGATTTGTGGATGTGGCGCAAGGGCTTTTGAGGTTTTAGGAGAAACGGGTATACTGAGATTATGGTTGGAAACACGGCTGTGAGCGATAAACAGAATAACAATGACAATCAAGATGATCTTACCAGTGGGTCTATGGGCAATGTGGTTAAAAAACTTGTCAAAGAGGGAAAGTCTAAAGGATTTGTCACGTATGATGCTTTTAACAAAGCTTTGCCTGCGCAGGATTTTTCTTCCGAGCAAATAGAAGATGCTATGGCGGCTTTGTCCGATATGGGCGTGCAGCTGGTTGAAAGTGATGATGATGTTTCTTCGGATTCTTCTGATGACACCAGCTCCGAGGGTGAGGGCAAGAGCAATTCTTCCAGTGCAAAGAAAAGTGATTATAAAGCCGGGGGGAATATCGCGGATGATGATTCGGGGCGAACGGATGATCCTGTGCGCATGTATTTGCGCGAGATGGGCGCTGTTGAACTTTTGTCACGCGAGGGTGAAATTGCAATAGCCAAGCGCATTGAGGCTGGCCGGGAGATGATGATCGGCGGTATGTGCGAAAGTCCGCTGGCTATTGAGTCGATTATTGCCTGGTATAAAGCCCTGCAAGAAGGCGATATTTTACTGCGTGATGTGATTGATCTGGAGACGACCTACAAGGAGCCCGATGTTGATCATACCGCTGTCGTTAAAGATGATGATGCGGATGATTCTGAAGAGGATTCAAAAAAGGATGACCACAAAAGCGGTGCGCAGAAGGGGGCGGATAAAGAAGGCTCTGATCAGGATGAGGCCGGTGAGAATGATGAAGATGATGATGAGGACGAAGACGAGGTAAATGTCTCCTTGTCGGTTATGGAAGAGGCCTTAGCACCGCAGGTTTTTGAAGTTTTTGGACGCATTGAAAAGACTTATAAAAAAATGCGCAAGGTTCAGCAGGCGCGTTTGGATGTTTTGCAAAAGGGCGGTGAGCCTGATGTTAAAACTGATAATAAATATAACGCTTTGAAGGATGAAATGGTTGCGCTTATGAATGATGTGCATTTGAATAATGCACGCATTGAGCAGCTTATTGAGCGTTTGTATTCGATTAACCGTGAGCTGGTTAGTATTGAGGGCAAGATTATGCGTTTTGCCGTTGAATCCAAGGTTAAGCGCGATGATTTTCTTAAAGAATATTATGGTTCTGAACTTGATCCGACATGGCTTGAGCGTGTGGAAAAGCTTAAGGGTAAAGGGTGGAAGGTTTTTGTTGAGAAGCATGGTGACAAAGTCCAGAAGATGCGCGATCAAATTGCTATGATTTCTGAAGAAGCGATGTTGCCGGTTTCAGAGTGGCGCCGCATTGTCGGGACGGTGCAAAAAGGCGAAAAAGAAGCGGCGCGAGCCAAGAAAGAAATGGTCGAGGCGAATCTGCGCCTTGTGATTTCTATTGCTAAAAAATATACGAATCGGGGATTGCAGTTTCTGGATCTTATTCAGGAGGGGAATATCGGCTTGATGAAAGCTGTGGATAAATTTGAGTATCGCAGGGGGTATAAATTCTCGACTTATGCGACGTGGTGGATTCGTCAGGCGATTACACGCTCAATTGCCGATCAGGCGCGTACGATTCGCATTCCGGTGCATATGATAGAGACGATTAACAAGCTGGTTCGAACTTCGCGGCAGATGATGCACGAAATTGGCCGTGAGCCTACGCCTGAAGAACTGGCCGAACGGCTCCATATGCCGTTGGACAAGGTGCGTAAAGTATTGAAAATCGCTAAGGAGCCGGTGTCTTTGGAAACGCCTATTGGTGATGAAGAGGATTCCTCACTGGGTGATTTTATTGAGGATAAAAATGCGATTTTGCCTGTGGATAGTGCTATTCATTCAAATCTGCGCGAGACGACAACCCGCGTTCTGGCCTCTTTGACCCCGCGAGAAGAGCGCGTTTTGCGGATGCGTTTTGGTATTGGTATGAATACGGATCATACTTTGGAAGAGGTCGGACAGCAGTTCAATGTTACGCGTGAGCGCATTCGCCAGATAGAGGCGAAGGCTTTGCGTAAGCTCAAGCACCCAAGCCGGTCGCGTAAATTGCGTAGTTTTCTTGATACGTAGGCTTAGATTCGGGAGAACTCCTGATTTGGCTTGTTTTTAGTTTTCTGAATATTCCCTGTGAAAGGTGAGCTTTTTAAGAAAGCTTGTGTTTTAAAGTACTTTTCCAGCTTTGTGGGGCTGTTCAATCCTCTTTAAAATGATTACAATGATGTTTGGATCTGGGGTAGTGGTTTAGCGATCTGTGATTTAAGTCTATAGTATGTGGGCACGGTTCCTCTGCCTGCTTTTTTCGTTAGGTGCAGGTGATTTAACGTTGTAATGTGCGAGGGCGACGCGTGTTTAGTGTAGGGTTTTGGGTAAGATGATTATGAAAGACATCAAATTTTCAGGGTTTAAGAATCAATCTGATGATAAGGAAACAGATGCGTCTTTAGAGCTTGAGCGTGAAGTAGATGACGTTTTTACAGAAGCGGATATTGTTCACGAGGGGGATGTTGACTTTTTTGTGAAGGCGGATGGTTCCGAAGACTTTCAAGATGATGTAACAGACTATTCGGCTCTGGACGGTGAACTTGTGTCGATGTCTGAGAAGAATGGGGAGGGGCAGGCGGCTGGCGCTGATGCATCAGGAACTGCTCTTAGCACCGTGGAATCTGGCTCTTTGCAGGAGGCTGAAAATCAGAGAGCAGATGGCCCTGGTATTGGCAAGGGGCGTATGGGTGAGCGCATGGTTGCCATGGGGCTTATTACTGAAGATCAGCTCAATGTTGGTCTGCAGGAGAAAAAAATCTCTGGTAAAATGCTTGGAGAAATACTCGTTGAGCTAGGGTTCATTGAGGAAGATACGCTTACATTGTTTTTGGCGGAGAGTTCAGGTTTTGGCGTGTTTGATCCGCGTAATACGATTGTCGATGGCGAAGCTTTAGCGGTTTTGAATAAAAATGTTGCGCTTGAGCATCAGATATTGCCCATTTCCCTTGCTGAGGATTCAATTTATGTTGCGATGTCGGATCCTTATGATGTGGTAGCGCTTGATACTTTGCGGCGTTTTTTGCCAAGCAAGAGTATACAGATCAAGCCGATGGTGACAACCGCCTCAATCCTGTCAGATGCGATTGATGCGTCTTATGGTTATGCCAGCTCTATTGGTGATATTCTCGCTGAGTTGGAGGAGGGTAAAGAGCAAAAGGAGGTGGCCTCTTTAAATGAAAAAGAGGCTTTTATGCACCCGATTGTGCGGCTTGTGAATGCTCTTGTGTTTGAAGCGGTTAAAATTGGTGCATCAGATTTGCACTTTGAGCCGGAGGAGAGCTTTGTGCGGTTGCGCTATCGTCTCGATGGTGTGCTCTTTACTGCGCAGATCTTGCACAAGCAGCACTGGAACGGGATTTCGCAGCGATTGAAGATTATGTCGGAGATGAATATTGCCGATAAATTTTCGCCGCAAGATGGGCGGTTCAATTTGAATATCGGGGGGAGGGAGGCTGATTTCCGTGTGTCATCGCTTCCAACTGTTCATGGCGAGAATATCGTGTTGCGGGTTCTTGACAAGAGCGAAAGCATTATGCCGATGGAGGCGCTTGGCTTTAGCGAGGAGAATCTGGAGAAGCTGAAGAAAGCCACGTCAAAACCTGAGGGGATTATTATTGTTACAGGCCCTACGGGGAGTGGGAAGAGTACCTCTCTTTATTCGATATTAAATGAGATTAATGATGTAGAAGTGAATATTCAGACTCTGGAAGATCCTGTTGAATATTCCTTGCCCATGATACGCCAGACGCATGTGCGCGAGGGGATTTTAGAGTTTGCAGACGGTATCAAGGCCTTGTTGCGTCAGGATCCTGATATTATCTTTATTGGAGAGATCCGCGATCATGTAACGGCTGAAATGGCTTTGAAGGCCGCAATGACCGGACATCAGGTTTATACATCTTTGCACACAAATGATTCGTTTGGCGCATTGCCGCGCCTTTTGGATCTGGGCTTGAAACCCGGTATGCTTGCCGGCGCTATTATTGCTGTATTTGCGCAACGATTGGCACGGCGGCTGTGTAAGTCGTGCAGGCAGGAATACAAGCCTGATGCTCAGGAATGTGAAATACTGGGTGTTGATGCGGCTGCACCTCCGACGATTTATAAGGCTAAGTCGGGTGGGTGTAGTATGTGCAAGAATACAGGCTATAAGGGCCGTATCGCGCTGGTAGAGATATTGCTGTTTGATGATGAGCTGGATGAATTGGTTGCGCGAAATGAGTCGAAGGCCGAGATTAGAGCGCTGGCTCTAAAAAAAGGCTTCAAAAATATGAAGGACGATGGCATTCTTAAGGTGCTTGAGGGAACTACGGATCTATCGGCAATATCTAAGGTCGTGGATATCGGGCGCTGATGGTTTGGTCTTTGTCTTTCTTGAGTTTCTTTTTCACATAAGGGTGAAAGTCATACAACGTTATAAGTATAGAGCTGTGAATGTGAGAGGGCGCCCTGTTAGGGGGGTTCTTTCGGCGCTGAATGAGGTTGATTTGTATAATCAGCTTCAAAGTGGCGGTTTGGAGCTGGTGCAGTGTAAGTCTCTGAGTAAAAAGGGAAGCAAGTTTGGGCGCATCACTTTTAACCGTGTCAAAATTCGTGATTTGATTCAGTTTTTTATTCATATGGAACAAATGCAAAGTGCAGGTGTGCCGCTTCTTGATGCTTTGGGTGATATTCGCGATGGGGCGGAAAATGACATGATGCGCGATATGATGAGTGAAATTTTTCGTGATGTGCGCGATGGTGCTTCGTTGTCCGAAGCGATGGAAAAGCATCCAAAGATTTTCAAGCCCTTGTATATTTCTTTGATAAAGGCCGGGGAGGATACGGGGGATTTAACGTCTTCTTATTTGCAGCTTGAGAGGTATCTCAAGTGGCTGGATGCAATGCAGTCCAAGGTCAGGAAGGCCACGCGTTACCCAACAATTGTTTCGGTTGTTGTGGTTTTTGTTGTGATTTTTATGATGAGCGTGGTTGTGCCGCAAATTGTTGGATTCTTGAAATATCTGGATATTGAGCTGCCATTAATTACCGTGTGGTTGATTGCAACATCTAATTTCTTTGTAGAGCCTCAGTTTCATATCTTTGCTATCCCTGTTTATGGTACGCTTATCGTGCTGGTTGTTCCTATGATTTTTGTGGGCGTCATTATTGCTCTTAGGACTATGTCTGAACGTGTTGCTTATCAGTTTGATTCGTTTTATTTGAATATGCCGGTGGCGGGGAAACTTATCAGAAAAATAACAATTGCACGTTATGCACAGACTTTTAGTGCGTTGTTTGCAAGTGGTATTGATGTGATTAAGGCCTTGCGCTCTTCGCGTAATACGGTCAGTAATCTGGTTTTGCTCGAGGCTATGGAGAGTGTCGAGCATTACGTTGAATCGGGCAGCTCGCTTTCAGATTCCCTTAATGCATCGGGTGAATTTCCCAGCATGGTCGTGCGTATGGTCAAAATCGGCGAAGAGTCAGGGCAATTGTCTTCGGTCTTGGATCAGGTTGCAGAATTCTATACAAAAGATGTGGATGAGGCTATTGACGCATTAATTGAGATGATCCAGCCGGCATTAACCGTTATACTTGCTTTGGTCATTGTTTGGATTGCTGCGGGTTCTCTTGGGCCTATCTATATGAATCTGGGTAATATGATGGATTTCTAGTTACCAACAACTTTTTGAACGTTATTAAATATGTCATTGTCTTTGTTTACGCCTTCTAGAACAGTTCTCTTGATTTCGGATGATGCGCTTTTTATCTATTCGATTGGTGCGCGCGGGGTCAGGCTTGTGGAAACTGTTCCGTGGTCGGCTGAGAACTTCGAGAGTGAAGTCTCTTTGATTTTGTCCAAGGAATGTAATGGCAAACCGGTTCTGATTGTCAATGATATGGTTGAACAGCATTACCGTAAGGAAAAGGTTCCTCGCGTTAGTGTTATGGATAAGCAAAATGTATTAAAAAGAAAACTGCATGTTGCTTTTCCCAATTATGCTGTGCGTGCAGCGCTACCACTGAAGGAAAAAGTTGCCAAAACCGATAGAACCATGGCTGGCAATGTCTATATATTTGCCGCTGTGCCTGCCACGGACGCATTTCAAAGGACTTTGGAGGCGACGACCAAGTCTATGGTGCCGATTGCAGGCGTTGTTTTGTTGCCTATTGAATCTTCGGATATGGTTAAGAAGCTTGCGGATAAAATATTTCCCCAAAAAGAGGGCAAGGCTGCGCGCTGGACGATCTTTATCGGACAACATCGTGGCGGTGGATTGCGTCAGATCGTTATTAAGGATGGTGAGCTGGCTTTAACGCGTATGACCCCTGTTTCCGAGCTGGATCGTGATCCAAATGTCTGGGCTTCGGATGTGCATCAGGAATTTCAGGCTACGATGAGTTATTTGTCTCGTTTTGGATTTGATTCTTCGGATGGTCTGAACATTATTGTAATGAGCGATTCTGAGGCTGGCGGACGTGTTCAGGAATTGATTGACGTGCCTTGCAATTTTCACTGTATGACCACGCAGGATGCTGCGCGTAAAGTGCAAGTTGGGCTGGGTATGCAAGATTCATCTTATTTTGCCGATGTTCTGCATGTGGCTTGGGTTGGACGGAAAAGCCGGTTTATTTTGCCGATGAAAGCCAGGCAGGTTGATTTGGTATCAAAACCGCGTCAAGCCGCTGTACTGACTATTATTTTGTTATTGCTGGGAGGTGCGTTCCAGAGTTATCAGCTTTTGGATGTGTATCAGAAATTTGTTGAAACTTCGGATAGTCTTGCTGTTGCGGAAAGGCGTGTTTCCCGTCTGTCTATACAACGTGACGCAGAGGTTAAGCGTAAAGAGTCTTTGGGGTTTGATATTAGATTGATTCAGGCTTCGCTTAATTTTTATGATTCTCTTGTTAGTCGGGATATTCCTGCAATTTCATTATTTAAGAATATCGGGCGTGCTCTTGGGCGTGATATGCGGATTGATCAGATTCGGCTCTCGCGTGATGATCGTATAAAAAGGCTGGTTTTTTCTACCGGTTTAGGTGATGCTAAGGATACGGCGTACTGGCTTACTTTGCAGATGACATTTCCCAGTAATACAGATGCAGAGAAGGGTAATCAGGAAGTCTTGGATTTGAGATCCCGGATTCAGACTTTATTGCCCGGTTATATTGTGTCGGTCAGCAAGATGTTGAAAGATTTTGAGTATAGCGAGGAGATTGTTGTTGAAACAGGCCGGGGAGCCGATGCTGCTTCTTCTAAAGATCAGGATTATGTCGCAGAGATCAAAATAGAAAGGCCGGTTGCAGATGATTAAGGTTATTGGGTTTAAACGCCTGACTTTTTTGGTGATTCTTGCTGCGATCAATGCAGTTTTGGCTTCGGGTATATATTTATATATTCGGCCACAGCAGGAGAGTGATGAGCGTGATCTCAGGCGCAAAAGAGGGCAAATATCATCTCTTGAAAATGAGATTGCACAGATGAAAGTGGAGTTTGAGCAGCTTGATCTACAGCAAGGGCGTTTTGATGTAATTAAAAACGATGGTTTTTTTAGTGATCAAAACAGGGCCGAGGCACAAAGGATGCTAGGCCTTATTCAGAAGCGCTCAGGTGTGATTTCAGCACTGGCCAGTGTGAAGCCGGGCGCGTTTCAGGAAAATAAAGACGTAGAGGCAGTCGGATATCGAGTGCTTGCCAGTCCTTTGGATGTTGATATTAAGGCTTTTGATGATAATGATATTTATCATTATATTCATTTGGTCGAGAAATCGTTTCCTGGGCATATTTCTATAAAGGAGATGGAAATTAAGCGTGCACAGGATGTGAGTGCTGCTTTATTGCGTTCTATTGCACATGGTGCAAGTCCTGAGCTTGTTACTGCTCATGTACAATTTATGTGGCGTACAATAATCCCGCGTGATGGTGTGGATGGTAATGTAAGAGCTGTCCGTTAGGGTCTGGAGGAATGAAAGTGGTGCGCAGGAGAAATATTGTTTTTAGGATGGTTTTGACGGTTTCCTCCTTTGGAGCTGGCGCTCTGGGGTTAGGCGATGGTTTCTTTTGGCATGTCCAAAATAATCACGCTTTTGCTCAGGAGATTGTTGTGAAGGAAGTCTCTGAGGCTCTCCCGCCTGTGGCCGAGCCAGCCATAGAGGGGAATGATGTTGATGTTGTCGAGGCAAGTGGCGATGATGTGCAAAACGAAGAAGAAGTGGATATGCAGGAAAATACTCAGGAGACTTTGCAGGAAAGCGGAGATGAAAGGCGCGATAGTGTTGTTATTTTAAAAAGAAAAATAGATCAAAATTGGGATCCTTCTATTGCTGATATGTCTTCTTTATTTTTTACATATTGGCAGCATCAGGCGATACAGGATGCCAAAAATGATCATCGGGGGGTCTCTCGCCCTCCAACTGAAGCTGAATTGAGGGCTCTTAACAAGGTTGATGAAAAGGAAAATATACGCGTTGATCCTGAAAAACGTTACGTTAGTTTGGGTGGTATTGTTTATAAGGGTAACAAGAACTGGACAGTCTGGCTTAATGGCAAAAGGGTGACACCGCGCGCTGTGCCCAGAGAGGCAATAGATCTGCGTGTTTATGAAGATTATATTGAGGTGCGGTGGTTCGATGAGTACAGTAATCAGGTATTTCCATTGCGTTTGCGTGCCCATCAGCGGTTTAATCTCGATATGAGGATTTTTCTTCCGGGATAACATCTTGTGTTTTGGTTAGCGATTTTTCTTACAGGAGTGGTGTTGTGGGTGCGCATGGCGATAATGATATTTCTTCTCCTCTTTTAATAGAGGGGCTTAGTGTTGCGTACACGCAGACTCCTGTTATTCGTGATGTGAATCTGTGCCTGCGCGCCGGAGAAATTTTTGGCCTTATGGGGTTAAATGGCGTTGGCAAGACCACTATGATTAAGGCGGTTTTGGGACTACGGGAACAGCAGGAGGGGAAAATCCTGATTTTCGGGCAGGATAAATCTGCAGCGGCGAGTAAAGCAAGGCTTGCGTATTTGCCGGAGAAGTTTGAACCGCCCTGGTTCTTGACCGGCATGGAATTTATGAAATTCTCGCTTTCCTTATATAAGCGCCCTTTTGATCGACAGGAAATCATTGAATCAGCGCGGGGACTTGCGCTTGATACCAAGGCCCTTGATCGTTCCATGAACACATATTCCAAAGGTATGCGTCAGAAATTGGGGCTTATGGGGACGTTACTTACGGGGTGCTCCTTGTTTATTCTTGATGAGCCGATGAGCGGGCTTGATCCGCGTGCCCGTGCGATGGTTAAAAGGATGATACTGGATATGCGCAGCAGTGATCGTACTATATTTCTCAGTTCTCATATTCTGGCTGATATGGATGAGATATGTGATCGGGTTGCTGTGTTACATGATGGGGCTATTCTTTATGTCGGGACTCCAGCGGAGTTAAAAAAACGCACGAATATGGGGTATCTTGAGCAAGCATATCTTCAATTTATTGAGCAGGCCTGCTGAATGTGTTATGATTCTATATCATTGGAGTGCGTATGATTCGTGCGTTCCTTAATATATCTATTCAGATTTGCGAATTCTCGCTTTTTATAGTTCATTGAAAGATAATTGTTCATGTCTGTGTTGCGCCTTCTATTATTTATAGTTTTAGGGTTGTTTTGTGTTATAACCGCTTTTGGAGCAGGAAATACAAGTTCTTTTGCGCAAGATGGTTCTGTTGATTTTCTAGTAGAAGAAGATTTTAGCGACACATCCCTTGAAGGAGATGGTGTTTTTCCGGATTACGCTTCTGATGGGACGCCAAGTTCCAATGTAGACTCTGCGCTTCCCGACGGTGATAGGGTTTTTTTCGATTCAGAGAATATCGTGCCTCAGGGAGAAATGACACGTCAGGGGCCTAACGCTGTTAATCCTGTAACGCAGCCCGCATCAAGATTTGTGATTGTAAGGAAAAATCATAAGCCAGATGAAAAACAGGCGCGTCTTGTTTCTGCAGAGCGTGCCATGGCTTTGGGGCGTTATGATTCTGCTCTGGAGTTGTTTGATATTTTGTATGAACGCAATAAAAAAGATGCGCGCGTCGTAATGGGGCGTGCAGTGGTTTTACAGAAGCTTGGCCGATTTGATGAAGCTATGAATATGTATGAACAGCTTGCCAAGCTTGAGCCGGATGACGTTGACATAAAAGTTAATATGCTTGGTCTTTTGTCAACGCGCTTTCCTTCTGTTGCTTTGCGCAGGTTGCTGGATTTACGGGAGAATAATAAAGGGCATGTTGGATTAACAGCGCAGATTGCAGTTTGTTATGCTGCTTTGGGAGATGTTGAGTCTGCCTTGAAATATCTGGGTACGGCAGCCAGTATGGAGCCACGCAATGCTAATCATATGTTTAATATGGCGGTGATTGCTGATCGCGGGGGTAATAAAAAGCAGGCCATTTCCTATTATGAGCAAGCACTTGAAGTTGATTCGGTGCATGGCGGCGGGCGTACTATACCGCGTGAAGTTGTTTATGAAAGGCTCGCTCAAATTCGCTGATGTCTTTTGATGTTTGCGCACATGGTGTTTGAGGCCTGATTTATGGAGTTTATTATCATCATAGAGATTATTTTGGCGGGAGCTTTGGGACTTATCCTGGGAAGCTTTGCGACGGCGCTTGTACATCGTGTGCCGCAAAATATGTCTTGGGCCGTCAAGCGTTCTTTTTGCCCATCGTGCAAAACAGCTCTCGGGTTTTTTGATTTGTTTCCGGTTTTTTCATGGTGCATTAATGGCGGGGCATGCAGGCATTGCAGTGAAAAAATTTCTCTTTTTTATCCTCTTGTGGAGCTGGTGAGTATGTTGGCCTGTTTAGCGGTTTACGGTGCTTATGGTTTTTCGGTTTCTGGTTTGTTTATTTATGCCAGTGTGCCGTTTTTGCTTTCTTTGTTGCTTATTGACTACAAGTATATGGTTTTGCCGAATCAATTGGTTCTTGTGCTTTTTGTCTTGGGGGTGGTGCGCCTTTTATTTTTTTGGGGCACAGCGGGTTATGGCTATGATAGCGGTATGCTTTATTTTTTTGAGTATTTTTTAACGGCCTTTATATCTGGCCTTGTTATCTGGTTATTAGGCGCAGTAGTGAGCAGGTTGGTTGGGCGCGATAGCCTTGGCTTTGGGGATGTTAAGTTTTTTGTGGTGGCCGGGCTTTGGCTTGGACTTTCGGCGATGCCGTTTTTTATGGTTCTTTCAGGATTTTGCGCTGTTGTGATGGCATTGCTCTGGCGTTTTTTGAAGGGGCAGGATGTGTTTCCATTTGGACCTGCTTTGATTGGTTCTTTTTTTATGGTGTTGATCTATCAAGGATCAACTGTAAACTGGGGGAAAAGCATTATATTGCTGTGGTGGAAAATTTACTTTCTTTTCACTTTCTTCTTGTAAAACATTATATTCCGGTTTCTTCTGTTTTCCGGTAAAATGCAAAGTTTCAGGTGTGCAATTTTGAATTATTATGTCTTTTTTTAGTAAGGAGTATTTGCGGTGGATTTAACTCAATTATTGGCCTTTACCATGCAAAATCAGGCATCGGATCTCCACTTAAGCTCCGGAAGTCCTGTGATTATTCGAGCGCATGGCCAATTAAAGCGCGTTAAAGGTGAGCCACTGGATAGCGATGATATTCGCTCTATGCTTTATTCTGTGATGACTGAGGAGCAGCGCGCCGAGTATGAAAAGGATTTGGAACTTGATTTTGCTATTGCTCTTGGAGAAAAAGCGCGTTTTCGTGTGAATGCGTTTACAACCCGCTTGGGAAGCGCGGCGGTGTTCCGGACTATTCCTACAGAGATACCCACGATGGAGGAGCTTGATTTGCCTCCGGTAATGAAGCGTTTTGCTGAGTTGGAAAAAGGGATTGTCCTGGTGACCGGGCCGACGGGTTCAGGTAAGTCGACTACCCTTGCGTCTTTGATAAATCATATTAACTTGCATTTTGCGAAGCATATTTTAACGATTGAAGATCCGGTTGAATTTTTCCATACCTCTAAACGATCTTTGATTAACCACCGTGAGATTGGTCAGGATACAAAAAGTTTTGCGCGGGCACTAAAAAGTACTTTGCGCGAAGATCCGGATGTTATTCTGGTTGGGGAGATGCGCGATCATGAAACGATTTCACTTGCCTTGACGGCGGCTGAGACCGGGCATTTGGTTTTTGGTACACTGCACTCCAGCTCTGCATCAAAAACAATTGACCGTATTATCGATGTTTTTCCTACCGGCGATAAGGAGATGGTGCGCGCGATGCTTGCCAGTTCTATTCAAGGGGTTGTTGCGCAGAAATTGCTCCGGCGGGCGGAAGGTGGCGGGAGGACCGGTGCGTTTGAGGTTTTGGTTGGAACCAATGCGGTTCGCAATCTGATCCGCGAGAACCAGATTCCGCAGATGTTCTCTATGATGCAAACCGGCTCGCGTTACGGGATGATTACGATGCAAGATGCTATTAGCGATTTGCTGGAGGCTGGCATTATTGATAAAGATGAAGCACGCAGCGCTTTAATGTCCAGTTCTGATGAGGATGATGGGCGTGATGAGGATTATGCTGCTGGAGCCATGGGCGGCGGTAAGCTTTCTGATGCTGTAGGTGGAGGGGCAGCAGGGGGTGCTTTTTCCGGCGGTAAGGGTGATGAAGGAGGATATTCGTTTTGAGTACACCACTAATTTTTCAGTATTTAAGCGCAATGGAAAAGCATAATGCTTCAGATATTTATTTGACTGTTGGTTTTCCTCCAACTTTGCGTGGTGAAGGGGAGTTTGTAAAGCTTGATGATCGGCCTTTGAGTGCTGATGATATTGATAAAATACTGGCTTCTATGCTGACCAACCGTCAATTGCGTGAATTTGAGGCAGAGAAAGAATTAAATACAGCGCTCGATATGGGCAAGCACGGACGATTTCGCGTTAATGTTTTGCGGCAAAGGCAGTGTCCTGCGCTAGTGATACGGCGCATTATTATGGATATACCAAGCCTTGAGGAGCTGCGTTTACCGCATATTCTTGAACATTTGGCTATGGAGAAAAGGGGGCTTGTCTTGTTAACCGGAGCAACTGGCTCGGGTAAGTCAACGACGTTGGCTGCGATGGTTAACCATCGTAATCAGAATTCTTCAGGACATATTATTACGATCGAAGATCCAATTGAGTATTATCATGAGCATAAGGGGTGTGTGGTTACACAGCGTGAGGTTGGTGTGGATACGGACTCTTATTTTTCAGCAATGAAAAATTCCTTGCGTCAACGGCCAGATGTTATTCTTGTAGGAGAGATCCGGGATCGGGATGTTATGGAGCAAGCTCTTGCTATAGCAGAGACGGGGCATTTATGTCTGGCGACTATCCATACGAACAATTCGTATCAAGCGATAGAGCGGGTTGTTAACTTTTTTCCGGAAGACAGGCATAATCAGGTGCGTTTAAATCTTTCCATGAATTTGAAGGGTATTGTGTCCCAGAGACTGCTTACCAATCAGATTGGCGGGATGGTGCCCGCAGTTGAGGTCATGATTAATCAGGGGCTTGTTCGTGAGCTTATCTTGAAAGGCAATAACGGCAAGATTCATGATGTGATAGAGCAGAATAACTCTATCGGGATGCAAACCTTTGACCAATCGCTCATGCGTTTATTCATGGATGATCTTATTTCTGAAGAGGTTGTTATTAGCAGTTCTGATAAGCCCACAGATATGAAAATTAAGATGCAACAAGTCCAGCTCATGAAGCAAAGTAAAGCTGGTGGGCATAAAACCGGCCTTGAGATGGTCGATATTTCCCGCATTCATCTTAAAGACTAGCTTGTTTTAAGACTAGCTTGTTTTTGGGCGTTTTTTTGTTTTTTTTTGGCTATGTTATATTTTACTGTTAAAAAAACACAAGAATACATAGCGTTTCGTAAAAAAAAGCTCTATAATGCGCATTAGAATCAATCTTTGTGCGTTCGCACAAATGTTATCTTAAAATATACCGGTACCTTGGAGTAATCTGGATTATGCTATCTTATGTAAGTGCTTTTGTGCGACCTTTTGGCGTTCTTTGTCCTTTGTTGGTCTTTTCTTTGTCGGCTTTTATGCTTTCCTCATGTGATCTGGCAGCGAATTATACAAAAACGGATCGTGCATCTAATATGGAGTTTCAGGATTTTAGAGATGGGCTGGCCGAGCGTCTGCCAGAGCCTGATGGGGAAGACGCGGCTCTTGATGCAGCGATTCCCGAGTTGCAGCCATATATTGCCCTTGCCTCTGAAGATATGCAGTCTATGCCACTTGTTTCTGTTTCTGTTAATCAGGCCGTGCCCTTGCGAGATATTCTTTATGAGTTGGCTCAGCAGGCGGAATATGACTTAGAGCTTGATCCCCATATTCGCGGGTCTATTATCTTTACAGCGCGTAATAAACCTTTTGACGTTGTGGTTCATCGTATTTCAAATGTAGCGGGGTTGCGTTATAAATTCGAAGATGAATTCTTGCGCGTTGAGCTTGATAAGCCATATGTAAAAACGTACAAAATTGATTATCTGAGTTTTATACGTTCTAACTCCGGTTCAGTGAACACATCTGTTTCTGTGGTGTCGGGTGAGGGGGCGGATACAGGATCTTCTTATGCATCAAGTTCTGACAGTACTTCTGATTTCTGGGGTGAGCTTGAGACAAACCTGGCTCAAATTCTAGGAGAGGGGTCTGCTTCTTATCTGAGAACTGACAGAGATCCACGTATTACCGCAGAAGCTCAAAATCCAGATGTTGCTGCTGTTTCTCCTTCCGACGTAGATGCGCAGACCGATGGCAATGGCAATATTGTCGTTCAGCCGCCGGAAGCTGTTTTGCGCGTTGATTCGCTGCCAGTTGATACTCCTTCGGGTTCAAGTAAAAATGGCGAAGGGAGTGGAATGTCATTTAGCGTCAATAAACAGGCCGGTCTGGTTAATGTTTATGCTTCTGAAAAGGTGCACAAAGAGGTTAAGGATTATCTTAAGGAGTTGAGGCGCTCCGTGACTGCGCAGGTTCTTGTTGAAGCCAAGGTTTTTGAGGTTAGCCTGCATGATGAGTTTATTAATGGCATAGACTGGCAGGTCATAGGCGGCGGAGAAGGCTTTGGATCTTTTGTGACAGATAGTGGTTTGCAACATTTACGCAATATACGTTCTTTTGGTATTGGTGCTGTTGAACCTCTTCTTGCCGATGGCGCTGTAGCTGCAAACTCAAGCTTTGTAACGGGAGTTGTTGGAAGCGACTTTCAGGCACTTGTGCGGGCTATATCAGGGTTTGGAACAGTGAGGGCGTTGGCCAGTCCGCGCTTGACCGTATTAAACAATCAATCTGCTGTGCTAAATGTGGCCACAAACCGTGTTTTCTTTGAACTTGATGTGACGCGGGAGAGAGATGAAGAAACCAATCTTGAGACCATCGAGATTGAGTCAGAGATTCAATCAGTGCCGGAGGGGGTTCTTATCAATGTGCAACCTTCTATTAATCTGGATGATCGTACGATCTCGATGATTGTGCGTCCGACTATTACGCGCGTGGTGGGAACGGTTCAAGATCCGGGTGTGCAGTTTGTGGCTGGTGATACGGGTATTATGTCCGCTATTCCTGAAGTTAACGTGCAGGAAATCGATACAGTAATTAAGGTTGGCTCTGGTCAGCCAATTGTTATGGGCGGTTTGTTACAAGACAGGATATCCAACGCTCAAGAAGGTGTTCCGGTATTGGGTGAGTTGCCGTTGTTTGGATCATTATTTGAGACGAATTCAGGGTCTGTGCAAAAAACTGAGCTTGTTATATTCCTAAAAGCAACTTTGATTAATGGGGCGCATGAAACTATTCATGATACTGACAAGGATTTGTACAGGACATTTTCAGGAGATCGCAGACCTTTAAAGCTTTAGGATTTAATCTTTTTTGACCCGTTGATTTGTTATCAGGCTTTTTATAGCGGGTTATGGCGGGAGGAATGTCGTGCTCTCTATACCTTTGATAAAATATGTTTTTATGGCTGCTTTACGTGACCGGCTGATGATTTCTCTGGCAATTGTTCTTGTGGTTGGAGCCTCGCTTGGCGTGTTTCTTGGAAGCGCGGCAATTGTTGAGAAGACCCAATTTACAGCAGTTTTTACAGGAGCGGGCTTGCGTCTGGTTAGTGTGTTCGGGCTGGTGTTGTTTGTAGTTTTCTTCATTCGGCGGGCTTTCGAGAGCAAGGATATTGAGTTTCTTTTATCCAGACCTGTCGGGCGGCTGGAGATTATTTTTTCCTTTGCCGCAGCGTTTAGCGTTTTATGTGTCTTGATTGGGTTGGGCGTTGCTGCTTGCGTTGTTGCGGTATCGCCCACCTTGTTTAGCAGTGGCCATCTGATGTGGATTGGCAGCGTTATGGTTGAAACTATCATTATGGCCAATACAGCTTTGTTTTTTTCTATGTATATTTCAAGTGCATCCAGCGCAGCTATGGCGACGTTTGGCGTTTATGTTCTTGGGCGTTTGATGGGGCAGTTTCTGGGCATAGTCGATTCCCCTCTTATTGATGATCAGGGGGGATATGCCGTTATTATGCAGCTCGTTTCAGTGGTTATGCCACGCCTTGATCTGTTAGGGCAAAGTTCATGGCTCCTTTATGGTGTGCAAGATGGTTATAGTTTCTTGTTTGCACTGGGGCAGGGCGTGTTTTATTCAGCTCTGGTATTACTGGCGGCGTCTTTGGATTTTATCAGGCGTGAGTTTTAATTGTGTTTATTGTTAATAAATCTGTCAGGTTTTAGGTTCAATGCGTAACAGAGAAGCACAGGAAATCGCGGTTATTTTTGCTTTGGGCGTGGCGCTTTTTGTGAATGTTGCTTTTTGGTTCTTACAGCGCGATATACGTGCGCAATGGGGGAATGTTCCTCCAGCCCCTAAAGAGCGTTTTGCAACGGTTTACGGGGGAGGAGATCGTAGTTTTTCTTACCGCATTAATGGTATTATGCTTCAGAATATGGGGGATGTCGGAGGGCGGGTTACTGCGCTTAAAGATTATGATTATGAAGCATTGACGCAGTGGTTTTTTTTACAAGACAAGCTTGATCCTTACTCTAATTATGTTCCTTATCTGGTGTCTTATTATTTCAGCGGTGTGCAGGAGCCGGAGTTATTTCGCCCGGCTCTGGAGTATTTGCGGGTTGTTGGCATGCGGCCTGATGGTATCAAATGGAACTGGCTTGTGCAGGCGATCTTTTTTGCTCGTCATCGTTTGAAGGATCTGGAGCTTGCATTGTCTTTGGCAGATGATCTCGCAAAAACAGAAAATCCGGATGCGCCTGTTTGGGCAAAGCAAATGCCCGCCTTTGTTCTAAATGCCAAGGGCAGTAAAGAGGAGGCGTATGCGTTGCTGGTTAAAACCCTGCAAACCAATATGGATCATATGCAGCCAGAGGAGATTAATGCTGCTCTTCATTTTATTTGTAAGCAAATTCTTGATCCTGATGAGGCGTCTGCAGACCCGTTGTGTGAGGGGCTTTATTGATTGGGTCAGTGTGATGCGGTTGCGGAAGCGTGCTTTCCACACGCATAGTTCAGTGTTTTCGTGAATCATGTTGCATTACAAGGTGTTTTTGCCTTTAATCAGTCAATGGACTCATTGCAATTTACAATTCCCGAGGTGTTCTCACTGATTGGTGTCGTTCAGTGTGTTTATCTGCTGGTTCATATTACTTTTAAAGCCCAGAGAGGCGCATTTGTTCGTCTTGTTCTGCCTTTTGCTTATTTCTTTGTACTTGGTAGTGCGTTTTTTAGTGATCTGGCGCGGCGTTTTGTGTCGGATGTCATGCCGCATTATGATGCTTTGAGCTGGTGGGCGTGGATGTTAGTTGCGCCTTTGAGTGTATTATTGATTATTCAGATGTCGCAAATTCATACTTTGCCATCATGGCGGAGCTGGCTGATCCTTCTGGTTGTTCCTGCCGCTTTTCTGGTTTCATATAGTGTGAGCTTTCATACTGGGGCAGGATGTATCGGGGCGGAGCGATGCCCTGAGTTTTATGACTGGCTGAATGTAATGGGGTTGATTGCCGGCGCAGTAAGCTTGCTGATGATCTGGACGCGGCGCACTTTGCTTAAGGATATCTTGGAACAAAAGGCAGGAAAAGAGCGTTACTGGCTTATTCTTGCTCTTATCGTTGTTAATGTGGCCTTTCTGGGGCTGACAGCTATGCGGGGCAGTGGATATGATATGAGTCTGGATATTTCATTGATCCGCACTGTTTTGGGGCTGGCTTTTATCTATCTTGTCTCCACTAGTTTGCTGCGTATTTATCCTGTGGCTTTGTTTTTGCCTTATCAAAACAAACGTGAAGAGGAGTTAAGTCCGGAGGATAAGCTTTTGGCAGAGCGTATTGGGCAACTTCTTGATCTTGATAAGATTTATCATGAGCCGACATATTCGCGCTCAGATCTGGCACGTGAACTTGGTGTATCGGAAGGGGTGGTTTCCCGTGTTATCAATGTTTATTTTTCTAAATCCTTTCCTCAGCTTCTCAATGAGCGGCGTATTGAGGACTCGAAACGGCTTTTACTTGATACGAAGGCCAGTATAAAGGTTGTTTCCGAGGAGGTTGGGTTTAATTCCGTGCCCTCTTTTAATCGGGTTTTTAAAGATATGGTCGGGCAAAGTCCAAGCAGTTACCGTAACAATACGATTAAATGATGTTACTTTGCAGTTTCTATAGTGACGGGAGTGTTCATTATAGAGGGGAGGTGTTTTTCATTTCTTTTCTTAATAATCCCTTAAATTGTGCAGTGCGATTTAACTATTTGTTAAAATGATTAATCATTTTGTTTTCCTGATTATTAACACACTGAAAATTAAGGGTTTTTTTAAAGAAAAAAGATAAACTGGACTATATGGGACTGTTATTGAGAGGAAAAGGCGTGTATGATTCGTACGTGCTTGTCTGCACGTTCTTAGGCAAACTCTCAATGTTTATATTTAACTTTTACACAACTAATTTTTCGTAAGGAGAAAATTTATGAATACACACTTTCATGAGACCCTGCGCAGTGAGAAGGGCTTTACGCTCGTTGAACTGGCGGTGGTGATGGTGATTATCGGTCTATTGATCGGTGGGATCCTTAAAGGTCAGGAAATGATTGAAAACGCACGCGTGAACTCAACGATTACGCAGATCAAGGCTGTGGATGCAGCGTCTTCTACGTTCCAGGATATGTATGATGCTGTTCCTGGTGATATGATAAATGCTGATGTTCGTGTGCCCAACGTAACGAATAATGGTGATGGTAATAACCGTATCAACGGTGCACCTTTTGTAGATCCAACAGCAGCAACGGATGAGTCTGTAATCTTTTTTGAACATATTGGTGGCGCTGATCTATTGGTAGGAGCCCTTAGCACTAATGGTATCTCTGCGGACATCAGAGGAGCAGAAATTACCGTTGGGCAGACCACTGCGGTAGGTGGTTTAGGTATCGGTACGAACGTTAAGTCTGGGCGTTATGCGGTTGTTGCTGAACAGGCAGGTGGACCTGATACGGATGGATTAACACAGGCTCAAGCGGCACGGATCGACCGAAAGCTTGATGATGGTGATCCTACTACTGGTTCTGTTGTTGCTAATGAAGGAACTGCAGGAGCTTGTGGAGCTGCTGGTGGATATGAAGAAGCGGATGATACGGTTTCTTGTAGTATAGCTGCTCGTATTAACTAAGATTTATATCGTTTTATTTCTCAAAAGGGCCGGGAATTTCCGGCTCTTTTTTTGTTTGTGTGTTATGGGGGGTGGTTTGTGGATTGCTTCGTCGGCTTTGCCTCCTCGCAATGACAAAAAGAAAGCCTCCTCGCTATGGCGGGGAGGCATGTGGTAACGGTTAATAACGGGTAATAACAGGGAGGTTATTTCTTGTTGTTGCCTGTGATTTGTTTAAGGCTGGTGAGCAGATCCAGCGGGATGGGCAGAACGATAGTGTTGCCTTTGGATGTGGTAAATTCGGCCATTGTGCCCAGATAGCGCAGCTGCATGGTTTCCGGCCTTTTGGCGAGAATTTCTGCGGCTTCGTCCAGCTGTTTAGCGGCCTGAAATTCTCCTTCGGCGTTGATGATTTTGGCGCGGCGTGTTCGTTCGGCTTCGGCTTGTTTGGCAATGGCGCGTACCATGGTTGGGTCGATATCAACATTTTTGATTTCTACATTTGTGACTTTAATCCCCCAGCCTTCTGTTTGCTGGTCAAGGATTTCCTGAATGGCGCTGTTTAGTTCTTCGCGGTTGGCGAGCATATCGTCGAGATCGTGTTTCCCTAAAACCGAGCGTAAGGTGGTTTGTGCAAGCTGGCTGGTGGCCATGATGAAGTTCTCGACTTTGTTGATCGCCATGCCGGGATCTACGACGCGATAGTAAAGCACAGCGTTGACTTTTGTGGAGACGTTATCCTGTGAGATAATGTCTTGTGAGGGAATATCAACGGTGCGGATACGCATATCAACCAGTATAACTTGTTGCAGGAGCGGAACAATGATCTGGATGCCCGGGCCGCGGTTGCTTGTGTAGCGGCCAAGGGTGTAGATTACGCCGCGCTCATATTCCTGTATGATGCGCACGGAAGAAAACAGGATGATGGCCAAAACGACCAGCAGTGGAATGATTACAGGCATAATACAAGGCTCCTTTTTAGAGGGTTAACGGGTTATGATAAGCTCGAGTTTATCAAGGGCTTTTATGGTGACTTCGTTTTTTGGCTCTAGGGTTAGTGGCTCTTCGGCTCTGGCTTTCCAGATTTCGCCTTCGTAAAGAACCGAGCCCTTTTTGTCGTGCCATTCCATTATTGTGGCTGTGTCGCCGATCATGCTCTCGGTGCCGCCGGTGATCTTTTGTTTGCGTATCCACATATAGACTGTAACAATGGATATAATTAGTGTGATCTCTACCAAAGCGATTCCGAAAAGCACTTGCCAGCCCATGGGTATTCCAAATAGCAGGTCGCTGCCGCTTTGGAGGGTGTGGGCGGCGTAGAGGGCTATTATGCCGTTAAGGGCGATCAGGCCAAAGGATACGACGCCAATTTCTGCAATAATCAGTATGGTTCCAGTTACATACAGGGATGTAATGGCGCTGCTTGCGTCGATAAAACCGGCTAGGTGCAGGAGGATGATGAGGCTGGCTATCATAACAAAACCCTTTCATTTAATGTTGTTAGGGGCGATCTTGTGTAGTGGGCTTTTTTTAGGCCGTTTCCTCAAGTCTGGCAATAATGGCGTTGCCCATCTCACTTGTTCCCGCCTGTTTACAGCCATCAGACATAATATCGCGCGTGCGCAGACCTTCGTCAAGGGTCGCGGCGATTGCATCTTCTATTTTTCGGGCGATGTCGTCGCGGTTAAATGAATAACGCAGCGCCATGGTCAGGCTCATTATTGTTGCCAGCGGGTTGGCTATGTTTTGTCCGGCTATATCCGGCGCGCTGCCGTGGATAGGCTCATAGAGATATGGCGTTCCTTCATCGCCGATTGAGGCGGACGGGAGCATCCCTAGTGAGCCGGTCAGCATGGCTGATTCATCGGAGAGAACGTCGCCAAACAGATTTTCGGTCAGGATGACATCGAATTGCTTTGGATTGCAAACAAGCTGCATGGCACAGTTATCGACATATATATGGTTTAGCTCAATGTCAGAATATTCTTTTTCATGCAAAGCGGTGACGGTTTGGCGCCATAATTTGCTGGTGGCCAGAACATTGGCTTTGTCGCATGATGTAACCTTGTTATCTCTTTTTCTCGCTGCTTCAAAGGCTATGCGGGCTACGCGCTGGATTTCAGATGTTGTATATAGGCATGTATCAATGGCTTGCTGCTCTCCGTTGTCAAGGTCGTTGGTGCAGCGTGGTGCGCCGAAATACAGGCCGCCTGTAAGCTCGCGTACGATCAGGATGTCCAGATCCTTTACGATTTCAGGCTTTAGGGGAGAAGAGTCGATTAAGGCGCTCATTAGTTTGGCCGGGCGCAAATTTGCATAAAGGTTTAGAGATTTCCTGAGTTTCAGCAGGCCGGCTTCTGGGCGTACTTCGTATGCGACATTATCCCACTTTGGCCCGCCGACCGCACCCATCAAGATGGCGTCGCTCTGTCTGCATTCCTGTAAGACCTCGTCACTTAGAGGTGTGCCATATTCATCAGTTGAGCAGCCGCCCAGCAGGCCTTCGGATGTTTTGATGCGCAGGTCGGCTGAGCAGTTGATCCAGCTTATAACTTTGCGGGCTTCTTTTATGATTTCCGGGCCTATGCCGTCTCCGGCCAGAATTTTTAGGGTGTATGCTTTTGTCATGTTTTTGATTTTCCTTTTTTTAAACCCAGGGTTTTTGTTTATCTAAATCTTTTTCAAAAATTGCGATCATGGCTTCTTTTTGCAGTGTCAGGCCGATATCGTCAAGGCCGTTGAGCAGGCAGTGTTTGCGGAAAGGGTCGATGTCAAAGGAAAATGAGACTACATTGCCGCGTTTGATGGTTTGCTCTTCAAGGTCGATGTCAAAGGTGGCTTGCGGGTTCTTTTGAGCCTCTTCCATGAGGGCTGTGACCTGATCTTGGGGCAGGGTGATTGGCAAAATGCCGTTTTTAAAGCTGTTATTGTAGAATATGTCAGCGAAGCTTGGGGCGATGATGCAGCGAAATCCCATATCCAGTATTGCCCATGGTGCGTGCTCACGGCTTGATCCGCAGCCGAAATTTTCTCCTGTTATCAGAATTTGTGCGCCTTTATATTCGGGTTTGTTGAGGACAAAATCCGGGCGCTCTTTGCCCTGGTCATTGTAGCGGATATCAAAAAAGGCACTGACCCCTAGTCCTGTGCGTTTCACGGTTTTGAGGAACTGTTTTGGGATAATGACATCGGTGTTGACGTTAATCATATCCATCGGCGCTGCGCGGGCGGTTAGTTTTGTAAAGGGATGCATTGTTCTAGCCTCCTGATTTTTCAAGTAAACGGTGCAAGATGATTTTTTTGATATCATATGTCATAAGGTTCTGGCTCCGGCTCTTGTTCGTGTTCTTTCATTTTCATTTCTGCGAAGGATTCGAAGAGGGTCATATTGAAAAAATCTTCTCCTTTTTCATTGCGCATGCGCTCTAGCACACCCTGTGGAGAGATGTCCCGGTCGCCGTAATGTGCTCTGGGGATGCTCCAGCCGTCAAAGGCTTCAACGATGGCTATCAGTTGTGCAGGCAGTGATAGCTCACGGGCCGGTATTTTAAGTGTCCCCTGAGCGTTCATTTGTTCGTGATGATGAAGCGCCAGATCTAGCATCAGGTCAATGAAGAGATGATCTAAATCATCAAAATTCTCCTGAATGATCTGAGCGCCGCATGTCGTATGGGTGCGCCGCAGTGCTTTGAGTTCTTCTGATGGTTTTTCTTTAGTTTCCCGCCAGTGTTGCAGATCTATATGCGCCTTGCCAATATCATGCGCCAGGGCAGCCCAGTACATATTGCGCGCGGCGTAGTCTTGTAACCCTATGTGTTGGCATGTTCTTTCGATATCACTGGCTACCCTTTGTACGTGTTCATGAAAAATATAGGTGATGTTCAGTCCATCTTGCTTTGCAAGTTTTCTACGTTCTTGATCCAGTTCTTTTAGTTTTTCGAGCTGTTCTTGTATGAAGGGTTTAAAGCGTCCAGAAAACAGGGGGGCTGATTCTATATGATAGCTTAGAGGCCAGCCCGTTTCATATTCTTTGGAGCGGTAAAGGTGTTTACAAGTCTCGAACATCGGTTAATTTTCCTGTGATTGCAGCGGCGGCAGCCATGGCGGGGGAGCAAAGGTGCGTGCGCCCTCCACGACCCTGACGGCCTTCGAAGTTGCGATTGGATGTTGATGCGCAGCGCTCTCCGGGTTTGAGCTGATCCGGATTCATGCCAAGGCACATGGAGCAGCCGGGTTCACGCCAGTCAAATCCAGCTTCCTTGATGATATCTGCAATTCCTTCGTCCTCGGCCAGTGCTTTGACAAGGCCAGAGCCGGGCACGACCATCGCATCAACATTTTTTGCTACTTTTTTGCCATTAACGACTTTTGCGACGGCGCGCAGATCTTCAATGCGGGCATTTGTGCAAGAACCGATGAAGACTTTGTCAATGGTGATGTCCTGCATTTTTGTACCGGCCTTTAGCCCCATATAGTCAAGCATGCGTTTGACCTCGGCTTGTTTGCCCGGGTCTTTGTAGTCTTCGGGGGATGGGACATGTCCGGTGATAGGCACGATATCCTCTGGCGTTGTGCCCCATGTGACTGTCGGGTGGATGTCTTGTGCGTTAATCAGTACTTCTTTGTCGAATATTGCGTCTTTGTCGCTTTTTAATGTTTCCCAGTAAGCGCGTGCTTTGTCCCATTCTTCTCCTTTTGGAGCCATTGGACGGCCTTTTATATATGAAATAGTTTTCTCGTCGGGTGCTATTAAACCTGCGCGTGCGCCTGCTTCAATAGACATATTGCATATCGTCATGCGCCCTTCCATAGACAGGTTTTCTATGGTTTGGCCGGCATATTCTATGACGTAGCCATTGCCGCCTGCTGTGCCGATTGTCCCGATGATGTGCAAGACAACGTCTTTGGCTGTTACGCCTGTGCCAAGTGATCCGTTTACCGTTATGCGCATGCTTTTTGATGGTTTCTGGATCAGGGTCTGGGTGGCTAGAACGTGTTCAACTTCGCTTGTGCCGATGCCAAAGGCCAAGGCTCCAAATGCGCCGTGGGTGGCTGTATGGCTGTCGCCGCAAACAATTGTCATGCCGGGGAGGGTGAAACCTTGTTCGGGGCCGATGATGTGGACAATGCCTTGGCGCCGGTCTGTGAGATCGAACAGATTTACGCCGAATTCTTTGCAATTATCGCGCAATGTCTCGATTTGAATACGGCTGTCTTTTTCCTCGATCGGAAGAGAGCGGTCGGTTGTCGGGACGTTGTGATCCATAACAGCAAGGGTTCTTTTAGGGCTGCGAACCTTGCGTTTGGCTATGCGCAATCCTTCAAAAGCCTGCGGGGACGTGACTTCGTGTACCAGATGGCGGTCGATATATATCAAGCATGTGCCATCGTTGGCTGATTGATCTACTATGTGACTATCCCATATTTTTTGGTAAAGGGTGCGTGAGCTCATTGTGTTCTTCAGTATTGTTTTAAAAATTTTATAAAATTTTACCTAAATTAATGGTATGTTAGCCTTTAGCGTATAAGGTATAAGAGGGAGAGTGTCAAAACCTGATTTTTGCTCTTTCCTTATATGTGTAGTCTTTGTGTGGGAGGCAATATGGCACATACAGGTTCTTTTTATTTTGATCGAGGTGTAAGCCTTGAGTTGCCGCCCTTTGATGCTGCGCGTGTTTCCGTGGTTATAGGACATAATCCCAGCGATGGTCAGGTTTTGGTTCATCAGCCTCAGTGTGGGGCAAATTCGCATGACATGTATATGGTCACTCTTGGTTCTGATTTGGGGCCTCTTGGGGACGAGGATACAAATTTTGATGTTCGTGCTTATGATCGATCAGGATTTCGTGAGGCGTATCCTGATTTCATGAGTTTGCATCATGAGTTTGCCGTTTACCTTGGTTTGATGGAGGCAAATAAGACGACCGAGCCTTTTTCGAAGGACCTGGATATTGTTACTTTGGAGCATTTTATCAGGGCGCGTGCTCTGATTTTCGGAAATGCACATAGAACCAGCTTGCCTGTTGGGGACGCCGATATTGCCATGGAGCATAGGATGGTTGATATTCGTGATGATGTTTTTGCCTATAAAAGCGGGCTTGTGGCTCAGTGGGATATTTTGCGCCGACAACAACGTTTGATCGAGAGTTTTGATTTCAAAGATGCGCTGGATTATGTTGAAACATTTGAACTGGATGATACGTGCTGCTTTTGCCTTTATGATTATGACGTAAGGCGTATTCCTGTTTTAGTTTCTCGTGATGAGCTGGGCGGGATTGTTCATCTTGGTTCTTGTGGTTCAAACAATCATCCATCGGGCGAGGATGAAATTTTTACTTATCGAACCGTGCAGCAGCTAGAAGCAATGCGCGATAATCTTATTTTATTTGAGCAGTTTGTAGGAGATGTTACTTCCGGGCGTTTGGGTGTGCGTGATCAGCAAAAAGCTGTGCAGCGTCTTAGTGAAATGGGCTTTGATCTTTTGGGGGACCGAGAGGAGTTTCTGGGTCTTGATCTTGCTGCTTACAGATCTACAATCGGCTTTCGGAAAGATGAGCTTGGATCAATCATGGAAGCGTTGTCTCATGGCACTGATGGTGTTGATCGTTTGTCTGTGAAGAGGGGGTGAATATGAGCGTACTGCCGGTTATTTAAAAGAGCCTGCGAGATACAATCTTTCAGGCTCTGTTCTTTTTTGTTGTAAGGTATTACTTTTTCTGGGCGTTATTTTTTTGCGGCTTTTTTACTGCCTTTTGCGGGTCTTGCTTCAATCCCGTGGCCGGTTGTACGTTCGGAAATACGTGCAGATTTTCCACGGCGATCACGCAAGTAATATAGCTTTGCGCGTCTTACAGAGCCGCGACGAACGAGCTCAACAGAGTCCACGCGGGAACTCCAGACAGGGAATACACGCTCTACGCCTTCACCGTAGCTGATTTTGCGGACTGTGAAGGTTTCATTAATGCCTGAGCCTTGACGTGCGATGCAAACGCCTTCGTAAGCCTGAATACGCTCACGCGTTCCTTCTTTAACTTTCACGTTGACCTTGACGGTATCGCCCGGATCGAAATCTGGTACTTGTTTGGTGGATTGAAGCTGCTCAAGTTGTTTGGCTTCGAATTTTTGTAGTGTATTCATTTTTTCTACCTTTTCTGTAATCCTTTATCATGAAACCCGATTTCGATTATGCTTATGGTCGTTAATATGCATATCGGCGGTTTCTTTATCTTTTTTACCGGATGTAAGCCGAGTGTCCTTTTCAGCTCCGCGCCCCTTTTATAGGAAAGCGTTATAAAAGACAAGCATTTTTTATGTCTTTTTAACAGAGGGTTTCTTTTTCGAAGAGGTTGTTTTTGTTGTTATATAGCGTGACCAGAGGTCTGGGCGTCTTTGTTTTGTTAAAAGCTCTGATTGCTCCATGCGCCATTGTTCGATGTTTTTGTGGTGGCCGGAGGTCAGAGTTTCAGGGACGATACGTTTTTGATTGTAGGCGTCAATCCATTCAGCGGGGCGTGTATAGTGCGGGTATTCCAGAAGTCCGTTGGAAAAGCTCTCCTCATCGGGGGTGTTTTCATTTCCCAAGACCCCGCCCAGCAAGCGGATGCAAGCATCCATCAGGATCAGAGCGGCTGGCTCTCCGCCGGACAGGACATAGTCGCCAATGCTTATTTCTTCGAAATTGTGCGCGTCAAGGAGGCGCTGGTCTACGCCTTCATAACGACCACATAAAAGTGTCAGGGTTTGTGTGGTAGCAAGATCGTTGACCAAATGCTGGGTGAGTGGCTTGCCGCGTGGGCTCATATATATTTTGCGCCCCGGGTTTTTGATAGAAATCAGCGCTTTTTCGATGATATCGGGGCGCATCACCATGCCGGCTCCGCCGCCATATGGGGTATCATCTACGCATTTATGGGTGTCGGTGGCAAAGTCTCTGATGTTTGTGCATTGATATGACCACAGCCCGTTTTCAAGAGCTTTTCCGCTAAGAGAGTGTCCGAGTGAGCCGGGAAACATTTCCGGAAACAGGGTTAACAGGTTTATGTGCCAAGGTGTTTGTTTTTTTTTCATCAGCTTGTTACTTTATGTAGGCGGTAAGATCCATATGATCGTCGATGACAGTGAGCGCGCCGTGGTCTTTGAGCAGTTTTGCCTGCTCTGTTTCTTTGTCCAATCCATTAATGGAAAAGCCAATAGGCTTTATTTCTACTGCTTTGGCGGCAATCATATCGTTTTTGTTATCACCAATATATACGCACTGATCGGGTGTGGCGTTAAGCTGTTCCATGGCTTTTATAATGATATCGGGAGCGGGTTTGCGCGGAAGTGGGTCGGTGGTTATTGTGATGTCGAATAAATCAGCAATTCCCATGATTTTCATGTCAGTTTCAAGCTTTGGGCCGGTTTTGTTTGTGGCCAGTGCGCAGCGTTCTTTGCCGACATGGTTTATAAACTGGCGCAGGTTTTTGCCGAGAGGAATTTTATTTTCAATGAAGAGTGTTTTGCGCTTTTCGTTGCGTGCTTTCAGGTATTGTTCTGTATATGGACGCATATCAATACCTGCAATCTTGCCTGCGTTTAACAGCTTTTCCTGACTGCCCATTCCTGCGAGTTTGCGTATGTCGGCGGGGGTGAATTTGTGGCTATGCCCTGCTTTGGTCAGGCAGGCGTTAATAAGCTCACAGTCGAATTGCGCAAAAACCGGTTCCGAGTTTACGACAACGCCATCATAGTCGAAGATAAAATAAGTAAATGTGCTTATGATACAGCTCCTTTGGCGGTTTTATCCTATACGGAAGATTTCTGTGTTTTTGAGTGTAACAGATGTGTTTTTTAGATCAACGCTACTGACATAATCATCGTGGAAAGGAACGTAGTAGGGGGTGGTGTTATCGATTGGGGCTATTTCCAACAGGTCACCGGCGCCAAAATTGTCAACGGCTTTTACGGTGCCCAGAATATCGCCGTGATCGTGTGATATGGCTTGAAGGCCAATGAGATCTTCGATGTAGAATTCATCTTCGTTGTTGATTTCGGGAAGCGTGTCGCGTGAAATATAAAGCGAGCATTTCAGCTTCTTTGCTTCTTCCGGGGTTGTTATGCCATCAATAGCAGCCAGAATGTATTTGCTGGTGCGGTTTTTAAGGGTTATTTTTATTGTGTCTTTATGTGCATCCTTGTCGCTTGTGAAGAGTTCTCCTTCGAGCAGGTACAGATCTTCACAATAAGGGAGGATTTTGACCAGCCCTTTTACACCGTGCGCGGAGGCTATTTTGCCAACGCATATGCGTTTTTTTGAGGTAGGGCTGGTCATATTGGTTCTGCGCTTTGTTATTCAGCGGGTTCTTCTGCTGGGGCTTCTTCAGTAGAGGCCGTTTCTTCTGCGGCTTTGGCTTCTTCCTTAGCAGCTTCAGCGGCTTCTTGCGCGGCTTTGCGTTTTTCTTCTTTTTCCTCCAGAAGCATTTTTGCTTTTTCGCCCGGGGCAGATTTCTTGGGGCGATCAGGCTGTGCGGGCATGTCCATGAGGCCAGCTTTGCCAAGGAATTTTGCAACGCGCTCTGATGGTTTGGCGCCTTGTTCGAGCCAGTATTTTATACGTTCTTCCACGAGAGTGACGCGCTGCTCGTTTTCATCATTTAGCAAAGGGTTATATGTTCCCAGTTTTTCGATGTAACGGCCATCGCGTGGCATGCGCTTGTCAGCAACAACGATGCTGTAAAACGGGCGTTTTTTACGTCCCCCTCGGGACAGTCTAATTGATAGTGCCATAGTTTACTTTCCTTTCTTATAGCTTTTTTTTAGTTTATTTCCTGCTTATTTTTTCTTTTTCTTTTTACGGTTTTTCTTTGTTCCTCCGCGTGAAGTGGGCATCCCCATGCCGGGCATACCGCCCATGCCGGGTAATCCTGCTCCGCCTCCCATGCCGGTGAGGGGATTTGTCCCGCCTGCAAAGGGGTTGGGGCCTAGCGGTGTGTCGTTTTCAGCGGGTTCGCCCAGTTCGGTGCCCAGACCATCGGGGTCCATACCGCCTGCCATCATGGCCAGCTCGTCTGCTTTGCCGCCCATAAGGTCTTTCATCATGCCCATCATGCCGCCTTTGCCCATTTTGCGCATACGTTTCATCATGACCTGCATTTGTTTTTGCTGTTTGATGAGGATGTTGATTTCCTGCACGGTTGTGCCAGAGCCCCTTGCGATGCGTTTTTTGCGCGATGCGTTCATGAGATCGGGCTTTGCGCGCTCTTTTGGGGTCATGGACAGGATAATGGCTTCCTGTTTTTTGAGCAGGTTATCATTCATGCCTGCTTCTTCGAGTTTTCCGGCCATAGAGCTTAGTCCGGGCATGAGTTTGAGCATACTGCCCATGCCACCCATTTTGTTCATCTGGCGGAGCTGGGAGAGTAGGTCGTTAAAGTTGAATTTGCCCTTTTTGAGCTTTTTAGCCATGTTGATGGCTTCTTCGTGATCGACATTGGCTGCGGCTTTTTCAACCAGCGAGACAACGTCACCCATGCCCAGAATGCGGCCTGCGACGCGCTCGGGGTAGAAGGGCTCAATGGCGTCCCATTTTTCGCCTACACCAATGAGCTTGACGGGCTTTCCCGTGACCGCTTTCATGGACATGGCGGCGCCACCTCTGGAATCGCCGTCTACGCGGGTGAGAATAATACCGCTGATCTCAACGCGTTCATTGAATATTTTGGCTGTGTTGACAGCGTCCTGACCGGTTAAGGCGTCGGCGACCAGCAGGGTTTCTATTGGTTTGGCGAAGGTTTTGATTTCCTCGACTTCCTGCATAAGCTCTTCATTGATGCTTGTGCGACCAGCAGTGTCGAGAATAACGACATCGTAGGCTTCTTTGCGTGCTGTATCCATGGCGCGTTTGGCAATATCGAGCGGCTTTTGGTCTTTGATAATGGGCAGTGTGGCAACATTGATTTGCTCACCCAGTGTGGCGAGCTGTTCTTGCGCGGCGGGGCGGTAGATGTCCAAGGAGGCCATGAGCACTTTTTTGCCGCGCTCTTTTGTAATCAGGCGGGCGATTTTTGCAGAAGATGTGGTTTTACCAGAGCCTTGTAGCCCAACCATCAGGTAAGCGCAAGGTGGTGTTGTAAATTCAAGATCGGCATTTTCGCTGCCAAGCATGGTGACAAGCTCATCATGGACAATTTTGATGACTTGTTGAGCCGGATTTACGCCTTTAATGACATTTTGGCCAACAGCCTTGTCTTTGATGCTGGCGATAAAATCTTTGACAACGGGCAGGGCGACGTCGGCCTCAAGCAGGGCAATTCGGATTTCGCGTGAAACCGCCATAACGTCGTTTTCACTCAGGGAGGCTTTGCCTCTGAGTTTTGAAAAGACATTTCCTAATTTCTCGCTTAAGCTATCAAACATATTTTTCAAACCTTATCGGCTCCAGTGAGCGTAAGTTCGCCGACTGGAGTGTACCTGCATCCCGTAAATGCGCGGGCACTGACAAAATCAAATGTCAGTGGAAATTTGCGCTAAAATATGAGTAAATGTTCAGGATGTCAAGAAAAGGATTACAGAAATGAAATTTCATAAAATGCACGGGCTGGGGAATGACTTTGTTATATTTGATGCGCGGAAGGCGCCTGTTGCGTTATCAGAACATGAGATTGTTGAAATATCAGATCGAAGGCGCGGCGTAGGATGTGACACTGTTGTGGTTATTGGCGCATCAGATAAGGCCGATATTCAAGCGAAGTTTTTTAATGCGGATGGGTCGGAAAGCGGGGCATGTGGGAATGCTACGCGCTGCATTGCCGATATGGTGATGAGTGATCTGGGCCGCGCCGCGTGTATGATTGAGGTCAATGACGGTGTTTTGCAATGCCGTCAGGTTGAGGGGCTTTTGATTGAAGTGGATATGGGCGCGCCGCGTCATGTGCAGGATCTGGATTTATCCTATGGCGTTGTAAGCCATCCGGTGGCAGTGGATATGGGTAATCCGCATCTTGTGTTCTTTGTAGATGCTGTTGAGGATATTGATGTGGCTTTACTGGGGGCATATTTCGAGCGTCATGAAGCGTTTCCCAATCGCACGAATGTTGAGTTTGTTCAGGTCATAGATAACTCTAATTTGCGCCAAAGGACGTGGGAGCGAGGCTGCGGGTTTACCGAGGCTTGCGGTTCCGGTGCCTGTGCTGTTGCGGTCGCTGCCATGCGGCGGGGGTTGATATCCGGCAATAAAGTCACTATTGAGCTTGATGGGGGAATTTTACATCTGGAGCGGCGTGAGAGCGACGGGCATGTGCTAATGAGCGGGCCAGTAGCTTACGTATTTGACGGTACCTTGAATACGCTGTAAAAGCTCAATTCATGAGTAAAAAAGATAAATCAGAACCAGAGATCAAGACATTTGGATGTCGGTTAAACTTCTATGAATCGGAAGTTATTCGGGCGCATGCGCTTGAGGCCGGTTTGGGCGACGATGTTATTATCTTTAATACTTGTGCGGTGACCAAGGAAGCCGAGCGGCAAGCCCGTCAGGCTATTCGCCGGGCAAAACGGGATAATCCGGACGCAACGTTGATTGTGACTGGATGTAGTGCGCAGATTACACCGGAAATATATAAGGACATTGCCGAAGTTGATCGGGTTATAGGTAATGATTTCAAACTTGAGGCTAAAAGCTGGCAGAACCGATGCGGGGATGAAAAAGTGCTGGTTAATGAAGTCATGTCTTTTGATGATAATGATTCTCCTTTGATTGAGGGGTATGAGGATCGCTCGCGGGCTTTCTTGCAGGTGCAAAATGGCTGCGATAACCGGTGCACGTTTTGTATTATTCCCTATGGGCGGGGCGATGCACGCTCTGTGCCTGTTGCACAGATAGCCCGTCAGGTGAAAAACCTTGCCAAGGGTGGATATAACGAGATTATACTGACCGGGGTTGATGTGACCTCTTATGGTGCGGATTTACCGGAGCGGCCTGCTTTGGGAACTATGATCCGGCAGGTTCTGGACTTAGTGCCTGAATTAAAGCGGTTGCGCTTGTCTTCGCTAGATCCGGCGGCAATCGATGAGGATTTATGGCACTTGATTGCCCATGAGCCGCGTTTATGTCCGCATTTGCATTTGTCTGTACAGGCAGGCGATGATCTGATTTTAAAACGCATGAAGCGGCGTCATTTGCGCGGGGATGTGATTGCGCTGTGTCAACGGGCACGGGATATTAGGCCGGATGTTGTGTTTGGCGCGGATTTGATTGCAGGATTTCCAACCGAGACAGAAAAGATGTTTGTTAATACGGTGCGGTTTGTTGAAGAGTGTGATTTGACGTTTCTGCATGTTTTTCCCTACTCAGAGCGCGAGGGAACGCCAGCAGCGCGCATTCCAAACAAGGTTCCTGTAGCGCAGCGTAAAGAACGCGCTGCACGTTTGCGCGCTCTGGGGGAGGCTCAGTTGGAAAAGCTGTTACAGCGAAGTATCGATAAGGATTTTGATGTGATCGTTGAGCAAGACGGTGCTGGTAAAACGGAGACGTTTTTGTCTGTGCGGCTGGAGGGTGAGTATGTTTCTGGTCAGTTGATTCGGTTTCGAGCTACTGGCATTCAGGATGGGATGCTTAGTGGCACCGTACTTTCGTAGACTTCCAAAATAGACTTCCAGCATAGACTCCCAAGAAATCGGGCGACTTTTGATTTTGTAGGGGCTATACTCCTAATAAATAATCATAAAGGAGGGTCAGGCCATGGTCTTTTGGCGCAAAAAGAAAAATATAAAGATGCAGGAGGAGGAAGCTGCGGAGCAAAGATTGCTTCGTGGGCGCAAGAATGATCCTGAGGTGGAAAAGCCCTTAGAAGAGCAGAGGGATGATTTTTCTCCGGATGATATCGATAAGGTTGTTTCTAATGATAGTGGTTTTGATGAGCTGGATGTTGTGCCGACACCTATTAAAGGACTGGAGACAGTTCCGGTGGTGGATGAAGATGATAATCCCGATATAGACCATTCATCCGAAGGTGGCTGGTTTTCCCGTATGGCCAAGGGGCTGAGTAAATCTACCAATAAGATTGGTAAGGGGTTAAGTGATGTTTTGACTAAATCCAGACTTGATCAAAATACGCTTGATGAGTTGGAAGAGGTTTTGATTTCTGCAGATTTGGGGCCCAAAACGGCGGCCAAGGTGATTGAGGAATTTTCGAAGGATCGTTTTGGCAAGGATGTCTGTGAAGAGGAAATTCGTGAGGCGCTGGCTGCGGTGATGGGTGATTTTCTTGAGCCTGTTGCTGTGCCGCTTGCGATTCCAAAACAGGCTGAGAGCCCTTATGTTATTTTGATGTGTGGTGTGAATGGGGCTGGTAAGACAACGACTGCCGGCAAAATGGCCAAACAGCTTTATAAGGAGCAGGGATTGCGCGTTATGTTTGCGGCGGCTGATACGTTCCGTGCGGCTGCAGTGGAGCAGCTTGAAGAATGGGCGCGGCGTGGTAATGCGACCTTTTTCGCAAAAGATATTGGTGCGGATGCGGCTTCTGTGGCTTATGAAGCGTATGAGAAGGCGCAGGCTGATGGTGTTGATGTTTTGATTATTGATACTGCCGGGCGGCTTCAGAATAAACAAACACTGATGGAAGAGCTTAAGAAGATTGTTCGGGTTCTTAAAAAGAAGGATGATGCTCTGCCGCATTCTGTTTTATTGGTTTTGGATGCTACAACGGGACAAAATGCTTATTCTCAGGTTGAAACCTTTAAGGAAATGGTGGATGTGAACGGGCTTATTGTTACTAAGCTTGACGGGTCGGCTAAAGGCGGTGTGTTGATTGGTCTTGCCGATCAGTTTGGTGTGCCGGTACATGCGATTGGTGTTGGCGAGACTGTGGAAGATTTGCGCCCCTTTAATGCGCGGGATTATGCGCGGTCCTTGATGGGGCTAGACGTTTAGCGCGAAATATTTAAGGTGGTGTGTGAGGAGAACGCTATTTATGGATAAACAAAAACCAAAACGCTTTGAGCCGAGTTTTTTTCAAGATTCTAAAGAAGCGCTGGATCGTATTGTTGAGATATATGAGTCCAGCCGGGAGTATCTTGCTGATTGTTTTGAAGTGTATTGCCGGGGGGGGGAGAGGGCGCGTGTTCGCGCCTATTATCCTTATGTGCGTATCAAGACCGAGAAAATTCAACGCCCCGATATGCGGCTATCCTTTGGGTTTACTTCAAAACCCGGTGTTTATCAGACGACCTTGACTCGTCCTGATTTGTTTGGGGATTATTTCCAGGCACAGTTTGACTTATTGTTCAGGAGTCACGGGGTTCCCATTGAAATTGGTATCAGTGATACGCCCATGCCAATACATTTTGCGCTGGGGGAGAATTTCTATCTGGAAGAGGGGCTCGATCCTGAGCTTGTAAGAGCTTTGCCGGAGTATTTTGATGTTCCGGATCTGGATCTGATGGATGATGAAATTGCTAATTGCACGTTTGTGTCAAATGAGGCGCATCAGGAGAAACCTTTGTCACTGTTTCGTGCGCCGCGCGTTGATTTGAGTTTGCAGCGTTTGAAGCATTATTGCGGAACCAGTCCAGAGCATTTTCAAAACTATGTGCTGTTTACAAATTATCCGTTTTATATTGATGAGTTTGCTAGGATGGCGCAAGAAATGATGTCTGTAACGGATGATCCTGATGTGAGAGCAGAGCGCTGTGAGTATAGCGCATTTGTCTCCCCCGGCGATGTTGTGCGATATAATCATAATCTTCCTGAGTATAAAAGCCGGAAGGTCGGTCATGCCGGCGCTGCTGGTATGCCTCAGATGCCGGCTTTTCATTTGAAGCGCCCGGATGGTGATGGTATTACGATTATTAATATCGGCGTAGGACCGTCCAATGCCAAGACAATTACGGATCATGTTGCGGTTTTGCGGCCTCATGCGTGGATGATGCTGGGGCATTGCGCGGGGTTGCGTAATTCTCAGCGTTTGGGGGATTATGTGCTGGCGCATGGATATTTACGCGAAGATCGCATTTTGGATAATGTGTTGCCGCCGAGTATTCCTGTTCCTGCTCTGGCCGAAGTGCAGCAGGCTCTGGAACAGGCGGCGCAGGATATCACGGGCAATGAAGGGTATGATATGAAAAAAGTCATGCGTACCGGTACGGTGGCCACGGTGCAGGATCGGAACTGGGAGTTGCAACCGCCTCATGTCCGCAATCGGACCCTCAGTCAAAGCAGGGCGGTTGCTCTGGATATGGAATCGGCGACCATTGCCGCGAACGGGTATCGTTTCCGCGTGCCGTACGGGACATTGCTGTGTATTTCAGACAAGCCGCTGCATGGGGAATTAAAATTACCGGGGATGGCCAATGCATTTTACCGTAAACGTGTTGAGCAACATCTCAGGATAGGAATGCGTTCCATGACACTTTTGCGGCGTAATTTCCCGCCGGAACAGTTGCATAGCCGGAAGTTGCGCGCCTTTGACGAGCCTGCGTTTCAGTAGTTTTTACAGGTGCTACATAAAGGAAGACGCCCCGTTGAACGAGGCGTCCTCTCTCCCACAATGTTCACGATAATTCTTTCAGGCTTTTAAATCAAGAACCGAGCCGCGTTCAGGGAGATCTTCTCCCCCTTTCATACTTTTCAGTTCCGTGATGAATTCTGCTAAATCCTTGGTATTGAGCGGGGATACGTTCTTTTCGCTGGCTGGAACCGACTCATCCTGAGTGCGCGGCGATGTACGCATCTGTTCCGGACTTGTCTCGGGCTGCAGCGCTTTTGTCACAGCTTGCGGCTGGACTGCGCCTGGTGATGATATTGCTTCCATATTGCATCCTTTTCGTTTAGCAAGCGCCCCTGACAGGTCGCGGCTTTGTCCCTGTTTTCTAACCTTAATTATTTTATCAATTCCAGGTTAAGAAAGTATTGCTAAACATGTTTTTTGCAGGCGCGTTTTTTTTGTAATTTATTGGTTTATTCTGTAAAATAAATGGTAGAAAAAATATCGGGAGATCCTGTTTTGGAAGAGGGTTATCATCTGGATCAAGTCACAATGCAAGGCGGCGCTCAGCTTGCTCCTGAAGTTGTGAGCGATCATTTGCTGTCTGCCGATCAGGGTGATGAAGCCTTTAGTCGTGAACACCGTACCCAGCTATTAGTTGATGCCGCTACAGTTGCTATTGCGGCCTATCCTGCTTACCGTTTTTTTGATCATCTTACAGCTCCGGTGGACGATATTTCTCCTGTTGCTACAAGGATGCTTATGGATCGCGGATTTGGAAGCGTTGATCAGGCTCTTTTTGCTGTTCATGGCGCGTGGCCGGTGCGTGGGCTTGATATTGCCGGTTCTAATAGTCAGGTTATGGCTTTTGAGCCTATCGATATAGAAAGCTATCCGAAATCATTAGGAAACGCTACTTTCTCGGGCTCACGTGTGATCCAGCTCAAATATGAGGATGATGCAGCAACTTTGGCACATGAGGCAGCGCATATCCTTCAGGGGGATCATTCAAACAGGTTGAGAGATGTTTTCGGGGAGGCAGTGGCCGGTCGCACCAGCGGGGTTGGGTTGAAGCTTGTGTCTGCTCAGGATGCTGTTGCTGATGAGCTGTTTGTTCGAGCTGATTCATATGATTCTTCGCCACCTCCACCGAATTCCAGAAAAGCTCGTGATAATTTTTCTTATAGTCGGGAAGGAACTGAGATCCAGGCGCGCATAGGGGGCGCTTTTTCGCAGGCTTATAAGGTGTGGGGCAGGTATCCCACAACGCCAGAAGAGCTCTATGTGGCTCTGGAGAGCGTGGGGCACAAAATGCCAAAAGAGATTGCCACGGAGTTATCCCGCTCTCCTACGGTAGAGCAAACACGCAGCGTGTTTGTGAAAGTAGATATTCCTGAGAGTAGAGTTGATCTTACTGTGCGGGCACAAAATTCTTTGCCGCCAGAGATGCATGCACCCTTCTGGAAAGATGTGCTCGAGCCCTTATATGTTGATCTCGTTAATATGTATGGGGATAGAAAGATTAGTAGAAATTTCGGGTATGGAGAAAATCCTTGGATTGAGCATAGGCGGAGCATTGGGAATATTCCGGGCGAGGCTCCTTCGCAGAGTTTTCCTAGCCATGAAAGACCTAGAATACTTCCTCCTACGGGCGGCGCTGAGGATTTTCCTCTTGCTGTGCGTAAGGAAGTTACGCGTATGAATGCTATACGGTCGCAGGCAGGTGCTTTTGCTGGCCTGGCTCTTGGCGGGCTGGGGACTGTATCGTCCTTGCAGGCAGATGACATGGCGGGCGCTGCGGTGCATGGCACCGGGCTTACAGTCAGTCTTGCTGATTTGACGGTTAATTCTCTTAGTATAGCCGGAAAAAATATTCCTGCAGGTGTTATTGGAGCGCTATCCAAAGCCAATTTGGCTACAATGGCTCTTGGCACGGGATATGGTATGGCTCAGGAAGAGCGGATTAGTGATAAAGTTATTGCCGGCACGTCTGCTGTTGCTGTGGGGGTTGGTGCTTTTAAAATGAATGCGTTGACTAGCGGTATTGTGACAGCAACGGCGCTTGGTAGCGCAACGGTGGGCGCGTTGACTGCAGGAGCGGTTGGCGGTGCGGGCTGGATTCTTATGGAGGCGCATGGAGCTTATAAGGCCGGCAGAGACGTGAAAGAGAGGATTGATGCGGAAGGTGTAGCGTCATATAGCGGAGATCGTTACCAAGAGCCGGGGCTGGATATTTCAATTCTTAAGGGTGATCAGTTGCGCCGATATTTGTTTACTGAGGGTGAAAGCCCGGATGGGGAAACGGGGCTTAGTCGTCAGGAGATTGTCGAGAGGATAAAGGCGCATCAATATGCGTTCGATCCCGGTGCTGTGAACGCAATTGGCGATGATCTTTTGGAGAAGATCTCCGAATGTGAGGAAATTATTGCAGATAATGGCTCTTTTATCCCGGATGTATTGCGTCATAATTGGGCGCAAGATGAGATTGATACAATGAGAGCGGCGATGGTGGATAAGCACCACTATGAGGCAGCTTTATTCCAGTTGAGTGAATATGACTCAGAGGCGTCCCCTTATCGCATGCGGATGCGATCTGATGGATTGCCGGATTATAATATGGACGGTACCCTTTCCAGTGTCGATGTGCCCGAAAATCAAGGGTTTACGAATTATGCTGGCGATGAGACGTTTTTGCAGGAGGCGGGCGCTGCGGGTATTTTTCTTTCTGAAAATCTTGTTGCTTTGAGCAATGCGGTGGATATGCAAGAGGTTTTGCTCTCCAAACCGAATGATCCTGAAGTTGTTGCACCGCTATAATTTTTTCCCATATCTTAACTAAATTCTAACACTTTTTTTATAACAATGTAGCTTAGGAAGCCGAAGGCGCTGGAAACCGCAGATCGCAGGCGTTTCGTTTTTCCTGCTGTGTAATTATTATCATATATAAAAAAATAAATATAAAGCATGACAATTTAGAAAGAGGGGAATGGTGTTGAATATAATGAGACAGGGGGCGGAGACACCTATTGTGCCGACCAAGGGACATTTGGGGTCTGTTGATGAGCTATATAGTCTGGCGCGCGATCGTACGCCGGAATCCAGAATAAGGCTCGCGCAGAAAATATGTTCCATACTGGATGCTGATATTACCATTCGTGAGAGTGAAATGATTGCGGATGTTCTTATTGAACTGATTTCGCAGGCCAGTAAATCAGTCCGCCATGCTTTGGCGCTCAGGCTGGCTTATCAGGATAATGTACCGCTGCGTCTTATTTTAGAGCTGGCAAATGATGACATTGAGATTGCACGCCCTATTCTGGTGACCAGTCCTGTGCTGGGCGAGTTTGATTTGATGTATATTATTCAGGCTCAATCCCGGGAATACTGGAAAGCTATTGCGGCGCGTAAAGTTCTGGCTGATCGTGTTACAAAGATGCTGGCAGATACGCAGGATGTCGAGACTGCCCTGGTTATGCTTGAAAATGAGGATATTGACCTGTGTGAAGCGACGATGGTTGCGTTATCTGATCTTGCGCAGCAAGAGGAGGTTATTGTTATGCCTCTGCTGGAGCGCGCGGAGATGACGGAAACTCTGGCAAGCAGCTTATATCATTTTGTCGGCGAAGAAATCAGGCAGTATATTGTAGAACATTTCCGTATTGATCCGGAGGCTGTGGCCAAGGCTATCGAAGAGGTTGTTGAGGAAACAACTGAACCTCTTTTTGCGCATGATGAGTGTCTCCCTGATCAATATATGTTGGATGCAGCGGTTTGTGCTTATGAAAAAGGTCTTTTGAATGTAAAGATGATGATCGGGACATTGCGCCGGGGACATGCTCGTTCCTTTATTGCCCAGTTGTCGGTTTTTACGGGATATAAACCGGATGTTCTGGTTCAGGTTCTGTCTCAAAAGAACGGGCAGGGGCTGGCTCTTATTGCAAAGGCCTTTGATGTTCGTAAAGAAGATTTTGTTTCCTTGTTTATGTTAACCGGTAAGTTCTGGAAAAAAGGTCGCTTTGTTCAACCAAATGATATTCGTAAGGCGCTGGCTTATTTTGAAGCGATTACGCCAGAGTTTGCGCGGGAGATTATTGTACCTGAAACACAAGGGTAAAGATAAGTTTTACCATTTTATGTATATACTGAGTGCTGCGTTTTTACATTTTCTACCTCCAATTGTCTAAACTTTAAAGCCGGCGAGTCATCGCCGGCCTTTTTTTAAGGTGTGTTGCCGGAGGTGTTTTAGGCTACGTTGCTTAATGTATTTTTTCTAAGGGGCTTGATGGCTGGTAGTTCTTTACCCTCAAGCCATTCGAGAAATGCTCCGCCTGCGGTAGAGACATAGGAGAATTGATCCTGACACCCTGCATTTTCCAGCGCAGCCATTGTGTCTCCGCCTCCTGCGATGCTTGAGCATTTTCCTTCCAGCGTGTGTTTGCCTACAGCCGCGGCGATTTCGTTTGTTCCATTATCAAATGGTTTGTTTTCAAAAACACCCAGCGGGCCGTTCCAAACGACTGTTTTTGATTTGTTGAGATAGTCTTTGATTTGAGCAACGCTTTTGGGGCCAATATCAACGGCCATCATATCGTCGCGGATGTCGTCTATGTTCATGATGCTGGAAAATGTGCTTTCTTTTAGCTCTTTGGTGACAACAACATCTAAGGGAAGAATGATTTTGCAGCCTTCTTTTTCTGCCGTTTTTATAATCTCTTGCGCGGTGTCTATCATATCTGTTTCACATAGTGATTTTCCTACGGATATGCCTTGCGCGTAGAGGAATGTATTGGCCATTCCTCCTCCTAACACCAGATAATCGACTTTTTCGATCAGGTGTTTAAGCACCCCCAGTTTTGTAGAAATTTTCGAGCCACCCGTTACGGCCAGTAATGGTTTTTCAGGACTTCCCAAGGCGGCGTTCAAGGCTGTTAATTCTTCTTCCATGAGCAGACCGGCGGCGCTGGGTAAATATTGTGTTACGCCAAGCATTGAGGCGTGCGCGCGGTGTGATGTAGAAAAGGCATCATTAATGTAAATATCAGCCAGCTCAGCCAGTTGTTTTGCAAATTGGTCATCGTTGGCTTTTTCTTCCTTGTGGAAACGTACATTTTCCAGGAGCACGATGCTTTTGGGGGGAAGTTGTGCAATGCTTTCCTTAACGTGCTTGCCGATTGTATCAGGAGAAAAGCTGACCGGAACATTCCAGCGCGTTTGCAGAACGGGAGCGATAAATCCCATGGACATGTTAAAAACCCGCTTACCGTTCGGGCGGCCATAATGCGATACGATTATAATTTTTGCGTTTTTTTCCAACAGATAATCGATTGTGGGTTTTAGACGATCTATGCGCATTGTGTCGGTGACTGTATTGTTTTGCATCGGGACATTCAAATCAGCTCTGAGTAAAACGGTTTTTCTTTCAACATTGAGCTCTTTTAATGTCTTGAAATTCATGTTCCCTTCCCCTTTTTTAGATGTGTTCACGTTTTTATGCCCTGCAAGCTTTTATCAAATATCGCCCCTTTATAGGCATTTATGTTTTTATGTACAACAAATTGAATCGACTTTGTGTGGTGCGATGCAGTATTTGTTTGTTTATCAGTGTTTTACTTGTTGTATGCGGGCAGGGATGAACCGTCTTTGGTAAAGGATTTATCTGTTTTGGAGGGTGTTGGAGTGTCTTTTTCTTTTTTAATCGGGGATAGGATCTCGATACGTTCGGGGTGGTCGATTTCGATATAGGGGCCGTTATAGCTTTCTATCCAGCCGCGAACGCGGAGGCGGGCGTTGTTCCAGTTGAGCGGGTTGATATTCTCGCGGCGGAAGGTGCGGGCGTTTGTGCCGCTAATGCCCAGTGTAAAATCATCGCGCCAGTTATTGCCGAAGTTGATATAGATTTTGTTTTTGTGCATGCCTATATTTTGAACCTGCCCTTCAATAATCTGATAACGGCCAATATGGTTTTTTGCTTGTTCGGGGGTAAGGGGCGCGTATTTTTCCATGGCCCACAGGCCGGATTTGTCTGTTCGAGCCTGCTGTTCGAGCTGCAAGAGTTGTGCGGCCATTTCACGGTTATATTTTGTTGTACGAACACGCGCCAGCCCTAGAGATAATATTAATCCTTGCACCCATGTGTCTTTGTTTTTGACATTGCTGTTATCTGCGTTGCCTTTCAAAGTGTTGCGTTCGTGGCGGGAGAGGTGGGCGATGTGATGTCCCATACGGTTTATGCGTCCCTGATCGGCTTGAGGCGTTTGATAGATGGTGACATGTTTTCCTTTCAAAAAGTCTTCGAGAACTTTTTGCGCTGTGATGGCCAGCTCGCCGGGATTGTAGAAATCAAGATCCGGGTAGTCCAGCCCGCTCAGGGTTATGGTGCGCCCATCCTCAAGCTTTATGGTCATAGGATTGATGACTTCGGATACGATGCTTGTTCCGGCGTTGTGCATGGCGCTAAAATCGGCGCCGGGCAAAATAAGGGGAGTTGGTTTTGTTCCCTGTGCGTGTCCCGGTTCATTATGGAATAACCCTGTCACAGTGATTAGAAACAGGGTGGAAAAAACTGTAATAATGGTTAATATCTTTTTCATGTTCATCATCATGCGTGCGAGTTGAGAAAATGTTCAAGCGTTTATTTTTATTTTTTACAGCTTTTGTTTTTCTAGCGGGGTGTTCGACCAATCCGGCCACCGGTGCGAAGCAGTTCACTGCTTTTATGAGTTCGGCTCAGGAGCAACAGGTCGGGGCGCAGGAGCATGAGAAAATATTGAAGGAATATGGTCTTTATGATGATGAGCGGTTGCAAGAGTATGTCTCCGAGGTGGGAAAGAATGTAACGGCTCGCACCGAACGGCCTGATGTGACATATCGCTTTTTCCTGCTTGATAGCCCTATAGTTAATGCGTTTGCCTTACCGGGGGGATATATTTATTTAACGCGCGGGCTTATGGCTTTGGCCGGTAGTGAGGCAGAAATGGCGGCTGTACTTGCGCACGAGGCAGGGCATATCACGGCGCGTCATTCAGCGGAGCGTTATTCTCGCGGGGTGGCGACGAGCATAGGGGCGTCTATTTTATCAGCGGCTATTGATTCGAGCGGGGTTACGCAGGCTTTGGGTATTGGCAGTGATCTGTACCTCAAATCTTATTCGCGTGAGCAGGAAAGTGAGGCGGATATTTTGGGGATACGGTATTTAGGGCGCGCGGGGTATGATGTGAATGCGATGGCTTCTTTTTTACAGCGTTTGCAGGCCGATAGTGCTTTAGAGCGCAGGCTCGCAGGGCAAACCGGATTTAATCCGCTTAATACGTTTTTTGCAACGCATCCGGCAACGGGAGATCGCGTAAGCAAGACGGTTGCCGAAGCACGGGCGGCTGCTCGGGGTGAGGGCGGCGGCGCTGTTGGCCGCGATGCTTATTTGCGTGTTATTGATGGTATGATTTATGGCGATAGTGCTGCGCAGGGGTTTGTGCGTGGAGATACTTTTGTTCATCCTGAGCTTGGGTTTATCTTTAGCGTGCCAGAGGATTATCGGCTTTTTAATAGTCCCTCTCAGGTGGTGGCGAAGGGAATGGGTGCATCGAATGGCGGGTTGATTATATTTGATATCCAGCGCAATGCTGAGCGTGTTAGCCCTATGCGCTATCTTAGAGATGACTGGCTTAAAGGGCAGGCGGTCGAGCGCGCAGAGGAGATTACTGTTGGAGGGATGAAGGCGGCGACAGCCTCTCTTGCCGGGCGTTTTGATAACCGGAATGTCATGTTGCAGCTTGTTGCAGTGCGCTGGGGGGATGATCAAATTGCCCGTTTTCAGGTGGTTTTACCGCCTAACCCTACTTCATCGCAGCTTGATGCCCTGAAGGCGGCAACATATAGTTTTCGTAAGATGAAGGCTGATGAGTATAAATCTTACAGTCCGCGCCGCATTCGGATTGTGGCGGCGAAGGCTGGGGATACGGTTGCAAGTTTATCTGCGCGCATGGCTGTTGATGATTATCGTGAAGAGCGTTTCAGGGTGCTTAATGGGTTGAGTGCCGGTCAAAAGCTTCAGCCCGGCCAGCTTTATAAGATCGTGGCGTCGTTTTAGGGCGCCGGATTTTAAAATGACTTCTTTTTTCTGTTGGTAAAAAAAGCGCCCAGACTTATTTCTGCGCGCTTTTATTGTTTATGTTTCTAAAACAGCGATTGGTTTATGCTGCTTTTGCTTCTTTTTCGTTATCATCATTGTCGCTGATGGCAATAGGCGCTTTGAGTTTGCCCATCATATCTTCAAGCTTTTCTGTTGCTTTCATCTCTGTGATGTTGTCTACAGCGGCCACTTCACGTGCCAGTCTTTCCAAAGCTGATTGATAAATCTGACGTTCGCTGTAAGATTGCTCTGTGTCGTCATTGCTACGTTTTAGATCGCGAAGAACCTCGGCGATTGATACGGGGTCGCCGGAATTGATTTTTGTTTCATATTCCTGGGCGCGACGACTCCACATTGTGCGGCGAACGCGGGAGCGGCCTTTGAGTGTCTTGAGGGCATCATCAAGGCGTTCGCTGGAGCTAAGTTTGCGTAGACCAGATGTTTCGGCTTTTGCCACCGGGATTTTCAAGCGCATGCGATCTTTTTCAAAGCTGACAACATACAGGCTGAGCTCCATGCCTGCGATTGTCTGTGTTTCTATTCCTTCCACGCTTCCAACACCGTGAGCGGGGTATACAACGCAGTCGCCTGTTTTGAACTTGATGTTATCGTTATTTGCCATTGTTGTTTCACCTTTTCCTTTGTTGTCTTCTTTCTATGGGCGATGTCGAAGTACAAATTCCCGTTCCAGGTGCGCTGGGTTACGACAGGGAACAAAAAAGAGCAACCAAAACATGCATAAAAGGTCGCTCGCAGATGTTTTAAATTGTCCTATTAACTCGACATGGAGGGAGCATAACAAAAAATGAATGAATTTTCAACTGTAATGATGTGGAAAACTTAAAATATTTTACATATCTTTGATATTGAGATTAATAAAACACTTTAGATCCGTGTGGTGAAGGCGTATAATCTGCCTGTTGATATTATTATTTTCGTTGAATCTTTTCATACATTTAAGTGCATTATTTTTGATGTTTCAGACTTTAGAACTACAAAAACCGCTGGAGGATTATGTTGAATTGTTAGGCAGCATGACAGCGCGCTCCTTGTCTTTGTTTGACTCTGTCCTTGATCCAGCCTTTGTTTTTGAAGATCCTTATCATAGAACAAAGGGGGTGGATGCGTTTAAATCTCTTATGATGGAGCGGTTTAATTTATATAAACGTGGTGCAGCAGGAAAAAGCCTGCTTCGGTATCGGGTGCATGATTTTGTATGGGGGCGGCGTGAAGGCGTCGCTTATGTCTATTGGAGTATGATTTGTTCGGTGCACAATAACGGCGGTTTATCAATAGTTGGAAAAAACACCAAAGGCAAGTCCTTATCGTTTGATGGTATGAGCGAGGTGTGTGTGCTTAACAATAAACAGGTCATATCACACCGTGATTTTTGGGGTGCGCATGAGGGGTTTCATGTTGGTGCGTATAAAAAGTTTTGATTAACGGGGCTTAGCGTGTGGGATGGCTTTCAAGTTTGAAGATGCATGTATCTGTGTCAAGCGTGGCTGAGGCGCCAATGGGAAAGCTGTAGAGGTTTTTTCCATGACCAAAGGGCATGTTGCATAATACAGGAATATCGAGGTTTTCTGTGTGCTCTAGAATGATATCTTTAAGGGTATAGCCGTAGGGGCGGCCTGTATCTTTGAGGTTTGAGAATTCTCCCAGAAGGAGTGCTGCGCATTTTTTAAAAATTCCAAGCTGGCGTAGATAGGTGAACGTTCTGTCTATACGGCTGATCTCTTCGTTGCAGTCTTCGAGGAATATGATGGCATTATCGCAGATGTCATTGATCCATATTTGTGGCAGGTATTGAAATATGCTGAGGTTTCCGCCGATGAGGCGGCCTGATGCCTTTCCCTCCTTGATGATGTTGTCTTTTTTTATAAGGTAGCTTGTGTTTTTTTCGCCTTCCAGAAGGGTGAAGAGATGGTTTAGCTGTTCAGGGTTGTGTTTGTGCAGGTTTTTGAATACCGGGCCGTGGAAGGTTATGATACTGGTGTGCGCGTGCAGGGTATTGAGTAATGCCGTTGCATCGCTAAAGCCAATAACGGGTTTGGGCTCTGCGCGTTTTAAGGCTTCAAGGTTGAGCGCTGAGAGCAGGTGTAGGCAGCGGTTCCCCCCTCCTGCGATCCAAATTGCGTCAATGTCTTTTCTTTGCCACAATCCCTGAAAGGCCATTGCTTTTTGTAGAATTGTTCCAGCGCTCTGGTGCTCGCGTTCGTAGGTTTGTGGATGTATGAAAACGTTGTAGCCAAGAGATTCTGCATATTGGCTTGATTTTTCAATGTCTTCAGGGTCAACCCAGCTTGATGGCGCAAAAACGCCGATGGTTCCGCCTTTCTTTAAGGGCAGAGGGGGGATCTGGTCTGGCATTGATTGCGTTTTTTTAGTCATTGAACATTATACTTTTCTTGCTGGGCATCGTTTTGTCTTTCTTCTGGCTCTTTTTCTCTGTTTTGTTCTTTTATGTCCTGTTCCCGTGTGGGGTGCGAATACCATTGTTTTGTGCTTTGTTCTTTTTGGCTTACATAGTCGTATCCAGAAGTGTGGAGCGGTGTATTGATGTCCTCGATTATTTTGTGTTTGCTGGTTGCATTATGATCGATATGGTTGGGGAAGGCTATGGTTATGTGTGTATAATTTGAGAATACAGGCTGGAGAATGTCCAAGGCCGTTTTTTTGATTTTTTCTTTATGGCTATGATCGATAAGAACAAAATTCAGATGCAGCTGTGGCGCGCCTTTTATTTGCCCGTAGCGGAGTTTGAAGTCAATGATCGGGTCGTTTAGCGCTTTGTTGATTTCGTTTATAAACATGTTAAAGAAGGAGGGGTAATACATATATCCGTCTGCGCCGATGATATGATCTGCCTGGCGTCCTTCAAGTGATTTTATTTTTTGTTTTCCATCTTTTGTTGTTACAATGCGCCCGACATCGCCTGTGTTGTAGCGGATCAGGGGGAAAGATTCTTGCCAGTAGGTGGTTAGCAAGATTGTATTTCCTGCGCCTTGTTCAAGATATACAAGATCATCGAATACATCGTAGTTAAAGCTTTTTAGTGAGGATTGGTGCGCTATTATGCCGGATTCTTTTGCGCCGTAGCTGCATTGTATGTCGCTTTCTGGAAACATTGTCATGATAATGTTTTTGTTGCAATCGAGCAGGGGAGATCCGCTTAGATTAATGGCGGGGAGGTGTGGGTATGGACCGATATTTTCTTCTTTCATGATCTGAGCAACGCGCAAGAGGGTGCCAGGCGCTGTTAAGAGCATCTTGGTTCTGGTTTTTTTCAATTCTTTCAGCAGTTTTTCCACGGTACCTTTTGTCAGGGATGTGTAGCTGATCGGCGTATAGCCAAACATCTGTTTCAGGCTGTGTTTATAGTGAGAAAGGTTGCTCGTGAAACAGGTGTCTTGCGGCATGAAAGATGCAAATCTTTGTGAGCGTTGCCAGCCGTTTTTTTTCATGGCACGAAGGATGCTGTGAGTGTATAAGCCTGCATCATGTCGGTTTATCCAGCGGCGGGATGTTCCAGCGTTAAGTGGAACTGATGCGGCAAAATCTTTATTTGTAACTCTATTTTTTATTAGAGTTAAAATTGGTGGCAGGTTGCCATTTTCAAGTAAGTTCTTAGTATTTTTCAGTGTTTCGGGCTGGAATTGTTTGCTGTGTGCGGCAAGATCGTTCCTGTGGATGATGGGCAGGTGATCGAATGCATAATTGAACTCCTCTTGCGTAAAATCTTTTACACAATTGAGGAAATGAGTGTATTTGCCCTTGTAGTAAGGGCAATGTTCGTTTGCATGGTGGATGATGTTGGTCAGTTTGTCACGGCGCGAGGGCTTGGCCCTTGCTACATCAGGGAGCAACAGGCCATAGACAAGCGTGTTTCGTATTATACTCATGACGATGCAATTTTAATCCTAACCGTCCTGATTGATCTTTTCTATGATTTCATGCAACACGTCTTCTGCCTCCAGATTGGCGATCTGGCAAGTTCCTGCGGCCTGATGACCACCACCGCCATATTGGAGCATTAATGAACCAATGTCGGTTTTGCTGCTGCGATCGAGTATGGATTTTCCAGTTGCAAAGACTGTATTTTGCTTGTTTTTGCCCCACATGACATGGATAGAGATGTTACATTGCGGGAAGAGGGCGTATATCATAAAGCGGTTGCTAGACCAGATCGTTTCTTCCTTGCGTAGATCCAATACAACGAGGTTTTTATACACAGTTGCGCAACGCTCTATTTGTTCGCGGGATTTGATCTGGTGGTCATAGTAAAGGTCAACACGTTCTTTGACATCGGGCAGCTCAAGGATTTCTTTGATATCGTTACAATCGCGGCAAAAGTCGATCAGTTTCATCATGAGCTGGTAATTGGAGATATTAAAATCACGGAATCGTCCCAGTCCTGTGCGGGCATCCATGATGAAGCTGAGTAGTACCCACCCTTCAGGAGATAATATTTCTTCTTTTGTGAATTGCGCAGAGTCGGCTTTGTCTACGGCGTCCATCATTTCATCTCTGACATTGGAAAATTTTTCTTTTCCGCCAAAATAATCATAAACAACGCGCGCAGCAGAAGGAGCGTTTACATCAATGATGTGGTTATCGGGTTTTCCACTTAGCCGGGTAATTTCGCTGGCGTGGTGGTCAAAAGCGAGGAAGGCTCCTGGCGAATAGGGAAGGTTGGTGGTTATGTCATCTTCCGTAACTTCAATCAGGCCGTCTTGCATGTCCTTTGGGTGCGCAAAAAGAATATCGTCTATAAGATCCATTTCTTTCAGCAAAACGCCGCAGACAAGTCCGTCCATATCGCTGCGGGTGATGAGTCGGTATTTTTTGCCAGATATTGGCATGATTTTGTTAGCGTGTTCCATGATGGTTAGAACTCTCTTTCGGTTTTTAGACCCTGTCAGTGTGACGGGGTTGTGTTTACTATATAATGCGATGGGTATAGTATGTGATGTTTTTTATACCTTCGGGTTGGAATCATAACGTGTTCGCATCGTTAGGAAAAGAGCAAGAATGAAGTTTCTTGTTTTTCTTATATATATTTTTTGTTCGCTTTTTTGAGATTTTGTATGTCAGGAAGATCAATATCGGTTGCTTTAAAAGCTCATTTCAAGCGTATGGGAAAATTTGCGCTTGTTGGCGCGTCCAACGCTGTTATTGATTTTTCTGTTTTTTATTTGTTGTACGGTGTTTTTGAAGTGCATTATGTGTTTGCGCATATTTCCGGTTTTCTTTGTGCCTTGATTAACGGTTTTTACTGGAATGCGACATGGACGTTTCAAAATCTCGATAAGGCGCGATGGTACAGACAGGCCGCGCGTTATGGCGGCGTTGGCCTTGTGGGGCTGGGGCTGAGCACTTTAATGATTGTGATTGCCAATTATATGACATGGGTCTATTTTGCCAAGTTTTTGGCTGTTTTTACGTCGTTTTCGTGGAATTATTGCGCGTCCAGTTTGTTTGTATTCAAAGAGAAAAACAGTAGTTGCGTATGGCGAAAAAATAAAGATTAGTTTTCTCTTGTATTTGCGTAGCGCCTAGACAGCGTCTTTTTTGAGTTTGTCTTCGTCGCTTTTGGCTTCAGTTAATGTTGTTTTTTCTTCTTCTTTCTTCTTTTTGTTTTTTGATTTTTTGTAGGCCGGTTTCTTGGCGTCTTCAACGGTCTCTTTGTTGACTGTTACTTCAGTGATGTCTTTCATATCCGGCACTTCGAACATGGAATCTAATAGTAACTTTTCGATAATCGAGCGCAGGCCGCGTGCCCCTGTTTTGCGTTCCATCGCCTTTTTAGCAATAGCAGATAAAGCGCCGTCGGTGAATTTCAGTTCTACGTCTTCCATGTCAAAAAGTCGTTGATATTGTTTGACGAGGGCATTTTTCGGCTCGGTCAGAATTGTGATAAGGGCGTCTTCGTCGAGGTCTTCAAGGGTTGCGATGACAGGCAGGCGACCTATAAATTCAGGGATTAGGCCGTATTTGTGCAGGTCTTCGGGGAGAAGATCCTTGAGGATATCACCAACCTTGCGATCTCCCGGAGCTTTGACATCCGCTCCAAAACCGATGGATGTTCCTTTGCCGCGCTGTTCAATAACCTTCTCAAGACCGGCGAAAGCACCACCGCATATGAAAAGAATATTTGAGGTATCAACTTGCAGGAATTCTTGCTGCGGGTGTTTGCGTCCCCCTTGTGGAGGAACAGCAGCTACAGTTCCCTCCATGAGTTTCAAGAGTGCTTGTTGCACCCCTTCACCGGAGACATCACGTGTGATCGAGGGATTGTCGGATTTACGTGAAATCTTGTCAATTTCATCAATGTAGACGATGCCTTTTTGTGCGCGCTCGACATTGTAGTCGCTAGATTGCAGGAGTTTGAGGACGATGTTTTCTACATCTTCACCCACATATCCGGCTTCGGTCAGGGTTGTTGCATCGGCCATTGTAAAGGGAACATCGAGGATGCGTGCCAGTGTCTGGGCGAGGAGTGTTTTACCGCAACCGGTCGGGCCAACAAGCAGAATATTTGATTTTGACAGCTCAATATCGGCGTTGGCGCTTTCGCTGTTGCTGTGCTCCAGGCGTTTATAGTGGTTGTGAACCGCAACAGACAAGACGCGTTTTGCTGATTCCTGACCGATAACGTAATCATCGAGAACCTGTTTTATTTCGCTTGGTGTTGGAACGCCGTCTCCAGATCGAACCATCTGGGTTTTGTCTTCTTCACGAATGATGTCCATACACAGCTCAACGCACTCATTGCAGATAAACACGTTTGGGCCAGCGATGAGCTTGCGAACCTCGTGCTGGCTTTTGCCGCAAAAGGAGCAATATAACGTGTTTTTTGAATCGGAGAACCCTGATGATGACTTACTCATGTTGAAGAGTCTTTCTGTCCTTAAGTTTGAAGATTGTGAAGAATCTGTTTCTCCCTCAATCTGCCAATTGGCGCGCATATGTGCAAGCCCTTATCTAAACTTTTATTCATTATTTGATGGTTTATTCCCTTGATTTTACAGATATGTCGTTTCATAACAGGAGCGTTGCAATAAACAAGGAAGTTTTTTGGTGGTCTTGCCCGGTCTGGATGAAATCGTGGAGAATTTTACGCTCTTTGATGATTGGGAGGAGCGTTACCGTTATTTGATTGATCTGGGACGCCGTTTGCCTGCTCTTGATGATACGTTAAAACGTGATGAGTACCTTGTGCGCGGGTGTACTTCGCGTGTATGGCTTGTTCCGCAAATTGATGAGGGCGGTGTTTTTACGTTCAAGGCCGATAGCGATGCTCATATTGTGCGCGGCTTGATCGTTATTTTGATGGCCGCTTATCAGGGGCAAGCTGTGGATGATTTGGCCAATGTGGATATTGATGAGGCGTTCAGGCGTATTGGTATGGATCAGCATTTAAGCATAAATCGCCGCAATGGTTTTTTTTCAATGGTTGAAGTGATTAAATCCTATGGTTCTTGCTGAAGCTTTTTTCTATTCCTGTTTCTCGTCTTTCTGACGTTGTTTTTCTTTGTCCTGAAAATATTTTTCGTTTTCGATATTCCGGATGTGGCCGAGATTATTGAGTATTCCGGCAAGGAGCTTGTCTGCCTCAGGGCGTTGTTCACCAGATAATTCGGCTTCTATCGACATGATAGAGTTTTCAGAAACCCAGAGTTGGGCGATGTAGAGTGTATCATCCAGCCCTTTGCGCCCTTGCCCGACAAGGCCAGTGATGCGGTGATCTTGTTGATCTTGCGTGCTGACATTATAGGTTTCAAGTACGGTGTCTTTTGTCATGGCGCGCACCGTTTGTTCCATGACTTCGGGTTTGAAATATTCGAACATTTCCTCTGAAGCCGGATTGCAAATTACATCTACGCGCACGGTTGTGGAGAGATCAAATACTTTTGTGTAAGAGACCAGATCATAGCATGTACCCGGATCCTCCTCGTTTTCGCAGCGGTGAGAGGTTATCGGCTCTTCGGGGAATTTGGCAATGAAGTCACAATATTCTGGCTCGTAGCTGTATTTGACAGGGTAATCAGCAATTGTAGGCGCAGACTCCTGCGTTGTTTCCTCTTGCGCATGGAGAGGTGCGATGTGCATTAACGCCAAAATCATGAGCAGTGCGCGGGTCATATGTCTAATCTTCATCTTGTTTCCAATCTTCAGGTGATGCTGGTGTTTGTGTGCCGGTTGCCATGTTTTTAATTTCGTGCGGGTTGCCCTCTTCAAAGGGAGGGAACCAGACGTAAGGGATGCCTTTTTTCTGCGCGTAGGCCATTTGTTTCTTGATTTTGGTTGGTGAGTGGAAGGTTTCGACTTTGTAGCCTCTTTTGCGCAGGGTTTGCGCTGTTTGCATCATAAGAGGGCGTTTGTCCTCATCGGGAAGAATGACCATGATATCGGCAGGAGAGATTCCCGTTACGGGCAGTTTTCCTTTCGAGCGGATGCGCTCGAACAATCTGGTGAAGCCGATGGATATGCCAACGCCGGGCAGGTGCTTGTTGATGTATTTTCCTGCGAGGTCGTCGTATCTACCGCCTGAGCAGATTGAGCCATAGCCGGAGTCGTCATCAAACATGGTTTCATAGACTGTGCCGGTGTAATAATCAAGGCCGCGGACGATGGATAGATCAGCTACCACCGCGCCTTCCGGTAAGTGGGAGAGTTGATCCATGATGAAGGATAGCTCCTCGATGCCTTCATTGAGGGTTTGGATTGCTTCGTCGCTGTCGCTTCTCGCAATGACGTCATTGCGAAGGATGAAATCCTGAAGCAATCCAGAAAACTCAGATGGAGCAGTCTTGATTTTAGACAAATTCGTGATGCAGTTTAATATATATTCTGGATCAAAATTTTTGCTGGCCGCACTTCCGGGTTCTAGTTTTTCTGCCTCTTCGAGGATTAAATTCATGATTTCTTGTGTAAAGAGTTCTTCGTAATCAAATTTTTCTATCTTATCGATGCAACGTAAAACTTCCTGTTTCTTTTGAGATATTTGGAGGGCGTCTAATAAGCCCATCAAAATCTTTCGGTTACTGATGCGGATTGTGAAATCTTCGCCCTCCATGCCGGGGAGGGAGGAGAGGATTTCGTATATGACTGCGGGGATTTCCGCATCAAAGTGCAGCGGCAGATTGTCAACATTAATGACATCAATGTCGCATTGATAAAACTCACGGAAACGGCCAGCTTGCGGGCGCTCACCGCGCCAGACACGTTGCATCTGATAGCGCTTGAAGGGAAAGACCAGATCATTGAAGTGCTGCGCTGTATAGCGCGCGAGTGGGACGGTCTGGTCAAAGTGCAGTGCCAGTCTTGCTTCTTTGTCGCCTTCTTCTTTGTGCAGGCGTTCTAAAACATATATTTCTTTATCAACGTCGGCTTCACCATCTCCGCCTTTGGCGTTTATTGCGTCAAGCTCTTCAACGCTTGGGGTTTCTATGGAGCAAAATCCGTAGCTTTCAAACACAGAGCGTATATGGTCAAACCAGGCCAATTCGGCGCGCCGCTCTTCGGGCAGCCATTCGGGAAATCCGCTTATTGCCTTGGGTTTGTATATTTTCTTTTTGTCGCTCATTTTTATGTACCTTACTTGCTTTTTAAACGGTTATACGGGATTCATTCATACTCATCAATGTTCATCAAACAGATTTATAAGCTGACCGGTGAGGGCTTGAGCCAGCGCGTCGGCGTCTTTGATCGTGATGGCACGGGAGTAATAACGCGTGACATCGTGGCCAATGCCAATGGCGGTCAGTTCTATGTTTGTGCGCTCTTCGATCCATGTAATCACGTTGCGTAAATCGGCTTCGAGAATGTTGGCGGGATTTACAGATAAAGTGGAGTCATCGACCGGCGCACCATCGGAGATCATCATCATGATTTTACGCTCTTCGGGGCGGCGGGCGATGCGGTTATAAGCCCAGGCCAGCGCTTCACCGTCTATGTTTTCTTTGAGCAGCCCCTCTTTGAGCATTAGCCCCAGATTTTTGCGGGCGCGCCGTATGGGGGTGTTGGCGCTTTTATAGATAATGTGGCGGATATCATTTAAGCGTCCCGGGCTTTGCGGGCGCTGGTTGGCCATCCAGAGTTCTCTTGATTTGCCTCCTTTCCAGCCGCGGGTGGTAAAGCCCAGAATTTCTGTTTTCAGGCCGCAGCGCTCGAGCGTGTGGGTGATAATGTCGGCGCATGTGGCGGCAATCGCTATGGGGCGGCCTCGCATGGAGCCTGAGTTATCGATCACAAGCGTAACAATTGTGTCTTTGAATGCCGATTCTTTTTCTTGTTTGAATGTGAGCGGGATGTCGGGATTTGCTATGACGCGGGCAAGGCGCGAGGCATCGAGCACGCCTTCTTCAAGGTCAAATTCCCAGCTGCGGCGTTTTTTGGCCATGAGTTTTCGTTGCAAGCGGTTGGCCAGTTTTGTAATCAAATTTTGATGGTGGGCGATTTGTTGATCCAGCAGAGTGCGCAGGCGCTCTATTTCATAGGGGTCGGCAAGATCCTCGGCGTTTATTTCTTCATCAAATTGTGAGGTGTATACGGTGTACAGCCCTTGTGAGAGCGCCGCGAGTTCGTCAGGGCGCGGGAGAGGCGTGCCGCTGGAGGGGTCTTCTTGCGCTTGTGATGGCTGATCGTCTTGCAGCTCTTCAAGAAGATCATCGGTTCCCATGTCGAAGGATTCTTCTGATTGTTCATCCTCTTGCATTTCGTCGATTTCGGGGGGCGGGTTTTGTTCTTCTTGTTGTGATGTGGATTGTTCTTGCGGGTCTTGAGTGTTGTTATCGCTCTGATCGGGCAGTTGGTTATCACTTTTTTGCGCGTCTTCGCTGCAGGTTGCCGGAATGCCAATTTCCTGCAAGAGTTGACAGGCTTGTTTTGTGAATTCTTTTTGATTGTTTAGGGCGCTTTTGAGGGTTTTAAACCGCTTGTCGTTTGTCTGGTCTTGTATCCATGGTGCCCATTTGTCGTAGGCTTTTTGCGCCGATGGGGGCAGGGGCTGGTCGCTCAGGATTGTGCGCGCAACAATATGCAGGGCGTCGGCAAGCGGTATTTCCTCGCGCTTGTTTATGGAGTCGTATCCGTGTTTTTGGGCTTTGCGCTCTAATATAGCGTTGAGATTTTGGGCGACGCCGTTCATTTTTATCATGCCAAGCGCATCGCAGCGTGCCTGCTCCAGCGCGTCAAGGGCGGCTTGTGCTCTAAGGTTTGACTGGCCGTTGCTTTGGTGGAGTGTAGGGTTGTGGTGGGCTATTTTCAGGGCGTAGATATCAGCGCATCCTCTTATAAGGGCGCGTTTTTCTTCGCTCATATTCTCACTGGGCATAGGAAGGCGCGGGGCTTTCAGGCTCCTGGCACCTTCAAGGGTTACGTCAAGCATTGTGTAGCTTACATCAAGGTCGCGTTGATGTGCTATGGCTTTCAACGTAGATGTGGTTTGTATTTTGAATGGTTCGGACATGTTTTTATTTTAGCATCTTATCGTATTCATTTATGTTTGTTTATGTCTATTGGCCATATTCGCATATTTGAAAGGGTTTGGGCTGTGATTATAGCCTATTTTGCGATTGTTGTTCAATGAAACTCTTTTTCGTTATGTAAAGCTTGACGAGATAGTTCCGAAAATGGTAGCTTTGTGCACCGCGAGGATATTGAAGAATTTTTTTATAAGATGAGGGTGATGGTATGAGTCTTCTTAGAACAACATGGAAAACGATCAAGGGAACTCTGTTTTTTGCTGCCGTTGGTGTGGGCACGGTTGGTTTTGGTATGAAGGGCTGTGCTGATACAGTTTTCAAGGGCGATGAGCGTTATGATGATGCTGGTTTGATCCGAGAATGGGTTAACAGGGTGGGTGATAATTTTGAGGCTGCATTAGAATGGGGAACTTCTGGTGCACTTCGGTTTGATGAGGTGGATATTGTTGTGACCAGAAGAGCTGAGGATTTACCTGATGGTGAGGGCGCGGCAAACGATGATGATTTTTGGAGCAGGGATCCTAAAGATGATTTTAGACTTGATTAGGTAGCGTGATTATAAAATCTTCTTGTTTTTTACGGTATGGCGATGTTGCTTACGGCCTTTTGGGGGAGATCTATCCCAAAGCATCTTTGATAATATTCCGCGACAATCGGGCGCTCGGCTTCATCGCATTTGTTTAAATAAGCCACGCGGAAGGCGTGTTCACGATCATTATTGAAGATCAGCATATTTTCTGCCCATGTAATCACTGTTCTGGGTGACATAAGGGTTGAGAGATCGCCGTTGATAAATCCTTGCCGCGTTAGGTCAGCCATCATGACCATTTTCTCTACTGTTTCATGTCCTTCTGTGGTGCTTAGTTGCGGGATTTTGGCCAGCACAATTCTGGTTTCTTCTTGTTGCGGGAGGTAGTTTAATGTGGTGACGATGTTCCAGCGATCCATCTGGCCTTGATTGATCTGGTGCGTGCCGTGATATAGGCCTGTGGTATCGCCAAGGCCGATTGTGTTGGTTGTCGCAAACAGGCGAAAAGCCGGGTGAGGGCGGATGACCATATTTTGATCCAGCAAGGTGAGCTTGCCTTCTGCTTCTAATATGCGCTGGATGACGAACATTACATCGGGGCGGCCTGCATCATACTCATCAAAGACCAGGGCAACAGGGTTTTGAATAGACCATGGCAGGAGCCCTTCTTTCCATTTGGTGATCTGTTTGCCTTCTTGTAGCACTATGGTGTCTTTGCCGATAAGGTCGATACGGCTGACGTGGCTGTCGAGGTTGATGCGCACGCAAGGCCATTTTAAACGTGCGGCTACCTGTTCGATATGGGTTGATTTCCCTGTGCCGTGATAGCCCTGCACCATGACGCGGCGGTTGTGCAGGAAACCGGCGAGAATAGCCATGGTAGTTTCGTGATCAAAACGGTATGTGGGATCTATATCGGGAACGTTGGGCGTGTCTTCGCTAAAGCCCGGGATGTCCCAGTCCAGATCAATGTCAAAGGTTTGGCGGGCATTGTATTTTGTATCGGGAATCGTCGTGTATTTACCTTCCTTGGCTTTGATCTGTGTGATGCTAAAAGACATACCACGCTCAGATTCTTTTTCTTTATCCAAGGTGTCGGTTCCTGTGTTGCCTGCATATTGTGTGCTGCTCATGATACTCGCTTTTATATAGTTATGTTTACAGGTTGCGCTTTTTCAGCTTTGAATATTCATCGAAAGCCAGTTTCAGTATTGTATAGGCCATATTGATCTTTTTGAGAAGTTCTTCAGCCTTTTTATTATTTCTGTTTAGATCAGGATGGTACTTTTTTGCCAGCTTTTTATAGCGTGCCTTGATTTCATCAAGGGTGACGGGGGGCGATAATCCCATTAGAGCCAACGCCTCGTATTCGGGCGTGTTCGTATCTCCTGCGAAATATCCTTTCGCGCTATTATGGCCGTTTTGTTTATGATTAGGGGCGGTGTCGTCGCTGTAGTAGCAGGTTTGCTTTGCGGCTTCGTATAAATGTTCTTCCGCGTTTTGATACGGGTCGTAGCGCCATGTGGGGCGGTCGCCGTAAAAGCTGCTGGTGACGTGATCTTCGACTTCTTTTTCAGACATGCCAGAGAAAAAGTCCCATGCTTTGTTATATTCTTTAATGTGTTCAAAACAAAAATAGTAGTAATCGTTTAAACCTCTGTGCTTTGGGGCTTTGTGTTTGCCTTGATTGGGGCAGCCGGGCATATCGCAGGAGCGCTTTGTGTCTCTTGTTTCGGTGGTGGCGTATTCCGGTGAGTTTGGCTTTAAAACAATTCTAGGCATAATCCAGATATTATATAGGGGATCTGTGGGCGGGGCAAAAGTGAAAAATTCATACAATGCATTGTATTTTATTTTATTGTATAGGCGCGCGGGCATAATGGTTTTTTTGCTTAATATTTTTATCGTATATGATTAAATCCTTTTTAAAAGGATGCTAATTTAGAAATCTTATGGTTGCATTCATGATTGTTGTGCTATAATATCTTGAATCATGATTTATTAACAACTTAACTTAATCGTGTGGGGTCGTTATGCAAAACATAGCACTTGATGGTAGTGTTGGGCGTGGCAATAAAATATGTCAGGCTGGCCAAAGTTCTTTAGTTAGTCGTAATATTACTATTTTGGGGCGGCGGACATCTGTCAGGCTGGAGCCTGAGATGTGGGTTTCTCTTAATGATATAGCAGATCGTGAGCGGTGCTCTGTTCATGATATTTGCTCTTTGGTTTATGTTAGGAAAAGCCCTTTGACGTCTTTGACGGCTGCGATCAGGGTGTTCCTTATGCTTTATTATAAAGCGGCGGCAACTGATACAGGTCATAAAGAGGCCGGTCATGGTAATTTCGAAATCATGAAAAAGCGTGCTCGTATTCCAGAAGGGTACGAGCGTTTTTTTAAGACCAACCAAATTAACCGGCGGCGGCGGTGTGCTGGAGAGTAATTTTGTTATAAAAGTGTTTTTTAGGACTCTATAATACGCGACCGAATTTAAGAAATTTATCTCTGCGCTTTTGTGACATTGTTTTGCGATCCCAAGGGGTTAGCTCTTTGAGTGCTTGTTGAACCTGATTAGAGACAGCTTTGATGACGGCTTCTTTATTACGATGAGCGCCACCTACCGGTTCGGGTATAATGCCGTCAATGAGCTGTAGTTTCATTAAATCCTGAGCGGTTAGCTTAAGGGCTGAGGCGGCTTCTTTTGCGTATGTTCCATCGCGCCATAAAATAGAAGCACAACCTTCGGGTGAGATTACGGAATAGGTTGAATGCTCAAGCATATAGATCTTGTCGGCTACTGCGATAGCTATGGCTCCACCTGACCCGCCTTCGCCAATGACAACAGAGATGATGGGCACATGTGTTCTAAAGCAGGTTTCAATTGATTTAGCTATGGCTTCTGATTGTCCGCGCTCTTCTGCGCCAAGACCCGGGTAAGCTCCGGCAGTGTCGATGAGGGTGATGACGGGAATCTGGAACTGATCGGCCATGCGCATCAGGCGTTGTGCCTTGCGGTAGCCTTCCGGGCTGGCCATACCGAAATTATGTTTGATCCTGCTTTGGGTGTCATGACCTTTTTCGTGACCCATGATGATGCATGAGCGGCCGTTAAAGCGCCCAAGACCGCCGACTAAAGCCTGATCTTCGGCATAGCAGCGGTCGCCTGCAAGGGGCATAAAGTCGGTTATCATACCATCTATGTAGTCGCGCATGTGTGGGCGCTCTTGGTGACGAGCGACTTGCACTTTTTGTTCTGCGGTGAGTTTGCTGTAGGTGGCTTTCAGAAGTTTATCCGCTTTGCTTTGCATGCGGGATATTTCTTCGGCAATATTGACTTGTGAGTCGCTGTTGACGTGCCGTAGCTCGGCTATTTTTCCTTCAAGCTCAAGAATTGGTTTTTCAAAATCTAGCTGGTTCATAGTCCTGGTATACCCTTGTTAATTCAAACTACGTATAACACAAACGTGGATACGTTATGTTTAACATCGTTTTGGTATCTGTGACTTTATATTTATTTTTTGTAAATTTGCAATTTACTTCTTATTTGTTCCGGTTTTTGACAGCGGGTGTTTGTCTTCGACTGTCTTTTTAACGTCATCGTCCAAAATGTGCGTATAAATCTGGGTTGTTGCGATGTCTGCGTGTCCCAGCATTTTTTGTACAGAGCGTAAATCAGCACCATTATTGAGCAAATGTGTTGCAAAGGCGTGGCGCAAGACGTGTGGAGAAACGCGTCCATCGTCTATTTTTGCTTCTTTGGCAAGATCTTTTAGAAGTTGAGCAAAGCGCTGGCGCGTCAAGTGGCCGCTTACGGATGTTTTCGAGGGGAAGAGCCATTTTTCCTGAGAAATCGGCACGCTGTTTCCGTTTTGATTGACGTGTTGTTTGCGAACCTCAAGGTATTTTTTCAGAGCATTTTGCGCGGATGAGGATAGCGGAACCATACGTTCGCGCCCGCTTTTTCCTTCAACGATCAGATGATCTGAATTTTTACCGATAGCAGAGAGTGGCAAACCTACAAGCTCTGATACGCGCAAGCCGGTTGCGTAGAGCATCTCAATCAGGCACACAAGCCGGATGCTTTCTGCTGTGTTTTTAGAACCTGCCGTTTTGATCAGAGAATCAACCTCTTCTTCGGAAAGTGTTTTGGGCAATGAACGCCCTTGTTTTGGGCTTTCAATTGTCGATGTGGGATCATCTTCGCGTGTGCCTTCGGAAACGAGGTAGCGGAAGAATTGCCGCAGGGCAGACAGGCGTCGCGCAACTGTGCGAACCGCCACTTTTCCTTTGTTTGTTCCTTTGGTGTTGGCTTTACTGTTTAGATCTTTTAAATAATCCTTGAGATCATCCGTACTGGCTTTGTTGATTTCAATGCCTTTGCTTTCACGGAGAAACAAACTTACATCTGCCAAATCACGCCAGTATGCCTGACGTGTGTTCATTGCTGCACCGCGCTCGGTGGTTAGCATGTCGAGGAATGAATCAACAAGCGGGTGCAAATCTGGTTTAGGCATTGCGGGACGGCCGGGTCTTGCCATGTTTATCTCCTTAAATTCTTAATTTTTATTTCTTAACTCCCTTCCCCGTTAACCAACACAGCCTGCGCTATGAGATGGCGGGGGGTGGTTTTAATACCTAAGTTACTCAGGGCAGACGCTATCTCGTCTATAACCCCTATATACGTCTCTTTCTTGCTTATCTTGCCCAGAAGATGAGCAGACAGCAGCAGAGAAACGCTTATATCCTGATTCTGACTGGCTTGTTTCAATGCGCTTGAAACGTAATAGGGAGGCATTGTATACCTCTTATTGTTGGCCAAGTCAAAACCAATTACGCTGTTAGGTGATACTTTATCACCATCATTCGGGTCTCTGTCAATATTTTCTATAATATTTTTGGTGCTTTTTGCAAGGTTTGAATTTAAATATTGTGTTGAAAGATGTGTCCGTATTTTGTTTTTTAGTGCCTTTTTATTATCTTTTCTCATTAAATACAATGATATAGCCAGTTTTTCTGCTGTTTTTCTCGTGGCTATATTTTTTGTGGAAAATATTTTCATAAGGTCTTCTATCCACTCTTCAGGTATGTTTTCGGGGGCATGGAAAAAGAGCGCCGCAAGATTTTCGATGATTGTAAGGGATATCTCCTGATCTATTTCCATTTTACCGATAACAGGCAAAAAGGATATGAGCAGTTTGTCAGTGTATGGGATTGCCAGCTCCAGTGCCCGCGCTATCTTTTCTTTACGTCCGGTTACCAGCCAGCTTTGTGTTGTTTCCTGGTGTAGTTGTGCCAGCTCAAGAAGGTCTTTTGTTGCCTGCGACAGGTCTGATTGTTCCTGATTCTCGTATTTTGTGAGTATTTTCTCGTAGAATTTTGCCATGGCCTGTGGTGGTTTGATGGCGTAGTCTATGGCTGCGCCTAACAGCAACGCCTCTTGTAGAAAGGATAGCTCCTTACTTTCCTGTGTAAGAAGCAGGGAGATATGGTCTGGTGGAATTTTTGTGATTGTTTCGGGCGTTATATACTCTGGTGATATACGTTCTTCCGCTGTCAGTATGGCTCGTTCAACTTGTGAAAGCGCGGTAAAGTTTTCGGGTGTGTATGCGAATGTATAATCAGGGGAGGTCAGTACTGTTCTAACTATAGGGTGTGTGATATCATTGTCGGGCGCTGTTTTGTTTTGCTGTGTTTTATTAGCAAGCGTGTGTTCGCAATAGGTGTTTATCTCTTTCCAAAAGGGCGTGCTTTTGAATCGTTGTTTGACTGTTTTAACTTCAAGGCAGGCCAGTCCTTTTTGTTTGTTGTAAAGCATGGCGTAGATACCTGCTCGCACGGTTTGTTCAACCAGCGAGTTTTCTGCGGCTTTGCGATACAGGCTGAAGGCTTCTTTGTGATAGCCAAGTTGTGTGAGAGCTTTTAAGCGCAAGGTCAGAATATCTTCGCCCGGTGTGATGGGAACGTCATTTTGTAGCGCTGTCGCGTCTGCCTGGGTCAGGAGAAAATCCCGTAGGGCAGGGCGCATGCTTATCCAGTTGCTTTGTTTGAGATCTTTGAGCAGAAAGACTAAATCAGAGCGTTTTGTGTTTTGGTAAAGCCCCTTGCCGTAGCTGCCTTTGTCTTTGGCTGTTAGTAAGCCTAGCGATTCTGTGATGGCGTAATTCACAGAATTTGAGGTCTGTTGCTGATTGATTCCGTCTTGCGTCGTTTCGTTTTGTGCACAGGCGTGTTTTTGCGCTGTTGCAATGAATGCGAAAATCGATAAGGTGAGCAGTGTATATAAATGCTTACGCGCCCTTTTGTATAAGGGATATGAGGTCTGCGTTGAAGGGGCGGGATAAGGTTTTTTATTCATCGAGTATTTTCTCGTTTGGAACGGTTTTTACAACCGTATTTTGCGGAATTTCAACGTCAACCACCATAATCAAAGTGATTGCGCCAATGATTGCCAGGACAAAAACAGCTAGTAATATTTTGATGATGAGGTTCATTGTTCTCTTCTGTGTCTGTTGTAAAATCGCTATATGATCTGTATAGCAAAAGTAGGCGCTGTTTGGAACAAGGATAGGAAAGTTTTGGATATTTACCAGAAAATGAGAGACGTTCTTCAAAAACCGATTATCTTGCTGGGCATGATGGGATCGGGAAAGAGCTGTATTGGTGAGGTGCTTGCGCGTAAGGGCGGGCTTGATTTCTATGATATGGATTCCTTGATTGTTTCGGAGCAAGGCAAGAATATTCCAAAAATATTTGAGGAGCATGGAGAGGCGTATTTTCGTGATCTTGAAAGCCGCTTGCTTGAGGGTTTATTAGACAAGAAAGAGGCTTGCGTCATTTCAACGGGGGGAGGAATCGTTACTTCTCCAGATAATATGGATCTTATCAAGCGTCATGGTGTTTCGGTCTGGTTACTTGCTGATATTCCTGTCTTGCTCTCACGCGTGGGAGATGGTGAGGGGCGCCCTAAATTGTTGCAGGGAGATGATCCGGCTGGTGCGCTCGGGCGCTTGTTAAATGCGCGTGAGGCTCTATATTCCAAAGCTGATATTCATATCGATAATAGCCGCAACGATGATCCGGAGCTGGTGGCGGAAGAAATACTTGAAGCTGTTGTCTTGTGTGTTGATCGCACTCTTTAGGAAGGATACATAATCATTATGAAACCAATAACCGTGCATATTGATCTGGCTGAGCGGAGTTATGATATTACAATCGGGAAAGGGATTTTATCTTCAGTTTTTCCCTGTCTTCCTTTTCATGTGAAAGGAAAGAAGATTTTCATTTTTACAGATAAGAATGTACAGGCTCTGGCAGGGAGCTTGCGGGATCAGTTTGTTGAGGCAGGAGCAAGTTGGTGTCAGATGATGGTGCTAGAGCCTGGGGAGAGAACAAAGTCATATGACAGTCTCAAGGAAGCGCATGGCTGGATGCTGAGCAACACTGTGCATCGTGATTCGGTTGTTTTTGCTGTTGGTGGCGGTGTTATCGGTGATTTGGCCGGGTTTGCTGCGGCTACTGTTTTGCGGGGCGTTCCTTTTGTACAGGTGCCGACGAGTTTGCTGGCACAGGTGGATAGTTCTGTGGGAGGAAAAACAGGGATTAATACACCATATGGCAAGAATCTGGTGGGAAGTTTTTATCAGCCATGCAGTGTTGTTATTGATATTGATACTTTGAAAACTCTTCCCCAGAGAGAGTTGTTTGCGGGTTATGCGGAAATTGTTAAGTATGGATTGTTAGGAGATCGAGCCTTTTTTGAGTGGATGGAAGATTGTAACGGCAAGCAGCTTTTGGCCTTGGAGCCGGACGTGGTTGTACGGGCGCTTGAGGTGAGTTGTCAGATGAAGGCTGCGGTTGTGCAGGCTGATGAGCAAGAACGTGGGCAGCGTGCTCTTTTGAATCTGGGGCATACATTTGGCCATGCTTTTGAAGCTCTGGCTGGATATAATGGCTCGTTGTTGCATGGAGAAGCCGTTGCCATGGGTATAGTTTTAGCTTTTGATCTTTCTGTGCGTATGGGGCTGTGTCCTGCGGAAGATTACGAGCGCGTTGTTGCGCATTTCCGTGATGTCGGTTTGCCGGTCGGGCTGCATGATACGGACGCGGTGGAGACTTTGCAGGCAAATGGTCATATGATCAAAGATATTATGCGCAGAGACAAGAAAGTGAAGGACGGGAAAATGGCGTTTATTCTGGCCAGAGGGATTGGCGATTGCTTTACGCATAACGATGTTCCTGAAAATCTTCTGGATGATGTTCTGGAGAATTTTCTGGAGAGAGATTGAGGGTTCTTTTTATGGAATTGTCGTTGCTTTTGTCGCTTTTAGCGATTTTTGTTTTGCTTATTCTTTCGGCTTTTTTTTCCGGTTCGGAAACCGCTTTGACTGCGGCGTCGCGGATACGGCTAAAGGCCAGAGAAAAAGAAGGTGATAAAAGCGCGGCGTTAACAAATAAAATTCGTGATCACAAGGATCGGATGATCGGGGCCTTGCTGTTTGGGAATAATCTTGTGAATATTATGGCTTCGGCTCTGGCAACCAGTGTTTTGATCAAGCTGTTTGGTGAGAGCGGGGTGATTGTCGCTACGCTGGTTATGACGATGCTTGTTCTTATTTTTGCCGAGGTTCTACCCAAGACCTATGCTTTTCACCATGCGGAGAGTATGGCGATGCGCATTTCGCCGATTATTCGGCTTGTCATTATAGTTTTTGCCCCTGTAACGGAGGCTGTGACATGGATTGTCCGGCAGGTGCTGCGTCTTTTCGGTGTCGATATTTCAAGGGTTGCGGCTGGTTCCCATCTGGAATTATTGCGCGGAGCTATTGAAATGCATGAGGCTTGTGATGGAGAATCTGTGCAGGGGCAAACCAATGAACAACGCGCGATGCTGCGCTCTATTCTGGATCTGGCGGAAGTCGATATTGGTGATATCATGATTCACCGCAAGAATGTGACGATGATTGATGCTGAGCAGCCGGTGGAGAGGATTATCGAGGAGGCGATGAACAGTCCTTATACTCGCTTGCCTTTGTGGAAGGGTAATCCGGACAATATAGTTGGCGTTTTGCATGCGCGTGAGCTTTTGCGCGAATTGATGGATGTTGGCGGGGATGTTGACAAGGTTAATCTCGTGCGGGTGGCTATGGCGCCCTGGTTTACGCCCGAGACTACGACGCTTTTTGATCAGTTGCAGGCTTTTCGCGAGCGCAAGGAGCATTTTGCTGTGGTGATTGATGAATATGGCTCTTTCATGGGGATTGTAACGCTTGAAGATATTCTTGAAGAGATTGTCGGCGAGATTGATGATGAACATGATGAAACGGTGAGCGGGGTGCGTCGTTTGTCTAATGGCTCTTACATTGTTGATGGCACTGTGCCTATTCGTGATTTGAACCGCGCTTTTGACTGGGGGCTGCCGCATGATGAGTATGCGACGATAGCCGGTCTTGTTTTGTTTGAATCACAGATGGTGCCCGATGCAGGCCAGTCGTTTCGGTTTCACGGGTTTCAGATTGATGTTGTGCGCAAACAGCGCAACCAGATTACGCTTGTGCGGATTATTCCTCCGCCCTAGAGCGTGTCACTCCCCTGTTCTGTTTTTGCTTGAAATTTGCTTTTTTCTGTAACATTTCGCTATGGTCTGGATTGGTGGATTTTATGGATGAGCTTTAGTCATGGAAAGAGATAATCTGGATGAGTTTTTGTTTGATATGCGTTTGCGCCTTAGACATTTGCAGGATCATGCTCTAGAGGAGATGTATGTTGTATTGGATCTGCTTGGAGTGCGTTTTGAGCGTACATGGAATCAGGCCAGCGTTATTCATTTGCGTTTGCAAAGATATGATGAGTCCCAAGTTGAGCAGATTTCCAGAGATCGCTGCGAGTTGGAGAAGCGGGTTTTAAGATCGGAACAGATGGCCAGCACTTTGATTTCGGGGTTTGGTTTGCCTGATGAACCGGGTCAGGATGTACCAGAGCCGTGATTGTGCTGCTTTGTGATCTTATCATTGCTTTTATCGGTTAGGCTTGTTGTACAAGCTTTCCATGGCAATGTTTGAATTTCTTTCCTGAGCCGCAGGGACAGGCCGCGTTGCGCGGTGTGCCGATCCATGTTTTCGGGTCGTCTGGGTCGAATTGCGGATGTTTGAATGTTTTGGCTTTTGTGCTTGCGCTGCCTGATACATATTTCGGCATTCCGGGCAGGTGGGGCGTGTTTGGAACCATGCCTGATTGCTGTTCTTGTTGCATGGCAGGATCTGCGCGCGTTTCCCGCACTTCACCTGCGGGGCGAGGCTGTCTGGCTTGCAGCATGATCCCTTTTTCATTTTGTTCTATATTGAACTCTACCATGCACAGCGTTTGCGTGATGGTTTCGCGCATATTATCGAGCATGCTCTGGAACATAGCAAAGGCTTCGGTTTTGTACTCATTGAGCGGGTCTTTCTGGCCGAAGGCGCGCAGATTTATGCCTTGGCGCAAATGGTCGAGACTGAGTAAATGTTCCTTCCAGTGTTGGTCGAGCATTTGCAGGATGATTGATTTTTCGATCTGACGCCAGATGTCCGGGCCTATGTTTGCGGCTTTTTCTGCCATTTTTTTATCGGCATGTGTGATGAGGCGCTCAATGATTTCCGCATCGGCGATGCCTTCTTCCTTTACCCAGTCTTTTACAGGCAGAGTCATGTTCAAGAGTCTCATGATTTCGGTTTCAAGCGTGTCGACATTCCATTGTTCAGCAAAACTGCCGGGGGGAATGGTACGCTCGACCATATCTTCGATGACGCCGTGACGCATGTCCTTGACCATCTCTTCGAGGTTGTCTGATTGCATGATCTCGCGACGTTCTTCGTATATCTCTTTACGCTGGTCGTTCATGACGTCGTCAAATTTGAGCAGGTTTTTGCGCATTTCGAAGTTCATGGCCTCGACTTTTCCTTGGGCGCGCTCAAGCATTTTCGATATCCACGGATGTTCGAGGGCTTCGCCTTCTTCAAGGCCAATGCGTTTGTTGGCCAGCAGGCCTTCAAGTTGCTGTCCGGCAAAAATGCGCATGAGATCATCTTCGACAGACAGGAAAAACATGGATGCGCCGGGGTCACCCTGACGCCCTGAGCGACCACGTAGCTGATTATCAATGCGGCGGGATTCATGGCGCTCTGTGCCTATGATATAAAGGCCTCCGGCTTGTATGACGCGTTCTTTATCTTTGGCGATTTCTTCGCGAATTTTGTCTGTAACTTTTTCTTTTTTATCGTCTGGCCAGTTGGGGTCAATTTCCTGCGCCAGTCGCATTTCGGCGTTGCCGCCAAGCTGAATGTCTGTACCGCGACCAGCCATGTTTGTGGCTATGGTTACTGCGCCGGGGCGTCCTGCCTGCGCGACGATGTAAGCTTCGTGCTCATGCTGGCGGGCGTTCAGGACATTATGTTTGATCTTTGCTTTGGTCAGGCGCGCTGAGAGCATTTCAGATTTTTCGATAGAGACGGTTCCAACCAGTACAGGCTGCTCACGATCCTGACATTCCTGAATAAGCTGGACGATGGCGTCTTCCTTTTCGCGCAGGGATTTATATATTTTATCGTCGTAATCTATACGGGCGACGGGTTGATGCGTGGGGATTTGTACAACGCTCAGCTTGTAGATTTCGTCAAATTCGGCGGCTTCGGTCATTCCTGTTCCTGTCATACCGGCCAGTTTTGGGTAAAGGCGGAAATAGTTCTGGAATGTGACAGAGGCCAGTGTCTGGTTCTCGTTTTGAATGGGCACGTTTTCTTTGGCTTCGATGGCCTGGTGCAGGCCTTCAGACAGGCGGCGGCCTTCCATCATACGGCCCGTGAATTCATCGATGAGAACAACTTTTCGATTCTTGACGATGTAGTCTTTGTCTATATGAAACATTTTATGGGCGCGCAATGCCTGATTGACATGGTGGACAAGAGCGATGTTTTGCATGTCATACATGCTGCCTTCTTGAAGTAGTCCATGGTTTTTAAGAAGTTCTTCGACATGTTCTTGCCCCTCTTCGGTCAGGACAATGCTCTTGTGTTTTTCTTCCAGATCGTAATCGGTGTCTTCAAGCTCGGGTATGATTTTGTCTACAGCCACATAAAGCGCTGTGTTTCCTTCAGAGGGGCCGGAAATGATAAGCGGGGTTCTGGCTTCGTCGATTAAAATGGAGTCAACCTCATCGATAATGGCATAGTTGAACGGGCGTTGTACCATCTGATCGAGGCGGAATTTCATATTATCGCGCAGATAATCAAACCCGAACTCGTTGTTGGTTCCATAGGTTACGTCACAAGCGTAGGCTTTGCGGCGTTCATCTTCGGGCATGTTGCTGATGATGCAGCCTGTGCTCAGGCCAAGAAATTCATAAACCTGCCCCATCCATGCCGCGTCACGTTCTGCCAGATAGTCGTTGACGGTGACAACATGGACACCTTTGCCAGAAAGGGCGTTGAGGTAGACGGGCAGGGTCGCCACGAGGGTTTTTCCCTCTCCTGTGCGCATTTCTGCGATTGTACTGTCGTTCAGAACCAGACCGCCTATGAGCTGTACATCGTAGTGGCGTTGTCCCAATGTGCGCTTTGCGGCTTCGCGAACGACGGCAAAGGCTTCGTATGTCAGTTTGTCCAGTGGTTCCCCGTTTTCAAGGCGCTGGCGGAATAAAGTGGTTTGATTGCGCAGCTCATCGTCGCTCATTGGCTCATATGTTTTTTCAAGTGCATTGATCGGTTCTACCTGCCGATAGTATTTTCTTAAAGCCCTGTCGTTTGAAGAGCCAAATAATTTCATAGCTAAAGATAAAACCATTAAATTCACCTAAGTTGTCGTGTATTGCTTGTGTCTGCGTATTGCTTTATTGTGTATCAATATTGTGTATCAATTAATATTGCGATGGTTCTGATATAAGCCCCAAAAGGCGTAACGTCAACACATGGCTCTTTTGCTTGTGCGTTAAATAGTGAATTAGCTATTGAAAAGGGCAGTTTCATCAGATAGTTTCACGCAAAGCACATAAGGTGTTTTTTTAGATAGGAGCTAGAGGATTATTATGAAGAATATGAAAGAATCGTGTAAAGCTTTTGGCGTAGCACAGCAGGGTAAGGCGGCTGTGGTCGTTCTGGCTGTGCTGGCCGTTGTTGCTGCGGGTGTTGTTGGATTTTTTGCCGGTAAGAAGAGCGGACAGGTTCCTATGGGGAGCGAGTCTTCTTCAGAGTCACGTAACTTTAAAGTCGGAAAAGATGCCGAGAGCGTTAATCCGGTTGTGGCACGCGTAGATGGTAAGGAGATCAAGCGTCAGGAAATTATTGATTTGCTTAATAATATGCCTGCGCAAATGCGTCAGGTTCCTGTGGAGCAGTTGTATCCTATGGCTCTTGAGCAAGCTATTGGTAACAGGTTGGCGGATCGTAAAGCGGCAACTTCCGGCCTTGAGAATGATCCCAAGGTTCAAAAGCAGCTCTGGGAAGCGCGTAAGCAGATTATACGCACAAGTTTTATCGAGCAAAAAGTCAGTGAGCGTATTTCTGAAGAGGCTTTGCAAGAAGAATATAGCCGTTATGTAGAAAACTTCCCTGAAGTTGAAGAGGTGAAGGCGGCGCACATTCTTGTGGATGACAAGAAGACGGCTGAAGAGATTATCAAGAAGCTTGATGATGGTGCTGATTTTGCCGAGTTGGCCAGAGAATATTCTAAAGATGGCTCTGCTGAGCGCGGCGGAGAACTAGGATATTTTGCTGAAAATGAGGTTGTACCTGAATTTGCTGAAGTGGCTTTTGAAACCGAGCCTGGAACTTATGCCGATGAGCCGGCCAAGTCGGAGTTTGGCTATCACGTTGTGCGCGTCGATGAAAAGCGTATGCGCCCTCCCGTTCCTTATGAGCAGGTTATGCCCTACATCAGACAGGAACTTGAGCGCAAGGAGTTGCAGGCTTTGGTAGAAGAGTGGAAAGAAGATGCGCGCATTGAGCGTTTTGACATTAACGGAAGTCCGTTAGCTGTTTCCGCTGATGCTGCCTCCCCTATGGAGCTGGATGAAGGCATGGATGATGATGCAATGTCTGGTGAAGCGGTTTCTGAGCAAGATGAGGAAGCAGATATGGGGTCTGATGAGGCTGCCGAGCAGACTTCCGGGGCTGAGTAAAAGTTTTTGTCATCTATAGATATAAAAAAGGCCGCGTTTTTTTAAAGGAGCGCGGTTTTTTTACAGGGGCAATGCGCCGGAGTATCTGGAGTATCTGGAGTATAAGAAAAGTTATGGTTGAGTTTACAAATAAACGCCGTCAGGCCTTGCAAGAGCCAATGCCGCAAACAGCACCTGATTTGCCGATTGTTCTGGTTAGTGCTGCGGCGCTTGTTGATGAGCAAGGCTGCGTTTTGATTGCGCAAAGACCAAAGGGTAAATCTATGGCTGGTTTGTGGGAATTTCCCGGTGGAAAGGTTGAAAAGGGTGAGATGCCTGAGTTTTCTTTGATGCGTGAATTAAAGGAAGAGCTGGATGTAGAAACACGGATGTGTTGTTTTTCTCCGATTGGATTTGCCTCTCATAGTTATGAGACTTTTCATCTGCTTATGCCTTTGTTTATCTGCCGGATCTGGGAGGGTGTGCCCAAGGCTTTGGAGCATCAGGCTCTGCGCTGGGTCTATCCTCAGGATCTTGGTGATTACGAGATGCCGGCTGCAGATATTCCACTTATTTCGCAGCTTAGGGATCATTTGTAGATTAATCACGTATTTATAGTATGATCAGGTTATGTATTGTTCTGTTACACAATTGATGAAATTTTATGATAGCGGGCTTGGTGTCCTTGTCCGTGATATGTTACAGCAGCATATTTCTCAGATATGGCCTGATGTGCACGGTTACCGTATATTGGGCTGTGGCTATGCGGTTCCTTATATGGAGCATTTCCTGACCCAGAATCCGGAGCGGGTGATTGCTATGATGCCTAAAAAGCAAGGGGTCCGTTATTGGCCGGCTGAGAATAAGAATCTTAGCTTTTTTTGTAGCGAAGACAGCTTTCCTATAGAAACGGCTTCGATTGATCGCGTGCTTTTGGTGCATCACCTTGAGGGGTGTGATGATTTGCGTGCGAGTGTCAGGGAAATATGGCGGGTTTTAAAGGCAGATGGGAAGGCTCTTATTATCGCGCCAAACCGAACAGGCGTGTGGACGCATGGGGAACGTACGCCTTTTGGCCATGGGCGTCCCTTTACCATGATGCAGCTTCAGGATTTACTGTGTTGTAATCTTTTTGAGCAAAGTCATTACACCCGTGGATTGTTTGTACCGCCTGTGTTTGATTTATCTTTTGTTATGCGCCTTGCTCCCGTGATAGAGCGCTTGGGGGGCTCTTTGTTACCGTTTGCTTGCGGCGTGCATATTTTGGAGGTGCGCAAGCGTGTTTTCGCTGGCGTTGATAAAACAGGGGGAGGGTCGGCTGTGCTTGCTAAAACCAAGGCTATTTTGGGCGGGAAGGGTGTGATTGTTCCGCAAGGATATATACCTCCAACGATGAATTCCCGTTGATAGCTTCTTTGATTTGGCAAGATCGTATTTGATTTATTTGTTATGAGCATGTAATAACACTTAGGCTCTTGATCTGGGGTCATAGAGAAGAGGGATACGGTTTACCGTTAGGAAAAAGGTTTTGATGCATAGAGCTATGTCAGAGGACGCATTACCATCACTCAAAGAGATTCGTGATGAAATTGATCAGATTGATGATCAGGTTCATGATCTATTGATGGCGCGTGCAGAGCTTGTGTCATCTGTTGCACGGGCCAAGCGCGGAGAGGGGATGCAGATTGTCCAGCCTGCCCGCGAGGCACGTTTGGTACGTCGTTTACTCGGGCGTCATCATGGTGTTTTGCCAAGACGGACGATTATTCGTATCTGGCGCGAGTTGATTAGCTCTGTGTCTATGTTGCAAACGGGTTTGAAAGTTGTTGTGACTTCGGATGGAGATCGGGGGAATGCACGCTGGGATATGGCGAAGAATTATTTTGGCAGCTCCTTGCCTATGCGCTCTTTGGGCGGTGTACAAAATGCTTTGAGTGAGGTTTTGGACGGGCGCGCTTCTTTTGCTGTTATGCCCTGGCCTGAGCTGGATGATGAGACGCCATGGTGGGCAAGCTTGTTTAACCGTCAAGGGCAAAATCCTCTTTCTATCGTTTGTGCGCTTCCCTATAGCAAGACAGAGCGGCTTCATAATTCCGATGTTTATGAGAAGGCTCTTATTGTGGCGCGCCTTTCCTTTATGGATTCTGATTGTGATAACAGTTTTTTGGGTATAGAGCTGGATGCGCAGGTGAGCCGTGCCCGTATTCTTGAGTACGCAAAGGATTCAGGACTGGATTTGCTGAATATCTATGCAGCGCCAGTCGTACATAATAATGCCGCTAAAGTTTATCTTTTGCTTGTGCAGGGCTGTGTTAAGCGTGATAGTCAGCAGCTTTCGGATTTTGCAGAACGTTTCGGGCAGGCGTGCTATTATTGCGATGTTCTTGGCGGTTATCCGGTGATACCGGATAACAGCAATTAATCTAAGCCGTGTCGCAAGGCTATAAACAGGCATATACCTCTTAAAAAATGGAAGATAGATAGAATAACTCTTATATGGAGTTAGAAGGAAAAGTATTATGGATAGAATTACAATTATTGGCATGGGTCTGATTGGCTCTTCTTTGGCAAGGCGTCTTACCGAGAAGAGATTGTTTAAAACGGTTGTGGCTGCAGATCATAATATAGATGTCTGCCAGAAAGTTCGTGATCTTGGGTTTGCCGATGAGGTGACTGATACGTTGGAGAAAAGCGTTGAAGGTGCTGATATGGTTGTATTGGCTGTGCCTGTTGGGGCAATGGGCAAAGTGATGCAGAGGATCGCATCTAACCTGAAGACGGGCGTTGTTATCAGCGATACAGGCTCGGTTAAGCAAGCCGTTGTTGATATGATTAAACCCTATTGTCGGCGGGGGATAGAGTTTGTACCGGCGCATCCGATTGCGGGAACCGAGTTTTCAGGGCCAGAGTCGGGTTTTTCGACTTTGTTTGAGGGGCGCTGGTGTGTCTTAAGTCCATTGCCGGATGTGAGCGTGCAAGCTGTGGAGGCGGTTACGCGCCTTTGGGAGTCCTGCGGTTCTATGGTTGAGATAATGGATATTAAGCATCATGATCTGGTGCTTGGGATTACCTCTCATTTGCCACATTTAATTGCTTATACTATTGTGGGTACTGCTAATGATCTGGAAGATGATATAAAATCCGAGGTTATCAAGTTTTCTGCGAGTGGTTTTCGTGACTTTACTCGCATTGCTGCCTCTGATCCGACGATGTGGCGCGATGTGTTTTTGAATAACAAGGATGCTGTGCTTGAGATCTTGCAACGCTTTAATGAGGATTTAACGGCTATGCAGCGGGCGATCCGTAAGGGGGACGGGGACTATCTTTATCGATGCTTCGGAGATACACGCTCGATCCGTCAGGCGATTGTAGAAATTGGTCAGGCCTAGGCCGCTACATTGTATCGCTCTTTATTCTGAATAGATCATGTTGTGCAGGTTGAAGTCGTAGATGCGCAGTGGCCCGAGATACAGGGCGTTATTATGTGTGATCAGGCTGGTGTGGACGCCGTCTGGTTTTTGCAGGAGTTGCAGGAAGATGGTCGCGGTTGTGGCAATGTCTTTTTCTATGACGTTATTTTGAACCATCTCGGCAAGGAACGGGGCGTGGTTTTGCAGGATAATATCCAGCTTTATGTCAGGCGCGTTGGGGGGCTCTTGTGTGATAATGGTTCCTGATGCGGTGAGTTTGCTATCGGCGCGCAGGAGTTGCGCCGTTTTGATGTTTATGCCGTTTTGAAAGAGGTTGAATTGTGCTTCAAAGGAATCAAAAGCAAGCGAGATTGTATCTGCATTTATTTTTGTGTCTATGGATCCGGTTTCCAGAGTGATCGGGGTGTCTGGCAAGAGCCAGCCTTTGACACGGATGTTTTTAATGTCATTAGAGCCGTCTGGTGTTGTGACGGTCATATGGGGGAGCGTTGCTTTGAGCTGGAGCGGATAGCCGTATATGCGTAGGGGCGCAGTTTCCAGTGTTTGGATATAGGGGCTTGATTTTATATCCTTGAGCCACTGGTTGTAGGCTGTTTTTAGCGTGTTCATACTGTAGAACCAGTAAATGCTATAGATACCCAGGGTGGCCATCAGTATCACAGCCAGTTTTTTTGATAAGCCAAAGCGGTTTTGTTGCTTTTGCAAGGCGGCGTAGCCTTCTTTTATCAGCGCGTTGGATTTGTTTTCTATTGCGGTTTCAATGAGTTTTATCGTTTCAGCCGGGCTTCTATCAGAGGAAGGCGCTATGGGGGGGAGAAATTCAAAGACAGCCCGTCCCGGGCTTTTGCACCAGCCGCCTTTCGGGTAGAATACTCCTGTATTTGTGGCCATGGGAATAATGGGCAGGCCGGTGGCTTTCTGGATGCGCGTAACTCCCATTTTGTAGGGGACTTGATCGGTTCCTATGCCCGGGGCAACGCGCGTGCCTTGCGGGAAAACAACAATAGGGCGTTTTTGAGTTGCTACGCGCAGCGCGCCTTCTTTCATTGATTTTATGGCTGTTTTTGGTGAGCTTCGGTCTATGGCGATTACGTCGCTTTTTTCAAGATATTTGCCCCACAGAGGAATTTTCAAAAGCTCTTTTTTTAGAATTGTGGCGGGGTCGGGAAAGAGAAAATGAAGTTTGAATGTTTCATAAGCTGATTGGTGTTTTGCCGCGACAATGTAGGGCCCTTCTTTTGGTAAATATTCGGCGCCGCGTATTTCGTAGGTCAGGCCGAGGATATATTTTTCCAGAAATTGTGTTGTGTGCAAAAAGATATAGGTAGCGCCCATCATAATTTTTCTAGGCATGAAGAGCATTGGAGAGAGGATAACGCAGAAAAAAGCGGTAATTGAATAAAAGCACAGATTGAACAGGCTTGCGCGCCAGAAATGGGTGCATGGCTTTATGTTTTGGTGAGGTTGGTTGTTGTGGCTATATTTGTTCATGGTAATAGGCTTCCCATGCCCGAAGGTTCAGCACACTCCAGCGAAAGAGCGTTTTATTGTATTCGCCAAAGACAAGTTTGAGCTGCTTTAAGGTGTTGATTTTATTGTCATCTTCTTTTTGTTTTACCGGGTGGAGAATGATTTTGGCGTTGTAGGTGTGTAGTGCGTGCGTGAACTCTATTTTTGCTCGGGGCATATGATAGGAGGATGTGACAAGGCGTATGCTTTTGATTTTATTATCTGTGATCCATTTTTTTACCTCTTGGGCATTGCCGGTTGTTGTTGTTGCGTCATGGCCAAGTGTAATGCAGCATTTTGGCAAGGGCAGATCGTTTTGCCACATTTTTCGTATTTCTGAGTCGGTGACCAGATTGTGAACGCCGGAGATGAAAAGTTTTGGTGCCATTTTGTTTGCGTATAGCTCAAGGCCTTTATTAATGCGCTGCGTGCCACCGGTTAGTACAATGATTGCGTCTGTTTTTTCTTCAGGGTCTTTTGGCTCGAGTGTTTCAATGTAAAATAAAAAGGCTCCGTAGCCGCTTATCCATGTTATCAGGATCAGAAGCAACAAATAAACGAATGTCTTTTTTACCGGTTTGGCAATGGTCATGATATTTATGTTTTACGGCATTTTGGTGAGGCTGCGCAAGACAGTAAAGTGGGAAGTTGCGATTGCTACGATGCATATTGCTATGGGCACGGCGCACAAGATAAGGATTCCCCATGCGCTTATACTGATGACGGGAATAAGATCTGTGCCAGTATGGCGTGACAGGAGTGTAAGTGCGAGTGTTACGACCAGTCCTGCGCCTGTGCCGATGGCGCTGCCCTTGAGCGCCAGTTCTATGATATGGCTGCGAAATTGGTGGGCAATATAGTGATCGCTTGCGCCTATGTGGTGCAAAAGGGTGACCTCTTTTTGGTGTAAGGCCAGACGTGTGCGCACGGCGTAGGCGATTGCCACGATTGTTGTGGCGCTTATGATTAAAGTTACGATCAAGGCCAGCGTTTGCAGCGTGCTGGTAAAGTTTATTAAATCTGATAACCATTCACGATGCGTTTCCAGTTGAGCGTAGTGTGAGGTTTGGGCAATGTCACTGGCCAGCTTGTTTAAGCTTTCTTCGTCAATATCGCGCAGTTCTACGGCGATTAGCCCGGGTAAGGGCAGATCTTCGAGGCTTAGCCCGTCCCCTAGCCAGGGAGATATCAGCTCTTGTACATCTTCTGAATTTAGTACGTTGGCTGACTTTACATGCGGATGTTCTGCCAGCATTTTGTAAAGCTCAAGTGTTTCTTTTTTCACTGTGGCTTGAGAGAGTTGCGGGCCTTCTTCGGTGTTAATTGATATCTCGATTGTAACCTTGTTTTCAAGGCCGGATGACCAGCGGTTTGTCATGATGTGCATGGCGATTGTGCCACTGAGAGACAAAACGGCTAGAAAACTCATTAAGGCAATGAGCAAGATCAGGAAGTGCGTATCTGCGCCCTCGTTTAGCGGTAGGTCATATGTTCTGTTTCTGAGTGTCTCTTTGACTTTTGTGAGTGCTGTTTTAGAAATTTTAGAAAACATGGCGAATCTTTTTCATTGTTGTATCTGGAGCATCTTGGTGAACTGATCCTTCGATCAGCCGTAGGCAGGGGTGGCCGAATTGTTCGATTATGCTGTGGTTATGCGTGGCTATGACGATTGTGGTGCCCATTTTATTGAGCTGTTCAAAAAGTCCCATAAGACGAAAGCCAATTTCGTCATCAAGGTTTCCGGTCGGTTCATCGGCAAGGAGGAGTTTTGGTTGCGCTATGACGGCACGGGCAACAGCAATGCGCTGTTGCTGTCCGCCGGATAGTGTTTCAGGGAGATGATGTTTATGGTTTTCCAGCCCGACCCAGTCGAGCAGCTCGTTTACATGGTTCTGGATTTCTTCCTTGGGGCGTTTGAGAATGCGTAAGGGCAGTGCGACATTGTCAAAAGCAGACAGGTGAGACAGCAGGCGGAAATCCTGAAAGACGACGCCGATATTCTGGCGCAGTTCACACATTTTGTTGCGGCTGGCTTTGTTGATGTTTTGGCTAAACATTGTGATTTTTCCCTTTGTGGGGATTTTTCCCAAAAACATTAAATTAATGAGAGATGTTTTGCCCGAGCCGCTTGGCCCTGTGAGGAAATGGTAAGAGCCGCGTTCCAGTGTGAAATTCACATCATGGAGAATATCATTTGTATGCGAGTTATAGTGGAAGTGTACATTTTCAAATCGAATCACGAAAAGGGTTCCTTATATTATAAGAGATGGCGAGGGAATCGATGTTTTGTTCATGGTTTTAATGTGCGTACGCGCTCCCTTGGTTTTTGTTGGTCGAGAATATACTGAATTGCTTGCGTTTGCTTGTATGTATTGGCGATGCTCATCGCTGCTTTTAGTGATTGTTCGTAGTGTCTGTTGTTGGCTAGAATTTTGGAGATTATCTCAAAAGCCTTGTTCCGAAAGGCTGTACTTTCTATGAGATTGATGCTTTTTCTGGCGGGTTCAAAATCCCCGTATTCGGCCTGTATCTCTGCTGTTTCTGCGTAGGCTTTGTTTCTTAGAGCGGTGTTTTTTATTTTCTCGCATGTTGCCCAGGCGCCCTCGTAATTTTTTGCAAAGGCTTGAGACATTGCGATGTATGTCATAGCGATTCCCTGTGAGGGGGGATCCAGTATTTCTCCGGCTTTGATATGAAGCTTTGCGAATTTTCTGGCCAGATCTTCTGTGCTGTTTTCATATTCTGCGAGAGTCATCCCGATGCCTCGTATAGTCATGGCGCGGGTGTCGGGCGTTTCGATTTTGTCAATTAAGGCTACGGCTTGATCGAATTTTTTGTCAAAGGCCAGTGTTTTTGCGATTTCGCGGTATGTTTGATCACGCCATGCTGTGTTTTCTATTTGCGCTGTGAGGGTGATCATTTTATCAATCAGACAGTCGCGCTGCGCTGCGCTGCATGGTTTCTCGCCGTTATGGTCTTGCGCATAGCTAAGGTGTGGGTGTGCGTATGTCATAACTGTGAGTGTGAGGAGAAAATATAAAAAAACGGGCAAAATATTTTTTGCTTTATGATACATATTAAATGTCCTGCGTATGTGCTATCTCAAATGGTGGCCTTTCATCATTACTCACATCGTTATAAAAAGAGAAGATCCCGATTGCAATGATTCTCACTTGTCCTAATTGTTATAGTCAGTTTTCAGTCAGTTTGCTGGCTTTTGGTCATGAAGGGCGATATGTGAAGTGCTCTGCGTGTAGTGAGGTCTGGTGGCAGGAGCCCTCTTTGGATGAGATGATGGATGATATTGCGGCAGGTGTTGAACAGGATGCGGAGCAGGAGCACTCTCAGAGCATTGTGAATGAGAGCGAAGCGCAGGAGGAAGACTTTTCTGTGTCCGAGAAGGAGTTTATCCGTCGCTCCCAGTCGCGTGTTGAGGCGTTTGCATTACAAGAAGGACGCAAGCTTGCCTATGGCGCTGCGTCTATCGTTTTTTTCGTTATTTTGATATTTCTTTTGCTTTTTAGTGGCTCGCTTATGAAGCGTTTTCCTGCAATGCAGGGACTTTATAAATTGTTTGGCATTCATATGCAGGTGCCTGATGTGCTTTCACTTATGTTTGAGGGGGTTTATGCAGATGTACGCGGTAGCGCTGTGAGTGTAAGAGGGCGTATTATTAACCTGTCGCGTCAGGCATGGCATGTACCAATGATTGAAATCAGTGTTTATAAAACTGCACCCTCTTCTTTAGAGGTTGGGAGCGGTCAGGGGGAGATCGTTGCCCGGTGGGTGGAAGCTCCGCCGCAAAATGTTCTGGAAGCAGAAAAAGAAGTTCAGTTTTCTTATTCGCGTCATGTTTCTTTTGGAGAAAAGATCCTTGCGCACGATTCTAAAGGCTCTAATGTTGATGAGTATATGGCGCGAGTGCGTTTTGTTGTTGGCGCGTTTCCGGATCATAGTCAATCAGCCAATGGCCGCGGGCAGGAAGATAAAGGCGCTCATGAGCCTGCCGGCAGTATTGACGCGCATTAATGGCGCGCATTAATGGAGAGTGGTTTGTTTGTATTTCTAGAATTGTCGCAGTAATCGCCGGTAATATTCCAGCTCTTCGCGTGAGCGTGAGCGATCTCCAGAGCGTTGATGGAGTTGACGGATGATCTCATCTACGCGTTTTTTCTGTGCCTCGTCGGGTACTTTAATGTTTGAATTGGTACTCATGCCATTTTCATCGTTATTGTATGGGCGTCCCAGCGGGTCATATTGCTGGCCGGCTGTGCCCATGCCGATTCCGATCATTTGCTGGGCGCGCTGGCGGAATTGCTCGGCCAGATTTTCCTGGGAGTCTTTGAGGTATTGTACGGCGTTGCTCTGGTGGGGCAGTGATTGGGCAGGGTCGTTTTGTGCCAGTTTGTCTGCGGAGTGGCGCATTTCCTGTTCGGCCATGCCCATTTTTTCCGGGATGTCCCTTGTTTCTTCTGCAACGTCCATCATGAGCTGCCCTAGAATATAGCGCAGGGCGTCTTGCTCGGTTTTGTTTTGTGATGTGTCTATTTGCTCTTTTGTCTCATAGTTTGACGGTTTTTTCTGGTCGTTGGAAGGCGGCGGCGGGATAGTCTCCATGCCAAAATCTCTCAGCATTTGCTCAAGAGCCGGTAGATCGCGCGGCGTGATATTTTGTGTGGGGAACGATTCTTCGTTGCGATAGGACTGGGAGTGTTGTTTTACGGCCTGATCTTCTGTTTGCTTTATGAGGTCTTCCTGACGCTCAATCAGTTTTTGCAACTCATTTATCCCTTGTTGCATCATTTGCATGTCTCGCGGGAGTTGTGCGCCTTTGGAAGGGTCTATCATTTCCATCATGCGCTGGAGGTTGGACATTAATTGCTGAGCTTTTTGTTCATCTCCGTTGCGCATGGCCTGTTCTATTTGTGCCATCATTTGAGCCAATGAGTCAGGTGTTATCATCATGCCAAAATCTTGAGGTGAGAGCGAAGGCATATCTTCGCCTTGCGCCATGCGTTTTTGTGCTTCTCGCTGTAATTCGGTGAAATAATCTCTCATTTTATGGCGCAGATTTTCCATGAGATCCTGAATTTCTTTATCTGTTGCATCAGGGGCGCGCATGGCATTTTCAAGCGCTTTTTGGGCTGCGCGTAACTCTCGCAGCGCTATGGCAACGTCTCCTTCCTCGATGGCCAATGCTGTTGTCCAGAGCAAGCTTATTACCTCTTTTGCTGTTTTCTTCCGCTCTTCTTGCGGCTTGTTGTTCTGATGGTATAGGCGGGAGCTGGCTGTGCGAAGTGCAAGGAAAACAGTGATGTCATTTTGGAAGTCGAAGGGCCTGCTGAGCAGTTCCTCCAATTCCAGCGCGATATCTTTGAAAGATCCCTTGTAGTTCCATGCCAGTTTTTTACGTGCGGCTATAATGGATTTGGCGACGGGGTGTTTAAAGTCCCGCTCAGGCAAAATAGCTTTTATTTTCTCAAGGGTGGCTTGTTGTTTTTTGTGATCAAATACTGTGAATTCAAATGTCACTGGCAAACCAGCCCAGCTATGCCAAGCTATGTCATATATTGGCGCGATTTTAAAATCATCGCCGGGTTGGGACATGATCAGGCGCGTTTCCGAGATGCTTTGTCCAAGGGGTTTGTCTTCGATCATGTCATCGAGTTGCATGGTCATGTGCAGTTCTTTGACGCCGTAATCGTCTTTTACGATTAAGGGAAAGCGAAGCTGGGCGTTGTCCAGTGTTTCGTAGAGCGCTTCGGGCGTTGCGGAGGGTTTTTGTTTGTTGTCTTCTTTTTGATTTGTTGTTACGTCACTTTGGATTTGTGGCGGGGTGTCGATGATGTAGTTATAGGGCCACTTGGCGCGGGGAAACAGAGCCTGGGTGAGTTTCATGTTGTTGCCAGGAGATATTTCTCCTTCCGTACCATATAGGCCGCCCTCCATGTCTGTGAGGGGAATGTTTTTCTTGCCCATATGCAGGTGAGGGCGAATCCATTTTGTGAGTTTTGTGCGTATGCGAAGCCTGAAGGTGCTTTCTTCCGGGATTTGCAGGGTTTTGTTGTAATATCCTGATCCGGATAAATGGATTTGCGGCATTTGGGTGTAATCGGGGGGCATGATCCATAAGTCGACACTGCGTTCTTGTGAGAAGGCGGGCAAGGTGGGGGAGATCGGCATTATTCCATTGATAATGCGCTCGTTCCAGTCATGGCCTGCGACCAGAGCGCCTGAGAAGAAGACCAGCAGGGCAATAAAACGCAAAGCGTGAGGATCTTGTTTTGACAAGGGCAGGCGGATCATGGGGATGCGCAGTTTTTTAAGTCTGAACAGGCCATCGCGCTGTGCTTTTTGCCAAAGTGTGCGGGTGTTTATAATGGCGGGATTGGCCAGCCTGTCTTCTATGAGGGCTATGTGCCCTTGCCCGAGCTTGCTGAATTGTTCCAGTCTTTTGTCGATGTTTTTGGCATCCGGGAAATTAAAGTTTAGTGTATCTTTGCGAATGAGATAGACAAGGCCGGACAAGAATACCAGCACTGTTAAGATGGATATGGCGGTTCCCAGAAACTCAGGAATCGCGAGCATCCATAATCCTGCAAAGAAAAGACACCAGAATATTGGCCGCCATGTACAAAGCGCTATATTTTCCAGTGTGAGCACAAAATAAGCGCCCCGGCGCTTGCGCTCCAGAAAGAGAAAAAACGGGCGGAATCTTGTATCGAGAGGTTCAATCATTGCAGGCAACACATTACATCTTTTTTTGCAAAAATATAAGCCCTAGATAGTGATGGTATAGTTTAAAGCCAGTTCGGTATTTCTTCACGGTGCATGAGGTCTTTGATGCTTTGCGCTTTGCCGATAACACTGATTTTGTCGCCATCGATCAGTATTTCGGCAGGAAGAGGGCGGCTATTGTAGTTTGACGCCATAGAAAAGCCGTATGCTCCTGCGGATTTTATAGCCACAATGTCGCTGCCACTAATTTCCGGCAGTGTTATTTGTTTTGCAAAGATATCGCCGCTTTCACAAACGGGGCCGACAATGTCGTATGTTTTTTCTGGTGCATCACTTCGCTGGATTGGCCGGATATCGTGGTAGGCGTCATACATGGCCGGGCGGATCAGGTCGTTCATGCCTGCATCGAGAACAATGAATTGTCGGGCGGGCGTGGTCTTGATGTATTCAACGCGGGATAACAGGATGCCTGCATTACCAACCATGTAGCGTCCGGGCTCCGTCTGGATATGAACATCAAGCGGGGCGATAATGTCTTTGACCCACCGGGCATAGTCTTCAAGGTCAAAGAGCTGTTCATTATTGTATATAATGGGAAATCCACCACCAATATCAAGATTTGTGACCGTTAAACCTTGCGCGCGCAGGGTTTTTGTCATCTCTGCGAGTTTTTCAAAACCGGGCTTGAAAGTGTTGGCCTGTGAGACTTGTGAGCCGATATGCATGGATAGCCCTACAGGTGTAATGTTGTCCAGATTTTCCTGTGCGTGTTTATATAGAGCCAATACGTCTTGCGCTGTGTTGCCGAATTTGTCTTCCTTGCGGCCTGTTGAGATTTTATTGTGGCCGCCGCCGGTGATGTCAGGATTAAGACGAAATGCGACGTTTGCTTTCTTTCCTGTCTCTCCGGCTATGGTGTTGATCCTTTCCAATTCATCTGGAGCTTCGATGTTGAATTGGAGAATATCTGCTTTGAGGCACGCCCTTATTTCTGCGGCGGTTTTGCCAAAGCTGGTGGAAATGATGGAGCGGCCTTCAAATCCGGCTTTTATTCCTCTGGCCAGTTCTCCTTCAGATACGATTTCCAGACCGCTTCCCATGTTTTTTAAAAGTCTGAGGATTGCGATGTTTGAATTGGCTTTGGCAGCGTAACACAAAAGGAGGGCTTGTTTTTTTGGTAATGTGCGTTTCAGAGCTTCATGTAAAGCGTTGTACTGCGTGCGAATGGCGCTGGCGCTGTAGACATAGCAGGGCGTTCCATAGGCTTTTGCAATTTCGTGTAATGCGATGTTATCAACATGCATCGTTGCGTTTTTTTGGTGAAATCCTGTTTGTAGGTGTGTCATTGGTTATGATCTGTTTTATTGTTATTTGCGCTATCGGTTATTGTGCCGGTTTTGGCTTGGGCTCGGTTGATGTGTCGGGGTAAGTACCCGGAAATACAGTTGATTCACTGCCTGCGGGAGCTGAAAGTTCTTTGGGCTTGACCCCACAACTGGCGAGCATACTTACGGATGCGGCGAGGCATAAAAGGGTTGTGGTCATGTATAGCGTCTTTTTCATTGCTCCGGCTTTCGATATAGGGTTTGTGATCTTGATATTTTATGGCACGATAATTGGTGCGGTGCGCATGAGCAACTGTTTTTCTGCATTTACAATCGTGTCGTGTACATGTCATTGGGGTGGATCTTTTATTTATGACGTTTGATTTCAAGGCCGTTGTTAAAAATTTTATATATTTAGGGCAAAAGAATCTTCTTTATGTTGGGCTGGCCTGTGTTTTGATTTTGTCTTTTATTCTTGATTTTGTTGCTGAGCGGGCGAGTGTTAATTATCTGGAGCGCCAGGCCATGGCCGCGTTCTCGCGGGCTGAACGTGTTGATCCTGCAGTGTATTTGCCAGAAATGGAAATAGCTGGCGTTGATGGCGGTCTTATTTCTATTCCAGATAAAAAGAGCTTTATGATTATTGGGTTATGGTCAGTAAGATGTGCGGCTTGTCTGGGCAATTTGGATTCTTTCAAGCGTTTGGGCAGGATGTGGGAAAACGTTGATGCTGATGCCTGGCGTGTGATGGCTGTGTCTGTTGATAAGCCGGCAGATATGGGGGCGGTGTCTCAATTTATCAGAGACTATGATTACAGAGGGGTTGCTGGATATGTTGATGTTTCCGGTCGTTTGTATGACGCGGTAAAGCCCGAGCGCTTGCCTGTGACATTGATTGTGGATGATAAGGGTCGTATTCTTTACCGTTTGCATGGCGCAGCATTCTGGATGGATTCTCATGTGTTGATGTTTCTTGAGTATTTGCAAGAGGAAAAATCTGCGCGGTAAGCTTTGATTGTCTCTAATTTAGAGGAAATTTATGCGTTTTGTTAATCTTATTTGTGTTAAAGTTGTGTGTGCCAGCCTGTAGATCGATTCTAGAGGTTTATTTTTATTTGTGATTTATTATTTCACTTTGTTTTTTATCAGGAGATAGCATTTAGAAATGCAGGAACAGCATGAAATTCCGAGCCATGCGACTATTACGCAGGATCAACTTGACGCTATGGTGGGGCTACATAACCGGTTTTTGGAGGGACGTATTGGCGGGCGCCGGGCAACCCTTGAAGGCGTTGATTTACAGGGCTTATCGCTAAAAGGAAAAGAGCTGCGTCAAGCTATTTTTAGTGCCTGTAATATGCAGTATATGGATTTGTCAGGAGCCAATTTCAAGGAAGCTGAGCTTTATGCCTGTGATCTTAGTCATGCGAATTTGTATCAGACGGTTTTTACGCGCGCGGATTTACGCGGTGCGCGCATTGAGAATGCCAATCTTGAAGGGGCGGATCTTGAGGCTGCTGATTTGCGCAGGGGGGGCATTTCCCGCAATATTGAGGGTGTCACCAGTGAACAACAAAGTGCTGTGAATTTCAGGGGCGCTAATCTGAGCGGCGCCAAGATGTCAGGGTCGATGGCTTCGCATGCAGATTTTTCTGATGCCATGATGAGCGGTGCCAGCATGAAAGATGCTGATTTGCGTGGTGCGCAACTGGAGGGCGCAGATTTATCAAATGCCGATATTGGCGGGGCAAAGCTTAAGGGGGCTAACACGCGCTCTGCTATTATGACAGGTGTTGCCGTTACCGCCTTGCGTGATTGTGGCGCTGATCTTAGCGGCGCGATTACAGATGAAAATGTGGGACGATCTGTATCCGATTTGTCTGAGCCTTTACCAAAGCTTTTGGAAGATCATCGTGAATGGTTGAAAAGTCGGGGTGCGAAGGGGCAACAGCTTGACCTGACTTCTATTGATTTGCGGGTTTTGGGGTCTTTGAAGATGGAGCAGCTTACTGCGATTAAAGCTAATAAGGCCAGATTTTTCGGGATGAATCTCTATAAGGTGGAGATGCAAAGCGCAGTTTTGGATGAATCTGATTTTCGCCGCTGTGATATGGAAGAGGCTGATTTGCGCGGCTCATCCTTCATAAGAGCGCATTTTTCTCATGCCAATTTAAAGGGTGCGCAGTGTAGTGCGCTTATGCTTGGTGCGGGGGGGACATCCCGTTTTAATCCATGCAACTTTGAAGGCGCTGTTTTCCGGTATGCCAAGATGTCTGAAGGAAGCTATAAGGATGCTATTTTTAAAGGGGCTGATTTGTCTTATGCTGATTTAAGTGGCTGTGATTTGCGCGGTGCAGATTTTTCCGGTGCCGTAATGGATGGTGTAAATCTTGATGATAGCAAAACCGAAGGCGCGGTTTTTGATCGAGATGAGAACCGTCCTGTATTCAGGTTTCCCAAAGACGCAAGCGATGATGACGGGCTTTAAGCTGTTTGTTCAGAGTTTTTCTATCAGTTTTGGTATGGCTTCGAAGAGGTCTTTTGTCAGGATATAATCGGCCATTTCACAAATGGGGGCCTTGTCATCGTTATTGATGACAATGATAGTTTTTGAGTCCTTTATGCCCGATGTGTGTTGTATTGCGCCTGATAAGCCTATGGCGATGTATAGATCAGGCGCTATCACTTTTCCTGTTTGTCCAATTTGCGCATCGTTGGGAATGAAGCCCGCATCAACGGCAGCGCGGGTTGCGCCAACGGCTCCACCTAGTTTATCGGCTAGCGTTTCAATCATCTTGAAGTTTTCTATTGAGCCAAGAGCACGCCCACCGGCAATAACGATTTTGGCGTTTGTGAGTTCGGGGCGCTCGGTTTCTATAGTTTCTTTTTGAATGAAGCGGCTTAGATTGACCGGTGGTGTCGGGTCTATAGCTTCGATTGGTGTTGTTTTTTTGTCGTGCATGGGGGCTTGTTCAAAAAGTGTGGTGCGAATGGTCAGCGCCGTGCATGGGGCGTTGCTTTGTATTGTTGCCAGTGCGTTGCCGGTGTAAACGGGTTGAATAAATGTCTGTGGATCAATGATTTTCGATACATTGGAGATTTGCGGAATGTCCAAAATAGCGGCTACGCGTGGCAGGATGTTTTTTCCAAAGCTGCTGGCTGATGTTAAAATATGGCTATAATCGCTATTTTCTGCCAGCTTGACAATGAGCGGGGTTAGTTCTTCGGCCAGGGCATGTTCGAAATGCGGCGCATCAGTGTGCAGGATTTTTGTGAGGTGTTCTATTTGCCCGGCATTTTTTGCCAAGGTCGCGCAGTTGTATCCGGCAAGCAGGAGGTGGATGTCTTTCCCTAGTCGGGCAGCGGCTGTTATGGCGCTGCGCGTTGCCGGGGACAGGGTTTTGTTGTTGTGTTGTGCGAGAACGAGTATTGCCATTTTTTGTATCAAATAACCTTTGTTTTGTTTTTCAGTATGTCTATCAATGTGTCGATATCAGGTATTTTTTCACTGGTGCGATTTGTAGAGGGTTCAGTGACCTTTAATAGCTGAATATTTTGATGATCGTATGAGATGTTGAGGTCTTCCGGCGTAATAATCTGCAGTGGTTTTTGCTTGGCTTTTATAATGTCGGGTAATTTGGCATAGCGTGGCGTGTTTAAGCGCAGATCAACCGATAATACGGCAGGGGCTTTTAAACGCAGTACTTCTATGCCGCCGTCTATTTCTCTGGCGATTTCAAAGCTATCGGGGCCATCTTCAAGTATTGTGATTCGCGATACAAAAGTGCCTTGTGCCCAGCCCAGCAATGCGGAGAGCATTTGTGCGCTTTGGTTGGAGTCGCTGTCGATGGATTGTTTGCCCATTAATATAAGATCAGGCTGTTCTTTTAGAGCGATTTTATGAAGCGTTTTTGCGACATCAAGAGATTGAAGGCCTCCTATGTCAATGGCTTTGTCTGTTTTGACCAAAATAGAACGGTCGGCGCCCATGGCCATGGCTGTGCGCAGTTGTTCCTGTGCCTTTTCCGGTCCAATGCTCAGTGCTATAACCTCGCTGGCTTTGCCATTTTCCTTCAGGCAAATGGCTTCTTCCAGTGCATGAGCGTCAAAAGGATTGATCGCCATTTTGACATTTTCGGTGTCTACAGCGCTTTGGTCGGCCTTAACACGTACTTTTACCGTGTAATCAATTACACGCTTAACGGGGACAAGAATTTTCATCGTCTGGTTAATGCTCTTTGATTTTTATGTCTATAAATGTCTTAATTTTTTTTGTTTGTTATCGAAAAGAGAGTTTGAGACAAGTTTGCGTTTGGTGCAAGGAGAAACCGAATTTTCCTTTTATCCACAATTTCGTTTATCCAGAGACTAAGGAGCTGTAAAGAAACACCTCCTTAAAAGTAAAGAAGAAAAATCTATTTTGAAGGTCATATTTGTGTTTGCAGTGCATATAAATCTATGTAGTATCGCCTTCACATCTGGACAGTGTATGGGAGTTTGGCGTAAAATTTGCTTTTTTATGCGCAGATGGTGTATAAAGTTAATTGTTTTCACATAATAATGGTAATTGAGACATGAATAACAAGTATCAGAAGCGTATTAGTAATATGTATTGGACTTACCATTGGACTTACGGGGATCAGCCTTTAGTGCGTTTTACAAATCCCAAGGCGTGTACCAATGTTATTTATACGATTGAAGAGCTTAAATTTATTCTGGATAGCAGCGACAAGGAGAATAGCTTTATTCCTGTGCCGCGTTCAGTTATGCAAGGGGCGTATGATACGGTTATTGCACAGCTAGGTCTTGGCACAATGGTGGCCTGATTAGAAGCGTTATATTTTATTTCATTTTCTTTTTTGCGAGTTGATGTATTTTCAGCTCGTTTTTTTTGTTTTATGGTGGCTTTTTGAGGGTGACGACACTATCTAGGAAAATAGTGGCGTTACTATACTAAAGGTTAAGATTTTATTAATAATTTGTTAATTTTTCTTTATTTATGTAAAATATTAATTGAGAGTTAGATTTTTACAGTCTGGGGAGAAGGATGATGGCAACCGAAAAACAAAACAGGGACAGTATTTTTACCTGGACTTATAAGTGGAGTGATGGATCTCATCCCTTTGTTTGTTTTATGAATCCGAGGTTATCGACAAATCTGATTTATCCTATAGAGGATGTCGAGCGTATTCTTGCTCGCGGTAACGTATCGGGTCATTATCTGGCGGTTCCCTTGCGTGTTATGCAAGAAGCCTATGATTCTTTGAAAAGTGAACAAGAAAGTGCTTAGTTTTATGCTTTGGGTTGGTTGCCAAGGCTCATAGTATAATTTATATCGCTATTATCTGACAAAGTGAATTCATCTGCCAGCGGATTATATACCATTCCGCTGATTTTTATGGGCTGGATGTTGTGGGTGCGCGCGGCTCTTATGATCTCCGAGGGTTTTACAAATTTGTGCCATGAATGGGTTCCTTTGGGGACCCAGCGAAGGATGTATTCTGCGGCTATGATTCCGAGTGCAAAGGATTTTGCGGTGCGGTTTATTGTTGATATGATTAGAATACCTTCCGGTTTTAGTGCGTTTGCGCATTGTTTTATGAACAAGGATATATCCGTAACGTGTTCAATGACCTCCAGCGCCAGCACAACGTCGTATTGCTGTTGTATGTTTTTGAGATCTTCGTTTAGATAAGTGATGTCCAGTTGGCTTTGTCTGGCGTGTCTGGTTGCGGTGTCTATAGCCGTTGGATCTGCGTCCAGACCTGTGATGTTTGCTTTTAGCTTGGCCAGTGGTTCGCATATTAGTCCTCCTCCGCAGCCGATATCGAGAATATCAAGCCCTTCGAGTGCATCTTTGGTGTCGGATTTGCGTTTGAAATATGTGGTTATTTGCTCTGTTATGAACGAGAGACGCACGGGGTTTAGTTTGTGCAGAGGCTTGAAGGGGCCGTCTGGATTCCACCATTGACTTGCGTCTTTTGTGAAGTGTTTAATTTCTTCCTGGTCGATGCTTGTGTTGTTTTCAGTGCTGGTGTTCATGAAAATCCTGTAAATTTCTTTGATTTTTTATTTGCGGGTAGGTAAGGATAGTCGTATTCGTCTCATAAGACAATAAATCATAGGGCAGAAGATTAGGGCATGGGAATTATTGTAATGAAGTTTGGCGGGACGTCGCTTGCGGATCCTGATCATATAGACCGTGTTGCCGATAAGGTTGTTTGTGAAATGCAGGCCGGTAACAAGGTGGCTGTGGTGGTTTCGGCGATGTCCGGTGTTACGAATCGTCTGGTTGGCTATTGTACACAAATCAGTCAGGTTCATGATATGCGTGAGTATGACACGGTTGTTTCGGCAGGCGAGCAGATCACCTCCGGGTTGATGGCGATTGCCTTGCAAAAGCGCGGTGTGAATGCGCGCTCATGGCTTGGCTGGCAGTTGCCTGTTCGTACCAATGATGTATATGGGAAGGCGCGCATTGAATCGATTGATACGCGCGAGCTTCATGCGTATCTGGATGATGGCGGGGTTGCTGTTGTTCCCGGTTTTCAGGGCGTTAGTGATGAGGGGCGCATTACAACGCTGGGACGCGGCGGATCGGATACGTCTGCTGTGGCGCTGGCTTCGGCGCTGAATGCGGATCGCTGCGATATTTATACGGATGTGGATGGTGTTTACACGGCAGATCCACGTTTGGTGCCTGAAGCGCGCAAAATTGATAGAATTGCCTATGAGGAGATGATGGAGCTTGCTTCGCTGGGAAGTAAGGTTTTGCAGACCCGTTCGGTTGAGATGGGCGCAAAGAGTAAAGTTCCAATTCAGGTGTTGTCCAGCTTTGATGAAGAGCTTGGCAGTGCATTGAAAGGGACATTGGTTGTTGCAGAGGAGAACATAGTGGAACAGGAAATTGTATCAGGAATAGCGCACAGGCTGGATGAAGCTAAAGTCACAATTATCGGCCTTGAAGATGTGCCGGGTATGGCAACGCAGATATTCGGGCCTTTGGCCAAGGCGGGCATTAATGTTGATATGATTGTCAAGAATATCGCGAATGACGGGCTGACGGATTTGACGTTTACGCTTGAAAAGACCCAGTTGGCCCTAGCGTTAAAGACGATTGAGGAAAAAGTAACGGTTTCCTATAAGGAGATTGTGACAGATGAAAATGTTTCCAAGATATCAGTTGTTGGTGTAGGGATGCGTTCTCATTCGGGTGTTGCCAACAAGATGTTTAAGGCTTTGGCTGATAAAGGGATCAATATTCAGGTTATCTCTACATCGGAGATCAAGGTCAGTGTTCTTATTCACAGTGATTATACTGAGCTGGCGGTGCGCACGCTCCATGCGGCGTATGAGCTGGCCGAGGGTGAGGATTGAGTGTTTCTGGCGCTTGAGAGTTCTGGCAAGTCGAATAAAAATATCGTATGATCTTTTCTATGGAAGAGAAGGTATCGCTTAGTGCGCTTGAAGAGCTTGCCGAAACAGATGTCGGTGAGGCTTTGCGGCGTGTGCGTGAGTTTTACGGCAAGAGTATTCTTGATGTTGAGCGCACGTTGCGTATTCGCGGTTCCCAAATTGATGCGATTGAGCGGGGTGATTTTTCTGTTTTGCCCGGGCGGGTCTATGCGATAGGCTTTGTGCGCAGCTATGCTGAATATCTTGGCCTTGATGGTGATCGGATCGTTTATTTGTTCAAGGCGCAATATATGGACGGGCAGGGACAGGATGCTTTGTCATTTCCTGTGCCGGCGTCTGAAACAAAAACCCCTGCGGTGTGGCTGGTTAGCCTTACCTTGATTGCCTCTTCGGTTTTTATGTTTGCGTGGCATTATTTTAACAGGCCAGATCGTTCCGTTGTGCAAAGTATTGTCTCCTTGCCTGAACATATTGAAACGTATGTTAATGAGGAGATTTTGACAAATAGCGTAGATATGCCGTTTCAGGATGCGGCGGGGCGTTTGTCAGTTGGCGCTGATGATCTGGATAATGGCGTGGTTGCTGAGCCTGCTGTAGAGGATATGGCGGGTGAGGTTCAAAAAGAAGGCGTTATTCTCAGGATTATTGGAGAAAGCTGGGTCGAGATTAAAAATGATGAGGGGGGTATTTTTGTTTCGCGGGTTCTGGAGGCGGGCGATGAGTATTTTGTGCCTGATAGTCCGGGGTTGAGTATGTCCTTGGGGAATGCTGCCAATGTTGAAATAGTTGTTGAAGGGCGCGTTTTAAAACCACTGGGCAAGGATGGTGATGTGCGCCGCGGCATTCCGCTGAATACGACTTATCTCAAGACGCTTGATTTTGTTGAAGATTCCGATGCATCTGTTGAAGCTGCTGAAGAGGATTTTTCTGTTCAGGATGATTAAACATATCTTTCACAATTTTTCAAATTTGACAAATATTTAAACACCATACTATAAGGGCGGTGCTAATTTTTTTTATCAGGGCGAAGTTTTTTAATTGTGTAAGAGGAGTATTTGATTATGAAAACATGTGGTGGTGCGTTTGGTGGTGCAGGAGAGGGATGTGGTGAAAGCAGTCATGCATTCGTTCAGAAGTTGAGAGAGAGGATGCGAGATCAGGTTATATCTCTGAAGGCTGCTTGTGGCGGTCGATCTGCTAAAGAGCAAGGGGAAAGGTTTTTGAATGATGCACAGGATTATCTTGGTAAGGTTTTAGATTATATTGAGGATCGGGATCAATTATCGCCTGAAGACGCTGCGGCGCTCATCAATTGTGCTGATTTTATTCATGCCGGCGTTGATCATGCCGCAAGGAAGCTTGGTCTTAATCCTGATGCTCTTGAGGCATTAGATACTGATTCTCTTGTGGTTCGGGTGAATGAAGCAATGGGTCAGATAGCGAAGGATTTGTCAGCATGCCTTCCAGGGGAGCAGGCTGCAGATTTTCTTGATGGTAGGCTTAAATTTCCTAAAGATGTTAGGCCAGGCCGCCAAGAGTTTAATTCCTTAGGTAATGGGGCGTCCTTCGCGTGCACCCCCGGGGTTGTATAATCTATAGCAGGAGGGCATAGAAAGATGTCAGGTCTAAGTTTTTCTGGTGGTTCTGCTATGGCTGGAGAAGCTGCCTGTGACGATATGCCTTTTGCTCAAGATTTGTTGATGTTGGCTCAGGCGGCAGTGGAATTTTCTGCTGTGCCAGCTGATACATTCTGGGTGGCTGAGAACGGTGATGAAGCTGGTGTTGCGCTGGAGCGTGTTCAGGAGGCTGTCGGTAAGATTGGGGCGATTGCTGATCGGTTTGATCAAGCTGGGGATCCTTTTTCTCTGAGCGGTTTATTTCCTCCTTTTGCAGGCAAGTTAAAGAGGGCACCTTTGTCTTATTCTCGGGCTATATTGCTGATGCGAGCTGTGGATTATCAGCATGCTTATGTTGATTATATCGCCCGGGGCTTTGGTGTTAATATTGATGAGCCTGTTGATGAGGTGCGTTTGGCAAGAGCACCTAAAAATGATATTTATAGATTATGGGTGCGTGCTGATCGTCTGGTTGATCAAATGTATGGTCATCTTTGTAAAAATCTTTCACCTACAGATGAAAAGCAATTTCGTGCACATAGAGAAAGTTATCATAAAACTGCCAGACCGGGGCGTGTTCTCTTTGAGGTTACACATTTGAAGCAGGGTCAGACGGTGAAGGGTGATGCCGAAGTTCCTGCTTCTGCTTTAGAATGTGCTTAGTGCGAATGTGCATTATTTTCGCCCGTTGTGTTTTTGTCCAGAAATGGATAGATATTAGGAGTGTTTTAGTAAGTTGACGGGTATGGCGTGAAAGGCGCTTATTTTTTTACAGGTTAGATATATATGTCCATGCAAGCGAAACTTCACGCTATACGCGCGCGTTATGAGGAACTGGCGGCGTTGATGTCTGCTGGAGACTTGAGCGGCGATGAGTTTACAAAGCTTTCGGTTGAATATGCAGAGCTGACGCCTGTGGTTGAGGTGATTGACGCTTTGGATGCGGCATTGTCGGAGAAAGCTGATCTTGAAGAGATGTTGCAAGATCCCGAGATGAAGGCGATGGCCGCAGAGGAGCTTTATGCGCTAGAGGAAAAAATTCCTGACCTTGAGCATCAGGTGCAGCTTGTTCTTATTCCCAAGGATGAGGCGGATAAGAAGAATGCAATTTTGGAGATTCGAGCTGGCACAGGCGGGGATGAGGCGGCTTTATTTGCGGCTGATCTGTGCGGGATGTACAAGGGTTACGCCGCAAAGATGGGCTGGCGTTTTGAAGTGGTTGAGGCATCAGAGAATGCGATTGGCGGGTATAAGGAAGTCGTGGCAGAGATTTCCGGTTCTCATGTTTTTTCCAAGTTGAAATTTGAATCGGGCGTGCATCGTGTGCAGCGCGTTCCCAAAACCGAAACGCAAGGGCGCGTGCATACATCGGCGGCAACGGTGGCGGTGCTGCCTGAGGCCGAGGATGTCGATGTCGAGATTGATACAGCCAGAGATTTGCGCATTGATACTTATCGCTCACAAGGAGCCGGTGGGCAGCACGTGAATACGACTGATAGTGCCGTGCGCATAACGCATTTGCCTACGGGGCTGGTGGTTGAGATGCAAGAGGAGCGCTCTCAGCATAAAAACCGGGATAAAGCGATGAAGGTTTTACGCACGCGGCTTTATGATTTGCAGCGTCAGCAGTTGGCTGATGAACGGGCGCAGGATCGTAAGTCTCAAGTTGGTTCGGGGGATCGCTCCGAGCGTATTCGTACCTATAATTTTCCGCAAGGGCGGCTGACGGATCATCGTATTAATTTTACGTTGTACAAACTTGACGAGGTGATTGCCGGTGAGGCGCTTGATGAGGTGATTGATGCGTTGATTGCCGAGGATCAGGCAGCGGCGCTGGCGCATCTTGAGAGTTGATTTTTTTAGATTTAATTTAACTTAAGTAAAAGGAGTGAGGATTATGTCACGTGAGGAAGTATTGGGAACAGCAAGGCTTAGAGCCAAGACGGCGGAAGCAAATGAGGAGCCAGATGTAAATGGCGTGGGTCTTGGAGTAATAGAACTGCTTGATAGGCTGAGAGAGGAGCTTTGTCCGCATTCTAATCCAAAGGATGAAGGGGAGATCTTAGTGACTTCCGAGATGATATCTGGACACCTTAAACGATTGAGAACATGTGTTGGAGCACAGTCCCTTTTTTCTTTTGATGAGGCGGTTGCTGTAGCGGAGTATCATGGTTTGATGGCAGAAACAGTAGATGATATGGAGAGGGTTCTGTATTTAAAGAGGAAGGAGGGCGAACATTTTGCACATTGGGTGATTTTGCCAGGATTAAGGGAAAGATTTAATGCTACCAATACCGGTGCTTTTATTAACTGGTTAGCGGATAAGATTGGGGATGCAGAAGAAAGTGCTACTTTTTTTACAGAGTATTTTCCTTGTCATAATACGACTGTTGCTTCTGCGCTTTCTCCGGCTTGATTTTTTTAGACTTAATTTAACTTAAGTAAAAGGAGTATGTAGTACGAGCGTTGATTTGTCAGAGGCTATGGGAGAGGCAGAGGAGAGGTTTGATCATCGTGTTAGTCCTGATTTGGCAAATATGATTGCTACAAATAGAGAAGAGTTTACGAGTGAGCTGGTTGGTTTGCGCAAAGGTCATCCAGACCAGATGCGCACTGTTTCCCATACGATGTTGCGGCAGATCTTGATCTTAGAGTCGCATGTATTTAGGGCGGATTCTTTGCCCTATGGTGATGCGGTTGCTATCAGGAATTATCTTGATTTTATAGAGGCGGCTATGCCTGATGCGATTAATTATTTAGAGGCTGGTATAGATGGCCGTACTGGTGATTATGAGGATATGAGATTATCATCAGAGTTGTCTTCATATTCGGTGAGCGGGTTTGATCAAATAAAGCATGCCATAGTTGATCGGATTGTTAATACTGATGAACGGGATATGTTTTTAGCAGAGCTTGAACTTCCTGCCGAACAAAGAACCGGCGCGCTGGATTATGAGTTTTTTATGGATGGTCATTCTGCGGATGATCCGTCACCGTAGGGCATTGCGTTACCGGCTTGGATCTTGATTGCTTTGTGTTATCATCGGAAGCTGTAGAACAAGATTATAAGGTTGTGTCTCTAATAATGTTTTTGAAGGCCGTATATTCGGAGATGAAAGAATTGCTTGCGGGGGGCGGTATAGAGATGCCGGCGCTGGAGGCGCGTTTTATCATTGCCGAGCGCTGTGGTTATGAATGGTCTGATATCGTTGCGAAGGGCGAGGAGATTGTCGTTTCTCCTGTCCGTTATGATGCTATGCGGCGTGATGTTGCCGAGCGTCTTGGCGGCGTTCCTTTATCCCGCATTTATAATAAAAGGGGGTTTTGGGGGCTGGAGTTTGCGTTATCGCCTGATACGCTTGATCCGCGCCCGGATACGGAGTTGATTATTGAGCTGGCTTTGCAACGTTTTTCCAAGGATCAGCCTCCGGCACATATTCTGGATCTTGGAACTGGTTCGGGGTGTATTTTGATTTCTTTGCTTTGTGAATTTGTTGCAGCGCAGGGCGTGGGCGTAGATCTTTCTGCCGGTGCTTTGGATATGGCTTGCTATAATGCGCAGCAAAATGATTGTGCGCAGCGCGCTGTGTTTGTGCATGGCTCGTGGTGGGATGCTCTTGATACGGGTCAGGTCGTGTCATGTGCTGCGGATGATGGCGTAGATCAGGGCGCATATAAGGTGCAGCAAAAGTTTGACCTGATTGTTTCGAATCCCCCGTATATCGCGAATCATAAGGTGTCTGGTTTGTCTGCCGCAGTGCGGAATCATGACCCGATTCTGAGCCTTGATGGTGGAGCCGATGGGCTGGATGCGTACAAGATAATTTTTTCCGGTTTAAAAAAGTATCTTTCTTCTCGCGGAATCGCGTTGTGTGAAATTGGTTATGATCAGCAGGATGATGTGATGCGACTCAGCGAAGAGCATGGATTTGCGCTACGCACCGTTCATACCGACTTGGCAGGGAATCCGCGGGTTGTGGAAATCTCTTGTGGGGATAAATAGAAAATTTTTATCGATACGCCTTGATTGAAAAATGGTGTTGGATGTACCTTGAAATTGTTCAGGGCAACACCTACGCGGTATAAGAGGTCACGTAAACAAAGACTGCAATATATTGTGTTTAACTATACAAAAACTATGACGCCTTAGTGTTTTTGACCTGCATTTGTGATGTATGGTGAGAGTGTTGGTTGTGTATAATTTATAATGTACGGAATTTGAAATATGAGACACGGGACATCGAGTAGACGACAAAGAAGCCGTAATAACTCGCGGCGGAGTAATCAACCAAGGGCGCAAGTGTATGATAGTAATGGACCCGATGTTCGTATCCGCGGTACGGCACATCAGGTGGCAGAGAAATATCTGGCTCTTGCAAAGGATGCTCATTCTGCAGGAGACAGTATTGTTGCAGAGAATTACTTTCAGCATGCCGAGCATTATATTCGCATTATTAATGAGAATAACGGCAAGTTTGATGCGTCCAAGATTTTAGGAAAAAGCTCTGCCAATGGTAATGTCGGGCAGGCTGATCCGGATACGCAGAACGAACGTAAGCCTTCTGTGCGTGCCAAGCGTGAGGATCAGGATCTTGCATTGCCAAAAAGCATTGTCGCTGCGCCTGCGGAGAAGGTGCGCAGTGAAGATACAGAGGCAGTGGGGTAGAAGAATTTATGTGTGTGTGTTGATATGTGGGCATAAGGCGGCAGATTTGCCGCCTTTTTGCTGTTTTTGTTCTGTTTGTCTCGGGAGTTGATTTGAAAGGTTTGCGGCGTTAAATTGTAAGTCTGGCGTTTAAGATATTATGAATAGAGACCTTAAATAGGAATAAAGATGGATTTTGATAAATTTACAGAAAAAACCAAAAGCATGTTACAGCAGGCGCAAACACTTGCCATGCGTCATTCTCATCAATCTTTGGAGCCTGAGCATTTATTGAAGGTGATGCTGGATGACCAAGAGGGTCTGGCGGGCAAGATTATTCGCGCTGCGGGTGGAGATGTGGCGCTTTTGAAGGCCTCTGTTGATGGCGCCATTGCCAAGTTTCCATCTGTTGAAGGAACGGGCGCGGGGGCTTTGCGTTTATCGAGTGATTTGGCCAAGATTTTTGCTAATGCAGAGGAGATCGCTCAAAAAGCCGGTGATCGTTTTATCACAACCGAGCGAGTCTTGCAGGCTATGATTTTGGCAAAACGCTCCGAGATCTCCGGTCTTATGAAAGATGCGCATCTTGATGATACCGGTCTTAATCGTGCGATTAATGACATGCGCAAGGGGCGCACGGCTGATAGTGCAGGGGCTGAGGATCAGTTTGATGCTTTGTCCAAGTATGCTCGAGATCTTACCGAGGATGCGCGCAACGGCAAGCTTGATCCGATTATCGGGCGAGATGAGGAAATCCGCCGCACGGTGCAGGTTTTATCACGGCGCACGAAGAATAATCCTGTGCTTATTGGTGATCCGGGTGTCGGGAAGACGGCTATTGTCGAAGGGTTGGCGCAGCGCATAGTCAATGGGGATGTGCCTGAGGCTTTGCGGGATAAGCGGTTGATGTCTCTTGATCTGGGGGCGCTCTTGGCCGGTGCGAAATATCGCGGGGAGTTTGAGGAGCGCTTGAAGGCTGTGATTGACGAGATATCGGCGGCTGAGGGTGAGATTGTCTTGTTTTTAGATGAGTTGCATACGCTGGTTGGGGCGGGCAAGGCTGATGGTGCAATGGATGCCTCTAATATGCTCAAGCCTGCTTTGGCGCGTGGTGAGTTGCATATGGTAGGTGCGACCACGCTTGATGAATATCGCAAGCACATTGAAAAGGATGCGGCTTTGGCGCGGCGTTATCAGACGGTGTTTGTTTCCGAGCCAACTGTAGAAGACACAATCTCTATTTTGCGGGGGTTGAAGGAAAAATACGAGCTGCATCATGGGGTGCGTATTACGGATGCGGCGATTGTTTCGGCTGCGACCTTGTCTAATCGCTATATTACAGATCGCTTCTTGCCGGATAAGGCGATTGATCTTGTCGATGAAGCGTCATCGCGTTTGCGGATGCAGGTTGATAGCAAACCGGAGGATATAGATGAGCTTGATCGGCGCATTGTACAGCTCAAAATCGAGCGCGAGGCTTTGAAGAAGGAAAAGGATAAAGCCTCTAAAGAGCGGCTTAAGGCTTTGGAAGGGGAGCTTGATGAGCTTGAATCGCGTTCGGCTGATTTGACTTCGCAATGGAAGGCGGAGAAAGAAAAATTAAGCGCGGGGCAACGTTACACGGAGGCGCTGGATAAGGCACGTATTGCTCTGGAGCGCGCTGAACGGGAAAATGACTGGGCTAAAGCCAGTGAGATTAAATATTCGGTTATTCCTGATCTTGAGGCTAAAATTGCCGATGTATCGGAGCATGACGGGTCTGCAAGCAGTTTGATTAATGAGGAGGTGACGTCTGATGATATTGCTTATGTTGTGAGCAAGTGGACGGGTATTCCGGTTGATAAAATGATGGAAGGAGAGCGGGAAAAGCTTTTATCCATGGAAGAAAAGCTCAGTCAGCGCGTTGTCGGGCAAGGTCAGGCCGTGAATGCGGTGGCCAATGCTATTCGTCGCTCGCGTGCAGGCTTGCAAGATCATCGCAGACCGATTGGCTCGTTTTTGTTTCTTGGCCCTACCGGTGTTGGTAAAACCGAGCTGACCAAAGCTCTGGCTGAGTTTCTTTTTGATGATGAGCAGGCACTGGTGCGCATTGATATGTCCGAGTATATGGAGAAGCATTCTGTTGCGCGTATGATCGGAGCGCCTCCGGGATATGTCGGTTATGAAGAGGGCGGCGCTTTGAGCGAGGCTGTGCGGCGCAGGCCGTATCAGGTGGTGCTGTTTGATGAGATAGAAAAGGCGCATCCTGATGTGTTTAACGTTCTTTTGCAGGTGCTTGATGACGGGCGCTTGACCGATGGGCAGGGGCGCACGGTTGATTTTAGCAATACGGTTTTGATTATGACGTCTAATCTGGGCAGTGAGTTTCTTGTTTCCCAGAAGGAGGGAGAGGATGTCAATGCGGTGCGTGAGCCGGTGATGGAGGTTGTGCGTTCTGCTTTCCGTCCTGAGTTTTTGAACCGGATTGATGAGGTGTTGCTCTTTAGCCGTTTGAGCCGTGAGGATATTAAAGGCATTGTTGATATTCAGCTTGGCTATTTGCACCGGTTGCTTGCTGCTCAGAGCGTTACATTGGAGCTTTCTGATGATGCGCGGGCGTGGATTGCCGATCAGGGGTATGATCCAGTGTATGGGGCAAGGCCGCTTAAGCGGGTTATACAAACAGCGCTGCAAAACAAGCTGGCAGGGCTTTTACTGTCCGGTGAGGTTGGCGTGGATTCGGTTGTGAAGGTTGATGTGAGCGATGATGCTTTGCGTTTTTCTGTCTCTTAATCATAAACAAGCGCTTGTTAGAAAAAGCTGTGGCTTAGTTTCGGGAAAATGGCTTGATCTTGTTGTTTTATGTGAATCCTTTGGCTAGACTCTTTTGCGGGGTGTTTTTCTAAATTAAGGGTTTTAGTGTTATGCGTTTTTTATCTTCTGCGTCTCGGTGTGTTTTTCTGTCGTCGGCTCTGTTATTGGGGGCGTGCGCCTATATGACGGAGGGATCGCACCAGAATATTACGTTTTTATCTCCTGATGCGCAGGATGCAAAATGTTATGTGTATGCGAACAAGATAAAATATCAAGTATGGCCGCCGCAGACGGTTAATATTAAAAAGTCTGAAAAACCGATGCGGGTGGAGTGTCATGCGCCGGGTAATCGCCGCATTGATCTTGAGATCCTTCCCAGAGTCGAAGAAGTGGCCGTGTGGGGGTCGCCTGTAGGCGCGGCCTGGGATTATGCGTCTAATTCCCTGATGTCTTATCCTGATGTCATTGCAATAGATTTTTCTCAAGAATCTTTGGAGCCGTTTCCTGCGCCAAAGCATAATAATCCTGATGTTCGGCAGCCGGAAAGTTATGATCTTGAAGAGTTTCGTCCTTATGAGCCGCGGTTGAACAGTGATAGAAACAGGAAAGAGAATAAATTACTTCGTCGCGGGGAGTCGTTTGAAGATGTTTCTTCTTCAGATTTTGATGAGCAGCGGTATGCACAAGAGCCTGCCTTTTTGGATGATGACGCTGCGCTTGTATCTGAAGGGGCATCCAAGAACGGAATGCAAGACGATAAAACGGGGGTTTCAGCAGATCTGGCGCCGCGTGTTGATCGTGATATGAGTGGTGAAACAGAGCCAATGGGTTCTGGGGGGAGCGTTCCGGAGAATATGCAGCCCGTTGATAATGAAGCCAGCGTTCCGGCTTTGGATACACCGCAAGTTCTGGGTGATCAGGAGACACGTGCGTCTGAGGGGTCTGGTAATGCGCTTGGTGAAGATATGTCCGCTGGTGGGGCTGTTGATATGAATGTTATTTCTCCTTCTGCGGGAGGTGATGATTCTGCTGATGGTGCACCGGTTTCACTGGTTCCTGGTCAGTAATTACTTTTCTTTCTTGTGTCAGGGGTGGTTTGTTATGGCTGATGCATCTCTTTTTTTCTGTGGCATTGGCGGCAGCGGTATGATGCCTTTGGCTGTGTTTCTGGCGCGTTCGGGGGTGCGTGTTTACGGGTCTGATCGTTCGTATGATCAGGGCAAGACTCCTGATAAATTCAAGGCCCTTGAGGCGCTGGGTATTGTGCTTTATCCGCAAGATGGTTCGGGTTTTGTAGAAAACTTCGTTGATCGTCTGGTTGTCTCCAGTGCTATTGAAGAGACAATTCCCGATGTTAAGGCTGCGCTTGAGCGGAGTATCCCGATTGTAAAACGAGGGGCGTTACTGGCCGAGCTGTTTAATGCGGCGCAGGTCGGGGTTGCTGTGGCGGGAACAAGCGGAAAATCGACAACAACCGGAATGATCGCTACGGCGTTGATGGCTTTGGGGCATGATCTCAGTTTTGTGAATGGTGGCGAGATTTTGGCGCTGCGTGATCATGAGCATGATCGGTTTTCAGGCGTGCGCTGCGGGCAATCGGATTTGTTTGTTGCCGAGATGGATGAAAGTGATGGGTCGATTGCGCATTATAATCCTTCTGTTGCGCTGCTTCATAATGTTGCTTTAGATCACAAATCCATGGAGGAGCTGGAAGCGCTTTTTGGTGCGTATCTTGGGCGTGCCTCTCGAAGCGTGGTTGTGAATGCGGAGCAGCCGCGGGTCATGCGGCTTTGTGCCGCGTATGCAGAAGTTCCGGTTGTTAGCTACGGGATTGAATGTGATATAGATGTTACGCTTCGGGCGCGGGCGTTGCAGCCTCAAACGCAGGGCATTGATTTTACTCTGGATTATGATGGGCGCTCTTATGACGTGCGGTTGTCTGTTGCGGGGCGCTATAATGTTGAAAATGCGCTGGGTGCTTTGGGTGTGTGCGGGGCGCTGGGCTATGAGATCGAGGATTCTATTCAGGCCTTGCAGAGTTTTCAGGGTATTCACCGGCGTATGGAGCGTGTGGGCGTTACTGCGCGCGGGGTAACGGTGCTTGATGATTTTGCGCATAATCCAGATAAGATCTCTGCGTCTTTGCAAGCCTTAAAAGAATTTTCAGGGCGTTTGATTGTTATGTTCCAGCCGCATGGTTTTGGCCCATTGCGCTTGATGGGACAGGAGATTGTGGAGTCTTTTGCTCGCTATCTTGATCGGGATGATATTTTGTTAATGCCGGAGGTTTATTATGCCGGAGGCACTGTGGATCGTTCTGTTACCGCACAGCACATTGTTGATGATTTAGCAAAGGCGGGCGTTGATGCGCGGTGGTTTGCAACGCGTGATGAGGTGGGGACGTTTATCATCTCTCATGCGCTGGCAGGAGATCGCGTGGTTGTTATGGGCGCTCGTGATGATACGCTGCATGTATTTGCGCGTGATCTTTTTGGGCGGTTGTAGGGGCGTTTGTAGAATGGTTCTTCAGTTTTATCCCGCCTTTTTGTATCTGTTTTCCAGATAATTATACACAGCGCGCATTCCTGTATCAGCTCCGCCTTTGGGTTTTCCTGACTTTCCGGTGGCTTCCCATGCAAAGATGTCAAGGTGAATCCATTCGGGTGTTTTTTTCTCCTCCAGTTCTATGAAGTGGTTGAGGAATAGTGCTGCGGTGATGGCTCCGGCTTTGCCGCCTGTGCTGGAGATATCGGCTATGGGGCTTTTGAGCTCTTTTTTGTATGGCTCCCACAGGGGCATATTCCATAGGGGGTCGTCTGTTTCCGGTTTGCTGGATGTTTGTTGAAGGTTTAGGGCCGTTTCCTCGCTGGTTGCAAACAGTGCAGGCAGGTCATGCCCCAGAGCAACGCGCGCTGCTCCGGTCAGGGTTGCAAAATCGATCAGCAAATCCGGTTCTTCCTCGCAGGCATAGGTGAGGGAATCTGCAAGGATTAAACGTCCTTCTGCGTCTGTATTGCCGACTTCGACGGTGGAGCCTTTGCGGCTTTGCAGGATATCACCGGGGCGGTAACATTCTCCGGAAATTGAATTTTCTACTGTTGGAACCAGTACGCGCAGCCGCACGGGAAGCTTCAGGCTGATAATCATGTGGGCCAGAGCCAGAACGTGAGCCGCCCCGCCCATATCTTTTTTCATTGTGAGCATGAATTGCGATGGTTTGATATCCAGACCACCGGTATCGAAGCAAACCCCTTTGCCAACAAGGGTCAGTCTGGGGTCTTTGGCTTTGCCCCATGTGAAGTCCAGCAGGCGCGGGCGGCGGGCAGAGCCTTTGCCAACGTCGTAGATCATCGGAAAGTTTTTAGATAGCAGGCTTTTGTCTTTGATGATTTTAAGAGTGTTGATGTCATGTGTTTTACACAGGAATTTTACGGTTTCCTCTAATTCATCTGGCCCCATGTCATTGGCCGGTGTGTTTACAAGGTCGCGGATCAGGGCAACGCTTTCAACGCATGTCTGTACGCGTTTTTTATTAATACTTTTGGGTAAGATGAGCGCCGGAGATTTCTTGTTTTCTTCTTGTTTGTCATTTTTGTAGGGGGTGAATTCATATGCTGCCCAGCCCCAGCCGATGCATAAACGCTCAAGCGCGTCTTGTGTGATTGTGTTGTCTTCGGAAAAGGTGAAGCCGGTTTTATCCAGCGTGTCTTTAGAAAATGCGCTTTTAATGGCATCATGGATTTTTGCGCCGTCTTCGTATGTCGGGTTTTCATTGGTTCCAGCCAGAATGGAGATGGCTATTCCCTGCTCGGAGCGAATGATTAATATTTGACCGCTTTTGCCTTCAAAGCCTTGCTCTTTGGCCATGGATTTCAGGTTCTTGTCCAGTTTTGCGAGTGCCTCTTTGCATGTGTTTTTTGTAACGCAGTGGATTTCCAAAGTGGTTTTACGTTTACGCGTTAGGTAGGGATTGAACAAGGAGATATGCTTAGATTGGGGCTGGGATCGGGGCTGGCTTGTCATTTTTTCTTCCTGAGGTTGGTTTTGTTTGCAGATAGCTTGTTCTTCTATACCAAAAAGAGCAGGGCTGCTCTAGACACAGTTTAGAAAAGATGTTGATATTCTATCGAATATACGCCATAAAAGCTTTTCTAAGCGTGGGCCAGTAGCTCAGTTGGTTAGAGCAGTCCGCTCATAACGGATTGGTCGCTGGTTCAAATCCGGCCTGGCCCACCACCTTTAGATAGGGTCCATACCGGAGACATGGGTAACAGATTATACCGGAGACATAGGTAACACT
>JBKHBN010000066.1:0-3794 GCA_046542355.1 Alphaproteobacteria bacterium | reverse complement strand
CCTGCTCCGCACCGGCCAGAGATGCGGACAACCCTCGCCCGTATAGCGCCTAAAGTAATGGATTATGGAATGAAGGAGCCGAAAAAATAGTCAGATACGTGAAAAAAACTGGCCCCCGCTAAACCGCGCTTTTATGACAGGCAAAGGAAATGTATCCGGTTTTTAGAGCTGCCCTATATACCATGTCTCAAGTATAAAATGTATACCATGTCTCCGGTATATACCCCCTAAGCATCTGAGAGTTTTAAAGATGATTTGAACTTCGGGTTTGTATATTTAGTGTTCTTACATGCACTTTCTGTATCAGATAAATACACACCTTAACCACCAGTTTGTTCATCAACAAACCTAAGAATTTCTTCTTCACTATAGCGACTAAACTCTTCGTAATGCGCCTGCGACCCTTGCTTATATTTTGCAGAGCATCCTTCTTTCATATTAGCACGATCAAATTCATACTGAAGATTATAGCGTCGCTCTAGAATTTTAGCTTTAATTCGCTCTGGATCAACATTTGGATCAACTTTCCTGCCCTCGGCAAAAAGCTCATCAGCAACAAGTTCAAGGGTTCTTAAAAAAGTTGCATTAATCCGCTCTGTCTGACTTAAACAATGGCGGTGATACGCATACGCCTGTTCGTTCAAGTCAAAAAAACGGAGCAAAAATACAAACTCTTTGCTACTTCTTGCATTCGCCGCCGGACAAAATACTCCCACCAGAAAAACAACCAGCATGAGACAAATTATATGCTTTTTCCTGAATATCATTTTATTCTCCCCGCAAACAACAACCTCTTGACCCATAATATCTCTGGTTTGCATTTTTACTGCCTTTCAATGATGTTCAATTATTGTGGGTGCTCTAAGATTCCGGAACTATACCGCTCTTTTCTTTCCTCTATGAAAGGGTTTCTTGCTTTTAAATTTCTTTTTGCCTTGATTTTCCAAACGCCCATTTCGATCACAACGCTTTTCATCATTAACAGCACTGGGGTTTAACAAACGATCAATGGCATGCCACTTACGACCGTCCTGATTGGAAATAAAGCTTATGACCGAGCCTTGCGCTCCGGCTCTGGCTGTGCGCCCGATGCGGTGAATAAAGTCTTCGGCCACTTGCGGCAAATCAAAATTAACCACATGCCCGATATGCGGAACATCCAGTCCACGCGCAGCAATATCTGTTGCAATCAGGATGCGGAAATTCTGAATCCGAAAATTCTGCATGACCTTATCCCGCTTATTCTGGCGCAAATCTCCATGCAACGCTTCCGAAGTAAAACCATCCCGGCGCAGCCTTTTAGCCATCTTGTCCGCACCATGCTTTGTTTTTACAAAAACCAGAACAGAGCCGTTACGATCATGAAGTTGAAGAAGAAGCTCTTCATATTTTTTATCCTGCTCGATACGGAGTATTTCCTGTTTGATATTCTTTGCTACAGCATTTGTCTGCCCTATCGCCACGCGCTTCGGATTGTTCAGATATTTCTGAGCCAGCTTCAAGATGTTGTTTGGCAAAGTCGCAGAAAACATTAAAGTCTGACGCTGTGCGGGCATATATTTAAAAATCTTCTCAAGCTGAACGGAAAAACCCATATCCAGCATGCGATCCATTTCATCTAAAACAAGAAAATTTGCATCATGGAGCATCATAGAACCACGCTCCAGATGGTCGTTAATCCGCCCCGGAGTTCCTACAATTAGCCGCGGCCGAGCACGAAGTTGCCTAAGTTGTTTTCCCATTGGCTCACCACCAATGATAAAGGCCGTTTTAATCTTGCTTGTAGAGCCTGATAATTGGTGCATAATGTTCATGACCTGATTGCCCAGCTCTCGCGTTGGCGTCAAGACGAGAGCGCTCCCCCGCGGATTTGTCAAAAGCCGCTCAATAAGAGGTATAGCAAAAGCGGCCGTTTTTCCTGTACCTGTCTGGGCTGAGCCCAGAACGTCATGGCCTTCCAAAGCGTATGGTATGGCCTGCGCCTGTATTTGCGTAGGCGTTATATATTTCATTTGCGCCAGAGATTTACTCAGCGCAAGGGATAGGCCAAAGCCTTCAAAATCTTTCATAATTATTTATTCTTTCTGTTCATGAAAGCCGCTGCACGAAAAAAACTCGTGCAGGGCATATAGCTTTAGCATTTCCAAAGAGAGAGAACCTTACGGCCATCTGTATTGGTACTTTCAGCTTGCTTATCGCCTGTTTGAGCGGTAGCCTTTCCATAATCACCAGCCTGAATGGGCTTAGGAGACAAAACTTTTTCTATTGTATTTGAACTCATATGATTAGACCGCTTCTTTAAGGTTGGCTGCGCTTTCTTTTCCTTTTTTAGGATCGCGCTGAACATCAAAACTTATCTTCTGCCCTTCCTTTAAAGTGCGCATACCAGCACGCTCTATGGCGCTGATATGTACAAACACATCTGTACTGCCGTTATCGGGCTGGATAAAACCAAAGCCTTTTTGATCGTTAAACCATTTTACTGTTCCTGTTTTTTGGTCTTGCATGATTTATATTCCTTTCACTGCAAAGTTATTAAAAGCAGATGGCAAACGTTATTTCGCAGCCAAATGCATTATCGCGTTCGATTTTTGAAAACTGTTCAATAAAACTGAACTTCTGAGAGGAAAGGTGAATTTTCTAAGCTCACGGTCTTAGCTGTTTAGCAAGACAACCTTTAAAAAAGCTCTGTACTATATAAAATGAGCGTCATCGTCAAACGATAACGCATCTATGACAGGTTTACCCGCCGCCGTCAAGATTTTTGATGATATCGCCACAATCTCCAACAGTTCAATCTCTAAACACCCGTTTTTTGCGATCAATCACATCAAAAACACACAAAAACTAGAAAAACCCTCAGAGTTTAATATCAACCCTTTTCTAGTATGTCTTGAAAATTTTCTATGCGGAGATGCCAAACCTGAAAGCATCGCCAAAGCGTTAATATATCCAAGAGTACTGGGCACATCGATTACAGGGCAGCTCTAAAAACCGGATACATTTCCTTTGCCTGTCATAAAAGCGCGGTTTAGCAGAGGGTTTCCAGTTTTTTTCACGTATCTGACTATTTTTCGGCTCCTTCTTTCCATAATCCCTTGTTTTGGAACCTATCTCAGTAATTTAGTTATCCAATAATATGAGAGAGCGAGAAAAAGGAAACCGTACCATGGCGTGGCTTTCCGCTCCCACTTTATGTACATGCGTCTGAATTTGCGCTGATACCATGCAAAGGTTCGCTCCACGACCCATCGATAATTTTGTGTGATAGGCTGCGGCTTGTCGGGTTTGGGCCATTCGCTGCGGCTGATATGGGGCTCTATCCCGCGGCATTTCTCCAGATACCACCGCAACCAGAGGGCGTAATAGCCTTTATCAGCATAAAGCGACCCCGGTGTTTGATCGATCATATCCAGAAGCGGTTCGACCAATTTGCGTTCATCGATATTGGCTGGCGTTGTGGTAATTGCCAACGGACGCCGTTTGCATCGAGCAGAGAATGGATCGTGACGCCTTTGCCTTTAGGGCAGCTCTAAAAACCGGATACATTTCCTTTATCAAATCTTCTTCGCAAACCTTCCGGCTGCCTTTCGGTCCCGGCTTGACTGTCTGCGCTAATTCATCGCCACGCTCAAGCCAATTATAAAGCGTCCGGCGCGTCACACCAAACAACCGTGCCGCCTCCGCTTTGCTCCCGCCCGCGCGTATGTAAGATAATGCCTGTACACGTAAATCATAAGACTTGCTCATGAAAAACATTATAACACGTATAATTATTTATGCAAATGACTATA
>JBKHBN010000009.1:0-60065 GCA_046542355.1 Alphaproteobacteria bacterium | reverse complement strand
AGATTTAGAGCAAAGAACATTGCAAGCAATTGAAAAGCCGTTTAAAAATTTGTGTTACCCATGTCTCCGGTATAATCTGTTACCCATGTCTCCGGTATGGACCCTGATCTAAATGGTCGGAGCGGAGGGATTCGAACCCCCGACCCTCTGTTCCCAAAACAGATGCGCTACCAGGCTGCGCTACGCTCCGAGCCATGAAGTAATGGGGTTTTACACGAAGAAAAACAAAACGGCAAGCGAATATCACACGCAAAGACTGAAAAAAGGGGAGCTAGTTGATAACAACGCGATCACCGACCTCAATGCCTAGGCGCTTGGCTTCTCCGCCGCCAATCTCAAGAACGTGCAGAACCTCGCCTTGCGAAGGGATAGGATCAAGGGAACGCGGCTGTGCATTATGGTGGATATGGTGAATAGTGCCATCGTCTAGAAGAAAAAGGAGATCCAGCGCAACCCAGGTGTTTTTCATCCAGAAACTATGCTCCTGCGGCTCATCAAATATGAAGAGCATACCAGTGCCGGCTGGTACGTTACTGCGATACATCATGCCAATACGTTTTTCTTCTGCGGTGCGCGCCAGCTCTACGGTATAAACCAGATTTGTATCATCTTGCGTAATGATCTTGATTTCAGAGCTTTGTAATTTCTGAGGGCGAGCCTCTTCTGCGTTGTCATCATCATTTTTTCGATCGTCTGCAGGCGTGATGCGAGGGGGTATTTTAACAACTTCCTGCGCATTAGCGTGCTGCTCCCCTGCGTTGAAATACAAAAATACAATAAGAGCGAATATGGCGGTCATAACAGCGGGCAAACAAAGGTGCATATTGGTTTTATTTTTATTTGAATGCATCGCGCCCTCCTGTATGAATTTCTCAGTAAACAGTCTTTTAGGAATCCTCACTATTCATTTGGTCTTTAAGCTCATGAAATAAGGAATTATAGGTAATAAGACCGATAAACTTCCCCTTTTCATCAATCACACAAAGGGGTTCCCCTTTAACAGTGAGTTGCCCGACCACTTCCCATATCGGCTCATTTGGTAATATGCGAGCCGGTTTGCGATCCATAACCTCTGCCACGCTCAGCGGCATAATTTTCGCCAGTCGCTTGGCAACGCCCGGAACGGCAGTCATCTTCATGTCAATTTGAACACCGCTGCTTGTTGTAAGAGAAACCGGAATCAGATTTCTTAGCAAGATTCCGATAGAAAACAACCCTTGAAAGCCACCATCTCCATCAATAACAGGCACTGCCGTAATTTCATGCTCTTTTAAAACTGCTAAAGCGTTCTCAACTGTTTCCTCGGGCAAAAGAACAGATCCTTTTTTCTCAATTGCGGAATGACACGCCATATATATCCTCGCTCACCTAAATAAAAAATCCCTTGCTATGAGAACCCTAAAAGGCGCATAGCATATCTATTATGCTCAAAATAAGACCCGTTACCAGCAAAAACTGTATAGCACACCCCCAGCTCCGATCTTTTAGTCCCTGCTGCCGGCCTGATGCATATGGGCATACAGTCCACCAAGAGCCATGAGGTCATGATGGGATCCGCGCTCGACAATCTGACCTTGATCCAGCACAAGGATCTGATCAGCATCCTGCACGGTGCTCAGGCGATGCGCAATAACAAGCGTGTTCCGTCCCTTTTGCAGCATCTTAAGCGCATCTTGTATGATATGCTCTGATTCATTGTCCAGCGCAGATGTTGCCTCATCCAAAAGGAGAATAGGGGCATCACATAAGATAGCGCGTGCAATAGAGATGCGTTGTTTCTGCCCGCCGGAGAGCTTGACTCCGTTTTCCCCGACCACGGTGTCATATCCTTCATCTAGAGCCTGTATAAATGTATGCGCCGCCGCCGCTTTTGCAGCACTGTAAACAGCATAAGCGCTGGCATCAGGGCTGCCGTAACGTATATTCTCAAAGACAGTATCATTAAAAATCATGATATCTTGGGACACAAGCGCAATATGTCTGCGCAGCGAACGTAATTTTAAGTCACGAATATCATGATCATTAATTTTGATAGCACCATTTTCAACATCATAAAACCGGGGAATAAGGTTAATCAATGTGCTCTTGCCGCCTCCAGATGGCCCCACCAGAGCGGTAACCTGATCAGGTCTTGATATAAAATCGATATTGCTCAATGCTTTAGTATCACTGTTCTCGTAGGCAAAGCTGACCTTCTCGAATGAGATCGTCGCGCGGCGGGTATCAAGAGGGATCGCATGGCTTTTATCATGAATGCTGCCACGTGTATCGAGCATCGCAAACACGCGTTCCGAAGCGCCCAGCCCCATTTGTAACGTATTATTCAATTTTGCAAGTTTCTTCATAGGCTCATAGGCCAGCGTGAAAGCGGCAATAAACGAGGCAAGCTGCCCCGATGTTGTCAAGCCCGCGCTGACTTGGTACCCCCCGTAAATAATAATGGCCGCAAAAATAATACCGACAATCACCTCATTAACCGGAGTGGACAGGGAGGAAATCTTAACAGATTTAATGTTCAGATCACGCACCGCATGAATGGCTTTGCTGCTTTTGTTTTTCTCATACCCTTCCATGCAATAGGCCTTGATCAGACGTATGCCGTGAAAGGTTTGGGTCAAAATTCCAGACAAGCCGCCCAGCTCACTTTGGATGCTTCTCGAAACTTTGCGCAGCTTTTTGCCAAGATAAATCACAAAGATGCTGAGCAAAGGAAAAACAACAAAAGCCGCAAGCGTGAGGACCCAGTCTCGGTAAAACATCAGCGCAATAAGAAAAAAAAGCGTAAAAAGGTTTTTGCCAAACCCCGTTAGCGTATTGGTAATGGCATTGCGCAAAACAGAAACATCGTTGATAACCCGTGAAATCAACTCGCCACTGGAATGATTATGAAAGAAAGCTAGATCAAGCGTCATGAAATGAGAAAAAAGCTGGGTTTGGATATCTGCAACAATTGAATGACCAACCCGGTTCATCATAACAGTGTGCAAGTATGTTGCAATTCCGCGCATAGCAAAAGCACCGGCAAATCCAAGCGCAACCGGAAAAATAAGGCTCTGCTCCCCGTTATTAAGCACATCATCCAGAACCGGCTGCAGCAAAGCCGCAGTAAGCGCAGTCATGGCGCCTGAAATGGCCATAAACACAATAGCCCCAAGCGCTTGAAACTTATAGGGCAAAATATAGCTGAGAATCAGGCGCTTGAACAAAGTAAAAGTTCTGGCCTTATTTTTTGTTTCGTGGATGTTTTGTTCCATTTACATCAGGCTCTAAAGATCCTCTGCCGACTTTTTAGGCTTTGGGCCGCGCTTTTTGTGTTTGCGATCAGGTAATGCCCTGCCCCATCTGAAGAACTCAACCAGATAGTTAGGGTGCACGTTATTATATTGACGCACCAGAATATCAAGCATTCTGTCAACTTCCGCAGGAGACTCGCAGGATTTAAAAACGGATTTGTGCAACCCGCGCTTTACCAGACATGTGTCAATATTAACCATCGCCCCGCCGATAATATCATGCCCCATCGCATCACCTACGACAACGGTTTGTCCGGGAAATACATCTTGTTCTTGTAACAATCGAATACAATGTTGAAAAATCATGTTGTGCGGCTTGCCGATATATTCAACGATGCCGCCAAAATCCTTATAACGCGCCGCCAGAGACCCCGGGCCAATAACATTAATATTGCCCATGACCCCCAGATTATCGGGGTTTGCACAAATGGCTTTGAGATTATAACGCGCGCACTGCTTGAGTAGCGGCTCATAATCTTCAATGGTTTTATGCGGCGCATCAGTGCCGGCAATAATAAGGAAACTGGCCTGTTTCGGGTCGTCAACAACCTCAATATCCAGCTCTTCAACAATAGTACGATCCCCGCCACGATTGATAAGAATACATTCTTTACCAATACCCTTGAAATAGCCGTCACTTTGATCATTCAAACCCTGCCATGTAATTTCTCCCGAAGTAATGACATGGTCATACAGATCAGGCGTAATGCCAAATGTTGCCAGACGCTCGGCATCTTTATGAGCACGCTTGCCGGAATTTGTAAGAATAATGACTTGTTTTTGACGGTCTCTAAGCTGGGTGAGGCATTCTATAACACCATCAAAGATGCTTAGCCCGTCATGAAGCACGCCCCACTCATCTATAATAAAGCCGGAATAACTATCCGAAATATCTGATATCCCCGCGCAAAACTTTGTTTTACCTGTGGTGTTGGCAAGCACAATTTTATCCTCTCGGTTTGTTATGTTTCCCTATGAATCCACCCTTAAAAGAGCACACCAGATTATGCTGATATCCGGCACGCTAATCAATAGAGTTCTGCTAATGGTAATCAGATAGATATGCATAGTCTAGGGTGTAGTACACTTCTTGTTTAAAACACTGTGGCTGTATAACCTGATTCCGTCATGGGCATTGGGATGGATATGATCCAAAAGATAATGGCGGACATAGTCTGCGCGGATCACATCTTCAATGCATGGATTAGGATCGATATATAAATAATTGTTTTCAATAGAATATTTCTGCAAAGAATCTCGGTATTCCCGTAGCATCTCCATACGCGCATCCTTCTCCAGCACTGATAAAGGATCGTAGTGATCTGTCGTCCACGCTCCGATAAAGACAAATTGCGCATCCTTGTTTTTAGCTGTGATACCGTTCACAATTTTGTCGATATAATATATATATTCTGCCGAACTCATAGCGCAGATATCCTCTCTGCGATACCGCACATCATTTGTTCCAAGCGCAATCACATAAAGATCTGCATCCTTTGAAATATCATCAAGGCTGGAAAAAGTAGTCTTAACAGTAGCGCCCCCATGCGCATTTTTACATACGGCTCGTTCTGGAATAGATTGCATGAGCGGCTCGTACCAGCCGTAACCGCCGTTCTTGGTGCCCTCAGTAATGCTGTCCCCTATAAAACAAACTTTTTCCGCCTCCTCTAACATCGTATAAAAGGGCGTGGATTTCATGGAATCGGTAATTTCAATAGGCTGCACCGGCTGCCGGACATACCCTTCGGGCAGCAGATAATAAATTTTCTGTATTTGATCCACAGTAAGTTCCTGCCCCAGCATCACAGACGTAACAAGGGCATGAGCCTCTTTTGTACGTCGAAGATCATGCGTGCTGATCTCTTTTTGGAGCGCAGGATTACGTATAATGTCATAAATGGGCAGCGCTCTATAAAGCCCATTCATCATCGATTGTGCCCACATGGGAACCACACCCGCAGCGATGGGTGATCCTGTCTCAGGGTCAAGATAGGCTTGAACCAATGCCATGGCGTCCCCGTTATAATCTAAATATGAATTGACGTAATTGCCCGGGCAATGAAAAATCATGGCATGGCTTTTCCCCGGGCGCGTGGCTTTCCTCCACTCAATAGGTTGAACAGCATGAGGCTGCGCCGAGAATATGACATCGGCTCCCGCCTCTACAAAAATATCAACCCAAGTTTTTTGAAATCTGTCTGGAGAGTGCCGGAACTGCTCACCCATATGCGGCAAAACAATAATTGTGTCCGGGTTTTGAGCTTTAGCGCGCTCAAAAGTATCTATAACCTTTGCTTTGGCCTCTTGGAAAAACGGACTGGCCGGATCAACAACAAGAGAAGTTAAATGATCATTCTTCTCATCAAAGAAATACGAATCTGTGTAGTAATTGGAAGCATATGTAAAGGCCAGAACAGCAATCTTTAATTCCTTAACATTTATCAGTGTTACGTCCCTTTGCCTTTTATCCTCATCATCACGATAAGAGCCACTTTGCATCAATCCGGCGCGCTCCAGAACATCTAAGGTACGATAAGCCCCCTCCTCTTTCATATCCAAAAGATGATTGTTGGCTGTCGTAACAAAGTCGATCCCTGCATTTTTGATGCTCGTGGCAAAAGAATCAGGAAAATTGAGATAAAGCGGAATACCATCAGCATACTCACTCGTAGAGTATTCGTTACCAGCGCCCGCTGCGGGGCCTTCAAATACACCTATAGAAAAATCATCTTTTTTGAAATAATCCTGTGTATATTCAAACAGCGAGTCATAATTATAAGAGCCGCTAGAGCTCTCATATGCTTTGTAAACCTGATCTCTAAGCAAAATAAGATCTCCAACAAAGGAAATGGATACAGCATTATGAATTTCTGAGTGCATCGTATCGGAAATAACAGGAGCCATATAATCTTGATCTTGACCAAAAGAGTTATACCAGCCATATACCCACTTTGTAATGCGCCAGTTCTGTGGATTTTCGCTACTAATGAGAAGTCCGGCCAGTATGCCGATAATAAACAAGGGAAGAATTGTCTGGATTCGCAAGCATGTGGATGGTTTCTCAGGAAAAAGAGTATAAAAAATCCAGTTAAAGGCATGATTGAGAGCTTTTGACAGAACATCTGTTCCAAGTATAAAAATCGTAGAAAGACTTATAACGGGAAGCAAAAACCAGCCATACTTCTCCCCCATCATGCTTGGGAAGTAAAAGACAAGTAAGAGTGTGAATAAGCGGTGTAATACATAAATAGAAAGGGAATTGCGCCCCCACTGACTGAGTAAGGGTACATGCGTATGTGGTACAAAAATAATAAAAGGCATACACACGAGGCAAGCTACAGTAATTGTAATAAGGCGCCGTACTATGTCCTCTGTCGCATAATATTCATACCACATGACTTGCCCTGTACCGACAAGTCCGGAGAGGACAAGGTAGAAGGCAAAAAGAACAATAAAGCCCGACAATAAGAGTGATTCAACGAAATAATGGCGCCTGGCGCTCAGTCCGAAGTGTTTAATAGGATCACTTGATCTCGCAGCGACAACACCCGCAAAAAAGAATGGAGAGAGCGCAATAATTTTTTGTAGATTCCATATTTCATTAATGCCTGGGATAAATCCAATCAAAATAGACACCATATAGGCTAGAAGAACGGTGCCATAATGTCGGGGTACAAAAGGCAGGATAAGCCGGTACAAAAAAAGCGCCAGCAAATACCACGCCGAGTAATATGAAGAAAAGAAGGATGCATCATAACCCGTAACATAATGGGCATAAAACATCATCGAGTAATTCAGAAGAATAAAAAGAAGAAGGATTTTCGCAAGATTAACTAGATGTTTTTGTGCGTTGTACTTGCTAAAATAGCCGGAGATAAAAATAAAGGCCGGCATATGAAATATATATATAAACTTGGTCAGGTAAGAAACATCAAGATGCTGGCTATATTCGAAAGTATAGTGTCCGAAAACCACCAGTGCTATGAGTATTCCCTTGAGATTATCCCAGTAAGGATCACGTGCGCGGGGCGAATGAGAAAAAAACATATCCAGTATCCCTAAAAAACGCAAACAACAAAACAAGAGCGTTGCGCATAATTAGACCGCATGCACGATGCTGCAATATAATCGGTTAAACCGAGTTAGCGCGCCAGCTTCGAGAGCAGCGGAACCAAAGTCAAAGTCAGATTATGTTTCGGCTCCCTGCCTGCAGAATCAACGCGCAGCATCATATGACGATCAAGCAGTTGATATCCGCCCAGAATCGTCTCGACCTCTTCCCCTCTTAGATCCAGCTTGGGCACAGCAACAATTACGCCGCGCGATAATTCCAGATCAAAATGATCTCCCCATTTTGTGGCATCGTCCAGAGTTGCTTGAGATCCGTCCGGAGCGTAAACCAGAATATTAAGCTCCAGCACAGAGTCATGCGGAAGAGTAAAGTCTCCGCCAGTGCCCTTGCGAACAGCTTCAGAAAAAGGCTGCGCATATTGATCGATTTCCTGCGCAGATCCATAGGGGCCAGCTAGCGCTGCACCGGCCTGCGCCTGCGAAACTGGTGAGGACATATCAATATAACTCACCACAAGCACGTATCCCTTCATATCCGAAATTTTAAAAATGCGTCCGTTGCGATCCAGAAGTTCAAGATCAGGGTACTGGCGGTTCATCTGCGGCGGCCAATTGGGCGCCTCCTTCACAGTGCCGTCTTTATCCAATTCTTTTCCGGCCAGAACAGCTCTCATACCCTCGCGCTGCTTTTCCAATATAGAATCAATTTCGGCATCGGGCTTTTTCGTGATCTCCAGAGCAAATACAGACAAAACGATAAGGACAAACAGCGTAGATACTAAGACTTTGGTAGAGATGATAAGTATTTTATTAACAGTTTCACGATCTAGTTCTGGCATAGGATGACAACTCCTTCACATATTATTTCACTGACTTCTCAAGGACAAACACACCCAAGCAGCCACCACATGATAAGCATAAAAATATGCTTTCTCAACACATCTTGGCCGATAAGTCAAAAGGGCTCAGATATTTATCGAAACTTGGTATAATACAAAAAAATTTCAACTCTGCTTTTTCCAGAGGCCGCCAGTGCCTGTAAAATCGAACCGATAAGCTACACACTTTTAAGCTTTTGATCATTAGCAACCAGAACAGCCAGTGCGCAAGACAGCAGGCGCGTTCTAAGCGCATCTTTTCGAGTGTCCGCCAGAATAATAGGAACCTTGGCACCCAGAACAATGCCTGCAGAATCGGCATGACCAAGCAAAGAGAGCTGTTTGGCAAGGGCATTACCCGATTCGATATTCGGAACCACCAGAATATCGGCATCCCCCGAAACTGGAGAGCTCACGCCCTCATCATCAGACATGGCCATAATAATATTTTCAAATGCCAAAGGACCATCAAAGATCCCCCCCGGTATCTGTCCTCGATCTCCCATTTTGGCCAGACACGCCGCATCCGTTGTCGCAGGCATGTCAACATCAACCGACTCTATCGCAGCCAGAAGCGCCACCTTGGCCTTATCTTCTTCTTTTTCTGCAAATAAAGTCTGCCAGAGCTCAACAGCATTTAAACAGATGTCGACTTTGTGCCGGATTGTCGGTGCAATATTAATCATTGTATCTGTTATAATCAAAGGCTTGTGATAGGTCGGGATATTAAGGATGTGCGCATGAGAAACGCGACGGTCTGTAAGTAGATTAGATTTGGGCGCAATAACGGCTTTAATCAGTTCTTTTGTGTTCACTGTCCCACGCATAATGGCATGTACCTCGCCTTTGGCGGCCATGGCAACAGCTTTAGCAGAGGCCTCATAACTGTTAGGAGCACTGACAATCTCCCATTTTGCAGGAATTTTGATGTTTGCTTCTTTGGCGACAGCCTTGATTTTTTGCTTTGGACCAACCAGAACCGGCAAAATAAGATCCTGATCGGCCACTTCTATCACAGCACGCAACGCTGAGGCTCTCACAGGAAAGACCACCGCCGTTTTTAACTTATCAAGCGATTTACACTGGGCAAGAACCTTCTTGTAATGGTCGCGGTCATAGATCTCAACAGAAGGCAGTTGCGGCTTGTCCACATGGATCTTTTTGGTCGGCGCAAGCACCTTGGCACTGCCCTGAACAACAATTTCCCCCTTCGAGTTCTGACAAACGCAATCAAATACAACAACGGGCTTGCTTTCATGTTTGCTGTGCACGGTAAGGATAACTGTAATCTCATCACCAATGCGCACGGGAGCAAGAAACTTCATTTCCTGCCCCATATAGATGGTTCCCGGCCCGGGCATAACAGTGCCAAGAACTGTTGAAATAAGCCCCCCTGACCACATACCGTGACCAATTACACCGCGAAACAGACTCTCATCGGCATATTCCTGATCCAGATGCGCCGGATTGACATCGCCGGAGACCAGAGCAAACAGCTCAATATCCTTTTTAGTAAGGGTTCGTTTGAGGCTGGCGGTTTGTCCGACCTCCAGTTCGTCAAACGTAATATTTTGCATCTTATGCTCTGTCATGGGGAATTGTCCTGATTATGTTAATTTAAGAATTTGTGATGTATGAGGCTGGAGAATCGTGCAGCAAGAATACTAGCAGATTCGGATCACTCAAAAAAGAACAAGGACATAACTCATCCAGAGGATTAACAATTAGATAGTGTCGTTGCGTGTTATGTCTATTCTGCGCGAGCAAATTTTTAGGATTTAAGCCTGAAAACCGCGCAGGGACTAGCCGTAGCTAATGGCAAGCGGTTTGAAGGCTTAGATACAAAAATTTGCCGCGCCCTTCGGGTTGCAATTTAAAAACAAATTATCTGCTTTTTTGTCTCTTGAATATGCTACAGCATGTCCTGCGATCCAAAAAATTGATCCTTCGCTTTTAAATTGCAACAGCATTGTACATAACACGCAACGACACTATCTAATAAATAACAGCAAACGGCTAGGCATTTTTTTTGGCACTTCCCGTCCACAAAATTTCAATGTTGCTGTAAGATAAAGACATAGAGGACGCTGCAAAGGGGCAGGAACAGCACCCTGTTTCTTTTGTAGCGCACCATAAATTTTCTGCACAAGCAGATTGTTGAGCTCTTTGAATATACCCCTTACCCTCCAGCCGCGAAAGCATTGGCTCCAGCGCGCTTGGCGCAATCATAAAGACCTCTGACAGCTCCTGTACAGAAGCGCGCCGATTTACAAGAAGATAGTTTTTAATATCAGACAGGATCATGCTTGCCGCCGATAGATATTTTTTGCGCAGGCCATTGAAAAACACCTCTTCCGATAAGATGGAGTATGAAAACACAAAATACAAAACTCCCCAATATTGATATAATCCACACCAAAGAAGACGCTGGATGGTTAAAAAATGTTGCCGTCTGGAAAGTAAGAACCGCAGAGCCGTACCCCAGCCCCGTCGACCATAATGCTACAAATATGGTCCAGAGCGCAGAAGTCTCGCGGTATATCGTAGCAATAGCTGCAACGCAGGGCATATAAAGCAAGATCATGACTAAATAGGCTAATGCGCTATAGGGGCTTCCAAAATATTTGATCATAGAACCAAAAGTGCGAACCGAAACCCCCTGCTCTTTTGCTGCATCATCCAAAGAGTCCATACTGCCGATTCGAATGCTGAGCGGGTCTGAAAAACTGGAAAAAGCATCGGTAACATTGGGCGGAATACTTGCAAAGGCGCGCCCCAGTCCAGCGAAAAGACTATATGAGTCCTGCGCCTGATTTTTATAATCCTGCGTGGGCTCATTTTGTGAATAAAGCGCATCTAGCGTTCCTACAATCACCTCTTTTGCAAAAATACCTGTAAATAACCCAACAGTGGCCGGCCAGTTCTCTTCAGAAATCCCCATCGGTGAAACAACAGGAGAAAGCCCTTTCCCAACCTGCGCCAGAAGAGACTTTTCAGTATTTTCATTGCCAAAACTGCCATCAAACCCAAGAGAGTTAAGAAAACTCATAAGAACAACAATAAGAACCACAATTTTTCCTGCATTGAAGAAAAAAGCGCTAAGGCGGTGCCATGTACGCATAAGGAGGCTTCTGGCAGTTGGGAAATTATAGGGCGGTAACTCCATGATAAAGGGCTCTGTTTCTCCTCTCAAAACAGTACGCTTTAAAATAACGCCCGTTAAAACAGCAAAAACAATACCCAGAATATATAAAGCAAAAACAATATTTTGTCCGCCATGTGGAAAAAAAGCGGCTGCAAATAAAACATAAACAGGCAGGCGGGCACCGCACGAAACAAAAGGCGCCATCATGGCTGTCATGATGCGATCACGCCGGCTTTCCAGCGTGCGCGCAGCCATAACCGCAGGAACCGTACATCCAAATCCCAAAATCATAGGAACAAAGGCTTTTCCCGGCAGGCTAATGGCGCGCATCACATTATCCATCACAAATGCAGCGCGCGCCATATAGCCGGAATCTTCAAGGAATGTTAAAAACAGGAATAAAAAGCTTATAACAGGCACAAAAGTCAAAACGGTCTGGATGCCGCCACCAACACCGCTGGAAATCAAAACATAAAGCCACTCAGGAGCGTTTACCATGCTAAGAAGATGGGCGCTGCCGCCAACAAAAAGTGTCTCTCCGGCAATATCAAAAAAATCAATAAAAGCGCTGGCAAAGTTTATTGTGGCCAGAAACATGATATACATGATCCCCAAAAAAACGGGAATGCCCAAAAAACGGCTTAAAATGATATCATCGACCTTGTCCGAAAAAGTGCGGCCTTTTTCTCGATTCTGAACAACTATTTCGCGCATAAGGGAATGAATATAGCTATAACGGCAATCGGCAATAATAAGATCGGCGCTTTCTTGCAAAGCATCTTCAAGTTTGCTTCTGATGGTTTCAATAACTTTCCTTTCCTCATCGGAAACAAGCGCAAGTGAATTCTCATCGCCCTCCAAAAGCTGCAAACTAAGCCACCTGCTGGCTTGTGCATGTTGCTCGGTCTTTTTTTGTGCAACAACATTGAGAGTCGATTCAATAGCATGTTCGACCTGCTCATGATACCGCGGAACAACCGGAGTATTTTTTTGGGAACAAAAAAGATCAACCGCATTTTTAAAAAGCTCAATACCCTTGCGCCGCGATGAAACGGTCGAGACAACCGGGCAGCCCAGTTTTTTAGACAACCTATCAGCATCAATGTGGATCCCTCTCTTTTGCGCAATATCACACATATTTAAAACCAGAATAAGCGGAACGCCCATCTCCAGAATTTGCGTGGTTAAATAAAGGTTACGCTGCAGGTTGGATGCATCCACAACATTAACAATGACATCTGCATCCTGCGAGAGGATATAATCACGCGCCACCCGCTCATCAAGCCCTCCATGGGTGGTATCCGAAAGAGAATAAACGCCCGGCAAGTCTATAACCTCTATTTTTTTGCCGTGGAAGCTGTAAAACCCCTGTTTGCGATCAACGGTCACGCCCGGCCAGTTGCCGACACGCTGGCGCGATCCGGTCAAAGCATTGAAAAACGTTGTTTTTCCACAATTCGGATTTCCAATAACAGCCAAATGAAAATCACTCATACAGGCTCACTTTCTTCTGGTTAAAGTAAAAGATTAGATCGCAGATTGTTTTATCTCAGGGTGCGGGCAAACCATAATCTTTTGCGCAACCCCTCGGCCAATAATCAGGCGCGTATGGCCAACAGCCAGAAGCATGGGGCTTTTTCGCCCGTTTTTAAGAATTCTGACTTTTGCACCATCAGGCAGACCCATACCGCAAAGCTTTTGTCTCAAAGAAAACCCGGCATGAGCGTGCGAGATATACACATCCGTACGACAACACGCCATGGAAAGTGGATAGATGTCTGCAGGTACGGATGACCTTTTATTGTGAAAAGCTCTCATGATAAACCAGATATTCTCCGCTCAGATTAATGTGACGGCGCATGAGATTGTACTAACGTAAATTAAATTGATAATCATTCTTAACGCGCAAGGGAAACTAACATTAAGCAGATCAAAAAGGAAAGGATTTCTTGCATTAAATCCAAACATATGCACTAAAAAATCTATAAAAAGAAAGAGCGGCTCTTGCCTGGGACGCCTACAAAAGAACCAAAAGCGCACCGGTAAATGTAAGGATAACATTGGCAAAGGTGTAACTTCCGGCATATCCCAAGGCCGGTATCTGGCTTTTCGCAGATTCAGTAACCATATTCAAGGAAGGCGTGCTGGTCATGGCTCCTGTGATAGCGCCAAGCAAGAGAGCCGCATTCATTTTCATGCCATAGCGACCCACAATAAAGGCGATCAAAACCGGCAAGATAGTAATACTCATCCCGCATAAAATCAGAACAGGGCCAATACTGGTCAAGGCACTAATAACCTTCTCTCCGGCATTCAGGCCAATTGAAGACATAAATAGCAATATTCCCAGATCCATCATGATATTACGCGCAGCCCGTGGAAACGAACCAAATGTCGGGTGTATAGACCTGAAAAACCCGATCAATATACCCACAATCAAAAGCCCACCTGCGCTGCCAAGACTGACTGATATATGCCCCAAACGAAAAACCGTTGTACCAAAAAGAAGTCCCAAAGAAACCCCCAGACACAGCGTCAGCAAATCTGTCTTCTCGATATCCTCTTCAACACTCCCAAGCTCGGCGCTAACCGTTTCAATGCGGTTTTCTTCACCGATCACTTCAAGCCGGTCACCCTTTTGCAAAACGGTGCTGGTACTAACCGGAAGCTCAACGCCAGAACGCATCATCCCAATCACAAAGCATCCATGCTTTGCCGGTAACCGTAAATCCCAGACCTTTTTACCGACATAATCCGAATTTGTAATGGTTATTTCCTTGGTACAAATACGGTAATTTAAAAGCTCACGGTCAAACACTTCAGGAACGCCCTGTGTTTTTGCGTAGTTATGCTGCGCAACTGAAGCAATAACAGAGATAACATCATTTTCCTCTATAATCGTATCATCATTCACATCGATAAGCACGCCGGCTCTTCTTATACCCAGAACGGTAAAATACTGTTTTGAGGCTTCTTGCACCTCTTTGATAGCCTTGCCGATAAGTCGGCCATTGCGCATTAAATAAGTGCGCACCATAGGGAGATTGTTTTCATTGATGGTCTTTTCGTATGCCGGTGTTTTTGTAATTTTTTTGGCTTCGGCAATCAGATCAATATTAAAAATGACTGGTATATATTTAATAGAAATCAAAAGCCCGCCCACCCCAAAAAGATAGGTTAGCGAATAGGCCACGCTGATATTCTTGATGACGTCTTCTGCACTCAAATTTTCAGGCAAGGACGCAATACCGTTTGATACAGCATCTTGCGCACCGACAAGCGTCGGCGTGCTTGTAAGCGCACCAGCCAGCATGCCCGCCTCAAATCCCGCATTAAGAGAGAGTATGTTTCCATAAAATACACACAAGGAAGTAGCAATGGCGGCAACCAGAGCAGAAAGCATAAAATACCGCTCACCATCAGAAGCGAAGGCGCTAAAGAAACTGGGGCCAGCTTGAAGACCAACGCAGAAAATAAAGATAGTAAAGCCGAATGTAGCAATTTGCGGGTTGCCCGTAAATCCCCATGAGCCAAGCATCAAACCGGCTAGCAAAACACCGGTAACATTGCCAAGTGCAACACCCCACAAATTTATTTTACCGATCAGATAGCCCAACGTAATAACACTAAAAATAACCAGAACCTCGCTGCCCTGGAGTAAGCTATACAGATCAATTTCCATTATGACTTCCTTTTGCACTGGCCACAATTTATGCGCCTTAGATATATGAATCTTGCTCCCGATACACTACAACAAAAAATAAAGGCATTCACAAACAGAAAAAGGAAATGACAACTTTTCAACAGGCTCTTAAAGTAGCAAGCCACGAGGAACTTTTATAAACAAAGAATAACATAAAGAAACGTTTTGTATTAATAATAAGAATGGGCGACAGGATATAAGAGGTTAAGAGAAAATGGGGACTGTTAATAATAGCAAGAGGCTGGTTGATCCTGAAATAATCCGAGCACTCAGGAACATTGCACCGGGCTGCACAAGCTGTGACGTTCCGCTTGATCAAATGTCTTGGTACAAAATTGGCGGCAAAGCAGATGTGCTCATCGAACCAGATATGCAGCACATGGCCGCTGCAATAATAAAATACCTGAAGACATATAATATATTATATACCGTTATAGGAAGCACCTCGAACATTCTTTTTGATGATGCTGGCTACCGGGGCGTCCTCATAAAAATTGCAGACAATAATTTCACCCACATAAAAATTGATGACGATGCAGCCGTTCAGGTCGGCGCAGGGGTCTGGGTTCCTTTTTACGTTAGAAACCTAATAAACAAAGGAATTGGTGAATGTGTTCACGCTGTGGGCATTCCCGGATCACTTGGCGGGCTTATTATGATGAATGGCGGGAGCCTGCGCAAGGGAATCGGTGAGCAACTCCTTGATGTAACAATCGTCGATAGTGATGGCAATATCAGGATTCTGAAGCAAGAAGAGTGCGCGTTTGGCTACCGCGCCTCTGCCTTGCAAAAGATGGATTGTATAATACTAGAAGCCAGATTCCAGTATAAAGGTGGAGAAAATATTTCAACCGTGCGCCGCGAGGCTCTGGATCTTCTTGTATCCAGAAGCCAGAAATTTCCCCGAAAATATCCTAGTTGCGGCTCAGTTTTTCTCAGCTACCCTGAAATGTACGAGATTGTCGGCCCCCCCGGAAAAGCCATCGAAGATCTCGGATTTAAAGGAAAGACTGTTGGCGGGGCGCAGATATCACCCGTGCACGCCAATTTTATTATAAACAAAGGTGGTGCAAAAGCATGGGACGTGCTTAATCTTATTCATCAGTGTCGGCAGCGCATTATGGATAAAAGTGGTTTTGATATGCGATGTGAAGTTCGCTTTTTGCCTGCTGATGGAAGTTTGTGCCCTGCCCATCTGCAAGCTGACGCTGTTTTCAAGACTGTATAGGAACTGGAAAAAAATCACCGCAAGGCTGATTTTTCATACACAGGACTGGGCTCAGGACGTCCGAAATAATAACCCTGTCCGTAATCAACGCCAAGCTCAAGCAGGAAGTCCGCAATTTCCTTGCTTTCGACAAACTCGCCCACAACCTTGATCTCCAGATCCTTGCACATTTGTGTCAGGTTTTTAACCATAACCATATCACGGGTCTCATTGAGGATATTCTTGATATATTTGCCATCAATTTTGACGTAATCAACATACATACTGTTGAGATATTGAAAGGATGCCGATCCTGCCCCAAAATCATCCAAAGCGATGCGCACCCCCTTATCGCGCAAGTCCTTAACAACCTGACCGACATGCGATAGATCCTTGATTTGCGTACTTTCAGTAATCTCAAGGATAATGCGGTGCTTGATATTCTGATGCAGGTCAATAAGCTTGTTGAGTTTTATCAAGAAGGCTTCATCCGCGATGGACTGTCCGGAAATATTGATAGAAAAACTTTCCTTGGTCTTCCAGCGCTTTGTATCGATATAGTTCATGGCACGCCGGCACACAGCAAAGTCAAATTCTGCGGCCATACCGATTTCCTCACCAAAAATAATCCACTCAAATGTGTTACCTTTTTTGAAACGGCAGAGCATTTCATAATGGGAACAATTTTTTTTGTGCAAATCGACAATTGGCTGGAAGTGCATAGAGAAATCCAGATTTTGGATAATGTTCTTAAATTCGCTGATTTTCTGCGTATTGGCAGCAACGAAAATCTTAAAGCTGGAATTGAGGTTCTCTATACTCAGCTCCGTGCCCTGCCGCTCAAATTCATTAAGCGTATAGAACAAGGCGCGCGTAACATCCTTTTCATCCATATCTCCCATATTGGCGGAAATGCTTTTGGTTTTAACAGTAAAACCTTCATCAAAAGGGTCGTATTCTTTCGAAATATGAGAAATCTGGTTACGAAGTTCATGAATATTGGTATCGGATGTATGCAGGAGACTAAAGCGCCCTCCCCCCAAGGCCGCAGCTGACCCCCCATCTATTGATCGCTCTCTTAGTAAAGAATCGATATCCTCAGAAAATTTGCTCCAATCATCTTTTCCAAAGCGGTTTTGAGCGGTATCCGCACCGGGCAGATCAATCATTGTCATGTCAACATCTTGTCCAAGATCAGCAGCCATTTTAAGAGTATGTTGCGCAGCATCTATAAAGCTCTCTTTATCAAGGATTTTGTTTCCCTGCTCCTTGCGGGCGTTGGAGCCAAGCTGATCCATAACAGGGTTGCTTGTTGCAATGCTGATATAGCTATTGGGATTGCCCGGCATTTTTATAGCACTGACAACAACATTGCGGTTTTTATTATGATTTTTGCCCGCCTCGTGATGTAAAAGGGACGCTAGTCCGGGGCCACATCGCCGCCCAGGTTCAGCTTGCGAAACCATATGCTTGAGCATCATTCGGTCTTTTTGCACAAACGAATCAAGCCATATCTGCCCTTTGATACTTTTTGCATTCTCTTTTCCGGTAAAATTTTTGATCGCACCAATAGCATATAAAATTTTTCCAGATCTATCGACCTCCAGAAGTAAGTCAGAGGCTGCAAAGGCAAAAGACAGGAATCGTTCTCTTTGTTTCTTGAGCTGTTCTTCGCTTTGGGCTGACATTTTGACCAACTAAACCAAATGATATAAAGAAGAAAGTGTTAACATCTTGAAGACAGAGTATAGCATAGTGCTCACAATTTATAATTCAAAAAAAAGAAAGTTCGGATTTTATGGAACAAAAAGAACACTATACAATCAGTGACCTCATGAAGCTTGCCCGGGAATTGCGCACGCCTGGAACAGGATGCCCATGGGATTTAAAACAGACTTTTAAGACCATAATCCCCCATACTCTGGAAGAGGCTTATGAAGTCGCCGACGCGATTGATAGAAATGCAATGGATGATTTGCGCGAGGAGCTGGGAGATTTACTCTTTCAGGTGGTTTTATACGCACAAATAGCAAAGGAGGCTGGGTATTTCGATCTAAATGACATTATTCACAACCTGACACAAAAAATGATCTCCCGCCACCCGCATGTTTTTGCAGATCAATCCGCAGCAAACGCATCAGAAGTCAATGCCATATGGGACGCTCAGAAGGACAAAGAGAGTAAAAACAAACCGGGCACCAGTGCGCTTGATGGAATTACATTAGCCCTCCCTGCTCTTTTAAAGGCTCAAAAACTGCAAAAAAAAGCTGCTTCCGCAGGATTCGAATGGAACAGCCCGCTTGATGTCCTTGATAAACTTGAAGAGGAAATCGCCGAGATGCGCGCAGCAATCGCCAATAATGATAAGGAAAATCAGGAAGAGGAGCTGGGTGATATTATCTTCTTGCTAGTCAATTATGGACGTATGCTGGATATCCGAGCCGAAGAGGCTGTTCGCAAATGCAATTTAAAGTTCGAAAATCGCTTTCGAGGTCTGGAAAAAGAAATCCGAAAACAAGGAAGCACCATAAACGAAGTAAGCCAGTCGCAAAAGATTCAGGCATGGAATAATCAAAAACTTAAGGAAAGAAAAACAGCCTAGCTTTTCTTCTCATGTGCAGGGTATCCAAATTTTTTGCTAAATTTCTGAGCATTGGCCTCACCAACAGAGGCTGTGATATAAGCGCGTTCATCCGAGTCCTCACGCTCAATGATCTGTCCGTTTTCATAAAGCCACGCAATCGCCTTGCCGTCTTTAAGGTCAATCTCATATGACAACAAGCAATTACCCTTTTTCAAGACAAGCGATATTTTCTCAAGCAGCGTTTCGATACCCTTATTGCGATAGGCTGACACCAAACAACAAGAGACGCGTTTAACATTAGAGATGCGTTGAAAATTCTGAATTTCTTCATCATCAAGCAAGTCACATTTATTATGAACTTCAATAATGTTCTCGTTATCTTCATATGTGACACCAAGATCATCAAGGATTTGGATAACATCCTCACGCTGCGCCTCGTAATCCTGCCGCGAGGCATCAATGACATGAATAATGACATCGGCATATGAAATTTGCTCTAAAGTTGCTTTGAAAGCTTCAACCAGATGCGTTGGGAGATCAGCAATAAACCCGACAGTATCAGAAAGAATAGCGTCCTGACCGTCGGGCAAAGAAATTTTGCGCATGGTAGGATCAAGCGTTGCAAAAGGCAGATCCTCAGCAAAAACACCGGCCTTTGTGATCTGGTTAAAAAGGGTAGACTTACCGGCATTGGTATATCCGACAAGAGCCACAATCGGCAGCGGAATGCGTGCCCTGCTCTGCCGTCCGAGATCACGCGTGCGCCGGACATCGGCCAGCTCTTTTTCTAGTTTGGTAATGCGCCGGGAAATCAAACGGCGGTCAATCTCAATTTGTCGCTCTCCAGGCCCTCCCATAAAACCTGCGCCCCCGCGCTGACGCTCAAGGTGCGTCCAGGAGCGTACCAGCCGTGATTTTTGATATTCAAGCGCCGCCAGATCAACTTGCAAGCGCCCCTCTTTTGTTTGAGCACGCTCTCCAAAAATTTCAAGAATAAGACCCGTTCGATCTATAACCTTGCAATACCATTCCTTCTCGAGATTACGTTGCTGAACAGGGGACAAGGTTGCATTGATAATAATCAGATCCGGATCAAGCGTTGAAATATCCTGCGCGATCTGCGCCCGCGTGCCTTTCCCAAAGAAACTGCCAGCTTGTATTTTTGTAAGATTAACGCTCCGTGCTTTAAGAAGCTCAAGGCCGATAGCCCGCACAAGCCCTTGTGCCTCTTCTATAACATCCTCAAGAGCGCGGCGTCCGAGGCTGGATTTATCGACAGGTTGAACCAGATACGCACCTTCACGCCCACTGCGCTGTGCGCCTTCATCTAAATTACTTTTATTTATCAAAATTATAGCTCGCTCTTATGCTTAAAAGCTGCCTCGCTCTCACTTTTCAGGAGACTCTGATTTTGTTTCTTCGCTCAAATTCAAAGGGCCGCCTGGCATAATTGTCGAAACGGCATGTTTGTAAATAAGCTGTACATGAGAATCCCGGCGGAGCAATAGGCAAAAATTATCAAACCAGGTCACAATCCCCTGAAGTTTGACCCCATTGACCAGAAAGACGGTGACGGACATTCTTTCTTTACGGATTTTATTGAGAAAAACGTCTTGGACATTTTGAATTTTATCGGACATTTTGGTTTTCCTGATTATTATTTGTCTCTAGCGTGCTGTTTTTCACAAGCATATCAAACCAATCCATGCGTGGTCGTGAAAACATACCCAAAGTTTTTAAAGCAAACACGCTAGATTGCAACCAAAAAGTCTCTGAATGAAGAATAATTATCGAAACTTATAAAAGGCTCATATTTTAATATCAAGTCTTTAGTATCCTGCGATGCACCGATAAGCCCACTTTTGCAGCGCGCATCTCTGGCGCAAAGAAGGTCTGATTCCGTATCACCGATATACCAGATGGCTTCACGCTCAGGATCAAGCCCTGCTTTATCAAGCGCCAGAAGTAAAGGAGCCGCAGAAGGCTTATCCGCCTCCGCCTCGGCACTGGCGACAATTGTCGGCAGATAAGGAGAAAATCCGGTATATTTAAGCTCTTTTTCAAGAAAGGACCTTTGTTTATTAGTGACTAAACCAAGCGTAACACCTTGATTCTGGAGAAAGGAAAGAACCTCTTTTGCACCTTTAATGGGCTTGATCTTATGATTGTTTGCCATGATATTTTGGACACAAATACTTGTGGCTTCTTGAGCTTTATCCTTGTATATGCTAGAGAAAATATACTGTCGGTCTTTGCCAAAATAGGCTCTGTATGCGCCCTCCTCAAGTAGAGGCATACCAAGGGCGCGTAAAGTGCCATTATGTGCATCACTCAAGACCTGATAACTATCTACAAGCGTGCCATCCCAATCAAAGAACACGGCATCGGGCATTGTCGTACGCTCTGTTGGTGGAAATAAGGACATAATCAGGGTTCTCCTGTAGTTTATTAAATTTGAACACTTTGGTCAGAAAGGTGAAAGAAAATGAAAAAGAAGATCAACTTGCACAAGAGAAGATTTATAACAAATCAACATGGACAGATAGAAGTCGCTCCATTTCTTTGGCTTTGTCACGCGGAGAAAGAACGATGAGATGGTCTTTGGGCAAAACTTTTTCATTCTCGCTGGAAATAATAACGCGATCATCACGGATAAGCGCTCCAATAACAACATTGGTTGGCAATTCCAGATCCTTGATGGTCTTGTTTGCCATGCGCGAGGAATCCGATATCTCTATCTCGGTTACTTCTGTGTCTCCTCCGTGAATACTATGAATACTGATTATGCGCCCGCGTCTGACATGGCGCATGATTTGTGAAACAATCACAGACTTTGGCGAAATCATCGTATCTATGCCCAAAGGCCCAACCAGAGGGAAATAGGCGTTATTATTCACCAGCGTAACCACTCTTTCACACCCATATTGCTTGGCAAGCAAGGAACCCAGAATATTGCTTTCATCGTCGTTCATTAGAGCAATATAGGTTTCGGCAGTAGAAACGGCGGCCTCTTCCATAATAGAACGTTCCAGAGTATCACCGTTAAGAATAATAATATTGGCCAGTTGCTCGCTCAGATATTGCGCTCTGGAGTCGTTGTGCTCAATAATTTTGACCTGTAGGCCGCTGACATTTTCTTGCAATTTTCTAACCAGCGAGATGCCAATATTACCGCCACCAGAAATAATAATCTTGCGAGCCTCTTTTTCCAAATGGCCGAAAGCCGCCATAACCCGCCGCAGATGAAGCGTATCAACAATAATATAGACCTCATCGTTAACCTCGAGCATTTCTGCATCATCAGGCATAATAGTTTTTGTTCCGCGCGTTAGCGAGACAACGCAAAAGGCCAGATCCGGAAAGAGTTTGTTAAGCTGCCCCAAAGGCGTATGTAGAACAGGGCAATCATCCATACAAATGACCCCTACCAGATGCGCATTGCCCTTTCCAAGGTTAATTGCAGTAGTTGTTCCCGGAATACTAAGGCGCTGAAAGATGTCTTCAGAAATAAGACTTTCAGGAGAAACAATCACATCAATGGGCATATGAGCGCGGCTAAACAGGTTAGACCAAGCGGGATCAAGATAACTCTGGTTTCGAACCCGCGCAATCTTCTTGGGAACGCCAAATAAAGAATGGCTGACCTGACAGGCTACCATGTTAATTTCATCTTGCCCCGTAACGGCGATAATCAGGTCGCACTCGTCTGCGCCGGCGCTTTTCAGGGTATCGGGAGCCGAAGGCAAACCGTGGACGGTGTTCACATCAAGAGAGTTGTTAATGTGAGAAAGGCGATCGCTATCTATATCAATAACAGTAACATCATTGTCTTCATCCGAAAGATAAGCAGCAATACTTGCTCCGATCTGACCGGCACCACAAATAATAACTCTCATAATTCATCATCTTTCCGCACATTGAAGTGCTGCTAAATACCATAAAAGAACAATACACGAGATTACGCAACATTTTGCTTGTCATCTGGAAAAACTTCAAGTGATTTCAGCTTGCGATGCAAAGCAGAGCGCTCCATGCCGATAAATTCTGCTGTCTTGGATATATTGCCGTCAAACCGGTTAATCTGCGATACTAGATAATAGCGTTCAAAGCTTTCTCGTGCATCACGTAAAGATAAATCCAGAACATCATTGAAAAGCGTAGAGTTATCATTTCCAAAGTTATGAGCACCATAACTGGGAGCAAAATTGCGCAACTCCTGCGGCAGTTGATCAAAATCAATAGCGCGCAGATCTTCTTTGTGTAAATACATCAAAGAAAGCCACTCTAAAACGTTATGCAACTGTTTGATATTTCCTGGCCAGGAGTATGATTTTAGCGCCATTAATGCCTGTTCGGAAAAACGAAGCGCGCTAAGCTGGGAAATGAGAGTCGGAATGGCATTTTTATACTGCCTGAGCGGTGGCAATGCTATCGGGAAGACATTAAGACGATAATAGAGATCTTTTCTGAAATGACCGGCTCGTACTTTGTCTTCAATATTTTCCGCCGTAGTAGCTAAGACGCGCACATCCACTGGCGTCTTTTGATTGGAACCGAGTTTGTAGTAAGCACCGTCTTGCAACAAATTTAAAATCTTCCCCTGCGTTTCCATCGGCAGCGCCGAGACTTCATCCAATAAAAGGCTGCCGCCATCAACAAGCTGAAGCAGACCTGGAGCAGAGTCATCATGGAAACTCCCGAATAATTCTTTCTCAAGCCTCTGGGGGTGTAGGGTAGTGCAGCATAAAGTCATAAGAGGTCGCGCACTGCGCGCTGAGTGCTCATGCACATAACTGGCTGCAATATTTTTGCCGGTACCGACTTCCCCGCTGATAACGATACGACTGTTTGATGCTGCAGCTTTGTTAAGCAAGCTTTGCACATATTCAGGCAGCAGTCTGGCTTGAGAATTAATATTCTGCGCAGTAATGTTTCGCAGCTCCTGATTTTGTTTTCTAAGCGCAGCATTTTCAAGCGCCCGATTAATCATCAGCAAGAGCCGATCGCTCTTGAAAGGCTTTTCTATAAAGTCATACGCCCCAGCTTTGATCGCAGACACAGCCGTCTCGATTGTTCCATGACCGCTAATCATTAAAACAGGAAGGGCGGGGTGATTTTGTTTCATCAAACTCAGAATTTCCTGACCATCATGTTTACTGCCCTGTAGCCATATATCCAGAATAACCAGATCTGGAATATGTTTCTCAAGCGTGCTCAATGCTTGGTCGCTCGTTGCAGCATGAGAAACACTATATCCCTCATCCTCTAATATTCCTGAAATAAGTCTGCGAATATCTTCTTCATCATCAATAATTAAAATTCTTGGTGAAATGGCCATAATTTAAACCGCCTTTCGTTTGTTACACGATGTGTCTGAGAGGATTTTATCTGCGGGGTTGAGGTGTCTTTGCCCCGCACTGTGCAAGGACGGCTCCGAAAGCGGCAGCGTAAAAACAAAGCACGCCCCGCCCCGGCTCTCCCAAAAGTCAAAATCCTCCAGCCATGACGGGGCGCCGACAAAAAATGTCCCGCTATGATCTTCAACAATTTTCTTGACGATAGAAAGCCCTAGCCCCGTCCCTTTGGGCTTGTGCGTAATATAAGGTTCGGTAAGTTTGCTTGCATCCTCATTTTTTGGCAATCCCACCCCATTGTCAGTAACCGAAATAAAAAGTTCTTCTGTATTGCGCCGAGCCACCAGAACACTTATAGATCCGCGTTCACAAGAGCCTTTCATATCGATGGCTTCAATGGCATTTTTCAAAAGGTTGTTCATAACCTGCCTGATTTGCTGCCCGTCACAATTAACCTGATCCTCACGCGCATCATTGCAAAGCTCTATGTGGATATCCTCACGCGCTTGCTTGGCAAGAACAAGAGATTCCTCGAGATGTTTGGTGATATGCTGCGCCCTTAGAGCGGGATCGGGCATACGCGCAAAAGAGGAAAACTCGTCCACCATACGGCCAATATCTTCCACGTGCTTTATGATAGTCTGTGTGCATTGTTCAAAGGTATCGGGGTCATCTTTTATATGCTTGAGGTATTTACGTTTTAGTCGCTCTGCAGACAGCTGGATTGGCGTAAGAGGGTTTTTAATCTCATGCGCAATACGACGCGCAACATCAGACCACGCAGACTTTCTTTGTGCAGATTGAAGGTCAGTGATGTCATCAAACGTAATAATCAACCCTGTCATATTTTTTTCAATAACCTCAAGGGAAATGCGAAATAAAAAGGCTCTTTTCCCGCGCTTCTTAAAAAAAACAGGAATTTCTCTTTGCATCATTTTCCGTGATTTGTTGGCAATCTCGTCAAGCATAGGCTTTAGCTCGGGTAGAATATCAAGAATATATTGACCTGTAATATCCTCACGCGCTTTTTCCAGAAGTTTAGAGGCGGAATGGTTAGCAAGATTGATGTAACCACGCGTATCAACGCCGATAACGCCGGAAGATACACCTGCCAACACAGTTTCTGTTAGCCTTCGTCGCCGGTCCAGTTGAAGGTTGGCATCAATTAACGCATCGCGCTGTGATTGCAGTTGGCTGGTCATTCTGTTAAAAGATTTTGCAAGATATTCAAACTCTTCGATACGATTAATATCATCAGGCAGGCGTGAAGAAAGGTCCCCCGCTCGCATACGATCCGCAGCCTGAATAAGCTCTCTGATAGGGCTAACCAGTTTCTTGGCAAGCAAAAGACCTGACCAGATCGCCGCAAGCAGCAACAAGAGCGCAACAACCACAAACAGCAAGAGCGCAGTGATTCGCAAATCCGAATAACGCGCAAGCAAGTTATTATAATCCTGCACAGCCATATCTGTGGCATTTAAATGCGATAGAACCTGCGGATCAATCATTCTGCCGACAAACAGGTAGGCATCAGGAATGCTTGACAGGCTGGTCAGGGCGCGCACGCGATCTTGATCATCATTCATCATAAGAACAACATCACCATTATCGGCCTGCGCAAAAGCATAATCAGGGGGGCGTTCATACTCCAAAGTAAAGGTTAACGCAGAGCGTGCCAGAACGCGGCCATTTTGTTTAATCACGATCGCTTCTGATAAGTTACGTAAGAATGACTGTGTGTTAACAACATTTGAAAAGAGACTGGAATCGAGCATTAGGCGGTCACCTTGACGATCAAGGTCTCCGGCCATAGCCAGAGTATCCGCGCGAATAACCTGCTTGTGCTCTTCAAGATAAGACTGAGCTACGGCATGTGATTCATTAATCGCAGTGCGAACCCGCTGGTTAAACCATGCCTGCACGCCATAATGAAACAAAAGTGCAGAAAATACGGTCATGATAATGGTTGGAACAGCCACAAGCATACTAAAAGTATATACAAGCCGTACATGAAGATGTGATCCGGCTGCCCCGCGTTTTTTCCCGCTCCACACACGGACAATACGCCGCGCAATAAGGGAAACCAGCAGCAATAAAATGATAAGATTGATATTCAAAAGCCATACAACTGTATCAGGATCACTTCCGAAAGGTGGTGTTTGTGTTAAAGCGCCATAGGTAGCAAATCCGGAGATGATAGCAGCAAACACTAGAAATATTACGGCCTTTGTTCTCCAAGAGCGGTGTTTAAGCTGTAAAAAACGATCTCTCAGGGATAGCTGTCCAGCTTTCCTGACTTGCGTAGACCCATCATGACCTGTATTTTCTGGCGTAGCGCTTGGATTCGTGGGGTTTTTCAATGTCATTCTACTCTCGTTAATCTTCCTCTAAAGGCAGGCGTTTGAAAATCAATTAAACACACCGAATGAGTGAACCTTGCAGGAGAAGTGTTGCATTTTTACAACGTATGAAGCAAAAATACAACATGCAATCACAAAGTAAAGCGTGTAAAAAAGTTAAAAAACGAACAGGCTGGTTTTATGGGCACAAAAACCGATGACAGAGGCTTTTACATGATAGTCGTCGCAGCGGGCAAGGGAACGCGCGCAGGAGCACCCATACCAAAGCAATATATTGAAATTGATGGTAAAACCATTTTAAGGCATACACTCGATGCCCTCTCTTGCCTGAAGGATCTAAACCACATTTGTCTGGTTGTTAACCCCCAAGATGAGAGACATTATAAAAATGCACTGAAAGGCTACACTCTAAATGGCAAAAGCGCAGAGCAAGCTGTGTCCATTTGCGCCGGAGGGAAAACAAGACAGCAAAGTGTATATGAAGGGTTGCTCAGATTGGGAGAAGAAAAAAGGCTCCGTGATGATGATGTTGTATTGGTTCATGATGGTGCCCGTCCCTTTGTAAATAGCCATGACATTGGGTCATTACTTCTGGTCATGAAAGAGAGAGAATGCGCATCCCTTGCAGTAAAACAGACAGATACGTTTCGTATTTATATTGAAGATAAGTCATTGTTCCAGAATGTATCCAGAGAAAATTTGTGGGCACTTCAAACGCCGCAGGCGTTCCAATATGGCCTGATAAAAAAGGCGCATGAGAAAGCCGGAACAGATTATACATACACAGATGATACAGCGCTCATGAGAGAAAGTGGCCACGATGTCATGCTTGTATCCGGGAGCAAATACAACATCAAAATTACAACGCAGGAAGATCTGGTCATGGCTCAGCGTTTATTATCCAAAACACAATATGAAACAAAAACCCGAACGGGTATAGGGTTCGATGTGCATGCATTTAAGGATCAAATGGATCAAACCGGTAAAGAAAAAAAACAAATCCGCCTGTGCGGCATAGACATCGAACATGAGCGTGCTTTAAAGGGTCATTCCGATGCCGATGTAGCGATTCATGCGTTATGTGATGCGATATATGGCGCGATAGCACAAGGAGATATCGGCCTGCACTTCCCGCCCGATAATATGGACTATAAAGATATGGATAGCGCCTTGTTTCTGAAGCATGCAATGGAGTTGCTACGCGGCAAAAACGGAAATATCATCAATATTGATATCACAATAATTTGTGAAAGCCCGAAAATTACGCCTTACCGTGATCTTATGCGCAGCAGACTTGCCAAGATCATGGAAATTCCAGGAAATTGTATTAATATCAAAGCCACCACAACTGAAAAACTGGGCTTCACAGGCAGGAGAGAGGGAATCGCAGCGCAGGCAATTGTCAGTATTGCTCTGCCAGAGTCTAATTAAGAAATTATCTTCGTTGATATAAGGAAAATACACAAATGCCATTATATTTTACTATTCCCGAACAACTCGAACGCCGTAAAGCCTATACATGGCTTGCCAGTTGGTTTGGCTGTGGCTTTATCAGACCAGCCCCCGGAACATGGGGCAGCCTTGGTGCATTGCCCTTCGGCCTTGCATTATACGCTCTTGGAGGCGTGACAGCGCTCCTGATCGCAGTTGCAATAGCCACGATTATCGGTTTTATGGTTGCAGATAAGTTTGATAAGGCAATGGGCGGAAATGACAGCTCCATGATTGTCATTGATGAGGTTGTAGGACAGTGGATTGCCCTTATTCCCGCAGTCACAAACCCCTACCTTGTTTTTGTGGCATTTGTCGCGTTTCGGTTCTTTGATATCCTGAAGCCGTGGCCGGTAAGTTTCTTTGATAAAAAAATCAAAGGGGCTGCCGGCGTTATGGGAGATGATATTATTGCAGGATCATACGCGGCAATGATGATACTGCTTATGCAGGCATTACTTTTTTAAAAGGATAATAAAACATGCAAGAGCTTGTACAAAAGCTGGGCAACATTTTACTTAAGAAAAGAAAGTTTCTGACCTGCGCGGAAAGTTGCACAGGCGGGATGGTGTCTACCATGATTACAGACTGCCCGGGAGCATCACAGTTTTTTGATCGTGGTTTTATCACCTACTCAAACGCAGCAAAAATAGACATGCTGGGCGTTAGCGCACAAACATTAGAATGTTATGGGGCGGTCAGTGAAGAGTGTGCAATAGAAATGGCGTTGGGCGCGCTCGATAACAGCAATGCTGATATCTCTGTCGCTATAACAGGAATTGCCGGGCCAGGAGGCGGAGCGCCAGATAAACCTGTGGGGTTGGTTTGTATTGCAACATGTTCAAAAAACGGCGCAGCAAAGTCACACAAGAATAACTTTAGTGGAGCCCGCAAGGAAGTGCGCAAAGCATCGACGCAAAAAGCATTTGAACTATTGGTCGAGCTTGCCGGCACCATATAGTACGCCCGCCCTTTCTTCAAAGGCTGTAACCATGCGCCTGACAATATCATCAAAAAACACACCCATCAAACCTTGCAGCAATTTGCTCTTGAATCTAAAATCAACATAAAAATCAACGCAGCAGGCACCATCTGCATTGCGCACAAAATCCCAGTGATTGGACAGATACTCCATCGGCCCTGAAATATATTCAACATGAATATGATGCGGATAAGTCAGTGTAACACGCGAGCCAAAAGTCTCACGAATCATTTTATAACCAACAGTTAAATCCGCATAAAAGATCCTCCCCTCTTCCTCTTGCCGCGTGAGATGACTATTGAGACACCACGGCAAAAATTCAGGATACCGCGCAACATCAGCAACCAGAGAGAATAATTGCTCAGGTGTATAGGGAAGGTTTCTTTTTTCCGTATATATTGTCATGAGGAAGCCAAAAATAAAATACCGCTCTATTGTGCAGCAACACTCTTGTCTTGGGAACTGTATTTTTCCTCTCGCGCCGCTTTGAGCTTTGCAAAATCTTCTCCGGCATGGTGAGAAGAACGTGTCAGAGGTGATGCTGAAACCATCAAGAACCCTTTGGCATAAGCTTTTCGCTCAAGCGTTTTAAATTCGTCTGGAGTCCACCATTTCATAACAGGCGCGTGCTTTGGTGTTGGCTGCATATACTGGCCAATAGTGATAAAATCAATATTGGCCGCGCGCATATCGTCCATAACCTGAGAGACTTCCTCTAAAGCTTCGCCAAGCCCCACCATCATGCCCGATTTTGTAAACATCGTTGGATCAACCTCTTTCACGCGCTCAAGCAAACGCAAAGATCTGAAATAGCGCGCGCCGGGGCGAATAGTAGGATAAAGACGCGGCACAGTTTCCAGATTGTGATTGAAGACATCGGGTTTTGCGTGAACCACATGGTCAATATCTTTTGTGTGCCCTTTGAAATCACCGGGCAGAACCTCAACAGTAGTCCCCGGGCTTTTCATACGAATGGCTTGAATAGTTTTAACAAAATGATCCGCTCCGCCATCTTCAAGATCATCACGATCAACGGCAGTAACAACAACATGATCAAGCCCCATTTGCTTAACAGCAACACCGACGCGCAGTGGCTCCATTTTATCAACGCCATCAGGCTTGCCGGTCGCCACATTACAAAAAGCACAGGCGCGGGTGCAAACCTCGCCCAATATCATGAAGGCTGCATGTTTTTGCCGCCAGCACTCCCCAATATTCGGGCAGCTCGCCTCCTCACAAACAGTCGTCAGCTTTCCTTTGCGAACAATATCACGCGTTTTGGCATATTCACCACCTTGTGGAGCAGGCACGCGTAACCAGTCAGGTTTTTTTCCTGAAGGGCGATCAGGGTTCTTTTGCTTTTCCGGATGGCGTTTCTTTTTGTCCAGTAAAGTCGAGTTATAAGTCATAATATCTCAAATCTCTTTTTATTTTGTTCAAATATGACAGCAGACTCTAGATATGTATAGCCTTACCGTAGGCATCAAGAACGCTCTCATGCATCATCTCTGATAATGTCGGATGTGCAAAAACAGTATGCATTAATTCACGCTCGGTTGTCTCCAGCGTTTGCGCCACACCATAGCCTTGTATCATTTCCGAAACATCAGCGCCAATCATATGCGCCCCGAGGAGTTCACCTGTTTTTTCATCAAAAATGGTTTTAATCATCCCTTCAGTTTCGCCCAGAGAAATAGCCTTGCCGTTACCAATAAAAGGAAATCGCCCGACTTTGATATCAAACCCGCGTTCTTTGGCCTGCTTCTCTGTCAAACCAAGAGAGGCAACCTGTGGATGGCCATAGGTGCAACTTGGCACGCGCAGTGGATCAAGGGGATGAACATCATTCAACCCGGCGATTTTCTCAACGCAAATAACACCTTCATGAGACGCCTTATGCGCAAGCCAGGGCGTTGTCGCAGCAACATCACCAATCGCATAAACACCCTTTTCATCCGTTTCCATCCACTCATTAATAACAATATGCCCGAAATCAAGTTTGATCTTTGTGTTCTCAATCCCGATATTGTCAGTATTCGCTGTAATGCCTACAGCCATCATCACTTTGTCAACCACAAGCTCTTGTGCGCCTTTGGGCGTCTCGATAGTTGCTTTTACATTTTCTGCAGATTTTTCAAGCTTCGAAACTTTGACACCGGTCATAAATTTCATACCCTGATGTTCAAAGGCTTTCTGGGACATAGCAGAAATTTCTTCATCTTCATGAGGCATTATTCGATCAACAACCTCGGCCACGGTTACATCAACGCCAAGTGTATTATAAAAACTCGCAAATTCCATTCCAATCGCGCCCGACCCGACAACCAGCATGGATTTTGGCAAATCTTCCGGCACCATGGCATCTTTATAAGCCCAGATCAATTTGCCGTCTGGCTCCATTCCTTTAAGAACGCGCGCTCGCGCACCCGTTGCCACAATGATATGCGGACTGGAGAGTGTTTCGATAACTGTGCCATCTTTCTCGACTGTAAGCGTCCCACCACCTTGCAGTTTACCCCAGCCATCAAATACTGTAACCTTGTTTTTCTTAAGCAAATGCTTGATCCCTGAAGAGAGCTGACCGGCAACCTTACGGGAACGACCAACAATTTTTGAGAGATCAAAGCTGATATCTTTGGCGCTAAGGCCAAACTCATCAAGACGCTGAAGAGTTTGAAAGATCTCGCTGGATCGCAGCAAAGTCTTGGTGGGAATGCATCCCCAGTTCAGGCAAACACCTCCCAGATGTTGCGCTTCAACCAAAGCTGTGTTCATTCCTAGCTGCGCCGCACGAATAGCCGCAACATAACCACCAGGGCCACCGCCGATAACAATAATATCAAAATTCTTTTTACTCATTTTACTAATCACCCTTATTGAATAAACCGGATATTCTAAACAAGCATGGAGACAGGAGTCTCGATATATCGCTTGAAAATTTGCAGGAACTCCGCACCAACAGCGCCATCAACGCAGCGGTGGTCAACTGATAGGGTGCAGCTCATGACCGTTTTGATTTTAATTTCTCCATTCTCAACAACAGGCCGTTGCTCTCCTGCCCCTACAGCCAGAATACATCCTTGCGGCGGGTTTAAAATTGCAGAAAAGTTTTTCACGCCATACATCCCAAGATTGGAGACTGTAAAAGATCCGCCCTGAAATTCTTCAGGTGAAAGCTTGTTCTCACGCGCTCGCGCTGCCAGATCTTTGACCTCGCCTGATATGTCCTTGAGCCCCTTGTGCTCGGCGTGCTTGACAATCGGCGTAATCAAACCATCAGGCGTTGAAACGGCAACGCAAACATCGGAATGCAGATACTGATGAATAACATCATCACTCCAAGACACATTAGCCGCAGGATACGCTTGCAAAGCCATCGCGACAGCTTTCACAACAAAGTCATTAACCGAAATCTTGTAATCGCCATTTGCTGCGGTGTTAATCTCTTTGCGCGCAGCAAGAAGATCGTCCAGCACACAATCGACGCTTAAATAGAAATGAGGCACTTGTTGTTTTGATTCTGTCAGGCGCTTCGCAACAACCTTACGAATATTATTGTTGGGAACCTCCTTGTAAGGCATGCCGTATATATTCGTTTTAACAGCTGGATCATCGTAGACATCCAGACGGCGCGGCGCAGTACAAGCTGCCGCCGGCACAGGATTTTTAATCGCTTGCTCAATATCAGCTTTGATAATGCGGCCACGCGGCCCGCTACCTTTTATACCAGCCAGATCAATACCTGATTCCTTTGCTAGGCGCTTAGCCAGCGGTGAAGCAAATATCCGCCCGGTGTTTTGCGCCGCAGGTTGTGCAGCATCAGTATTCTTTACCGGATTTTGAGACGGCGAAGGTGCTGCCTCTAGCGGCTCTTTTGTGTGCGGAGCCGCATTATCTGCTTGCGCGGGTGCAGGTGCTGGTGCAGGAACAGGTGCACTCTCTACACTTGAAAGGTCAATATCCTCCGCAGTCTCTCCCTCTTCAAGCAAGATTGCGATAACGCTGTTGACGGGAACATGTTCACTGCCCGCATCAACAATGATTTTCCCAATCACACCCTCATCAGCAGCTTCAACCTCCATGGTGGCTTTATCTGTTTCGATTTCGGCGATAACCTCACCGGACTCAATTGTATCTCCTTCTGACTTTAACCACCTGGCCAGCGTGCCTTCGCTCATTGTAGGGGATAAAGCCGGCATCGTAATATTAATAGGCATCGTAACTAAGTATCCATACTAAAGAGTTAATAAAAAAGTTCACAATAATCTTATTACAACAAAATAAGTTATTCCGCGTAACACACTTTCTTCGCGGCTTTCACGATATCAGCGCTTTGCGGCAAGGCCATTTGTTCCAGATTGGCCGCATAGGGCAAAGGCACGTCCTTTGCACAAACGCGCGCAACAGGCGCATCAAGATAGTCAAAAGCATGTTCACCGCACAGCGCAGCAAGCTCTGAGCCGATCCCTGCATAAGGCCATCCCTCTTCTACTGAAACAAGGCGATTGGTTTTCTTGACGCTTTCCAGAATAGTCCAGCGATCCAAAGGCCGTAAAGTACGCAAGTTTATAACCTCCGCATCAATGCCCTCTTGTGCAAGGCTTTCCGCTGCATCAAGCGCTTTACCAACATTGATGGAAAACGCAGTAATGGTGACATCCTTGCCGGGGCGCTCAATCTTGGCGCGCCCGATAGGAATAACATAATCCTCGCTAACGGGCGCATCAAAAGTTTGCCCATACATAATCTCGTTTTCCAGGCACACAACCGGATTAGGATCACGGATCGCTGCTTTCATCAAGCCTTTAGCATCCGCAGCAGACCACGGCGCAATCACCTTCAGGCCAGGAACATGCGCATACCAGCTGGCGTAACATTGGGAATGCTGTGCAGCAACGCGCGCCGCTGCACCATTTGGCCCTCGAAACACAATAGAGCATCCCAGCTTCCCGCCAGCCATGTACAAGGTTTTGGCCGCAGAGTTGATAATATGATCAATCGCCTGCATAGCAAAATTCATGGTCATAAATTCAACAACAGGTTTAAGCCCGCTCATGGCCGAGCCGGTAGCAAGCCCTGCAAAACCATGCTCGGTAATAGGCGTATCAATAATGCGTTTATCACCAAACTCAGCAAGCAACCCTTGCGTAACCTTATAAGCCCCCTGATATTCGGCGACTTCCTCGCCCATCACATAAACCGCTTCATCGCGCCGCATCTCTTCGGCCATAGCATCGCGCAAAGCCTCACGCACCGACAAAGCTTTTGTCTCGGTGAAAAAAGGAGCCTCATCAAAAGGCGGTGGCTCGACAACCTGTCCTTGAGCTTGCAGGATATCACGGTTTTCCACAACCTTACCTGCAGCTTGCGCATGATTACCAGAAGAAAGCGTCACAACACTGGGTGCGTCGCCAGCACTCTCAGCAGCGGGATCTTCAGAAGCAGGTGATGAAGCCCCGGCATCATAGCCGCTGATATCATCCTGCGTTTCCCCCTCTTCCAGCAAGAGCGCAATCGGCGTATTCACGGCTACGCCCTGCGTTCCTTCAGGAATTAGAACCTTGCCCAGAATACCCTCGTCAGCGGCTTCAACCTCCATAGTAGCCTTATCAGTTTCAATCTCTGCAATCACTTCACCCGATTCAATGCTATCACCCTCGGATTTAAGCCATTTTGCAAGATTTCCCTCAGTCATCGTCGGCGATAGCGCCGGCATTAATATTTCAATAGGCATATTACACACTCTCCACTAGTACATCTGTCCATAGATCTTCAGCCGGAGGCTCAGGGCTTTCCTGAGCGAACGCAGCCGCATCTTTAACAATGGATTTAATCTCTTTATCAATCTCTTTGATGTCGGCCTCTTCAACGTCTTTGTCAAACAACAGAGCTTTAACATTCAAAATAGGATCACGCTCTTCCTTCATAGACGTCAACTCTTCTTTCGTTCGGTACTTGGCCGGATCAGACATGGAATGACCGCGATAACGGTATGTCATGACCTCAAGAATATAAGGGCCATTTCCTGAACGCACATAGTTAAGAGCCTGCTGCGCGGCATCACGCACAGCCAGAACATCCATACCGTCAACCTGCTCACCGGGAATGCCATACCCCTCACCTCTGCGGTAGAGTTGCCCCGCAGAAGAGCGCTCAACGCTTGTGCCCATGCCGTACATGTTATTTTCGATCACATACAACACTGGCAAATTCCAAAGCGCAGCCATGTTATAAGATTCGGCAACCTGCCCTTGATTAGCAGCACCATCTCCCATGTAGGTAATAGCGACACCGCCGTCATCTTTGTACTTATGCGCAAATCCAAGTCCTGTACCAATAGAAGTGCTTGCACCAACAATGCCGTGTCCTCCGAAGAAATTCTTCTCAATAGAGAACATATGCATAGAGCCGCCCTTACCACGCGAATAGCCACCAATCCGACCAGTCAGCTCCGCCATAATCCCCTTGGGATCCATTTCACAGGCCAGCATATGCGCATGATCACGATAGGCTGTAACCACAGTGTCCTGTGGTTCCTGAGCTGCAGTAATGCCCGTTACAACAGCTTCCTGACCAATGTAAAGGTGACAAAACCCCCCGATCAGACCCATGCCGTAAAGTTGCGCTGACTTTTCTTCAAAGCGACGGATTAAAAGCATGTCCCTGTAGAATTTCTTTAATGTTTCGACAGACACGCTATCAGCAGCATCGCTTCGCTCGTGTGCCTCTTGCACATCCTCGCTTTTTTCCGCACTCACAGATTCGCTCCTCCTTGTTGTAGGTTTTTGGTTCAACGATCCACTTCAGATGAAGAGTGCTACAACATTTAAAAAATGAATTCTAGAGGAAAATGTGTTTTTTGCAGCGCAACATATTGTTTTTGAAAGAAATATTCCATCAGCTTAAAGAGCGGCAAATGCGCTGTCAGTGGCTGAAAATCACGATTTCGTCATGTTTACTGTAGCCTAGAACATAACGGACTCTTTCTTCCAGAAGATCTACGGACATTGTCGCTGGGCGCATCAATGTTACTTTTTCTTCAAGGGCAGATGTTTGCGTACGCAAAGAATCCAGAATATCGGCCTTTTCTTCAACAACAGGGCGCAAGGCTACAAGCATGGAATAGTTACACCGTCCAAAAAATATATGATATGAAAAATAAAGCGCTAAACACGCCCCAATCAGAACGGGAACGTTTTTCTTTGTTAGCGCTAAGATATCCACAACTTTAATCATAATCCACATAGAATCACAAAGATTCCTGTGGATCAAGTGGAAAAATGCAATATTCTCAATGTGTTGCAAGAGAACGCAAGGAGAACGTTTTACCTAAGCGGCTCATATGATTCACTTTTTCACCTACAAAAAAAGACAATAAAAATGCACTTTTCCCGTTACGCTATCGCCTTAAAAAACTTTTGCCCGCATAAGCAGCGCATGTGTCTAGTGCCTCTTCAATTCTGAGCAGTTGATTATATTTGGCAATTCGGTCAGAGCGCGATAAGGATCCTGTTTTAATTTGCCCGGCATTGGTTGCAACAGCCAGATCGGCAATGGTAGAATCTTCGGTCTCGCCAGAACGATGCGACAGCACGACACCAAACCCTGCTTTCTTAGCCATTTCAATGGCTTTCAAAGTTTCGCTCAATGTTCCGATTTGATTAACCTTAATAAGAATCGCGTTTGCAGACTTCTCTTTAATGCCACGTGCCAGGCGTGTCGGATTTGTTACAAACAAATCATCGCCGACGAGCTGGATCTTTTGACCTAAAACGGCTGTTAAGGCAGCCCACCCCTCCCAGTCATCCTCGGCCATACCATCTTCAATAGAAGCAATAGGATAATTGTTGCATAGATGCTCAAAATATCTTACCATCTCCTCGGATGTCAGGATTTTGCCTTCCCCTTCAAGGTGATACTTGCCATCTTTAAAGAATTCGGTTGAAGCAGAATCTAGAGCGATAACCACATCCTCCTGCGGCTTGTAACCCGCACCTTCAATTGCCTGCATAACAAAATCCAAAGCTTCGGTAGAGGATTTTACAGCAGGTGCAAACCCGCCCTCATCACCAACATTGGTGTTATAGCCCGCAGCGCTAAGTTGTTTCTTGAGTGCATGGAAAATCTCTGCTCCCATGCGCAGCCCTTCCGCAAAATTAGGCGCAGAAATCGGCATAACCATGAATTCTTGAATATCAACTGGATTATCAGCATGCGCTCCTCCATTAAGAATATTCATCATCGGGGTGGGCAGAATATGCGCAAAAGTACCGCCAATATAACGATATAACGGAAGCTCAAGTTCTGCAGCCATCGCCTTTGCTGTTGCCAGAGAAACACCCAAAATGGAATTGGCACCAAGGCGTCCTTTATTGTCGGTACCATCAAGATCAATCAGACACTCATCAACATACATCTGATCTTCAGCATCAACACCGACCAGAGCTTCGAAAATTTCTGTATTTACAAAATCTACAGCTCTCGTTACACCCTTGCCAAGATAACGCTCTTTATCACCGTCTCGAAGCTCCACAGCCTCATGCGCACCGGTTGAGGCGCCCGATGGAACCGCTGCGCGCCCCATAGCGCCGGTTTCCAGTTGGACATCCACCTCAACAGTTGGATTCCCGCGGCTATCTAGAATTTCACGCGCATGAATGTCGATAATAGCAGTCATAATAAACCTCACTCTTTTTAATGTTATCTTAATAAGTTTTTGAACCGAAACCTTTTTAAAGGATAATAGGATCTTCTTTCGCCAGCTTGTCAAAGGCGATAAGCGTATCCAGCAATGCAGGTAAATCGCTCAATTTAATCATATTAGGCCCATCCGAAGGTGCATTGTCCGGATCTTGGTGTGTTTCAATAAACACCCCTGCAACGCCTACAGAAACAGCCGCGCGCGCTAGCACAGGAACCATAGTGCGATCTCCACCCGATGATCCGCCCAGACCGCCTGGCTGCTGCACAGAGTGCGTGGCATCAAAAATAACAGGATAACCGGTTTTCTTCATCTCCGGCAAGGCACGCATATCCGAAACCAGCGTGTTATACCCGAAACTCGCACCGCGCTCACAAAGCATAATATTCTCATTCCCGCTTTCTGCAATCTTGCTGGCAACGTTTTTCATGTCCCAAGGCGCAAGAAACTGGCCTTTCTTGACATTAATGGCCTTACCTGTTTGCGCCGCTGCAATCAACAGATCTGTCTGACGGCACAAAAAGGCAGGAATTTGAAGGACATCAACAACCTGTGCCATTTCCGCACATTGTTCGGGAAGATGGATATCGGTCAGCACAGGAACGCCGAAATGTTCTCTCAAGTCAGAAAAGACCTGCATACCGGTTTCAAATCCAACACCGCGCTGGCTGTTCAAAGAAGTTCTGTTTGCTTTATCAAAGGAAGTCTTATACACAAATTGTAATCCAAGACGTTTCGTAAGCTCTTTAAGAGCGCCGCACATCTCAAAAGCATGATCCCTGCTTTCCATCTGGCAAGGCCCTGCAATTAAAGTCATGGGCCTGTCATTGGCAATAGGAAGTTGATCTACAATCACAGTTTTTGGTTTTAAGTTATTCATATCACTATCCATTTAGTTTTTATCCAGAAAATTCAAAAACTCTAAAGCCAAACCTTTAAACAAGGCGATCTTGTTCTATCGCAGCAGCAATAAAAGAAACAAATAAAGGATGTGGATCAAAGGGCTTGGATTTCAGCTCTGGATGAAACTGAACACCAATAAACCAGGGATGATCTTCATATTCCACAATTTCAGGCAAAGTCCCATCCGGCGACAATCCAACAAACTTCAGTCCAGCCTCTTCCAGTTGCTTGCGGTAAGTGGTGTTCACTTCATAACGATGACGGTGGCGTTCGCTAATCTCCCGCGTGCCGTAAATATCAAATATTTTTGACCCCTCTTGAAGAACCGCCGGATAAGCGCCAAGGCGCATCGTACCGCCAAGATCTGTTTGTTCCGAACGCTGTTCTTTTTCATTGCCCTTGAGCCATTCCATCATCAAACCGATGACCGGCACCTCGCAGTGCGCAAACTCGCTTGATCCCGCTCCTTTAATGCCACAAAGATTACGCGCAGCCTCAATCACGGCCATTTGCATCCCGTAACAAATTCCAAAATACGGAATCTTCTTCTCGCGCGCATATTGCGCCGCGCGGATCTTCCCTTCGACACCGCGATCACCAAAGCCGCCCGGCACAAGAATGCCGTTAACGCCTTCAAGATGAACCTCCGGAGCCTCGGACTCAAAAATTTCAGATTCGATAAACTTTAGATTGACCTTAACTTTATTAGCAATGCCGCCATGTGTAAGAGCTTCATTTAACGATTTATAGCTATCGGTCAAATTCGTATATTTACCACAAATAGCAATCGTTACCTCGCTCTCAGGCTCTTTCACATTCTTAACAATATTCTCCCAATTGGATAAATCAGGATTTTGTGAGTTTTCAATACCAAAACATTGCATAACCTGATCATCCAGCCCCTCTTTGTGATAAGTCAAAGGAACTTCATAAATAGAGCGCACATCCAAAGCCGGAATAACCTTGTCCCGATCAAGGTTACAAAATAAAGCGATCTTCCTGCGCTCATCCTCGGAAATAGGGCGATCCGCTCGGCACAGAAGGATTTGTGGCCGAATACCATAGCTCATTAATTCTTTAACAGAGTGCTGCGTAGGCTTGGTCTTGAGCTCACCGGCAGCAGGAATATACGGCATCAATGTAACATGGATAAAAATAGCCCTCTTACTTCCTACTTCATTCCCAAATTGACGCAAAGCCTCAAGAAAAGGGAGGCTTTCAATATCACCGACAGTGCCGCCAATCTCACACAGCACAAAATCAGCCGTGCCCTCCTTCTGACCAATAAAATCCTTAATCTCATTGGTGATGTGCGGAATGACCTGAATGGTTGCACCTAAATAATCGCCCTTGCGCTCCTTTTGCAGGACGCTTGTGTAAATCCGCCCCGTGGTTGTGTTATCCGTAGCTTTGGCCGGAACGCCAGTAAAGCGCTCATAATGCCCTAGATCCAGATCCGTTTCCGCCCCGTCATCGGTAACATAAACCTCTCCGTGCTGAAACGGACTCATTGTACCCGGATCAACATTCAAGTAGGGATCAAGCTTGCACAAACGCACACTAAAACCGCGTGCTTGTAACAATGCCCCAAGCGCAGCGGAGCCAAGTCCTTTCCCCAAAGAGGAAACAACACCACCTGTAATAAAAATATATCGTGTCATGTTTTACTCTACCGGAGCAGAAAGCCCCTCATTCTCAGATTGTTGATCTAAATCCTGCATATTGCCTTGCAATGCACCTTCTTTCTCCCCTTCGACGTCCTCCTGCTCAGGTGCACTGTCCTCAGATGGTTGATTATCAATATCTTCACCGATTGTATCATCAACCGGAGCCGCCACTGGCGCTAGAGAGTCTACTGGACTATTCTCTGCAGCTTCAGGGGAATCCTCCATAACATCGCGCATCTCGGCAGGAGGATTATACAGCACACCAGCAGAACCTTCATGACTTTCATCTATGCCGCCAACTGGTGCCAGAGCCTCGATTTGCGCCGGAGTCACATCCTCCAGCAAGCCTATATTTTGCTGTGAGCTTTTGCTGGCAAGACCGCCAAGCAGCAGCGATGTGGTAAAAAAACCGGCAGCGCAAATGGCTGTCATTTTCGTTAAGGCGTTGGCCGTTCCCTTGGCAGTGGCAAGACCGCCAAGACCGCCGCCCCCTCCGCCGATACCAAGACCGCCCCCTTCAGAACGCTGAATGAGGACAAGACCAATGATGGCCAGGGCAAGAATAAGATGAATGACAAGAACGACCGATTCCATAAATACGCAACAGCTCCATTAATTTGCTAAGTCCAAGATTTCTGTATCCATCACCTTATAAATACTCTTCCCTACAAAAACCAGCCCAAAATGAACTTTTTTCAACAGATACCGGATATATAAGGTGGTTTTCAGGAGCTCTGGGCAATAGCAAAGAAGCTATCAGCCTTTAATCCGGCACCGCCAATTAGGCCGCCATCAACATGCCGGGCACAAAGCAAATCCCGCGCATTGTCCGGATTCATAGACCCACCATATAAAATGCGTATTTTATCTCCGCCTTTAAAATGCTCAACAAGCAAAGAGCGGATAAAGCCATGTATTTTTTCTGCACCAGCAGGGGTAAGTATTTCTGTGCTCGGCGCTTTGCCTGAACTGATAGCCCAGATCGGCTCATAAGCTATAACGGTATTATCTGCGCGCGCATCCTCAGGCACAGAGTCCAAAACCTGCCGCTTAATAACAGCATCCTGAAGCCCGGCATCGCGCTCTTCACGTGATTCGCCAACGCATATAATGGCTGTGAGGTTGTGCCGATGCGCCGCGCGTGCCTTCTCCTGTACCAGAGCATCATCCTCGCCATGATTTTTCCGCCTGTCTGAATGCCCGACAATAACATGGCTGCATCCAACATCCTTGAGCATTCCTGCACTGACTTCACCAGTATAAGTTCCCTGTTCGTGCGCCGAGCAATCTTGCGCACCAAACATTACAATGTTCTTATCAAACTGCGTAGATAATGCGGAAATATAAACATAAGAAGCGCAAATCAAAATCTCACAGCGCTCCAATAAGGAAGAATCCTTGGCAATATCGGCTTCAAGCTGCGAAACAAAATCTTTAGCTTTCGCCATGGTCATGTTCATTTTCCAGTTTGCTGCGATTAACTTTTTCATAGATCCCTCAAGCCTTAAAATATGCTCTCATGTTAGTGAACAGATAATGAAAATCAATATTTATCGTGATTTTTATTATTTTTTCGTATGTGTTCGCTTGCCCCTTCATATATGGGTGCTTATAGTGCTGATCTGTTAAAAAATTTGGTTTGGGTAATTTGATATGGTAATGCAGTTAATGCGCTCGGGCGCGAGTGGTGGTGTTTTAAAATTTATTATTATGGGCCTGATCGGTCTGGCAATCGGCGGACTGGCGCTTATGGATGTACGAGGCGTTTTGCAGGACGTTGGAGGCGTCGGCGGCCAAGATGTAGCGCGCATAGGCGATGAAACAATTGATATATACGAATTTGACAGAACTGTACGCAGATCACTGGCGCAGTACCATATGCCACCCGAACAAGCGTACGAGATAGGCTTGGTAGATCAGGTTTTATCAACGCAGGTTCGTTCCTATCTTATGTTTCAAGAAGCGCGCCGTCTGGGGCTGGAAATTGGACGCGATCAACTGGCGGCGCAGGTTGCCCAGATCGTGCAACCCAATAAGCGCCCGGAACAAACCATGCAGCAGGCTCTTGAAGAACTCTTGATGCGTCAAGGGCTAAGTGAGAGTGAATTTGTACGCATCATAAAAAGAGAAGTAACCAGTGAGATGTTAATGCAGGCACTATACGCGGGTTTTTCTCCGGGGAATGAGGCGTTGACAGAAGAGCTGGTTAAATTCCAGAACCAGACCCGTGATATTAACGCTATATTTTTTGCCGATAAGGACATTGAAGGCATCAATCCGCCTACAGACGAGCAATTGCAACGCCTATATGAGAAGCTAAAACCCATCCGCTATAAAATTCCGGAATACCGGACAATTAAGATGGCAACATTTAACCCCGATAAAGCCGATATTGAGGTTGAGGTAGCGCTTCCAGAAATCAGGCAGGTATATGAAAACAATCAGGATCGTTTCACAATTAGCGAAAGTGTAACTCTGTCTCAGGCTTTAGTCGATAGCGCTGAGCAGGCACAAGCCATATATGAAGCAACCAGCGCAGGCCAAAAACTCAAAGAAGCAGTAATCGCGGTTACAGGATCGCAAGACGCATACTATGAACAAACCGATTTTGAAGTATCCTCGATGCTTCCTGTTATGGAAAAAGCTGTTGCGCAATTGCAGGAAGAACAGATCGCGCCACCAGTAGAAACAATGCTGGGTCATCACGTTATACGTCTGGACAAACGCATGGAGACAAGGGTGCGCCCCTTCGATGATGTCAGGGGAGAGATCAGGCAGGCACTGCTTCAAGAAAAGCGTGACGAAGAAATTTATCTGATTTCACAGGAGCTTGATCGTGCCCTTGATGAAGGGGCAACTTTCGAGGATCTGGCTAATAATGAATCATTTCCCCTTGAGATAACGGTTCTAGAACCGTTTGATAAGAATGGTCTTGGCAAGGATGAACAAAATGCACTGTTGGAGATTGCCCAAAGTGATAAAGAAGAAACGCTATCGCTGGCATTTGAGCTGCTGGAGGGCGAAAGCTCGCTTTTGCAAGAATTGCCAAGCGGAGAATTGGTAGCCTTTAGCTTGGAAAAACGCGAACCCGAAACATATAGATCTTATGAAAGCGTTAAGCAGGAACTCGCAAACCAATTTGTCGCAGACCAGAAACACGCACAAAATCAGGAAATAGTAGCAAAATATCTCGCAGAACTAGGAACCGGAGGTGTTACATTTGAAGAGATTGCCAAAGAGAAGAACAGGGAAATCAAAACATTTGAATCTATAAAGCTTGCCGTAGATATGCCTGAGCCTTTGACCCCACAAGCTGCCCCTACAATTTTCCAGACCCCGATTGGCGATTACGAAATGCTGGAAATGGAAGATCAGTTTGCGCTTGTGAAAATTATTGATTATGGCACACCGGACTTGGATGACCAGAACATCAAGGAAACGCTCCAGGACACACTGGACGAAGTCAGGAAAACGGTGAATAGAGAGATGAAAGATGATGCGTTTTCAACATACCTGAACGCCCTGGCAACGAGGATACAGCCCAAAATAAACGAAAGATTGCTGGAACAAACTTATAACCGCAATCAATAGTAAGGCCCTTATTTTTTGGGATGATCGCGAAGAGATACGAAACATATGATGACAATATATCCTGAAGCCGCCCAATTCAAAACGCTGTATGAGTCCGGTCAAGCCCAGCTTGTCTGGCAGTGGATGTCATCAGATCTTGAAACACCGGTCTCTGCATATTTAAAAGTTTGCGGCCACGCGCCCAACTCATTTTTACTTGAATCGGTAGAAGGTGGCGCAACCCTTGGCCGGTATTCAGTCATAGGAACGCGGCCTGATTTCCTGTGGCGTTGCACGAAAGGTGTGGTCGAAACCTGTGATGGAAAGACCGCGTATTGGAAGCCCTATGAAGAAGACAACGCGCTGGACTCATTACGCAAAGCAATACAAAACAGCAGCATTGAAACACTGCCAGACGGTTTGCCGCCAATGTGCACGCTGGGGCTATTTGGTTATATCGGTTATGATATGATCCGCCATATTGAGGCCATACCTGATCAAAACCCTGATGATCTTGACCTCCCCGACAGCCTCCTTATGCGCCCGTCAATCATGATTATCTTTGATAATGTAAAACAGCAAATCTGCATTGCAACGCCTGTTTACACCGATAATACACGTTCCGCCGATGAAGCGTACATGAAGGCAAAACAGCGCTTAACGCAAATAACCGATACACTCTCAAAGCCGTTGGACCAAAACCTGCTCACGCATAAGACAACGCTTTCTCCTGATCAAAAACCTGTATCAAATACCGCAGAGCCTCACTACAAAGAAAGCGTTAATAAAGCGATTGAATATATCTATGCCGGGGACATATTTCAGGTCGTGCTCTCACAACGCTTTACGATGGCCTATGATTTGCCCCCTTTTGAGCTTTACCGTGCCTTGCGTAGCTTAAACCCCTCTCCGTTTTTATTTTACCTTTCTTTTGATGGGTTTTCTTTGGTCGGATCAAGCCCTGAAATTCTGGTCAGAGTGCGCGATGATATCGTGACAATCCGCCCGATTGCAGGAACGCGCAAACGTGGTGAAACCATACAAGAAGATCAAAGGCTTGAGGCCGAATTGCTGGCAGACCCCAAAGAACGCTCCGAGCATTTAATGCTTGTGGATCTGGGGCGCAATGATGTTGGGCGCGTTGCAAAAATCGGAACCGTTGAAGTAACCGAACAATTTCAGATAGAGCGCTATTCCCACGTTATGCACATTGTATCAAATGTAAATGGTGAATTGCGAGAGGATATCGATCCGCTCGATGCTTTCTTTGCTGGTTTTCCGGCGGGAACGGTAAGCGGTGCGCCAAAAATACGTGCCATGGAAATCATTGATGAACTGGAGGTAGGTCGTCGCGGAACATATGCAGGCGGTATCGGACGCTTCTCCAGCAAAAGCATAGATAGCTGCATAGCGCTGCGCACAGCCCTTGTAAAAGATGGAAAGATTCATGTTCAAGCTGGTGGTGGTGTTGTCGCCGATAGTGTTCCCGAGCTCGAACATCAGGAATGCCAGAACAAGGCAAAGGCTGTCTTGAAAGCAGCAGAGCGTACAATCAAGAAATTTCAATCATAAAAAATCAGAGTGTCATAGAGCTAGGGCGCGTTAACGCTTTAATCAACGCGCGCATGCTCATTTTGCTCAATAGGCACATTTAACAAAGCGCTCACAGGAACAAGCGTCAGACCTTTATCTTTAAGTGAAGGAATCCAGACCTTCAAAGCCTCGATTGTCTCTTTGTGCGGATGCCCGATAGCAATAGCATATCCGCGCGCCAAAGCTTTATGTTCAATTTTCTTTAAAGCGCCAGCAATAAATTCGGGCGTAACTTCGTGATCTATAAAAATATCACGCACAGCATAGGGAATGCCCGCCTGCCGTGCGCTATGATCTGCAACCGATGTGCTGATAGTCCGGGAATCAACAAAAAATAATCCACGTTTCTTTAATGCGGCCATAACGTAATCCATAGCCTTTTGATCCGCCGTAAGGCGGCTGCCCATGTGATTATTAATGCCAACATACCCCTCGAATTGAGATAATCCCCAGTCCAAAGCATCCAGTAACTCAGTCTCGCTTTGAGATGTGTTGAGGGCATGCGGGCCTGTATCTAAAGTATCATTGAGCGGCTGCATAGGAATGTGAACCATAATCTCATGACCGTTGCGCCGCGCGCGATCGACATGTTTTGGTATATTATCCGCATAAGGCAGATATGAAAGGGTCAAAGGCCCCGGCAAAATCTCAATCAGCCTGCTGCGTAACGATACACCCATATCATCAATAATAACAGCAATCTTCCCCTTGGCTTCAGGAACAATATATTTAGGATCCTCTCCGGCATCTCGCCGCATATTGATCTTGGGGGAAGCTGTTTCATCGACCTCAATGGGGGCATGTGTAAAAACTTCATATGGAGTTGGATCATCAAGCAACATATCGCCAACGCCATCTTGCAGCAGGCTTGTATCGTTAGCTACTGTGCTTGCTGTATCAGTATTAAAAGAAACCTGAGTATCCCCCCCCTCTTCCTCCTCTATGGAACCGGGGGTATTCAAATTCTCTTCAATGGGGAATTGGGGAAGCGCCCCATCAGACACGATATAATCTTCAACACTACGCCTGCTATAGATGCTCTCAAGGTCCTCTTTTGCTATGCCCAAAGGCTCCAGCCCAACACGCACATGCTTGAAATCCTCAAGGATTGTATCAGCGCCTCCCTTGGAAAGAGAACTGTTTCCCGACCCGGCGGCAGGCTCGATGCGCATCAAGGTGTCAGTGGCTAAAGGCGCGGCATCATTAGAAACATCTGAAAACATAAGAGCATCTTTGGGAATATCAACACCCCGCGCCATATACTGGGCATGCCGCATTTTTAAGTGTTCAACATCAATGCCAGTATCATTCGAACTCTGATAGAAGGAAAAAAACGGACTTATAACAGCATCGCGCCACCAAAGAGGAGCCGTATTATTGTGCTTGTCAAAGATAAAAAGATCAGCAAACACAATCGACACAGCGCCGATTATGATGAAAATAAGCGTTCTGATCCAAGCATATGTCTTTGAGGAAGCAAGCATAACCATTTATATTAAGATCTAATTTTAAAAAAATTTAAAGCACAACAACCGGGCACTTTTTTGTGGCTTGCTTTTTGTAGCACACAACGCCATAACAAATCCATGATTACGTTGATAGATAACTATGATAGCTTTACATATAACCTCGTACAATATTTGGGGGATTTAGGCGCCGGGGTTCGCGTTTATAGAAATGACGAGCGCAGCGTTCAGGAAATTCTGGCAGAAACCCCCAGGGGCATTTTGATTTCGCCCGGTCCTAGTGACCCGGATCATGCAGGAATTTGCCTTGAGCTCATAAAAGCAGCGGCGCACAACGATATACCCTTACTCGGCGTGTGTTTGGGGCATCAGTCCATCGCACAAGCCTTTGGCGGCAAAGTCGTGCGTGGCGCCAAACCAATACATGGAAAAATTTCTCATATTGTCCATGAGGGCAAAACGATCTTTAAAAACTTGCCTTCTCCCTACGCCGTAACGCGGTATCATTCTTTAATCGCTCAGCGTGAAACTCTTCCGCAGTGTCTGGAGATTACTGCGCACACTCAAGAAGATGGGATAATAATGGGGCTATCTCACAAGGAAAAGCCAATTCACGGCGTTCAATTTCACCCCGAAAGCATCGCCACCGATCACGGCCATGCTCTGTTGAAAAACTATGTTGAGTTAACACAATGACAAACGAATCAATGAAATATATTGAAATTGTTTTAGGCGGCGAAACATTATCACAAGATCAGATGCGTCACTGCATGGAGGAGATTATGGAAGGGGTGTGGAAAGATGAAGCACTGGAATCTTTTCTTCGTGCTCTGGCAAAGCGAGGAGAAACGGTTGAGGAAATAACCGGCGCAGCGCGCGTCATGCGCGCAAAGGCTCTACCGATAAAAGCCCCGGAAGGCGCAATCGATTGCTGTGGCACTGGTGGAGATTGCTCGGGAACATATAACATATCAACAACCGTTGCTTTGGTGTGCGCGGCATGTGGCGTACCCGTAGCCAAACACGGAAACCGTTCAGCATCTTCGAAATCAGGTGCCGCAGACGTGCTTGAAGCACTTGGAGTTGACCTGAGTGTCTCTCAGGAAAAACTCGAAGAGGCACTGAAAAAATTTCATTACGCGTTTTTGATGGCGCCACATCATCATAGCGCTATGAATCATGTAATGCCGGTACGTAAAAAAATGAAAACCCGTACCATTTTTAATATATTAGGGCCTTTGGCCAACCCGGCAAATACGCAATATCAGTTGCTAGGGGTGTTTGATAAGGCGCTGGTTTTGCCGATAGCACAGGTATTAAAGAATCTTGGAACCCGCAGCGCATGGGTCGTGCACGGCAGTGACGGGCTTGATGAAATTACAACAACAGGAAAAACTTACGTAGCCAGGTTGAAAAATAGCGAAATAACGCAGAGCATCTTAACGCCCTCAGATTTTGGCATAAGACGTGCTGCCCCCGAAGAGCTAAAAGGAGGATCGCCGCAGGAAAATGCTGCGGCGCTGCGCGATGTTCTTGACGGGGCGCAAAACGCCTATCGTGATATTGTATTGGCAAACGCAGCATCCGCATTGGTTGTTGCAGAAAAAGAAGAAACGCTGGAAGATGCTCTGTGGCACGCTTCGCACGCTATCGATAGCGGCAAAGCAATGGATTTGCTCGAATCATATATTGCTTTTACCAAACAAAATTCGCAAAGCGTTGCGTAAGAGATAAAGCAATAAGGAGGCATAAATACTATGGATACTTTGGAAAAAATTTGTACAGCAAAAAGAAAATATATTCAAAACAAAAAGAAAAACCACTCCTACGACGAGTTAAGAGACACAATAGATCAAATACAACTGCCATCAGGCTTTCTATCAAAGCTACGCCCCCAAAAAGGAAAAGCCATTATCGCCGAAGTAAAAAAGGCATCGCCCAGCAAAGGCATAATCCGCGAAAATTTTGAGCCGCTGGCGATTGCCAGAGACTACAAGGAGGCAGGAGCCACATGTTTATCCGTGCTCACAGACCAGCCCTTCTTTCAGGGGCGCGATGACGATCTGGTTTTGATTAAGCAGCAAGTGGACATATCAGTATTGCGCAAGGACTTCATGATTGACCCCTACCAGATTTTTGAATCCAGAGCGCTGGGAGCCGATTGTATCTTGTTGATTATGGCTATTATCGAGGATCAAATGGCACGCAAACTTTATGAGACTGCTATTGGATTGAATATGGATGTGATTGTTGAAGTACATAATAAAGAGGAGCTGGATAGAGCCTTAAGGCTCGATCCGATGATAATCGGTGTCAATAACCGTGACCTCCATACAATGGAAGTAAATCTGGATACATCACGTGAGCTTATTTCTCTTATTCCAAAAGATATTTTCAAAATTTCGGAAAGTGGAATCGCATCTGCTGACGACATTCAGGCGCTGCGTGAGGTTGGATATGAAGGCTTTTTAGTTGGAGAAACTTTGATGCGCGAGGAAAATGTTGGCGCAGCTTTGCAAGGCTTGATGAAATAAAATAAGAATAATAACAGAACAGAGTTGACACAAGAGAAGAATTAAAATAGAACAAATATGAAACAAGGGGTTTTGGGTGTTTTTCTTTATGACTGAGTAGCGCGTTAAGGAATAGCGCGGAATGTATTAGTCTAATCAAAATGCGTAATGACGCCTGTGCCCATTATACACGCCCCTAATGCACACGCCAGAGATTAGCCAATTTTTAAGCAGGAGAAATTCGGTGCTGACAAAAAAACAAAAAGATCTGTTACTTTATATTCATGAAAGAATGTCACAAGACGATATCCCGCCATCTTTTGAGGAGATGAAAGATGCGCTGGGATTAAAATCAAAATCAGGAATCCATCGTTTAATTTCAGCACTTGTAGAGCGCGGATATATTGAGCGTCTACCACACAGAGCGCGGGCGATAGAGATAAAGCGCCTTCCTGAGGGGCTGATGAAATCGGATTTCCAGAAAAGGAATTTTTCTCTTGGACATGCTGCAACGCGTTCCATGGCAGAGTTAGGCCAGCATAAAGAAAATATATTGGCGCAAAAGGACAGGCCGCCGGTTTTTGATGAAGTCCCGTTATATGGCCAAATTGCCGCCGGCACACCAATAGAGGCAATACGGGATGAAGGAGACGTTCTGCAGATCCCGCAAGGATTTATAGGGCGCGGGGAACATTACGCGCTCACAGTTAACGGTGATTCCATGATCAAGGCAGGCATTCATGATGAGGATACGGTTATTATCCAGCGCTGTGATACGGCTGAAAATGGTGAAATCGTGGTAGCATTGATTGATGATCTGGAAGTGACATTAAAACGCTTGCGCCGTGCAGGCAATAAAATTGTGCTAGAGCCTGAAAACGATGCCTATGAGCCCCGCATTGTGGAGCCAGAACGCGTAAAAATTCAAGGAAAGCTCGTTAGCTTACTAAGAACATACCATTAGTTTGTGGTGCGCTCAGTCCAACATAAGGGGATAAAAGTGCGGATCAGGGCAAGAAATTCCATGGCCGGTTCCCCAGACTTTTGGAAGTCGTCTCAATCCTCACAAGGTCAACATCTCCCTCTTCCATCAGCCATATAGCATGTGTGCCGCGCCGCCATGTATCAAATTTATCAATAACAAAAGACGCCCTGCACCTGATGTGGTTAGGAACAGGCTCCACACTGATGACGATATCTGCCCAAGCGCATTCTTCTCTCAAAATATACGGGTTGCGTACAAAACTGATATGGTGTCCTTTGGCATAAAAACGGCATCCCTGTTCCCCGCATTGATGAAACGGACCTTCTGCCACAGACCGCAGCTCGCTATCGCGCAGGCCGCTATCCCGATGTGACTCATCGCCCTTATAGTTAAGCAACATTGCGGAATCGACAGGAAGCCCATAAAGTTTTTGCCAGTTTTCAAGAACAAACCGCTCCCTGCGCAGCGATGATGTGTATAAATTGACTGTTTCACCATGACGCTCTTCCTTGAATAAAAATAATTTATGGGAATCGGAAACCAGAATATCAGGCATTATATGTTGCTGCGTAGACATAAGAGCTGAAAATAAAAACGGAATAGCCACAACTTTCCCCCAACCTTTCCACAACATCACAAACAACGATCCGCAAACAAGAATCACAAAGGCACTAAAAGGCCACATGGCATCATAAAAAACGGCATAAGGCAGGCTGGCTGCCCAGTATGAAATCTCAAGCATCCCCTCAATACCAAGCCCCATGACTTGAAGCGCTAGACTATCCAGTCCCAAAGGCATTAAAAACAGGCTCAGTAAGGCCATTGGCATGATAATAAAACCAAGCAATGGAACAGCAACCAGATTGGCAACCGAACCAACAAAGGAAACTTGCCCGAAATGATAAAGAGCAAAGGGAGCGGTCGCGACACTCGCCACAACTGTTGTAATACAGATTCCAAGAAAATAGAGCATGAGCCTGTGCAGGAAAGACGCTTGTGCGTATAACTTTATCCACAAAGGCCGCGTAACATCATAGAAATAAATCAGAGAAAGAACAGCAGCAAACGACATTTGAAAGCTCACAGAAATAAGGCTCTCCGGTCTAAAGGCCAGCACCACCAGCGCAGAGGCTGCCACAAGGCGCATGGATATGGGGGAACGATCTAAAATGATAGAAAAGAAAACAACTGCGCTCATGAGGACAGCGCGCTGTGTTGGAACGGTGGTTCCTGCGAGAAACATATAAAACACAGCCCCCAGCAGAGCCAAAACAGCAGCGATTTTCTTAATAGGATAATGCAAAGCTAAAAACGGAATGCAGGCCATCGCAAAGCGCAGGGCAAAAAATAACGTTCCCGAGAAAATCCCGACATGCAGGCCGGAAATGGAGAGCATATGCGCCAATCCCGCATCACGCACAGCCTGCCGGTCTGAATCAGAGATTGCATTTTTCTTACCCACCAACAAAGCCGCAGATAAGGAAGCTTGATCAGGGGCAAGAGCGTCATAAATCCGCAACTCAATATTTTGGCGTAGTTTTTCAATTGCTCCAGCCCACCCATGTCTAACCGTACCTATAAAAGAATGGTTGCTATGTTCTGGCGCAGAGATAACCTCCGGCGCATGATAGATAAACCCAACGGCACCAATTTGCTTAAAGAACAAATAGCGGCGAAAATTAAATCCGTCTGGGATTAAAGGCAGGGAGGGAGGATTTAAGCCGGCCAGAACACGTACATGCTGCCCGACGCGAATCGTTTCATCACTACGCAAAGTTAAGCGGACTTTTCGGGGTGTATGCTTTGGATCAAGGTCTTCAATATCATGGACATCAAGTATGACACGGCTGCCCTGTCCTTCATCCAGCTTTTCCGTATGATGTACGTATCCAGTAATCCGGGTATAGGAGATCTTCTCGGTAAGAACAGGCGTGCCAACACGCAAGGTACGCCAGTGCGCGCTTGTAAAACCTAGGATAAATAAGAGCAGCGTAAAAACAATAATCGAAATATATGGTTTGGATGACTGTATTAAAGAATAAAGCGACAGCACCACAACAAGAAGAAAAACACTCAGAATAAAAGGCGGCTCAGATGAAAGTGAAAAATAGACCCCGATCCCAATAGCAAAAACAACAGGCGACCAGAGAAAAAGACGATCCTTTTGCATCCCGCATTGCTCAAGAATATAATGCCCAGCCAGCTCCAGCCAGACGGGCAAGAAAAAAGGAAGCAGCCTCTTTTCAATAATCAAATCTATACGCGAAGAATTTTGCATGCTAATAGTATCTGCCAAAGCTATACGGAGCGATGCACTTGCCGCACAGATCAAAAAAAGGCGCCGCAAGTCACAAAACCACAATGAAAAATACAAACAAAAGGTACAAGCACATGAGTGTTGTCACACGGTTCCCCCCCTCTCCCACAGGATTTATGCATGTAGGAAATGCGCGCACCGCATTGTTCAATTGGTTGTACGCCCGTCACAATAATGGAAAATTCGTAGTGCGTATAGAGGATACCGATAGAAAGCGCTACTCCCAAGAGGCTGTTCAGGTCATTATGGATGGGCTTGAGTGGCTCGGGCTGGATTATGATGGTGAAGCTCTTTCCCAGTTTGCTCGTCAGGAGCGTCACGCTGAAATTGCCAAAGAGATGATTGCCAAAGGACAGGCATATTACTGTTACTGCTCTCCCGAAGAACTGGAGGAAATGCGTGAAAACGCCCGCAAACAAGGTGAAAAAACATTTTATGACCGTCGTTGGCGCGATGCCGATCCACAAACAGCGCCCGCAGATATAAAACCCGTCGTACGGATCAAAGCCCCGCTGGAAGGCTCAACGACCATAAATGATAAAGTTCAAGGAGAGGTGACGGTTGCCAACGACCAGCTTGATGATTTTATTATCCTGCGCTCTGATGGAACGCCGACTTATATGCTCTCTGTTGTGGTAGATGATCATGACATGGGAATTACGCATGTGCTGCGTGGAGACGATCACCTGAACAACACCTTCCGCCAGAAAATCATCTACGATGCCATGGGCTGGGATGTGCCGATCTTTGCGCATCTCCCGCTTCTGCATGGTTCAGACGGTGCCAAATTTTCTAAACGACACGGAGCGCAAAGTGTATCTGAATTTAAAGAGATGGGATACTTGCCCGAAGCCTTTGCCAATTACTTGCTACGTTTGGGATGGTCTCACGGTGACGAAGAGATCATTTCCCGCGAGCAGGCGATTGCTTGGTTTGATCTGGAGCATATTGGAAAAGCCCCTGCAAAGTTTGATTTTGCCAAGCTGGATAATCTCAATGCACATTATATCAGTATCGCGGATAACGATTATCTCCTGAAGCAGGCAAAACCATTCTTCATTGCCCGTTTGGGAAAAGAACCTGCAGGGGTCAAAAAAGAGCGCATATTAGCAGGCATTGAAGAGTTAAAGTCACGCTCTAAAACATTACTTCAATTTGTTGATCAAGCTGCATTTTATGTATATGAATTGCCCTTGGAATATGACGAGAAAGCCCGCAAGAATATTGATACGGCGCAAGATATTCTGCCTGCCTTGCTTCAGAGATTTGAATCCTGCCCTGAAGAAAATTTTACATCCGATTTTATTCAAGACACCTGTAAATCCATCGCCAATGAGCACAGAGATGGTAAGCTCGGAAAAGTGGCTATGCCCTTGCGCGCAGCTCTGACAGGAACAACTGTATCACCACCGATATTCGATGCGGCTGCCATTTTGGGGAAAACGGAAACATGTGTGCGCATCCGCGCAGCGATGGAGCCCGGACATATGCCCCAAGAGTAATGATTGAAGCATTTTGTGTCTTCAGGTAGGCTTGATCCGTCAGGATCGGTTTGATTCTTCCTGACTGACTATCGGCCTTTTTTATGTTTATGAATACCCAGCAATGTATCGCTCAAGGATTAGCTCTATGTCCCATGATTACAAAACCAACAAAACATTTACACTGACAAATGATCAAACAGGAGAAAGCACCAAACTGCCCGTTTATGATAGCGCGCAAGGCCCTTCTGTTATTGATATACAAAAACTTTACGCTGAAACAGGACATTTCACCTATGACCCAAGCTACTCCTCAACAGGAAGTTGTAAATCTGGACTAACCTTCATTGATGGAGACAAGGGCATCTTGATGCACCGCGGATACCGCATTGAAGAGCTTGCAGAAAAAAGTACATACCTTGAAGTGTGTTATCTCCTGCTTTACGGAGAGCTGCCCACGCGCGCTCAAAAAGAAGAGTTTGAACACCACATCACCTATCACACAATGGTTCACCAACAGATACACAGCATTTTTCAAGGCTTTCGCCGTGATGCACACCCCATGTCAGTGATGTGCGGGGTCGTGGGCGCTCTTTCAGCTTTTTATCACGATTCGCTGGATATCTCAGACCCTAGGCAGCGGGAAATATCAGCGCACCGTTTACTCTCAAAAGTTCCAACACTGGCCGCTATGACATATAAATACTCCACCGGACAGCCATATATTTATCCGCGCAATGACCTGTCTTTTTCTGAAAATTTCTTACACATGTGTTTTGCCGTCCCTGCCGAAACATACAATGTTAATCCTGTTTTGGCTCGCGCAATGGATAAGATATTCATTCTGCACGCCGATCATGAGCAAAATGCATCCACATCAACCGTGCGTCTTGCAGGCTCATCTCAAGCCAATCCGTTCGCTTGTATCGCCGCCGGGATTGCATCTTTATGGGGGCCAAGCCACGGAGGCGCCAATCAAGCCGTTTTGGAAACACTCGATCAAATCGGCTCTCTAGATAACATTCCCGAATTTATCAAACGGGCAAAAGACCCGGATGACCCCTTCCGCCTGATGGGATTTGGCCACCGCGTCTATAAAAACTTCGATCCTCGAGCTGCTGTTCTTAAAAAATCATGTGATGAAGTGCTTGATAATCTGGGTATCAAAGATCCACGTCTGGAGCTTGCTAAAGAACTTGAACGTATCGCGCTGGAAGATGAGTACTTCGTAAGACGCAAACTCTTCCCGAATGTTGATTTTTATTCCGGCATTATCCTGAGCGCCATGGGATTCCCCCGTAGTATGTTCACCGTTTTATTCGCGGTTTCTCGAACAGTAGGCTGGATATCACAATGGAAAGAAATGTTCTCTGAGCCAAAAATGCGCATAGGCCGCCCACGCCAACTCTATATTGGCTCCACAGAAAGACCTTATGTAGATATTGATAAACGCTAATTCTGGGAAGTATTATCAGTCTCGGATACAGCCGATGGGGGGATCACAGCGTTTTCTTCAATTTTCTCTACGGTCTGTTGGGCGGGCTTTGGTCGTCGGATCTTTTGAGAACGTACAGTATCTATAATGAATTGAGCAGCCAGTTGAGGTGGCGTTAAGGTATCATCCGGATTAAGCTTATCATCGAGCGCCTTCATCTGATCGACTTGCTCTTGCCGCATCGACTTGTTTTGCATCAATTCTACCACTTTATTGGCAATTTTTTCAGGATTACAATTGCCCTGTAAAAATTCAGGCACAACCTCTTTTTCAAGCAAAATATTGGCCAGATGCACATGCTTGATTTTCATCATTACTTTTAATATCAAGGCCGTAACCGGATTAACCTTATAACAAATAACGTGAGGCACACCAGCATAAGCCAACTCAAGAGCCGCCGTACCGGAAACAGCAACGGCAACATTACAGGCTTTTATAGCTTCCCATTTTACATTTGGATTGGCCGTAACATAAACAGGCAGATCAAAACCTTGTAATATCTTTTGTACGTCATACTCCAGTCGCGGCAGTGTTGGGCTGATGATATGCAAATTGCTCTCAACGTCATTTATAAGCCTTGCAGCCGTTTTTATCGCTGGTGAAATTTTTTTAAATTCATTTTCCCGGCTACCAAAGAACAATCCCAGAGTAAAAGAGTCATCCGGGATATTATTTTCTTCCCTGAACATAGTACTGGAAGCCTCTTTTGCACGACTGATAGCTAAAGGATGTCCCACATGAACTGCTTTTAATTTATGCGCTGTAAAATATTTGGGTTCCATTGGAAAGAGGCACATCATACCGTCCAAAAACTCAGCCACCTTTTTTGCACGACCTGGACGCCAAGCCCAAACTGTTGGGGCAACATAGTGTATGATCTTACCTTTAAAAATTTGCCGCTTCTTTAACGCCTTGGCAATATGGAAATTAAAATCAGGGAAGTCCACGGTAATAACAGCATCTGGTTGGCGTAACTCTATTTCTTCAACAATAGCCTTTTTAATTTTTAGCAGATGGTGAAGTTTTGGCAAAACCTCCCATATACCAGAAGCAGAGATTTGATCCATCGGTAAAAGTGTTTCAAACCCTTCATTTTTCATAAGAGCGCCGCCAATACCAACACATTCCAGCCCATCTTCTTTCACGCCTTCCCGTAAAGAACGTATAAGAGGGGCAGCAAGAGCATCACCTGAATCCTCACCAACAATAAAGAAAAGTTTCATAATTTTTGTCCTATAAATTTCTAGAAAAGGAATACACGTACAGGCAACGCCTTTAACTCAAGACAATACAGTAGAAAAGATTATAACGAAAGGATTGGTGTAGAAGAAGAATCAATCTCCACGCCCAGAATAAAAATACGCTGCTTGTCAGCATACGCTGCAACATCGTCCGGCGCAATCAGAAGAGTATGTCCCGCATGTAATATTAAGCCATTTAATCCTGATTCATGCGCATTTTTTACGGTGTGAGGACCGACAGTAGGTAAATCAAGTGTCATATCTTGTTGCGGTTTGCATGTTTTTACAAGAATAGCGGCACCACCGCCGGGTTTTAACAAAGACGTACACCTCTTGATTAAGGCATCTGTTCCCTCAACGCCCTCAACGCCAATGACCACACCACCTTGGACAATAACAGATTGACCAATATCGAGCGCACCGATGCTCTGTGATGCACGTACACCCAAAGTGATCGTATCCTCGTCGTGCTTGCTGGGCTTGTGTTGTCCCAATAGTCCATGAGGCATCAAGAGGCGGTCACAATAATCTTGTATAGCACCTATAGAAAACCCCTCTTTTTCCAGTTCTTTTTTAACAATTTTCAAAAGTCCGTCATCCCCCAGAGCTTGAAATCCGATACGTGACAGGATTTGTATAGCCTTAAGATCCGGTTTAAGCCGCGTTAACGCCGGACGCTTTACAGCACCAATCATGATAATATCCCGAACACCGTGCGATTTAAAAAAAGAAATAATCCTACCCGCAGCGCCCAGATTAGCCCATAAGAAATGCTCTTCAGTAAGATAATTTTGTAACTCTAACTTGCATTGATCTTTAAGCGCAACCACATAGGGAATAATGTTTTTCTTATGACAAGATTCAAGCAATTGTAAAGGAAGGTCGCCTCCTCCGGCAATAATGCCCACAGACTGCTGGGGCGGTTCTATTTCTTTCGTGGCTGACATAGTGGAAATCTGGTTTTCTCGCGGGCAAAATTAACTATACTGGCAACAAGGCCATCATCTGGGAAGCTTTCAGAAACATTTTCCAGCCGTTCCTCAAGCGTACCTTCATCACCAAAAAGCTGATTAAAGGCACGTTGTAACTGACGCACATCTGCTTTGGTAAATCCTCTGCGCTCCAGACCAATCAAATTCAGTCCGGCCAGAAAAGCGCGCTCTCCCTTAACGCGGCCATAGGGGATAACATCATTTTCTACGCCTGACATGCCGCCGATAATAGCGTGCGCTCCAATACGTACAAACTGGTGTACCGCCGATAATCCGCCGAGCACAGCATAATCCCCGACATGAACATGCCCGGCTAAAGTCGCATTATTGGCCAGAATAACGTTATCACCAATAACACAATCATGCGCCACATGAGAGGCCATCATAAACAGGCCGTTATCACCAATGCGCGTTTCCATGGCTCCAGCCTGCGTTCCCGGGTTCATGGTCACATGTTCACGAATTGTGTTGTTCTTGCCAATAATGAGCGAGGATTCCTCACCGCCATATTTCAGATCTTGTGGCGGAGTGCCCAAAGATGCAAATGGAAAAATGCGCGTACCGTGCCCGATAACAGTATGCCCTTCTATATGCACATGAGAGCGTAAGATCACATCATCTTCAATCGTGACATGTGCTCCAATATAACAGTAAGGGCCAATCTGCGCTGTATTTGAGATTATAGCGCCCTCTTCAATAATGGCTGTGGGGTGTATGGTTTGTGACATATATTTCACTCAATCAGTTAAAAGGCAAAAGAAAAAGCATAAGAAATCTGCATAAAAAACGCCGGAACGCTTACAAAGTGTACAGCTATATTGATACCAGATAGAAATCACTCTTTGTAACGAAACGTATCACACTTTCTATCATACGCTCGATCACATACAAAAAAGTTACGCCGCATTTGGGTCGGTATCTGTAATCATTGCACTATAGGTAGCTTCCGCGCAAACCTTGCCATCCACAGTGGCCGTGCCCTTGAATTTCCAGACCTTGCCGCGCGACTGAATTTTTTCGACATGAATATGCATAGTATCGCCGGGCGTAACAGGTCTTCTGAAGCGGGCATTATCAATGGTCATAAAATAAACTACTTTTCCTTTGGCATCATCCCCCAGAAAGTCAACAACAACAAGTGCGGCGGTTTGTGCCATGGCCTCAATAATCAAGACCCCCGGCATCACCGGATAACCGGGAAAATGTCCTATAAATTGCGGCTCATTTATAGTCACATTTTTTACGCTTGTAGCGCTGTTTCCACGATCAATATCAATAACGCGGTCAACAAGCAAAATAGGATAACGATGAGGTATCATCTCCATAATACGCTGAATATCTATTAAAGTTTTATCATTTTCACTCATATTATTTGTCCTTTGAACACCTTTATACCTGATTTTTGCAAAAGGATAAGCCACACAAAATATTCAAAACTCAAGTTAATCTTTTTTCTCTTTTTTAATCAAGCGATTTAACGCAGCAACGTGTCGGAAAAACTGCATTTTAGGAAAGGCTGGTGATCCCATATATTCTTTACGTGCCTCCAAATTGTTCATAACACCGGATTGGGCAGCAATCTTAGCCCCGGAGCCAACACGCAAATGCCCTGCAATACCGGCCTGACCGCCAATGGCAACAAAATCCTCAATAATGGTAGAGCCCGAAATACCAACCTGAGCTACAATGACGCACCCTCTGCCGATTTTAACATTGTGGCCAATTTGCACAAGATTATCAATCCACGTACCCTGACCAATCACGGTATCAGGACCAGCCCCACGATCAATCGTTGTATTGGCTCCAATTTCGACATGATCTTCTATAATAACACGTCCAAGCTGCGGTACTTTCACATGCCCCGCAGGGTCGATTGCAAATCCGAAACCATCTTGCCCCACGCGCACTCCCGGGTAAAGGCGCACATGATCACCAATCAAAGCATGCGATACACACGCCCCAGCACCAATGCGGCATCGATTACCGATCTTGACACCCTCTTGTATAACAGCGCCCGCCTCGATCCACACCTGATTGCCAATTTCCACCCCTTGTCCAATATAGACATGC
>JBKHBN010000008.1:0-60815 GCA_046542355.1 Alphaproteobacteria bacterium | reverse complement strand
AATGGTTTACATACATCAATAATTCCTAACTTATTTAAAGTCAGGTGTCAGCCCCAATAAAATACACAAGAAAAGATTAACGAATCCTCAGACTGAAACGCTACCTAAACATCAACAGCTGCTTTAAGCGCATTATCCTGAATAAACTCCCGCCGTGGCTCCACCACATCACCCATCAGCGTAGAGAAAATCTCATCAGCCTTGGCCGCATCGGATATTTTCACCTGTAAAAGCGTGCGCACATTAGGATCCAGTGTTGTCTCCCAAAGCTGCTCGGGATTCATTTCCCCAAGACCCTTATAGCGTGAAATTTGCAAACCTTTACGTCCGGTTTCCAAAATTCGGTCATAAAAGGCCGCAGGTCCATAAACTTTAAATCCGTCATCATCTCCAACTTTAATCTGGACAGATCCAGCAAACAGCTCCTGAAGCCAATCAACAGCCTTTTGTAGGCGTACACCATCAGCAGAGCGCACACGCTCGATGGGAATTTTCACCCTTGTTGTAACCCCTCTGACGGTCTTCCAGAACACATATCCACGATCAACCGTAAAAGTCGCATTCCACGCACTGCCATTCGCTGTCCCGTCAATCGTATCTAAACGCGCCGCGGTCTTCAAAGCGTACGTCTTTCCAAGCTCTTCATCATGCAAAACCTCTTCATCAAAAGCACCGGCAATTGCGGCTTGCTCAATAACACTCAAATTTCCGGCGCGCCGTGATAAAGCATTGATAGAACTACGCAATCTCCTGCACTGAAGCATCAAATCACGCAAATCATTTCCACTGCGCGTCTCTCCGCTATGATCAACAATCACAACTTCACCCATGGCCAGATCGATCAAGTGATCATCCAAAGAGCGCTCATCTTTAAGATAGATCTCGCTGGACTTACCCTTCTTCACCTTAAACAAAGGCGGCTGGGCAATATACAAAAACCCGCGCTCTATAACCTCAGGCATATAACGGAAGAAAAACGTCAACAAAAGCGTACGAATATGCGCACCATCAACATCGGCGTCCGTCATAATAACAATCTTATGATAGCGCGCCTTATCAACATCAAACTCATCCGGACCAATAGACGTTCCAAGCGCAGTAATCAGCGTGCCCACCTGATCAGAGGACAACATCTTGTCAAAACGCGCCCGCTCAACATTCAGAATTTTTCCCCGTAAAGGCAATATCGCCTGATTATAGCGATCACGCGCCTGCTTAGCCGAGCCTCCCGCAGAATCTCCCTCAACGATAAAAATCTCGGATACAGCCGGATCTTTGGACTGACAATCAGCAAGCTTACCCGGCAAGCTCGCCACATCCATAACGCCCTTACGGCGCGTCAACTCACGCGCCTTGCGCGCAGCCTCGCGCGCACTGGCTGCCTCAACAATCTTACCGACAACCACTTTGGCTTCCGCCGGATTTTCCTCCAGCCACGTCCCCAGATACTCTCCTACCGCCGCTTCAACAACAGGCCGCACTTCAGAAGAAACCAGCTTATCCTTGGTCTGTGATGAAAATTTCGGATCAGGCACTTTCACAGAAAGCACGCAAGTCAGCCCCTCGCGCATATCCTCGCCAGTCAGCTTGACCCGCTCTTTCTTGATAATCCCCTTCTCATCGGCATAACGGCCAAGAACGCGCGTTAAAGCCCCCCTAAAACCGGCCAGATGCGTTCCACCATCACGCTGAGGAATATTATTGGTAAAACACAGCATAGTCTCATGATAGGCATCCGTCCATTCCATGGCAGCATCAACGGTCACACCGCTTTTCTTATCATGGATAGAAAAATTAATCGGCTTTTCGACAATAGGCTTCTTCGCACGATCAAGATAACTGACAAAACTCTCAATCCCGCCTTCATAATGAAGAACGGATGTTTTCCATTCCTCCTGCTCATCGGCGCGTTCATCCTGCAGGACAATATTAACGCCGGAATTCAGGAAGGCCAGCTCGCGCAAACGATTTTCAAGGATCTTGAATTCAAATTCAGTCATCGAAAACGTCTCGGGAGACGGCAAAAACGTCACATGCGTGCCGCTGCGCTCTCCCGGCTCAAGATCACGCACAGGCTCCAGATCCGCCTTGGCTTCTCCATGCTTGAAACGCATATACCATTCTTTTCCATCGCGGCGAATCGTCAGATCCATATATTCGGACAAAGCATTAACAACAGACACCCCAACCCCGTGCAAACCGCCGGAAACCTTATAGGAATTATCATCAAACTTACCGCCGGCATGCAACTGCGTCATAATAACCTGCGCAGCCGACACTTTTTCTTCCGGATGCTCATCCACAGGGATCCCGCGCCCGTTATCCTTAACTGTAACAGAACCATCAGAATTCAAAATCACATCAATCTGATCACAATGCCCGGCCAAAGATTCATCAATGGCATTATCAACAACCTCATAAACCATATGATGTAAACCGGTTCCATCATCCGTATCGCCAATATACATCCCTGGCCGTTTCCGAACCGCTTCAAGGCCGCGCAAAACCTTAATCGAACCTGCGCTATACTCGTTATTATTTTCCATAGAACTCGCACTATTATTATTCATTATAATTGTCTCACTTCATTGATTACGGAATACAAAAATCCATCTCATAAAACAAAGCAAATTGGCTTCTTATCCTTGTTTTTCATATACTTCCATCAACAGTTCTGTATAGCATAGGCAACAAAGGAAAAACAGCACAAAGCGCCTGTTCATAAGCCATTTTTCAACACATCTAAGTCCTTGAGAAAAGAGCTGTTTTTGGTACAATAAATCAACACGATCATCAAAATCACTTTCAATCTGGAAAACAAGCCCATGAATGAACCTGAAAACCAGCCAAATTACAGCGATTCTACCTCACAAAACGATATTGATTCGCCGGCGCCGGCATCCGAAACAATAGGAACCACAGAGTCGGCTGTCAGCACGCCAGCCCGTCCATTCTCGCTTGAAGAAGTATTCAAAGGCCCATACATGACAAATGTCATCATGGCCGCTCTTTTTTCCAACGCGCTGATACTACATTATTATAGCTATATACAAAGCCCGCGCTTAAGCAGCTTGCTTTTGATAATTCAGCTTTGCGTGATCGTACTGTTCTTTCTCATTCGCACAGCGCCCAAACAAGTCTCAAAAGAGCCAAAAGACTGGATCGCCGCTATCATCGGCACAGCCCTGCCCATGCTATTATCACCGGTCAGCGCTCAAGACGAGATCATCCCCCTGATGATCATCCAGTTCCTGGGCATGATCATGTCAATCGCCTCCATTATCAGCCTGAACATCAGCTTTGCCGTCGTTCCTGCCGAGCGAAAGATAAAAAAGAAGGGATTATATAAACTTGTCCGCCACCCCATATATCTAAGCTACTTTATATCTCTAACCTGCATGGTGCTCCAGAATTTTTCTGTGCTCAATGTAGCCATATTACTGATCTTCTATGCCGCAGAAACCTACCGCCTGACAGCCGAGGAAAGAATTCTATCCAAAAACCCTGAATACCAACGCTATAAAGAGCGCGTACGCTATCGGCTGATTCCTTTTGTGTGGTAAAAAGCTCAGGAAACACCAGCATCGTGGGCTGAAACGTCCTTAAGCCGTATCAATATCCAAACCACAATCACTAATGGGACAAGTGAAAGATAAAACTCTTAGCATAGGCTATTAGTATGCTTTTAAAGCCGCTACATCAAAGAATTGCGCCTGCTTACGAATATCGGAGAAAAGCTGTTCTTCCGTCCCCGTCAACCAGCACTGCGCACCCAGCGCCCCAAGTATATCGTAAAGCGCAGCGCGGCGATGCTCATCCAGATGCGCCGCCACCTCATCGAGAAGCAACAAGGGAGCCGCCCCCTGCTCTGCTTTAATCAGACGTGCATGCGCCAGAATCAAACCAATCAGCAACGCTTTTTGCTCCCCCGTAGAGCACTGATCTGCGACCATATTCTTGGCATTATAGACGACCATAAGATCAGATTTATGTGGCCCATCCTGCGCACCGCCTGTAAGAGCATCACGCTGTCTGCTGCCTGCCAGAATCTTTTTAAACCGCTCCTCAACCGCCAAAGCAGAAATATCAGCCTGTGCTAAACTCTCCTCAACAAACCCCTTAACCCATATGCGCGCCCGCGGAAAAACAGCATCATCTGCCGCCTCACAGGCCGCCTGTAAGCGTTGCACATAATCAAGCCGCGCCGCCGCAATGGCTCCTGCTGTCTCAGCCATCTGCTGCTCGAGCGCCGAAAGCCAGCTCTCATCTTCATATCCCTCTCGCAATAATTTAGAGCGCTGCGACAATGCATTTTCATACCGGATTACACGCCCCGAATGCCCCGGATCAAAACTAAAAACCAACCGGTCAAGAAACTTGCGCCGCTCGCGCCCGGAATCAATAAACAAACGATCCATTTGCGGCGTCAACCAGACACAGGACAAATACTGACCAAGCGCCGCCTGCGAACGCGCTGCTTTTCCATTAATGCGCACAGAACGCTTCTCTTTGCCCAGCCTGCTGGCCGGATCAAGCCCGGTTCCAATACGAACCGCTCCACCATACACCCCATGCACATGCGCAAAAACCGCCCACGGTTCATCAATCATATTATTCTGGATATCCCCAACCCGCGCCGCACGTAAACCCCGTCCCGGTGCAAGCAAAGACAAAGCCTCTAAAATATTGGTTTTGCCAACGCCATTTGCGCCCCAAAGCACAACAAAACCACTTTGCAAATCATGCAAAACAGCCTGAGTAAAACACCGAAAATTATGAAGCTTTAACTTTTCAACAACGCTCATAAAAGCTTTTTAACGCAAATCAAAAGCATATTCACGCATTATATCCAAAGAGATCCTAAACCCGAAGCGGCATCAAAACATACAAAGCACTGGGATCACTGTTATCTTGAATAATAGTTGGGCCGGCAGAGTCAGCCAGCACCAGCCGGCATCCCTCCCCTTCAATCTGCGAAGTAATATCCAGCAGATATTTAGCATTAAAGCCTATTTCTATGCTGGTATCACCATTAACTTCAAGCTCTTCCGTAGCGCTGCCTGCATCAGGTGAACTGGCAGACAATATCATCTGCTTTCCTTGAAGAGAAATTTTCAAAGCGCGGGATTTTCCATCCGAAATTGTAGAAACACGATCAATCGCACTGGAAAAAACCTTCGGATCAATCTCAACAATCTTGTCATTACCCTGCGGAATAACGCGCTGATAATCAGGGAACTGCCCGTCTATCAGCTTTGAAGTCAAAATCACATGATCAAAAGAAAAACGTATTTTATTTTCTGACAAACTGATCTGGATCACGTCAGCCGCATCTTCAATCAACTTACGAAGCTCACCCACAGCCTTGCGCGGAATAATCACGCCAGGCATACCGCTCGCCCCTTCAGGCAAAGGCATCTCAAAACGCGCCAACCTGTGACCGTCCGTTGAAACAGCCCGCAACACCTTAACACCGTCATTATCCGCTTCATGCAGATAAATCCCGTTCAGATAATAGCGCGTTTCCTCGGTGCTCATCGCAAATTTTGTCCGGTCAATCAAAGCGCGTAAATCACCGGCTGGAATCATAAAATCAGTCGGCAGATCACCGGTAGAAATCTCTGGAAAGTCCCCAACCGGCAAGCAGCTAAGCTTGAACTTGGAACGCCCCGAACGCACGCTCATCTGCGTACTTTCATCATTCAGCTCAATTTCAACATCCGTCCCATCAGGAAGCTTGCGCACGATATCATGAAAAGTATGTGCCGGAGCTGTTGCCACGCCTGGATCCGAAATATTGGCCGCAACGGATTCATTGATTTCAAGATCCATATCTGTAGAAGACAAAGACAAAACACCGTCCTCGGCCTTCATCAACACATTTGATAAAATAGGAATCGTATTACGACGTTCCACAACACTTTGCACATGATTAAGAGAGCGTAACAAAGCAGCCCGTTCAATACTCAGCTTCATAGGCGAATCCATCCATTATTCTTATTAAAATTATTCTTGTTAAACATGTCATCTAAGATGAAAAACACTCTAGCACAGCCCCGCGCAGGGAAAAAGCCCAAAAATACCATGCTTTTATAAGCGATTCGAAATAATTAAAATTCCCCAGAAATTCAATACCCAGCACTAAAAATTGACATATTATACAAGGCTATGTTAAGGCTTTAATAATATAAGGTAAATTAAACAATAAAACTGGGTATTTAATAGGGACAAACCATGGCAACATTCTACAAAACACCACAAAGACTGGACTTGAATAGCGCCTTTCAAGGTATTTCCCTCCTGCGCTTCGGTCACGAACATTTAATAATTGGCGTGCCGCCTAATGAGACCATAAAAATACAAAAAGTCACAACGCAAAGTCATGCTCTATGTCTAAACGGTCATTTTAACGGCTTGCAATTAGCACGAGATCCTAAAGATAATAGACTAATTATTGATACATTAGCCTTACAAGAAGATGGGGTTCAAGTTGAAATCGTAGATAAAAAGAGCAGAGCGGTCTTAATAAATCGGCCTGAAACGCCCTCAGCACAGATCAACGGAAGATCATATGATATAGGCAGCGTCCTGCCCGATGGCTGGATCCTGGGCCCCCTTTCACCAACAACAGGAAGACATCTTAAAATCGAACCTCCCGATGAAAATATAAATGGCGATATAACTTGGGATGAGGGCGAGTTTCGAGCGCATAAAATCGAAAAAGGGGCGCGCCATCCGACCCTCGCGGAATTAAAAGCCATATACAAACATATTGTCAGGGGAGGGCAAGATGAAAATACAATGTTGGCCACCGGTATATTCACCTCGCGCCAATATTGGACATCAACACCATATAATAATGCCCATCCAGGTATCGCAATGACTCTACATGTAGATCACGGCGCTACGGACTGCCATCTTAAACACAACAAAAGCGCAACCTCACGTTTAGTTCGCGACGGATCCGAACCCTTGCTCCTGGAACACCACATCCCGGATTAATTGCCTTTGAGTTGTTCCTGCTATAAAACGCCTGCAATCATCTCCCTCATAGCGCCATAAATACATGCAAGGTCATCTTGTGAAACGCAATAAGGCGGCAACACATATAAGGAATTGCCCAACGGCCGCAGCAATACCCCGCGCTCCAGAGCCATAGCATAAAGACGAGGCTGCAAATCGGAAAGATACCCCTCTTGCTGATCTTCATCGCCAACAACATCCAAAGCCAGAATGGTTCCTATCTGGCGAATATTAGCCACGCCCCTTTGCTGCGAGAACTCCTGCGCCGCACTGGTATGCGCTTTGGAAATATCCGCAATACGCTGCAAAACCGGCTCGCGCTCCCAGATATCAAGTGAAGCATTTGCTGCCGCGCAAGCCAGCGCATTCCCCGTGAAAGAAGAGGAATGAAAAAACATCTTCCCACGATCTTTGTGATAAAAAGCCTTATAAATGTCATGCGTGCACAATGTCAGCCCCATCGGCAAAAATCCTGCAGTAACGCCCTTGGACAAACACATGATATCAGGCATTATTCCAGCCTGCTCGCACGCAAACATCGTGCCTGTACGTCCAAAGCCCGTCATAACCTCATCAGCAATCAGCAAAACATCATGCGCGCGGCATAACTTCGCCATATCGGCCAGCGCCTGCGGCGAATAAACACGCATTCCCCCCGCGCCCTGCACAAGAGGCTCGAAAATAAAAGCCGCAACATCCCCCTTGTTTGTTAGCAAATAATCTTCAAGACGCTGTAAAGACTCGCCCTCACAAACAGCCTCCGGCACAGGAATATGCGCAACATCAAACAGGTACGGATCATACAGCGCATTAAATTGACATCGGCCTCCTGCACTCATTGCCCCAAACGTATCTCCATGATATCCATTCTCAAGAGCCACAATTTTTCTGCGCGTTTTGCCCGTATGTGTCCAATATCCAATCGCCATTTTTAGCGCAACTTCAACACTTGTCGAGCCACTATCAGAAAAAAAGACATGATCATAGCCTTGCCTAAAAGAGCGCGCTGTAAGCTCCACCATACGCGTGGCAAGCTGCTCTGCCTGATCATGGGTAAAGCCTGCAAAGATCACCTGTTCGAGTTTCTCAGATTGTTCCTGCACGCATTTGATGATATGTGGATGACAATGACCATGCGTAATCACCCACCAGCTGGAAATCGCATCAATAATCTTGCATTGCGCACCATCACCTTGCTTCCGTACGTCTTCGTGCACATAAAGATAAGCATCTTTGGCAGAGTTAACATGTAACGCACGCGGCATTAACGCATGTTGCGTAAAAGGATGCCAAATAACAGAATGCCGCTCTATACTCATAAAACAAAATCCTTTGCTTTAAAATTTTGTGCGAACATCTGCGCTAAAGACAGCGAAGTCAAACTCTCAAGATGCGGCATAACACCCAAAACCTTTATATTCGAAAAATCAGCAATGGTTTTTACATTATCAGGATTATCTTCGCCAATAAAAACCAGCCCCAAAATAGGAATATTTCTTACCTTCAGCGCCTCGATAGATAGCAACGTATGGTTGATAGTCCCAAGACTTGTGCGGCAACAAAGAACAACCGGGATCTGCCATGATTTATAAAGATCAATCTGCAGATCTTGTCTCGTAAACGGCACCATAAGACCCCCCGCACCCTCAATAACAAGAATCCCGTCACATGCGGGAACACTGCCTAAATCGCATAAATCCGCCATATCAATCCACCGATCATCCAGCTCAGCAGCGCGGTGCGGTGATAAGGGCGCAGTAAAAACGTAGCGCTCAGACATAAAACGCGCTTCAGCAAGACCGCTAAGCCGCATGGCAGTATAGGTATCCGTGCCCTCGGCTATGCCCGATTGCACCGGCTTCCAGTAACGCGGCTCATACCCGGATACCTCAAGCCCGGCCAAAAGCGCCGCGCAAAATACCGTTTTGCCAATATCGGTATCTGTTCCTGTAACAACGATTCTTTGCATAACGAGAGTGATTTTATACCGACTAAATGGTCAAATCCCAATAATTTCTTATACAAAACAATCCACTTTTATTTAAAAAGAATATACACACGAAAACTTTCCTCTTTTTAGAAAAAAAACACGCAAAAAACAGACTAAGTTTTTACATCAAATATAACAGGAATATATTCAAATAAACGGTGCCTAACAGAAGGGCAGATCTTGACCAAACACTCCTAAAGACAAAAAACGATGAAAATAATCTCTCAAATTGTCTTTCCCCAGCCCATGGGAGCAAAAAATACAAAATGATAAATCTAGAATTATCAGCGCAAAAATCAGATATTCTTGAATATAAGAACCAAAAAGATAGAAAATCCTATTCCATAAAATAAGCGCGTCCACCTAATAAAAAAGAAAAATATAAAGGAAACTAACCGTACCGCAACAATAACAAAACATGTAAGAAATATAATAAGAACAGTGTTTTATATTATTTCTAGCTAGGTTTAAAAACCACTAACAATAACAATCAAACGCGAGTGAAAAATCTTCAATATCGCCCTCATCCAGCTTGGCACTTAAAGACAGGCGCAACCGCGCACTACCCTGCGCAACACTTGGCGGTCTGATAGCCCGGATATCATACCCCCTATTTTGGAGCTGCTCGGCAATATGTATTGACAATGTATCATCCCCAATAATTAAGGGAACAATGTGAGTCCCGCTTCCACCGAACTTGCGTTGCGCATAGCGACATAAACTATGCAGCTTTTTTCGCAGCGCCCGCCCCTCTGTGGATAAAATAATCCCCAGAGACTTTTGCACAAGTACGGCTTGCGCAGGCATTGGCGCTGTAGAAAAAATAAAAGGTCGCGCCTTGTTTACCATATAATCAATAAAGTTAGCCTCAGCACAAATTAACGCACCTGCAACACCAATAGCCTTGCCACACGTATGAAGTGTAACAAGATTTTTATAACCATGGGTTTTAATAATTGTGTCATAGGCAAGTCCACACCCGCCTTCTCCAAAAACACCCGTCGCATGAGCTTCATCAACAACAAGCATCGCATCATAGCGCACGGCAAGAGCATATAAATCTGAAAGCGGAGCAATATCCCCTTCCATAGAATAAACAGACTCTACACAAACCCAAAGATTACGCGCACGCTCCCCGTGATATCGCTTCAATAACGCCTCAAGCGCATCCAGATCATTATGAGAAAACTTAAAATGCCTTGCCTGGCCGGCTCTTAACCCGTCACGTACACTGGCATGAACCAACGCATCATACAAAACGATGTCACCGCGCGCCGGCAGGGTCGTTAAAAGCGCATAATTGGCCTGAAAACCGCTTGAGAAGAATAACGTACGCTCACAGCCAAACACCTGAGCCGCAAACGCTTCAAGATCCCGATGCTCCCGCATATGTCCCCGTAAAAGACGCGATCCACCTGCTCCAAGAGCGCCTCCTCCCGCAAAATAAGCCCGCGCGGCCTCCTGCAATGCCGGATGCTCCGACAAACCAAGATAATCATTGGAACTAAGATCCAGACCACAGGGCAGCGATAACGTGCGATAACGACCACACTCCTCAAGCTGCTTCAGTGCCTTTTTTACATCCGCAGGCATGGGGTTTCTCCTTAAAAGGCGCGCGCGCCTTCAAATCAAGCGCACTCAGCAAGGCTTCATCAAAATCTTCACCCGCATTAGACGTCGTTAGCAGTTTCTCGCCGGAAAACAAAGAGTTCGCCCCAGCTAAAAAAGCCATGGCTTGCGCCTCTTTGGAGATCTCCTGACGCCCGGCAGACAAACGGATCATAGATTGAGGCATCAAAATACGAGCCACAGCAATAACGCGAATCCACTCAAACACATCTAAAGGCTCATTATCCTGCATTGGCGTCCCTTGAATAGGGACAAGCATGTTAACAGGAACCGATTCCGGCTGCGGATCAAGCCGATAAAGCGTATAAAGCAATGAAATCCGGTCTTCTTGCGACTCCCCAAGCCCCAAAATCCCCCCGGAACACACATCAATACCTGCCGCGTAGGCATGATCAATTGTCTCCAGCCGCTCATCATATGTACGGGTCGTAACAACGTGATTGTAAAAATCACGGCTAGTATCAAGATTATGATTATAAGTATGCAATCCAGCCTCTTTTAAACGTACAGCCTGTTCTTTTGTAAGCATACCAAGCGTTACGCACGCCTCCATACCCATATCACTAACGCCACGAACCATCTCTAATACACGCTCAAAAGCGTGACCATCTAGCACGCGAGGCCATGCCGCCCCCATACAAAAGCGCGTAGACCCCGCCTTCTTAGCCCTACGCGCTGCTTCCAGCACATCATCAACCTTCATCAAGCGCTCTTTTTCAAGCTCCGCTTCATTATGAACACTTTGCGAGCAATACCCGCAATCCTCCGTACAGCCGCCTGTTTTAACCGATAAAAGCGTACAAATCTGTATCTCGCGAGGATTATGATGAGCGCGATGTACACCGGCTGCTTGATAAACAAGATCAAGGAGCGGTTTATGATATAAATCAGCCACTGCATCCAGACAATGAAATGCCCCTTCAAACCCGTGCCCTTCAGTAGGGTTTGCGCAATTATTCTGTTTTCCACTCATCTCACAAACCTGCAATTATATTGTTAACACGTCAACAAGCGCTCAAGTTACGCATCTCTCTTACGATGGTCAAGAAGATCCATAACATGAGCAACAAAGCAATCAAAGTACCAAAATCAGGAAAAAGTGCAAAAAAGAGGCACATACACACCACATACACTAACTAATTTTGTAAGAAATACAAAATAGGGTCAAAATACAGCACAAAGGGCAAATACACAAAACACAATAAACAACTGATAAAAAACAATAGAATAAGACAATAAAGGCTATATTGATAAAAACGTATAAAATAGCAATACATACACCCAAAAAACTCGTGAAAGAGCGCTGGCATAAAAATAAAAACGACAAACTGAAGGCAATTAACAAATATAAAAGAAAAAACACTCTTTCTTTTCCCTATTCGTCCTTAAAAAAACAAAAAAATACCCCGCCAATAAACGGTTAATATAAGGCAATATCGGATCAAAGATAAAACTCAAATATTTCAAGACGATAAAGGGTTATAATTGGCTAAATAAGATCTTAAACAGGAAATATGTGCCAAGCAAAACGTAAAAATGCAAAAAAAACCAAGAAAAAACATGCGCGTACACCACTCCTCCAAAGGAAACACTGCACCACAAACAAAAAAGGCAGGATCACCCCGCCTTTCAAATAATACTGTACTTTTTTTACCCAGGAACCAAGCCTTTGCTAATAAAATCAACCGGTCAATGCGCGGCGCACAACTTCTACATCCTGTGCAATTTGCGCATCATCGCCCATCAGCTCTTCGACCTTACGAATAGCATGCATCACCGTTGTATGATCACGCCCGCCGAATTTACGCCCTATCTCGGGCAAAGACCGCGCAGTGAGAAGCTTTGAGAGATACATAGCAACCTGACGAGGCCGAGCTACACTTCTCGCACGACGCGCCGAATGCATGTCTGAGAGACGCAAATTATAATGCTCGGCAACTTTGCGCTGGATTTCATCAATCGTGATACGGCGATCATGCGCACGCAGCAGATCCTGAAGCACATCTTGCGTTGATTCCAGCGTAATCTCCTGCTTGGACACATCCGCATGCGCTACAATCCTGTTTAACGCTCCTTCAAGCTCACGAATATTCGATGTAACCTTCAGCGCCAGAAACTCAAGCACACTATCAGGAACCTCAGCCCCCAGATTTTTACGTTTGGACTGCAAAATACCCAGACGCAGCTCATATGTAGAAGGGTGAATATCTGCCACTAGCCCCCAGGCCAGACGTGAACGCAAACGCTCCTCTATACCATTAAGATCGCTCGGCGCCCGATCCGCAGAAATAATAATCTGCTTGTTCTGGTCAACCAGCGCATTAAACGTATGGAAAAACTCTTCCTGCGTTGATTCTTTTCCGGCAATAAACTGGATATCATCCATAATAAGAACATCAACGCTACGGAATTGCTCCTTAAAACTCATCGTATCATTGGCACGCAACGCCTTCACGAACTGATACATAAACTTCTCAGCCGAAAGATACATCACAAGCTTCTCGGGAGAAACCTCACCTATTGTGTGCGCTATCGCGTGCATCAAGTGGGTTTTACCCAACCCGACACCGCCATAAAGAAAAAGCGGATTAAAGGGAACGCTTGCACTCTCCACCACACGGCGCGCTGCCGCATGTGCTAACGCATTGGGCTTACCAACAACAAAGCTATCAAAGGTAAAACGCGAATCCAAAGGGGAAGAAATTTCTGAAATAGCCGTGCGCAAAGCTTCTTGCTGACGCGCCCCGCTTACCGCACTACTATTATCGGGTTTTGAAAAGGCATCATCAATAATCGCATTTTGAACAACAACAATCTGGACTCTCTTGATCTCGGAGTTTTTCTCACTGCACATGGCAGAAATGCGCTGTGCATAGTGCGTTTGAATCCAGTCACGCATAAAACGCGTTGGCACGGAAACTTCCATCGTGCCATGATAATAAGCGCGCAACGTCAAAGGCTTAAGCCAGCTACGGAACACCGCCTCACCGAACTCCTGACGCATATCGGCATGCACTTCTGACCATAACCCCTGAATATCCGGTGTCGGCTCAAGGGGCGTGTCCTCCAAATTAGAGCTGACCGGATCCGGTTGTGTTGATTGTTTACTTGAAATGTCTGCCATCTTCTTCTCCACTCTTTTACTGTTGTTTTTTATATCTTTAATATCCAAAAACATTACCCAAATGACCTATGCCCTACTTCAAAACCAACATATAAGCCAAATACAGATAAAATCTTTCCATATCTTCCATTAAGCAATACGCAAACCGGATTCATCTTTAACTCCTGCCAGGCAGACAATCCTCACAAAACACACAGAACACACGCTACAGCTGAAAGTGAGCACATAAAACCCTTATGGATAAACACAGGAATTATCCATCCTAACGCACTTACAATCTGACAATCACTGAGATCCGCTAAAGACCCATTCCCCGCTTACAGGAAACTCTTTAGAGATACTCCCCTAATCACATCACACGGTTATACACACAACCGTCCAATACCCACTCTTGCCATACACATAGTACTAACAAGGGCCCCGGCAAGACACTGTATCAATCTGTTTGTTTTCAGCGATGAATCCACACTACACTAAAAATTTGCTGTGAGGCAACAAGAACAAAACATAAACTTCTAAAAAAGAAATAATCGTTCAATAGTATGATTTAAACCACGAGCAAAGCCCCAAGGAATTAATCCCAAGGGTTTTTATCATTATATTACAATCAGTTAACGAAATAATTACAGGCAGGGAATCTGGCAAAAAAGCTAGATTGATTTAATCCTGGCATTGAGACGCGAGAGCTTGCGCGCAACCGTATTTTTATGAAAGATTCCCTTCACAACTCCTCTTTGCATCTCAGGCTGAGCAAGCTTTAGAGCATCATTGGCGGCCTGGGCATCACCACTTGCAATTGCAACCTCAACTCTTTTTATAAATGTACGGATACGACTAAGGCGCGCACCCCTTATATCAGAGCGTCTTTCATTACGACGAACACGTTTTCTTGCTGATGCATGATTTGCCATTTTTAAACCTTTTCAAACCTTTATTTATTTAACTTTATCCAAAAAAATATACAGTCTTATTCCCGATCTTATCCACAGGAGTTTTTTCCTACAAATCAAATCCTGACTGCTCCTACATACATATGCGCTTCTAAGCACCCTGTAAACAAAATCCGAGGCAGATTAATACGCCCACTCACCCGCACTTGTCAAGTGATTCGTAACTTTTTTGTATCCCCCTGCTGCCCAAAAACAATAAAGAGGGATTTCTATCGGCTGGGACGAATGGAAAACTTTACAAAAAACTGCCCCTCTTCTTTGACAAACGAGATATCCAAAGCCTCATTTTGCCGGAAAAAACGCCCTCGCATGTCAGAAACCCTGTTCCACCCGAATTGTGGTAAAACAGCACCATAATAATAGAGAATCTGACCCTGATCGATTTTACCTGGATAAGCAAGAATCTCGGTTATATCCCCCTCCGGTTTATCAAAAGTAAAAGAACGATCCGGCAATTCAACCAGACCCGGCATAACAGGAATGTCACGCGAACCGGAAAAAAACTGAGCGCTTGGAAGAGAATCACGCCTCTGCCGGATAGAATCTGGATAAGATTGCGCCGCCGCACCCTGAACAATAAAGCTTTGTAGGGCAATCGTTAACACCCCCCCCAAACAAACAATTCTAGCCCCGCTCATAAAACCTCCTGCGCATTAGATAGACTATCCTTCATCTGAAATCTTAACCCGTTTGACACGCTGGACAATAAAAAGTCGAACGTCCCCCCTGCATTATCCGCCTTATAGTGCCTTCACATCTTTTAGTTTTGCATGGATGCCCGGCGCGGCCATAAACATGAAAACGGTGCTGAAAATACCCCAAAGACCCATCCACAGCCCGATAATCGCGCAAACTGCTGCCTCCAGCGTCTATTGCCTTCAAAAGAACATCTTTCACAGCAACGGAAATATGCTCGCATTTAGCAGCATCTAAGTTATTTGCCTTGGTCAAGGGATTAACACCACTTTGATACAAAGCTTCACAAACATAAATATTTCCCAGACCCGCAACCACCTTTTGATCAAGCAATGCCGCCTTAATAGCACCACTCTTTCGCTTCAATTTTCCAAACAAAGCGCTGCCATTCCACGCCACATCCAAAGGCTCCGCCCCCATTACATCAAAAGGAGGTATATTGCCCCAGCCACCGGGACAATCCGGAACATCAATGGTATAAAACATACCAAAACGGCGAGGGTCATTGTAAACAAGGCAGCTCCCATCCTCCATATACACAAAAACATGGTCATGTTTTTCAGGAACATAAGAAGCCACATCCCCACAAGACAATACATTCACACGTCCCGACATACCAAGATGTAAAACCGCAACCTGTGTATGGTCATTTTTAAACTCAAAAATGATATATTTTCCACGCCGAACCAAAGCTTTTATAATTTTTTTTCTAAGGAAAAAATCAAAATTTTTCGGTATCTTTTTCCGCAAATTAAAACAACGAACATCCGCTCTATCTATGGACTTCCCACGTATTAACCTCTCAATTCCGCAACGAACCGTTTCTACCTCTGGAAGCTCTGGCATACTAATTATTCGCCTAAATTGCTAATCGAACAAGAACACAAGACGTACACTTTATTTAGCTCTATTTCCTATCTAAATTCACTGGCTCAAAAGCCAGCACTGGCACTGCATCAAGAGACTCATACATAAATAAAGGATGGTAATTTTTACCAGCAAGATCGCGCTCATTAGCGACCATATAAAGGGTAGGCTTGTCATGATGCTTCAAAAGAAGCATCTGGTATTTACGCATAGTCATAATCTTATAGCGTATTTTTTCATGTTGTAAGCTGGGCTGTGCATTACGTAACGGAAAAAGACCTAACAGACCGGTTTCAGGATCATAATCAAACCGTCCTTTTGAATATTCCCTAAGGAGGCTTCTGGGATGATGGACATAAATCAGCTCATAACTATCCGGTAGAAATGTAAACTCTGCAATCCCGCTTTGCCCAATGCGCGTATACCAACGCCCGTAAAGCAAGCGCTCCTCGGGATAATACACATTATTATAATCTTCTGGCAGTACTGAGCGTATCTCTTCTTTCATACGCTGCTCAAGCCCGGCGCGGGTATGCTCGCCAACTTCGGAATGCTCGATTTCATAAACATCTACCGGTTCACCGGGGCTATCATAAAACAAATAAATAGACTCTAATATAACCACACTTAAAATCGCCGCAAAGCTCAGAAAAACGAAAAAAGCAATATTGGCTCTCACTGCATTTTGTTTTTTTGATTTGGGTTTAAGAATTTTATTCTTCATACTTAACCACCTTATCTGGGAGATCATCACCATACATTAAAAATCCTCAGTCAGATTATCCTGCATAGCGCCTGAATTCTAGAATATCTTTACAGAAAAAATAAACTGAAATATACGATTAAGAAAAACCCACAATTAATAATTACATAATAAAAACCAAAAGTGCAGTAAAGTACATAAATTTATTATTTTTTATGAAAAGAACTGGACAATCTGTAAAACAGGAAATATAAAGAAAACAGGGCAAAGATATCTTTAGTATATAAAGACAGTAAGTTTTTTGTTTTACATGAATAAAAATTGCTTGGTCTTAATTTTCTGACAAGGCGCAAGCATAGAAACGTGAATAACCCTGCGTAAGAATCGTCAGAAAATAAACAAAATAACGAATTATAAGGGTGTTTAATGCCTACAATTGAACAAATCCGCGCTGCACGTGCCTTGATCGGTTGGAGCCAAGAGGAACTGGCCATTCAGTCCGGCCTCTCCCAAACAGGCGTAGCCCGCATCGAAAGCGGCATGAACCACCCCAATTCTGCCACTATGAACAAAATTATCAACGCCTTTGATGCATACGATGTCGAATTCATCGGCGAAAACGGCGTTAAGAAGAGAGGCAATGAAATAAAAAAATTCAGTGGAAAAAGTGGTTTGATTGAATTCATGAATGATGTTTACGAAACCGCTAAAATATCAGATGGAAAATTTTCATTTTACAACGTAAAACCAGGAAACTGGGTAGAAGTACTTGGCAACGACTGGTGGAACAGTCACGTAGACCGTATGCAAAACTACACAAAGAAAGAAAATGTCCGTATTTTGGTTCCAGAAGGAAACCGTAACTTTATAAGTAATAAATACGCCACATATCGCTGGTTCACAAAAGTATCTAAACTAAACACAAATAAAACCATGTACATATATGGTGGTAAACTGGCATTCGTAACATTCAACAACAACCCCGGCAACATTGAAATACTAACTCTTAATAATAAAGATTTTGCTCAAGGAGTAGAAGTTTTGTTTGACATTACTTGGGAACAATCAAAAACACCAACAGCTTAAAAAAGATGAAAAAATACGCAAAAAAAACACCTGAACGAACCACAAACTTGGGATTCATCCTCATGCCCACCATGGGTGCAGAAGATATGCCTGACTCCAGCGACATTAAAAAAGGCTTGATAAGCGAAAAGCTTTCTATTATTGCGCCAGATTTAAGCCAACGAGATACAATCTATAACCTTCCCTGGAATCAAATAAATGTAATTGACCTTTCAAACATGAGAGGATGCTTAACAAGCTTTGGCCGCTACCAAGGCATACTTGACCGACTTTATGACTACGTAGCAATTCAAAAAGAAAAAGGACACACAATCAGTGTTATTCCTGAATTCGAAACCATAGATTGGATATCATCAAAAGCAACCTATCTAAAATACATAATAGAAAAAAACATCCCAACTATTCCTACGAAATCATTATGTTGCCTAGAAAATATAAAAAACGCATCCATTATTGCCCAACCAAATAACTTCGAAACCATGTTTAATGATATGCGCATATTCATGGCTAGATCCTTAACAAATCGCTTTGTGTTAAAGCCTTCAACCAGCTCTTTAGGTCGAGGTCTGATTTTTATCGATAGAGCACCTGAAAAAAATGGTTATATCGTTTCAATTCCAATGGAGGGTCAAGAATCCAGCCAAGTGTTTTTTAAAGATTTCAAAACTCTGGAAAAATACCTCATTACATATTTCACAAACACACCAAGTCCAGACCATCATTTCCTTTTCCAAGAATACATACCTAATATTGAAATTTCTGCTGTATTTATCAATGGCACGCCCCATTTTATTAAACGTACACAAGGAGGAAATTCTTACATTGCCCATGCTCGTTATGGTGGAACAGATACTTATATCCACGATCCTGATAGAGACATGGTAAGTTTTGTCTTTAAAATCATGAACATTCTGCCAAAAAACATTCAAAACTCACCCTTTCTCAGAATAGATGTAATGAAAAATACAAATACCAGCAAATATATCTTCAGTGAAATTGAAGGTGCAGGTGCAACACGACTTTGGCTAAAATCTGCAAACAGAGTAAATGACTACATTCAAATGCTAAAATCTTTAACTTCAACCAAACAAAGAACATCTACTGAAACCCTGTTCACGACAGCTTCAGCAAAACATTTTATGATAGACAAAAAAATCTCTTTAATTTCTGATAATCAAAAAAAATCGCATAGAGAAATATAATTTTATGATAGACAAAAAACCCCCACATCAAAAATGCGGGGGCCTTTTATAATGATCTTTAACGAACCTGCAGCATAAACGGCAGGAACGAGCAAATTACTACATCATGCCCATTCCACCCATTCCGCCCATGCCGCCCATTCCGGCAGCCGCGGCAGAAGAGTCATCGTCAGCAGGCACTTCAGTAACAACCGCTTCTGTTGTAATCAGCAGACCCGCAACACTGGCCGCATCCTGAAGAGCTGTACGAACCACCTTCGCAGGGTCGATAATACCGGCCTTGAACATATCGGTGAACTCACCTTTTTGTGCATCAAAGCCAAAATTGATGTCATCTTGCTCAACAAGCTTGCCAACAATGACAGAGCCTTCTTCACCGGCATTTTCGCAAATCTGGCGAACCGGAGCCTGAAGCACGCGTTTGACTATAGTGATACCGACATTCTGATCTTCATTATCACCTGATAGACCATCCAGAGCTGATGCAGCATAAAGAAGTGCAACGCCCCCACCGGCAACAATGCCTTCCTCAACAGCAGCGCGAGTCGCATGAAGCGCATCATCAACGCGATCTTTACGCTCTTTCACTTCAACCTCTGTGATACCGCCGACCCGAAGAACAGCAACGCCGCCAGACAGCTTGGCCAGACGCTCTTGCAGTTTTTCTTTATCATAGTCGCTTGTCGTATCTTCGATCTGCTTACGGATTTGGTTGCAACGTGCTTCAATATCGCTTTTCTCACCGGAGCCATCAACAATCGTTGTGTCATCCTTGGTGATAGAGACTTTCTTCGCAGAGCCGAGCATATCAAGCGTTACATTCTCAAGCTTGATACCAAGATCTTCAGACACCACCTGACCACCGGTCAAGATAGCCATATCCTGAAGCATAGCCTTGCGGCGATCCCCAAATCCGGGCGCTTTAACCGCAGCAATCTTCAATCCGCCACGCAGCTTGTTCACCACAAGCGTTGCAAGAGCCTCGCCTTCAACATCCTCGGCCACAATCAAAAGCGGACGGGAAGACTGCACCACAGCCTCAAGAACCGGAAGCATAGCCTGCAAGTTTGAAAGCTTGCCTTCATTAAGCAAAATATAAGGATTCTCTAGCTCACAAATCATCTTGTCAGCATCGGTGATAAAATATGGTGACAGATAGCCACGATCAAATTGCATACCCTCAACAATTTCAAGTTCGTTGGCAAGGGCTTTTGCTTCTTCTACCGTGATAACGCCTTCATTACCGACTTTATCCATCGCTTCAGCAATCATTTCACCGATTTCAGCTTCACCATTAGCAGAGATCGTACCGATTTGCTTGATCTCATCATTGCTTTTCACTTTTTTCGCACGCTTGGCAATATCAGCCACAACAGCGGCAACAGCCTGATCAATTCCGCGCTTCAAATCCATCGGATTACGCCCGGACGATACAGCCTTCACACCTTCACGCACAATAGCTTGTGCTATGACAGTTGCTGTTGTCGTACCGTCACCTGAATGATCATTAGCCTTGGACGCTACTTCACGAATAAGCTGCGCACCAATATTTTGCCTCTTATCTTTCAGCTCGATTTCTTTGGCAACCGTCACACCGTCTTTAGTCGTGCGCGGTGCACCGAATGATTTTTCAATAACAACATTGCGACCTTTTGGCCCCAAAGTCACTTTCACTGCATTAGCGATGATATCCACCCCTTTTAGCAGCTCACTACGTGCCTTATCTTCAAAAATTACATCTTTAGCACTCATAATTACTCTCCTAAATTTTTATGATTTCGCGTTTCTTGTTAAAAATTGTCATGAAAAAAACGGTTTAACCGACGACACCGATAATATCTGATTCTTTCATAACCATGAGCTCCTCACCATCAATGGTGACTTCAGTACCGGCCCATTTTGAGAAGATCACACGATCTCCTTTTTTAACATCCAGAGCGCGCACATCTCCGTTATCATTAACGTAACCATTTCCAACGGCAATAATCTCGCCTTCGGATGGTTTTTCTTCTGCTGTGCCTGGAATAATAATGCCGCCTTGAGTTTTGGTTTCTGCTTCCGCGCGGCGCACGAGAACGCGATCATGCAAAGGACGAAAATTCATTTTCGTATCTCCTTATTTTTCTATGGTTTAACAAGCAGGTTTCCGCCTTCTTCGAAAAAAAAGCAAGGTCATGAAACCTCTCCCATGCATGGACTTGATCCATACAGGACAAATTATTAACGAGAGTTTTCAAAATATTCAAGAGAAATTTAACAACACAGCGCAAATTAACTTATAGCCTTTTTGAAAATGCGTAATAAAAAAACTGAAAAAAATTTAAAAAGCCTACCGCTGTGCAATAAAAAACAATTGATGTTGTCTTTTTAAAAAACATCATGTTAGGCTCAAAAATAAGAACAATTTCCAAAAGTGCCAATACAACCACGCTTTTATGCTGCAGCGCAGAAAGGATGCACAATGACGCCTAATTCAAAAAAACGAGAAAACCAGATTACACCAGCTCTGCCCCGCACTGACATGGCTGCTTTGCCGCAAATTACAGGCGGAAATTTGGACAACCCGAAAATTGCCACTCTCCTCGAAAAAATCATGGACAGCGAGGAACTGATAAAACTCCACGAAATACAACAAGATAACACAAATCGGAATGTCCGGTTTAAAACCAATGAGCATTACATGGCTCTTGTTACAGGTGACGAATACAAATCTAAAGAAGGAAAAATACTGGTTCCAAAAATGCCCCCCAGTAACGCCGCGCGCGCTATGATCGCACCCAGACTATCGGCTTTCAAGGACATGACCGGCGAGGAAGACCCTTCCGGCCAGATGACCTATTCACCAAAAATAGAAGGGCTCTATGGCGGCGTATTACATAAATACGATGAAACCGTACTCATCCTCGCAGCGCCCGGCTGCGCTGGCATGTGCGCGCACTGCTACCGAAATGATTTTATAGATGGCGCAAATCTCAGCGGAAAATCGGTCGCCAAAGCTCAGGCTCTCAAAGACTATATCATCGCTTATAATAATGACGTCCTGAAAAACGGGGATCATGAAAAAGAAGGAAAAAACAGACGCCTTCCTATACGCGAAGCCATTTTATCTGGTGGCGATCCGCTAACCCTGACAAACCGGCGCATATTCGAATATCTCGATGCAATCAGCTCAGCCGGCGTAGACATTATCCGTATCGGCACGCGAGAGCTGGCTTTCATGCCCGAGCGCATAGACGATGCCCTGATAGAAACACTGAATATTGTGCATCAACGTCACCCCGACACACGCCTGAACTTTGTTGTGCACTTTTCCCACCCTGATGAATTCCTTATGCGCGATGAAAAAGGGCGCTACATCAAAAACACCAGCGGCACTGGCCTGAAATGGATAGCCGAAAATGCACGAGCCGTTAACGCTCTCAAATCTCTTCCCTTTGTAACGCTGCAAAACCAGACTCCCATGATTACTGGGGTCAATGACGATCCTAAAGCCTTGCACCTCTTGCATCAGGAACTAAACCGTATGGGCATAAAGCCCAAATACGTATTCCAGAACCGCACAATACAAGGGTACAGAGCCTTTTCCCTCCCCCTTGAAGAAGCATGGTGGATTCATAAAAAAGCAATGGAGGGCTTGTCAGATGACGGGCGCTCACGCTTTGCTATGTCCACAAAACGCGGCAAACTTGAAGTTATCAGCGTCACAGGCCTTGAAAACGAGACCAAACGACCTAACGGCACCGAAAAAACCAACGGCATAGTCATATTAAAAAAACACCGCGTACCCCATACAAACGAGCTAGGCGGAGTCATCATATTAAAAAGCAATCCCAATGCTCTATGGATTGACGATTACGCACAGGAAGATGTCTTGCATGATACAAAAATAGAAGAAAAAGAAACCTTCGAAACCGCCAACGATACAGCAGAAAACATACAAAAAGCAGCAAAAAAATCACATGCTGCATAAACAGACAGCAGACATAAGGTGTCACCTTTAATATACGTTTTAATCCGGGTTGTGCGCTAAATATAGCCGCAACCCGTCCATTGTTTCATCCAGAATAATCTGGCAGGAAAGGCGTGAATTGTCCTGAACATCAAAAGCACCATCAAGCATCTCTTCTTCCTCATCACGCATCGGGGCAAGCTTATCACACCATTCATCTGCAACATAAACATGGCACGTCGCACAGGCACAAGCTCCCCCGCACTCCGCCTTGATCGGCAAGCCATGCTCGCGGATAACCTCCATCACACGCCAGCCTTCAACCGCCTCGAGTTCATGTTCCTCACCATCCAGATCTGTAACAAATATCTTCATAGCTTATTCCGCCATCTTAAACGTCCGAATCAATTTCAATTCTTTTACTTTCTGCTACGCTGCGCTAGCATTTCGAGATAACCAAACGTCATGGCAGCAACCTGAACAACCATCAAAAGCAGGCTACCGGTAACCCTGACGACATCAAAAACAATAACCTGCACAGCACTTTCAGTGGGAACAAAAAAACTAACGACCATAAGGCAAACAACAATAGCAATAAGCAAAGGAAAATAGCAGACAAACCATGTTGCAAACATACTCAAAGAGCTCATCATACCTTTTGCGCACCTTAAAAAGCCGCGAATTGAAAACCCCAGAGCCACAGGAATATAAAGCCACATTATCCTAAATAACCACAAAGCCGCGCCTGTCGCCAAAAGAATAAAAATAGCTGCAAGCGGACTTTGATCCAGTACAAACAAGGATTCTTCGCCCCCCCAGATACGATCATAATCCTGAATTGCACCCCGAGCCCCCTCATCCAAAACTTTTAAAAGCATATAAATAACAAAAGCAGCCTTAAAAGACTGAACGCTGGAATGCGATGATAAAGACTGGGATACTTTCTCTTGCGGAAATGCTGTATTTTTATTCGCTTGTTGTGGGACATTTTCTGCTTCCTCTTCAGCATATTCCCCCTTACCCATATTAAAGAAATCAAACAAACGTTCACCAAACACCATAAAACGGACAACGCTGACAACATAAAGAGCTTCAAACACATAAGCCGGCATCAATATCAATCCGCTAAGCAAATACCGCTCATGAACCTGAAGGGCATAAACCATCATAATACAAACGATATGTATAACAACCACAGGCATACCGGCACGCAACAAAGCTCTTCGTTCACGCCAGGTAAACTCATACCCTCTGGCCGCAGCCTCTATAAAATCAAAACTTGCCATACTTAATAACTACACATTTACGTCCGGTATGCGCACGCTAAAAATTGAAAATCCCAGTCTTATACTAAAGACAGACCGATAATACAGGGCATTATCAATCCTTAATACCCTCATCATCATTATTTTCAGGTTTTCCACCTTCTTGATCGACCAAAGGGTGCAATGGCTCCTGCTGCTGTGGGGGATCCTGAGATGGTTCTTTTACAAAATCATCACCATCGTGTAAATCCTGCGCACCTTCACCCGACAGAACCTCTTGCATGTCCGGCGGTACGTTTTGTGCAGCAATGGCCTCCTGCGGATTGGAAAGATCAGGGGGAACAACAGGCTGAAAATCCTCAGATGGAGAATGCTCTTGCATATCGGGCAAATCTTCATTCGAATCCATAACATCAGGAGAAGTATCAATTTCGGTCACTTCATTATCAAACAATGATGTATTATCAGCGTCAATTTCAACAGCTTCATTCTGATCAGCAACATCACGATTGCTCAATATGGTCTTTTCTGCATCAGACAAAACGCCTTCCTCAGTCTGCTCGCCTGTAACATCACCCATTTTGATATGAATAACGTCCCCTTCCAGATATTGTTGCACTTCTGATGGATCGAAAGCGCCGCCCTCTACGGGGTCATGCTGTGGAAAAACACTATCCTGCTGGGTTCCCAAAATGTCCGCGCTTTGTTCACCCCCCGTATCACTCATTGCAGGGTTTTGCGGCACATCAATCAAAGTTTCCGGCTCTTGTGGCATATCCTCAGCCAATGATTCACTCTCAATTTGAGCAACACCATCAACCGCAGCAGGCAGCTCCTCTTTCTGATCTTCTGCTTCATCGTTCTGATCATCACTTCCTCTTATCTGTTTAACCTGTTCTGCAACATCCGGGCGCACACGCTTTATAATATCTTCAGCATATAAATAATAAGCCACAACCGGGCCATGTTTATCAATAACACTGCCAACATAATCAAACTGAAGCATGCCGGATTTAACGCTTTTCTCGACAATTTCCCTGATTGTCTGCTTTAATTCAATACGCCGGATTTCTGCGTCTTCTTCCAATTCCTGACGATGCGCTCTTTGCTCAGCATCTACTCCTTCAATATCATATTGCATAAGTGTGGCACCAAAAAGATAATCAGCAATCTCCGGCCAGCTCTCGCGGAACCTGTGCCGTGCACTGGCATTATTCGTAATATATAAAATATCCAGCGCATCAGAAAGATCCGTTAGCTTGCTGCTAAACGCAGCCATAGCACTATTTGATTTCTCAGACTCTGACATTACACCCATCCTTTAACATCTGCCATGAAACGCATACAAGGCGCATACTTGGCATTTACAATTCTAAAAATAAAGATTTATCAACGCAAGAAAGCAGGAAAAACCAAAAAGTTTCATGAACGGTTTTAACAAAACAAAATTAATAACCGATTAACAAACTTACCCGGACAAATGCAAAACAACTACAAAAATAGCAAAAAGCCTTGAACGATTAAAAACAAACTATTATAAGTACGCTAGGAAAGCTGGTGCGGACGAAACATCGCTTGTAGCCCGGTCAGATCCGAAAGGAAGCAGCCACCAACGAATTTTTCGGGTCGTATCCAGTTTTCCACCTTCACATGCGCCTCAACACAGCGCAATGAATTACATTTTCATATGCATAACGCCAATATCACTTTGTGCAGACACAAGAGCCACAGGAACCACAGGGACAGGAAGCGCAGCGTTTTGACCAAAGAGCCGCCGCAGTAAGCCCGGTTCAGCGGACGTTTCTTGCGCCTGCCCTTCCGATTCTTTCAACTTCTCATAAGGCATCACATCAAAGCGCTCCTTCAAAGCGTCAACAAGATCCGGCGGCGTTGCACCGGTTATCGCAAACGCCTTCTTATCGGCGAAATAAACAAGATCCGGCGGATCCTCGCCAAACTCCGGCACATTGATACGCAGTCTCTGTAATTCATGCCCATATCGTTCCTCATAATCTTGATAACTGGCCGCAAAATCCATTTTAAAAGCGCGCCCGCCCAAATGCTCCTCAAAATCATCATGGCGCGAACCATGGGCAGCTCCGCCCAAAATAAGGGATTTACCACCATCAAAATGCCTCAAGATTCTTGAAACGCGATCCGTATCATCATGCACTTGTTGGTAAAATCGAGTTTTGGCATCAAGACAGGGCTGCCTGTCTTCTTCTCTGGTATCAGAACCCTGACATAGAGCTTTTTGCTCAAAGTAAGCTGCAGGAAAGCTATTTTCAGCAACACAATAAGCACTAATCCCCCTATCTGCAGCGTTAAGCAAAAAATTAGCAACATTTTTCTGAAGGAATGCTTCTGTGCGCGTACTTACTGCGGATTCGTCAACAAGATACCAATTATCCCTTGTGCTATCTGCCCTCGGCCCTTCTATAAAATCTGATACAAAACCCGTTAAATCCGGCTGTGCAGCATCCTGAAACCTTTGAACCAGAGTCGTCCTGCTATTGGGAAACTCCATAAAAACATTCGACACACCGCCCCTCTTCATTGCGTCAAGCACATCTCCACGCGTCAACTCTCCCCAATAATGATCCCGAAGAGCCACATGATGAGTGGTCATAAGCAAAATATGCTGTGCACCCACCGCCTCACCATATAAAAAACCAAGAAGATCCGGCAAGTCAGCTCTCCCGCCAGATACCAACGTATCTGAAACAATCCGAGACTCATCATATGATTGAGACATAAAAACCGCTCCTGAAATTCAACCCGTATCACAAAGCGCTTTAGCTGGTAGCGCATCTTTTTTTAATAATCCATACTACACCAAAGAAACAGCCTCTTACAAACTTTAAATAGATATTATGGTAATAATGAAACAATTTTACTCCTAATCACAAATTCCTACCTTGCGAAGCACATGGAAACACACTAGATATTATGAACATGAGCACAGCAGACAAAAAAAAGAATGAAGAATACCGCGTTCTCGCACGCAAATACCGCCCGCAAAGCTTTGATGAGCTTATCGGGCAGGATGCACTCGTACGTACATTAAAAAATGCTATAAAATCTGGCCGTGTCGCTCATGCTTTTATGCTCACCGGCATTCGTGGTGTTGGAAAAACCACAACGGCGCGTATCATAGCCAAAGCGCTCAACTACAAAGGTCCTGATGGAACCGGCGACCCGACCACAGGCGACACGTCCGACTGCCCCCTATGTCAGGCCATTTCCGAAGACCGCCACCCCGATGTCATTGAAATGGACGCCGCCAGCCGCACGGGCGTTGACGACATAAGAGAAATCCTTGATGGGGTGCGCTATGCCCCCACAGAGGCACGCTATAAAATATACGTCATTGACGAAGTCCACATGCTATCCAAAAATGCCTTCAACGCCCTGCTCAAGACACTGGAAGAGCCACCGGAGCACGTCAAATTTATCTTCGCAACAACAGAAATACGCAAAGTTCCAATCACAGTTCTGTCACGCTGTCAGCGCTTTGATTTGCAACGCGTAAGCTCCGACCTGTTAATCCGGCATTTCGAATCAATTTGTAAAAAAGAAGGCTATAAAGCCGAAAATGAAGCGTTAACACTGATTGCACGCGCCGCTGACGGCTCCATTCGTGATGGATTAAGCCTGCTTGATCAAGCTATGGCACTATCCAATGAAAACATCACAACCACCCTGATTCAAGATATGCTTGGTCTGGCAGACCGAACACAAAATCTTGATCTGCTTGAAAAAGCACTCGCAGGAGATATAGCCGGCGCGCTGGATATAATGGATCACATCCATAAAAACGGAGGCGCTCCAAATGTAACAGTGCAAGACCTGCTCGATCTTGTGCACCTTTTAACCCGGTTGCGCGCTGTGCCCGAATCAGACGACACAAATCAGACCCTCTCAGGCGATCAGCTTGCTCGCGCACGAGAAATAGCAACGAAAATATCTATGCCCTCACTTGGCAAAGCATGGCAAATTCTATTAAAAGGTCTAGGCGAAATTTCCGCCGCTCCCAACCCGCAAAATGCCGCAGAAATGATTATCATCCGTTTGGCCTATGCCGCCAATCTGCCAGACCCTTCCGATCTGGCCAAGAAACTCAAAGACCTTGAAAATGGTGAAACGCAAAGCACCCAAGAAAAAAACAGCTCCGGCAGCGCCACTGGCTCAACAACAAACGCAAGGGCAACCAGCAACATCCACCAACAGGATTTTACACCCCCACAACCATCCGGAAACCGCATGACAGGGACAAGCGGACAAGAAACGCCGCGCGCACAACACGCACCTGAACTCTCCATTGTTCCCAAAGCAGAAGAAATTCCGACATTAAACACACTACAAGATGTTATAACGCTGCTGGAAAAACATGACGAGCTCTTATTGGCTAGTCAGCTCTATCACATGGCGCACCTTGTAAAACTGGAGCACAACAATTATGGTGAATCACCAAATGGGAAAATAGAACTGCGCATTGACGATCAAGGCTCCCCGGATATATCCCAAAACCTGCGCAAAAAACTGTGCGAAATCACTGCACATCACTGGATAGTCATCTTGTCCAACACCAATGGCGCACCAACACTGGCCAGCATTGATAAAGCGAGACACGATAAAGAAATCAATGATCTGGCTCAAACGCCTGTGATCAAAAATATTTTGGAACTTTTCCCCGATGCAAAGCTGAGTAACATCGTACATAACACCACCCAAAATAAAAATAACCACTAAACCAGCACATTAAACTCAAAGAAACAGGTAAAAAACCATGCTCAACATACAAAAAATGATGAAACAGGCACAACAGGTACAAATAAAACTCCAGGAGATTCAAGAAAAACTCAAAGACATAGAAGTCGAAGGTGAAGCTGGCGGCGGCCTCGTAAAAATTACGCTAAACTGCGGCGGCGGCGCAAAACGCGTTAGCATCAATGAAGACCTGATGAACTCCGATAAAGAAACACTCGAAGACCTGATGGTCGCAGCTATCAACATGGCAAATCAGGCCAAAGATATCCGCATAAAGGAAGAAACAGAAGGCGCGCTTAAAGGCATGGATCTTCCCGAAGGCTTGGCCGATAATATGGGTGGCGGCCTTCCGTTTTAAAAATAGCGGATAGATAAAATGAAAATAGTTACATGGAACATAAATTCCGTGCGCCTCAGGCAAACTCTGGTTCTTGATCTTATAAAAGAAACCAGCCCCGATATTATCTGCCTGCAGGAAACCAAAACGCCCGATGAGCACTTCCCTGCCCAAACCTTCATAGAGGCCGGATATAAATATCTGCATTTCAATGGCATGAAAAGTTATAACGGCGTTGCGATACTCTCGCGCCTTCCCTTCGAAAACCCCCGTATTTTCCGGCGGGTAGAGCGTGACGAATGTCGCCATATCGCCGTTTCATTCCCGCAATTTGAGCTTCATAACATCTACATTCCCGCTGGCGGAGATGAACCAGACCGCATCACAAATGAGAAATTCGCGCATAAGATCGATTTTCTTGAGGATATGCAAAAATTCTTTTGCAAAAATTACACAAACCAAACCCCGCTGGTTGTCACTGGAGACTTTAACATTGCGCCACAGGAAAACGATGTCTGGTCACACAAACAGCTCCTTAAAGTCGTTTCGCACACACCTGTAGAAGTTGAAAAACTGGGAAAAATGCAAGACTCACTGGGCTGGATTGATACATCCCGCCACTTTATCCCGAAAGAAGAAAAATGCTACACATGGTGGTCCTATCGCAATCGCGACTGGAAAAAATCAAACCGCGGAAGGCGCCTCGATCATATCTGGATAACGCAGCCCTTGAAAGAAAAGCTCAAAAAACACGATATTCTTACGCATGCCCGCGATTGGGAAAAGCCAAGCGACCATGTCCCTCTATTAATCGACCTTTCCTTCAGGTGAATTAGGTAGCGCCCTCTCGCCATCGGGAACAATCTCACCAGCAGCAATGATCTCACCGCTTAAATCACTTCCCCGCTCTAACACCACAACATAACCTAACGCACCTAGATCCATATCCACATCAGGAATAACCGTTTCCAAAGACACATCATAATCAGATTGGCTCCCGTCCCAAATACCAATTTCCTCCATAGCAACAAAAGGATGAAACGATGTCGCCGCACTTTCATCTTGCCCAGCTTGATCTAAAAATTCATTAACATCATCCATAATTTTCCCTAGTGCAAAAACACCCTCTGCCTCTTGCTGCAAAGAAACATCATCACCTGCTCCACTATCCAGCCCCGCGTTGGCTCCATACACAAACAGCCTCAAGGCACTATCAATGTCCTCAGCCCCCAGACCCTCCGGCAATATCACACGAAGCATATTATCCTCACGCGATAAATCAAGAGATCGAACATCATCATTCCGGCCCAGATTAACCGCAGGCAATGAATTCATAGCATTAGCGTCCCACTTGCCATTCACAACCACGGACAGCATAAAGGCAGGCTTTCCATCTAGCCGCTGACTATGCGCACGTGCTCTCTTTAAACACACATCATTAAAAAAATCATTCCCATCTTGTTCATCTTCCGACGATAAGGCACTGGCCGAAATTCCTGAAAGATTACCAAGAGGACAGTTCACAAAAATAACATTTTCCTGCGTTTTGGAAATTTCATAAAGTTTTTGCTGAATAACAACATCACGTGAACATCCTTCCATAGAAAAATACTCAACAACAACCGGAGGCTGGGCGCGCGCACTCATAACAAAGGAAAAAACACTAACGATTACTAAAAATAATAATTTTTTCAATGCGACGCCCTTTTTCTTCATAACAAACATTATAGCCTTCGTTCTTAAAGACTTGGTTTTTTTAAAACCATGCTCCATAGTGTAAAGAAAACGGTACAATGATCAAATGAATTCAGATTCACAAGACAATAAGAAAAACAATAAAAACGAGCAGGCAAACGCGAAAACCGATATACTGGCTCCGCGATACTGTGCGCTGGGTCTTCTCGAGATCATACTAAACCGCAAAACCGCTTTAGACATTGCCATTGACATCAGCGCAGACTTTGTCGCACTAAGCATGCGCGACCGGGCATTTGTACGCATGCTTGTCACCACAACAATTCGGCGGCTCGGGCAAATAGATGACCTTATATCGTTCGCACAAGACAGACCCGAAGCATTAAAAAGCGATGTTGTGCGCAATATATTGCGCCTTGGCATTACGCAAATCTTTTTTATGAATGTGCCCGACCACGCCAGCGTTGATACCTGCGTGCGCCTTGCAGAAAAAAGAGGTATGACCAAGCAAACAGGCTTTGTAAACGGCATATTACGGGCACTGATTCGTTCCGGTAGCGAGCGCCTCGCCAAACAGGATGCCCCGCGCCTTAACACGCCCGAATGGCTTCTCAAGCTCTGGATAGAAGATTATGGCCTTGGCACTGCCGCTCAAATAGCTCAAGCCAACATGAAAGAAGCTCCCCTTGATATAACGCTCAAAGAGCCAGGCACCAGCGCCCACTGGCAAGAAGCCCTGCCAGCCATAGAATTACCAACAGGATCCTTGCGCCGCACCGCGGGTGGAAATATCCGTGATCTGGCAGGATTTGAAGAAGGACAATGGTGGATACAAGACGCAGCCGCAGCCATCCCCGCACAATTATTTGGCGATATATGCAGCGCTCATGTCACGGATTTATGCGCCGCGCCCGGTGGAAAAACCTTACAACTTGCCGCAATGGGCGCAATAGTCACCGCCATAGACCGCTCTGCAAAACGCCTCAAAAAACTCGAAGAAAATGTTGCACGCATGGGAGTATCCCAAAATGTAACAATAGAAGCCAGTGATGCTGCAAGCTGGAAACCCCCCGCCGATATCCTGAAAGCTGGCGGATTAACGCATATTTTACTCGACGCCCCCTGCTCGGCAACCGGTACAATCCGCCGCCACCCCGACACAGTGCATCTTAAATCCCCAAAAGATCTGGACGGTTTAACCACCATTCAAAGCCGCCTCCTGAATAGCGCAGCAGAAATACTTGCCATAGGCGGCCTGCTCATTTATTGCACCTGCTCGATCCAGAAATGCGAAGGCGAACACCAGATCGAATCATTCCTGAGCAACCATCCCAATTTTGCACGCGTGCCCATTTCACCAGAAGAAACCGCACTACCGAACGAAAATATCATAAACGAAAACGGTGATCTACGCATACTCCCCTTCCATATGGCTGAACACGGCGGATTAGACGGATTTTTCATCGCGCGCCTTACGAGATTACGGTAAAAAACACCAAGAAATATAATCTTTAATCACCACGTATCATAATTCCCCTGTGGATATTTTTCATTCTTTTTGTTAACATACGAAGGGTAAGCAAATAATGCTTTTTCAAAGACCCTCCGGCTGGCATAAAAACCGGCATAAATCTTCAACGCAATACGCTGCGTTTTTAAACGTAAAAACTGTTATACAATAAAATCCATAGATAACACACAAGCAAGAGTCACACCACCATGTCCACCAAAGCCAGATCAGAGATAAAAATAGCGCCTTCGATACTATCCGCCGATTTCTCAAAGCTTGGCGAAGAAGTCGCTGCCATTGACAAAGCCGGAGCAGATTACATCCATATTGATGTTATGGACGGTCATTTTGTGCCCAACCTCACCTTTGGAGCGCCCGTAGTAAAGGCCATCCGCAACGCTACAAAGAAACCCTTTGATGTCCACCTGATGATTTGCCCCGTTGATCCGTTAATCGATGATTTCGTAAATGCCGGTTCTGACATTATTACCGCCCACATCGAAGCCGGCCCTCACCTGCACCGCACATTGCAACACATCAAGGCAAAAGGCGTAAAAGCAGGCGTATCGCTCAACCCGCATACTCCCGTCGAGAATATTAAGCACATCATGGATATGGTTGACCTGATTTTAATCATGACCGTAAACCCCGGCTTTGGCGGGCAGAGCTTCATTCCTCTTATAGATAAAATATCACAGACACGCGCCATGATTAACGAAACAGGCCGCAACATAGACCTTCAGGTTGACGGCGGCATCAATCCAGAAACCGCTAAAAAGGTGGTTTCTGCAGGCGCAGATGTTCTGGTCGCCGGAACCGCAATATTCAAAGACGGGGCAGAGCATTATGCCCGCAACATAAAATCACTGCGCTCTTAGAGCCTTACAATAAAAATAAAACACCCAACCGCAAATAAATCAGAAAGGAAACACAACAATGAACACCTTTCATATCATCAACACCCTGAAAAACAAAGCCAGTCAAATGGCTTATAACACAAGCCTGTACGACTGGAGCCTGCATACAAACACATCCCCTGACCGTTTGGTTGTCAAGCCGGTTGATCCATGGCGCGGCGATTCCATAAAAGCACAGGAACTGCTGGAAGCCGCCGGAGTCATCGGGCGCACAGGCCCGCAATGGTTTGATGAATGGTGGACGCCCGAAGGATATGACGACATTTGGATTTCACACATCCACAGCTTCAGTTGGCTGCGCGACCTGCGCACGCTTGGCGGCGCACAAGCCAAAGAACAAGGGCGATTAATGATAGAAAGCTGGATCGATAACTACCCGAGCTGGAATGCGCATAGCTGGCGCAGCGACATTCTCGGACGGCGCCTATCCATGTGGGTCTGTCACTATGATTATTTCTGCGATGGTTTTAACGAAGATTTCGACGATCGTTTCCTTGGCTCTCTGGTCAAGCAAGCAAAGCATCTCAGCAACATCTTGAACGCAAAAGAACACGGTAGCGCACATCTGCAAGCCATAAAAGGCCTTCTTTATGCGGGTATCGCTCTTGAAGAGTATAAAAAATGGGTCACTCAGGGACTAGGAGCTCTGGATAAAGCGTTAAATGAACAAATCCTCCCCGATGGCGGCCATATCTCTCGCTCTCCGGCCTACATGCTGGATGTTCTCGAAATACTTGTTGATATACGCTCGGCTCTACAAGCTGCGGCATATCCCGAACCCGACAACCTTGCGACTAAAATTGGCGCCTTAAGCGCAGCATTGCGCACGCTGCGCTGCCATGACCGCAAACTGGCACTCTTCCACAGCTCACAAGAGGGCAACACGGAAGATATCGACTCCATTCTGGCGCAAGCCGGAACACAGACAAAACCCTCTAAATCTTTACCTGACACAGGCTATGAACGCATAGAGCTAGGCCGCTCCCTGCTAATAATGGATACCGGAGCCACACAAAAATTCCCGTATGATAAACACGGGCACGCTTCACCTTTGGCCTTTGAACTCTCATACGGCAAAGAACGCTTACTTGTATCATGCGGATCACACCCAACCTCATCTGAGTGGAAAGATGCCCTGCGCTTTACCGCAGCACACAACACAGCGTGCCTTGATTACCGCAATGCGTGCGAACTTCGCAAAGACGGTCATTTTGGCCGCAAAGTGACGTACACCGATGTCCAGCGCGAAAACACAAAAGACGCGGCGCTCATCACCGTCTCACATAACGGTTACGTTCCGCTCAACGGCATCACACATACTCGGAAAATATACATGAGCAAAGAAGGGCATGATATACGCGGCGAGGATGACTTTATATGCGGCTTTGAACTTGTAAAACCTGTTGAGATAGCGCTTCGCTTTCATATCCACCCCAATGTCACAGCCTCATTAATCAATGAAGGCAAGGAAGTGCTCCTGCGCATGCGCGGCGGGATAGGCTGGCGCTTTAAATATGATGTTGGCGAGCTTAAACTCGAAGACAGCGTATATATCGGCAAAGGCATTATCCCACGCAAAACCAGTCAAATTGTTGTTTACGGCAAAATGAGTCTGGATAATGCCTTCATCAAATGGTCTTTCAAACGCGAAGAACTCTAACGCCCTGCGAAAAAACAAGGCACACAAACCATATCTCACGCCAGTGAGATACAGATATCCTATGACTTTTATAGATTTCTAATAAAAAAAATTTTGAAAAATTCAAAAGATTATACTACCATTCCTGCTATCGGGCTATAAACAAGGAACGCAAGACACCATGAAAGTATTTCTGCCAGCAGCACCCGGCGCAAGAAGTATAGTAGATAGATGGAATCCCGCAACGACAGGCGAGCCTCAATTTCACGTAACACTGGAAGCGATATTACCACAAACAGCCGGAGCACCGGCGCTTGCCCACGAAACCCTTTGCGCTCCAGTTAAAACAGGCGGCGACAACACACCATCAATATTGGAAATCTCGCGAGCATACTACGAAACAGGAAAACACACAGTCTTTGACACCTGCACATCTTTGCTGGGATTACAAGAAGCAGCCAACACTGGAAAATTTCCGGTAACGCTTAACATTTCGGTTGCCTCCGCGCTGGATCCAGGATTCTTCCAGGCCATAGACGAGTACGTGCAAGCGCAACGCCTAAACCCCGAAGACATCATATTTGAAATTCTTGAACATGATGTTGACCCAAACGCCGATGCCGATCACTTACAGCACCTCAAGAGAAAGGGTTACCGCTTTGCTCTGGATGACTTTGGCACAGGAACAAGCCGCCAAAACCGCTTAACAGTCTTTGGCAAGCACGTTGATTTCATAAAAGTAGATGGCCCCTTCATCCGCAGCTTCCTCCATGATAGTGGCTTTATTAGCCCATATGATCGCCAAGAAGGCTCTCCTGCTCACTGCAGCAACGATTTAGAAGCTATCCTCACGGGATTACATACCTTTTTTGCACAAAGAAATATCCCCACCCCTTCTTTAATTGCTGAACGCCCGCACACATGTCAAGAAATAACTACGCTGACTCAAATGGGCTTTACAGGCTTTCAAAGCCGCTACATGTTTGTTGGCCGCTGCGCCCTGCCCGTACGCTCTTGCAATGCCCTTGAACCCGTGTGAAAATAACACCCGTTAATCACCGACAAAGAAGCCCTCAAAAATGGCAAAAGCGCAAAAATCATATATATGCCAATCCTGCGGCGCTGTCTCATCACGCTGGGCAGGAAAATGTGATGCCTGCGAACAGTGGAACACCATTACCGAAGAAGTCACAGAAGCCTCTGCCCCCAAAGGGCTAAGCGGCAAGAAAAAAGGTCGGATCATAGAATTCAGCGACCTGCGCAATGAAAAAGGGCAACAATATCCACGCTTGCTAACGCGCATTGATGAATTTGACCGCGTCACAGGAGGCGGCATCGTCCCCGGCGCTGCCGTACTCATTGGCGGCGATCCGGGCATTGGCAAATCAACCCTGCTCTTGCAGGCTGTCTGTGCCCTAAACACCAACAACGTGGAATGCGCGTATATATCGGGCGAGGAATCAGTCGATCAGATCCGCATGCGCGCAAACCGCATGGGGCTGGACAACACACCGCTGAAACTGGCCAGCGCCACCAATGTGCGTGACATTCTCGAAACAGTGCGCACCTCGAAGAACAACATAAAACTTCTCATCATCGATTCAATCCAGACCATGTTTGTTGATTCCATCGATAGCGCCCCGGGCACAGTCACACAAGTGCGCACCTCCGCACAGGAAATCATCCGCATGGCCAAAAGCCGCAGCATTGCCGTCATTTTTGTCGGGCACGTGACCAAGGACGGGCAAATCGCTGGCCCGCGCGTACTCGAACATCTGGTCGATACGGTTTTATATTTCGAGGGTGACCGCTCCCACCATTTCCGCATCCTGCGCGCTGTTAAAAACCGCTTTGGCCCCACCGATGAAATTGGCGTTTTTGAAATGGCGCAGCAAGGCCTGATCGAGGTTGCCAACCCTTCAGCGCTCTTCCTCTCCCAGCGCCATGAAGACGCCGCGGGCAGTGCGGTTCTCGCAGCTCTTGAAGGCACGCGCCCCTTACTTGTCGAAGTACAAGCTCTTGTTGCACCCTCATCTTTAGCCTCCCCAAGACGCGCCGTATTAGGCTGGGACAGCAACCGCCTTGCCATGATTGTCGCCGTGCTCGAAACACGCTGCAACATTCGCCTGTCCAGCCACGATATATTCCTCAACATCGCCGGAGGCATAAGAATCAACGAACCAGCCGCAGATCTGGCCGTTGCGGCCGCTCTTATCAGCGCTCTGAGCAACCAGCCCCTACCCGCAGACACCATCTTTTTCGGAGAAATCGGATTGGCCGGAGAAATCAGGCAAGTAGCGCAAAGCGATATCCGCCTCAAGGAGTCGGCAAAACTTGGCTTTGAGCGCGCCACAACCCCCATAGCCCACAAGAAAAAAGACAACAAAAAAAATCAAAGCCATATTCTAACAAGCGAAATATCCCATATCCGAGAACTGGCACAGCTTCTCGGTGCCAATATCAAAGATACGTAAACCCGCAATTATTTCTTGACATAATGCAAGCATGTTCGCTTATAATAGAACTTCATATAAAAAATATAAGCAAGAAAAGCGGGCATGAAAGAAAAATCACTCACCAGACACTATCAATTCCGAGCCACAGAAGAGTCACCAACAGCTCAAATAAAAAGGCATCTTATTGCGCTACGCACCGGACATGAAAGCATGTTTGAAAAGATTGATATTGACACTCTGGCCTGCGACCCCGAGGCTGTAAATATCCTCACCACCGCTTGTGAAACCGTTAGCCTTGCCATTGCAGGCCACAAACACCAGCAAAAAACCGGACAACCCTTCTATCTGGCCATCGGCGAAAATCATGCAAGCCCAGCACATATGCTCCATCATATTCTGGCGCTCGAAAGCATGCGCAAAGAAGACATTCCTTTTACCCTTAGTGAAGAAAGAGGGGAGGCTTTTGCATTACAAGTTCTTATTATCTTAACAACAGATGAACTGGACAGGCCTTTGACCAATCAGGAATTAAAAACTGTAGGACAAACATGCAAAGAAAGCATCCTTCACAAAAGATACACTATATTTGACACGTTTATTTACGCTCCTTATACAACCTCAATGATTGTAGATCCATACATTCTAAAGCTCTATCAAAATCAAATGGTTCTTCCCACCGATGCACCAAAAACCATATTTATAACAAATGAACAAGGAACATCATGGCCAAAATCAAGCGATTTTTTAGACATGGACCATCCCTTAACAAAACAAGCAATCCAGAGCCCGGCTCTCCAAGAAAAATGGAAAGAAAAAATTAAAAGCTTGGGTCAAATCCCAATGCGATCTACGACTAGTATGGCCATACGAAACCTTCATACCATCAAATCTGTTCTACTTGGAAATATAAAACCAACAAATAACATAGTCCATATAGGTGGTCGAAATCATGTCCTTAGCAAAGATCCACAACACAGCGATAGCACATTGGTCGCATATGCAGATAAAGCCGGGTTTCAGGCAATTGGACGCCCCTTATATTCAGATGGACACAGCATAATTAAAAGACGTCTCACTCCCTGGCATTACCGCCGCCAAAAAATCGCACGCCCCATTTCTGATATTACATTTGACCATAGATATACCCTTGATGAAAATCCTGATTATACGAAAAGGGGGTTATACAAAGAAGAACAAACATACACCGACACCCGCCTGGAATCGCTCGGGCGTACAGACTTAATCGTACACGATCCTGAAGCCACGGCCACAGCGCAAGCTCGCCACATCCTTAGCCTCGCCAAAGAGCTGGCAGAAAAATTCAAAGAAAATGAACGAAAGCAAAACCCTCACGTCGTACCCACCCAAAACGAGCCTCACCTTATCCTCGAACCTTGCTAATTCCCAATATCGCCTGCCCGCAAAGCGTTTCAACCGGCATGCCCGTTTGCTTGCACTGCGCTTCCAGATCACTAAGCCGCCCCAATATCATCTCCAGCGTCCCAAGTGACCAGCCATTAACCTGCCCTTTAAACGCGGGCGCCTGCTTGAAAAACACAGGCGGAGACAGCTTCTTCATCGCAGCCTCCATATCCATTCCACCTTGCATATAAGCCTTGACCATATGCAAGCGCCGAAAATGATTTTGCAACGCTCTAATAATTGCAACAAACGCCATCCCCTCTTCCATAAGCACATTATAAGCCACCAGCGCCTGCGCACTACGCCGCGATGCCACCGCATAAACCAGATCATCAAACCCCTGCTCACCCGCCGCGCCGCACACAGCCTTCACATCCACCATACAAATCGGCGTAGGATCATCCAGGCCCTTATAGGTAATCAACTTCTCAAGCGCTGCGCGCACCTTCCCGCGATCTCCGGCAATATGAGCCGCAAACCAGCCCAGCGCATCAGGATCAATCCGCATTCCCTCCTCTTGAACGCGCCCGCGAATAAGAGCAGCAACGCCGCGCTCATCTTCCACATAGCAAGGTAGCGCAGCAGCATTCTTTGCACTCTCGCACAATTTACGCAAGGAAGAGCGCGGCCCCAGCTCACCGGCCTGAATAACGACAAGTGCGCTCTCGCTGGGACTTTCAAGATAAGACTTCAAAAGCACTGTAAGCTTGTCACTTCCATCTTCTATACGAATAAGACGATCACCGCCCATCATCGAAATCGCGCCCGCCTCATCACCAAGGCGTGCCGGATCTTCTGCTAAACCCTCAGCTGACAATACCGCAACATTAAACGGATCATTCAAATCCTCAACTACGCTTTTACCTATGATCGCAGCGCGTTCCCTCACAAGGCCATGATCAGGCCCATATACAAGAATCGCGCGCGCTGCCTTATCCGGCGCCTTAACAAAGCTTTCTATCTGGCGAAACTGGATCTTCATAACATTTCAACACTTTTTCTATGCCGCGCATGAGCAAGGATCTGCATATTTCAACTGCCGCGCAAAAATGTCGCGTGCACAAAGATTGGGATTGGTAAAAATAGCGGGATCATAATCATGCTGCTGCCTAAGCATTCCACTTAAATTCGGAAAAACTGTACGATTAATACGCCCGTCCGTACAGCCGGTGCGACAGATCGTAATCAGCGGATTAACCGCGTCTTGCATATTGATATCAAGCGCCATATCTTCAATCAACTCCGCAAGCTCCCGGGCAAACTCTGCCATAATGCCGCGACCATATGGAATATCAAAAAACCGCCCGTTATGATTACGCGCCGCATGATAAGCACTGCGTACCCGCATCAATGTCGCATATGAATTGTGCGATAAATCAAACCCGTAACGCGACAAAAGCGCATCAACCCCACGGGCAAAATCCTCATGAAAAGCCAGCGCGCTGGTCAGCAGATAAGCGCTTTGATGCTGATGATTCCCAACACCAAACATGCGCGCTTCATAACGATGCCCATAAACTTGTCCGTCATTCGCTGTAAGCGCAGCAATCTTGACATCCGGCCACAGAACACTTTGCGCCAGATAATAATTGCTGGCCGTGTTTAACCCCTGCTCCTTCAAACTGTTAAAAGTCACGCTCCAGTCACCGGAAGGAACCTTCACCAGCCGCCCATCATGATCATAATACATAAAGAGCGGGTTATTCATAACATGATCAATATGCCGGGAAACGAACTCCTCCCCGCTAGCCGCTGTAAAAGCATAAGGGACGAACCCGCCGTGCCCGCCGCGTAATCCGCGATGACGCAGATACATCCCTGCATGACCGGAAAACCGTTGTCCTTCTAAAAAACCGCCGGAATTATCCGTCAGCAAAAACAAAAGCGGCGCAAGAACATATAACCGGCGCACGCCTTCAAGCATATGATCCATATCACGCGGCGATACAGAAACCTGATTGGATTTACAAACCGCGAAATATCGCACACATTCTGCCATATCAGCGCGATATGGCGCATACATAACCTGGTAACGCTCAACATCCATAATCCGCGAAAGCAAATCATCTGCGCTTTTTTCTGGAAACTCTTGAAAATAAGAGCGCTTCAGCCCCAAGCGCGCCGCCTGAGCGCATAAAACACTGATCTTCTGGCGCATTTCATCTAAAGCAGCGCGCATATTTGAAAAATCATAAGCCTGACTGGCAATCTCAAGCACTTCAGAGGTCGGCTCATTATGAACCCACTTTCCATCCTCCGGTAAAGCGGCCAGAGCCGCGCGTTTTAAGGACAAATTCTGATCCTGATCCATAACTGGCAGATCATTTTGATCGGGATTAAAAAAGCACAGCTCAACCTCCATGCCGGATTTGGCTCCAGCAGCCGCGCCCGCATACAGATCAAAAACATCCGCAGCTTCACTTATCTCTGTGAAATCATGTGCATTTACATCCGACATGTCTCTACCAATACCAGAAAATCTTTAAAATAACAAACTGGAGAACATACTCAAAGCGAGTCATTATTATTAAAATAAAGCGCAAGATGGCGTTCAATTTGCCGCGCCAGATCCTTAAGCGCGTTTTCACGCACATTTTTTTCAGACACGCGCGTGGCAAATTCACTGTTCATAATATTGTAACTGGCCACAGCTTTCAAACCCCGCTCAAGAACAACTGCATTGGTTTCATTATCAACAAGAGTCATAACCGTCGAGAGTTTGAGCTGCGCACGCGTAGCATCAGAGGTAATGGTAATATCGAGATCATCTGTCGCCTCAGCAATATCGGAGACCTGAAGCGTATAACGCGCATCTACCGGCCTGCCTTCTTGATAAAACCGGTCAATCAGCGCGTTACGCAGGATTTGACCCTCCCGATCTTTAATATTCGCAACCTCGATTCGAGCAAGCTGTGCTTGTATGCCAGCGCGCCCGTTAGCCTTAGCCTCGGAATAAGAGCCGTACATCGGCTGAAACCCGCACGCTGCGCAAAAAAGACTTAGCATCAACCCAGCGCCCGAAATAATCCTTCTTTTCATCCTTATCAGCCTTTTTCCTGCTACCCGACAACCACATTAACAATGCGCCCGGGCACATAAATAAATTTACGCATAGACTTCCCGCCCAAAGCGCCCTTGACCTTTTCATCAACCAGAACAAGCTCTTGCACATGCGCCTCATCGGCATCTACAGGCAGCGTAACCGTAGTGCGCAGCTTTCCATTAACTTGCACACCAATCGTAACCGTATCACTCACAAGCAACGATTCATCATAAGACGGCCAGACATAACCCGCCAGCAAGCCGCTTTGCCCCAGCGCATTTTCCCACAGCTCTTCAGCCAGATGGGGGCAAATAGGATTAAGCAAAATCACAAACATATGCGCTGCCTCCTCCAGAGCCGGAAGATCAAGATTACTCTGCATCTTAAACGCGCTAATCGCATTAAAGAATTCACGCATCAAAGCCACAGCCTTATTCATGGCAAAAGCTTCAATCGCCTCACCCATGCCTTTAACAGATTTATGCGCTACGCGCCTGAGCGCCTTAGCCTCCTCCGAAAGCATGCTCTCATCATTGATAACGGTCAACGCCATCTTACCGTGGTCAAGATCCATATCCATGAACGTCGCATAAACCCTGTTCACAAAACGCCAAGCACCTTCAATACCGCTTTCCGTCCACTCAAGATCACGCTCTGGAGGAGAGTCCGACAAAATAAACAGCCGCGCCGCATCCGCGCCATAAGTCTCAAAAATATTTTCAGGATCAACTACATTATTCTTGGATTTGGACATCTTGATAACAGAACCGACCTTCACAGGCTCTCCGGTTTCCCGGTGCACCCACTCGCCTTTTTTGTTCTTGTGCACATCCGTCGGGAAAAGCCAGTTTCCTTTCATATCCTGATAGGATTCATGCGTCACCATCCCTTGAGTGAACAAACCATTAAACGGCTCATCCGTACCCTCGATAAAACCGCAATCGCGCATAATCTTGGTAAAAAACCGTGCGTATAATAAGTGAAGCACAGCATGCTCCACCCCGCCAATATACTGATCAACACCATTAAAATTCTGATCCGATGTGCTGCTCATCCAGTACGCAGCCTTGCTCTTATCAACTGGCAAATCAGGATTTTTAGCATCCGTGTAGCGGAACTGATACCAGCTACTCTCAAAGAATGTATCAAACGTGTCGGTTTCGCGCGTGGCAGGCTCTCCAGTTTCAGGACACGTCGTATGCTTCCATGTCGGATGGTGAGCAAGGGGATTACCCGGCTTGTCAAAAGAAATATCCTCAGGCAGCTCTACAGGCAAATGATCTTCCGGCACAGGAATACATGCCCCGTCCGAATTGCGATACACCACCGGAATCGGGCAGCCCCAATAGCGCTGACGACTAATTCCCCAATCCCGCAGGCGGTACTGGACAGTGCCAAAGCCCCGATCCATCTTCTCACAACGCCGGATCACTTCCGCTTTGGCGCTCTCCACATCCATACCATCAAGAAAATCAGAATTGGCAAGCGTGCCATCACCCGTATAAGCCTCATCCTCAACAGAAAAATCTTCAACGCCTTCGGGCACAACAACCGGCAAAATCGGAAGATCATATTTGCGCGCAAATTCATGGTCACGCAAATCATGGGCAGGAACACCAAAAATAGCGCCTGTCCCGTAATCCATCAAAATAAAATTGGCAACATAAACAGGAACATCACGCCCCAAAAGCGGGTGTGTTGCCTTATATCCCGTATCAAAACCTATTTTCTCAGCCTTCTCGATCGCCGCTTCAGAGGTTCCGTGTGACTGAGATTCCTTAATGAAGTCATCAAACCCTTCTGCATCCGCAGCCAGCTCCAGTGCCATCGGGTGATCTGGCGCCAAAGCTATAAAAGACGCACCAAACAAAGTATCAGGGCGCGTCGTATATACATCAATGGTCTTCTCAGTGCCAACCACATCCCATGTAAACTGCAAACCAACAGACTTCCCGATCCAGTTTTCCTGCATAACCCGCACTTTTTCAGGCCAGCGATCAAGTGTTTTCAGATCATCCAAAAGCTCTTGCGCATAATCGGTAATCTTTAAAAACCATTGATTCAGCTTGCGACGCTCAACAGGCGCGCCCGTGCGCCACCCACAGCCATCAATCACCTGCTCATTAGCCAGCACCGTATTATCAACCGGATCCCAGTTCACAACTGATTCCTTGCGATACGCGATGCCCTTTTCCAGAAATTTGAGGAACATACGCTGCTCATGCTCATAATATTCAGCGTCACAAGTGGCAAATTCACGGCTCCAGTCAATAGACAGCCCCATAGACACAAGCTGCTCTTTCATAGCTTTTATATTCTCATGCGTCCAGACCCCCGGATGCTTCCCGCGCTTAATCGCCGCATTTTCTGCCGGAAGGCCAAACGCATCCCACCCCATCGGATGCAAGACATTAAACCCCTTGGCCGTTTTGAAACGCGCCACCACATCGCCAAGCGTATAATTGCGCACATGGCCGACATGAATGCGCCCGGAAGGATAAGGAAACATTTCCAAAACGTAGTATTTCGGTTTATCCGCATCTTCAGTGACAGAAAAAACATTTTCATCGCTCCAGCGCTTCCGCCATTTGCTTTCTGTTTCTTTAATGTTATATCGCTGTGCCATTATTCCAAGTCCCAACTAAGTCCTTACTTATAATATTTACGCATTACGTTTCGTTTTGATAAACTTCCACCAATTATGTCCTATTCCACACCGCCAAGCTGGGCAATGCGCAACTCCCGCGCACGTGCTAAAATCGTATCTTCCAGCTTGCGCGCCGTATCCTCGGAGGTTTTTGCATCCACCCACACACCGCCTTTTTTCACCTGCCGAAATGCACGCACACGAATACCATCAGCTTTCAGCTCACGCCCCATAACAAAAGCATTAATCTTCACGCGCTCTGCAGTATTTTCAGGATCAACATACCAGTCTGTCAAAATCACCCCGCCAAAAGGGTCTGCGCTCGCCAAAGGCATAAAAGAAACGGTATCAAGAGTGGCGCGCCACAAAAAGCCATTTACTCCAATAGCCGCTGCCCCCCCCTCATCCTTTTTACGCGAAGCCAATAGGCCGCCACGACCAAGAATGCTCTCTTTTTCGCCATAAATATCCTCACCGGTCATATTGCGATCCAGTCCGGTAGGATATTTTGCTTCGGTCTTGATACCATCGCTGCACCCGGCGGCAAGCCCGGCCACTGCAAAAGTTAATACGAGTGTAAAAAACCTGCTGTTCATTTTTTCCTCATTTTTTTCTTTATATCTTTATATAGTAGGTCTTTTTCATTACCACGCATAAAAACACGGAACAAGTGGGTAATCGCAATACCCCTATCAGAAGGCAGGAGAGAGAACCGCTGGATTGCTTCGCTATCACTCGCAATGACGAAAAAAGTGAACGCGCAGGATACAGGAAATATGTCATTGCGAGAAGGCAACGCCGACGAAGCAATCCAGAAGGCCACATGGACGGATATATTAAAATGCCACCCTTCACCCCCTGTTGCAAAAATGCAACGCTTTCAAAAAATGTTGCGCAAAGAACACAAAATCGCGTTGACCCCCGAGTCAAGCGGTGGCGTAATGGGTGCGTTCTCTCTTCGGAGGGGAACTTTCTTTAATTTTAATCCCGTTTGGGTTTAATGTTTAACTAAATCGTCATCTCTCTTTTTTTCAGGGACATGACTGGAGGAAATAAAATGAAAAAACTACTACTTGCAAGCGTAGCAATCAGTGGCCTTGCTTTGGCTGCTCCTGCACACGCTGACATCGACCTTGAAGTCGGTGGTTACTTCAAAGGTTACGGCGCGTTCGTAAACCAGGATGAAACAACCGGTACAGACGTCAATGCATTTGACATGCTTCGTGAAACTGAACTTCACTTCGGCGGCGAAACAACATTGGACAATGGTCTGACAGTTGGTGCGCACATCGAATACACAGCTGACGGCGCAGACACAAATCCAGGTATCAGCGAATCATACGTATATTTCTCAGGCAACTGGGGACGTGTGAATGTTGGTAACGAAGACGGTGCAGGCTACCTTCTACAGGTTGCAGCTCCTTCTGCTGACTCAAATGTTGACGGTATCTCACAATATGTATCTGGCTTCGTAACAGCAGGTGGCCTGACACAAATGGTTCTTGACTATGGAATGGATCCATCAGACACGGCTGACAAGGTAACTTACCTTTCACCAATCTTGAGCGGTTTCCAGGTCGGTGCGTCTATGTCACCTGACACTAACGACGCAGATCAGTTGAGCGTTGGTACAGACACAAACGCGGCTGGCTCAATCGGCGAAACATATGAAATTGCTCTTCGTTATGAAGGCGAATTCGAAAATGTTGGCGTAACAGCCGGTGCCGGTTACTCACTTGGTAAAGAAGAAGGCTCTTCTGCTACCACTGATGACCGTGAAGTATGGAACGTAGGTCTTGATCTTGACGTTGCTGCCTTCGGTCTTGGTGTTGTTTACGTAGAAGACAACCAAGGTGTTGCTGGTACAGCTTCTAATGACCGTGAGAAAATGGTTGTTGGTGCTGACTACACAACTGGTCCTTTCAAGCTTGGTGTGTCTTACTTCAATCAGGAAGACAAAGCAACAAACGGCGTAGAATATGACCGCTACACAGGTGGTGTTGTCTATGAATACGGCCCAGGCATGAGCTTCCGCGGTTCTGTTCAATTCCTTGAGCAGGAAAATCCAGGTGCTGCTGATGCTGACGGTACAGCCGTTCTTCTTGGAACACAAATCAACTTTTAATGAGACTTATCTCGCTGTTGCGTAAGCGTAAGCGGATTAGTCGAGATTATCCTATGGCCTTTTATAAGGACACAGGATTAATAAAAAAACAAAAAGTTAATTAGATCGGGCGCTTTTTTAAGCGCCCTTTCTTTTTGCCTTCTATTCTGTCATTGCGAGGCGGCGCAGCTGGCGAAGCAATCCACCTATCAACCCTAAATAAACATGGATAGCTTCATATTTATTCACAATGACGATTGAAAAACCTTATATACAAAAATATCCTGCTTCCATGTCAACATCTCAATCAGTATCCAAAAATTTAGAAACCACCCACCAAACCATTAGCAAAGCGGCCAGACAATGGAACCGCGTAAAAAATGATATTAACCTGATCGCCGTTAGCAAACACCAGACACAAGAAAACATTCAAGCAGCGCTAGACTCAGGCCAGCGGCTCTTTGGTGAAAACCGGGTGCAGGAAGCTTACAAACACTGGGAAGAAATCAAAAACAACAACACATATCCCGATTTAAAACTGCACCTCATCGGCCCCCTGCAAACCAATAAAGTCAAGGAAGCCGTTGCCCTGTTCGATGTTATAGAAACGCTGGATCGGGAGAAACTGGCGCGCAAACTCGCTGGCACTATGAAAGAAGCAAACAAATCCCTGCCCTGCTTTATTCAGGTCAATACCGGCGAAGAGACGCAAAAAGCAGGCATAACGCCGCAAGACCTGACAGATTTTCTGGATTTTTGCCAAAATGAATGTGCTTTGAACATTATCGGCCTGATGTGCATCCCGCCCATCGACGATCCAGCCGCCCTGCACTTTGCCCTTCTGAGAAATCTGGCGCAAAAACACAACCTGCCAGAGCTAAGCATGGGCATGAGCAATGATTACGAAGATGCTATTGCAAACGGCGCCACATACATAAGACTGGGAACATCGATCTTCGGTCAGCGAAACAGTTAATCTTCCCTGACGCATATCTCAAACATTGTAATCATAATTGGCACTAATGCGCTTGGACGCTGTTTCATACGCACCAAATTCCCTGCCCGCAACATCACCCGAGGCAAGAGAGCGAACATTCTCATATAAAGACTGCCCCGTGCCCTCCTCCAGCACCGCTGTCACAAGCCCCGAAGCCGCTCCTGCCGGGCCACCAAACAAGGTGCCCCCTATAATAGAGCTGATCGGCTTTATGTGATCCCCCGTCATAGCGCGGTAAATATGGTTCAAAACGGGAATATGCTGAAGCGGATTGATCATATCAAGACAATCAAAAATATCGAAACGCGCCCCCTCGTCTTGCAAACGATTGGGCTTGCCTAACGCCCCCTGATCTGGCATAGCCATATCATCACGCCGCGCAATCGTTTCCTCTATCAACACTTCAAAAGCCTGATCTTGCGACAACGGCTTTTGAGAGCGCGCAGACATATCAGCAAAACTATCATAAGAGGGAATATATCCTGCCGTGCGCTCAGAACGAACCATAAAAAAATGAGCCTGACTTTGTAAAGGAGTGGAAACCATATCTGCATATCTCAAAATTATTAAAACAAATTTCGCTTTGGAAAATATGCAAAACATGTGCCATGATGACTGGCATTGAAAAAAAACAAATGATAGCTCCGAAAAATGCCTGAAGTCACATCCACACAAGACAATGATAGGATAATAATCCAGACCAAAGAAGCTGTTTATAATGTACTTAAAACCTTGCTAAAGCAGGAGAAACTCGAAGATATCTACAACTTTGAGCCATGCGATAAAAACATTATTCTCCTGCGCACACAAAACGATGAGCTGATTTTTGACCTGCCCGTGCGTTTAGGCGAGATCATTGATCAAATCATCGCGTTAACCAAAAAGATGCACACATCCAATCTGGAAAATATTACACTGGAACACGGCATTTTAAACATCCCCCTGGGAACATTTACCCCATCAACGACTGATTCGCTTATAACACTTACAGAAAAAGAAATCTCGCTATTACAGTACTTATACGAAAATGCCGGGCGCAACATCCCGCGCGATGAATTGCTCGAGGCCGTATGGGAGTATGCCAAAGACACAGAAACACACACGCTGGAGACACATATCTACCGGCTGCGCCAAAAAATAGAACCTGACCCCGCTACGCCTGTTATCCTGAAAAAAAATGAAGATGGATATTATCTGGCTGGCCTGAAGAACACACAAAATAATAAATAACCGTTAAAATTCTACTCTTGAGGAAGCTGCGCACGCACTGCCGAGAAAACCGCTTCAAACATAGGAGCGTTATCAACCACATCAAGATGGGTAACACCATCGCGCTTTAAATCATACAAAACACCGATCAGATCATAAATATCACCCGCATCATTGCGCATCGCAACAAAGCCCTGGGAGGAAATATCATCGGACTGGCGATAGAATTTATTAACACGCGGAGAAGACCCCATCTCATGGCTCACCCCCGCTGCCTGACGCGCATAGGCAAACGCTGCATGACGCATGGAAAATCTGTTTCCACTATCTTCGCCTGCAACCCTCAACGCAGGGGAGTAGCTGGCTTCATTTACATTACTATGTTTTACCTTCAACCACGGAGACGCCTCGAAAGAATCATTGCGTTTAGGTTTTACCATGCTGTTTTTAGCAAAGTTTTTTGCCTGATCGGAAGAAACCCTGCCATAAGCATTTCGCCTTAAATACTCACTCAGAAGATCTTCAAGGAAAAAAATCAAAGCATCAACCGAAAACCGATTAGACCCCTCACGACGATCAAAGCCCTCTTTTTCAGCATAAAACTGCTGCCCAGAATCAGAATACGACTTCAATTCAGGCTCTGGATGCCCATTATACTCCAGATCCCTCAAGCGCTTTGCGCGACTCCTATAACTTCTATCGTCTTTGCTCTTATCACCAAGACGCGAATCAACCGCTTTTGTTTTAAGAGGCTCTGACGCAGAATTGATGTCTTTTATATAAGAAAACATCTTTCCGGTAACTCACTATTTTCTGTTTATGCTACAAGCATATCATCACCGGATTATAAAATCAACGCAATCAGGACAAATTTACTCCTACAAGAATTTTCGCATCACTTAAACAGATCATAGGGATGCGGATATTCCGCATCTAAGGGCGTGTTTTTAAGGCGAAATTGCTCCTCATACCATGGCGCAGTATAGTCCCATAATGTATGGGCCTCAGACTCATACATAGACTCAATAACACATTTAAGGTAAGCGATTCGCCCAACCATCAACCATTTCTTCATATCTGCTTTTTTAGCAACAGGTCGATTATAATCAGCTTTATAAACCTGCGTATGAACAATAAGATTTGCATCAAACTCACTGCCTTCATAAGGAACTTTACTACGCATTGCCTCTTCTTGTTCGGCTGAAAGAGACAGATGGCCAAAATCCTCAAGCCCTTCAACAACCAGTGAAATAATACCCTTATTTCCAAAAGGAAAGTCAAAGCTGGGGGTAGAATCCTTATCAACCCCAAAAAATCTAAAAGTTAAATCTGCCTTTTCTTTACCGTCCTCAGAAGGGGTAAACTTTACAATAACCCGTGCTTTAACCTCCAAAACATCAACCTCTGGATCATAAAGGCCATAACCATGCCCAAGGCGTAACATCTCTCTGATAAAATGTTCCTCCTGCTTATACTCAGGCAAAGACTCATAACGGGAACTATTCTTGATCCAGTAATCATAATCAGGTGGCATACCCGAGGCTCTGAAAAAGGCAAGAACAGCTTTTTCTTTTGCCGTAATTTTATCACTAAAATAATCTTGCGCATACGCAGTTGTTGCACCAACAAGAAAAACAGTGCTAAAAGCCAATACAGCAAAGACGCCTGTAAGAAAGTCACACAGTATCCGATTTATTTTACAAGTAAAAAACATGACACCATAATTTTAAGAATAATCAAAGCTCCCCAACATATCATGACCGAAAAAGACAAGAAAAACCATAACAAAGATGCCAGAGAAAAGAAAGCGGGGCAACCCGAAAACCAGGATCTTGAACTGTGGAATGCGGTAACAAAAGACATTACCCCATTGAAAAATAATAATTTATTCCACCAAAATAAAACAGGGGGGGAAAGAAAAAACCACACCCACGATTTGACAGACATAGACAAAAGGGTCTTAAAATCAAAAAATGCACCCCTTTACAAAACATATAAACCAGAGAATACCTTTCCAGAAACACCCAAAAAAAACAAAAAACCGGCAGCAGGAATTGATCACCGCACGCGCCAGCGCCTAAAACGAGGACAGATTAAAATCGATAAAAGACTGGATTTGCATGGAAAATCACAGCAAGACGCCTATCAGGCTTTACTGGACAACATCCCCGCAGCCTATGAAACCGGAAAACGCTGCATACTGGTAATCACAGGAAAAGGGCAGCCCCGCTCAGGCGACCCCTCCCTCATTGAGCGCATGACCCATATCGGCGTACTCAAACGACAAACCCCTGTTTGGCTCTCAATGCCGCCACTGTCGTCCTACATTCTGGACATACAACCCGCACGCCCCGCTCACGGCGGTGACGGAGCGCTTTACGTTCTCTTGCGCCGAAGGCGTTAGCATCACTCCATCGCAACGCGGAAAACCTTCTCCCGCTCAAGAAAAACGCCATCATCTCCCCGCCGCTTTAAAGTCACAACACCTTTATAGATCCCTTCTTTAAGCTGCACTTTACCAACTTTGCGACCCGTATAGTAATATTGCCGCGCGCGGTTTTTCTGAGCCTTTTGCTCACGTGAAACAAACACTTCCCCATCAGGGTCAAACACCTCAAGCAAAAACTCATCTCCAGCCTCAACATTAAAAAAGCCTGCCCAAAACACCAAAGCCGCGCTACGCAGTGATAAAGTCTCGGGATTCTCATTATCACCGCGCTCAATCGCCTTAAAATCCGGCGGCTGAGAGCGGAACCCTCCACCAAAAATCACCACAGGCTCATACACCATCGGCAAGCCAACATGCCACAGCGGCTCTTCCATCACTCCACAACCTTGCCTGCTGGGAGCGCCAGTATAAGGATCTATAACCTCACCTCCTGAAAAAACACCAAAATGCAGGTGCGGAAATTCCGCATAACCCGACTGCCCGATTTGGGCTATCTTCTCACCCGCCCGAACCCTTTGCCCGCGCTGAACCACAACCGATCCACTTTTTAAGTGACAATACATCGTTTGCACACCACCGCCATGATCAATCAAAACCCCGTTTCCGCATTCTTTATTAGACTGCCTGACAGCCTCAAGGGCCTTGGCATTTTTCAAGCTGTCACTTTCTCCATCACGAACGCGCAAAACCTCACCCTGCGCCGCAGCCAGCACATCCACTCCCGCGCGCATCCACGCCACAGAGCCCAGCGCAAAATCCGTGCCCTTATGCCCGTCATAAGTCTTTGCATTACAAAGAAAATCCAAATAAACACCCTCTTCAGGATCAACATCAACATAATTCACCGCCCAGCAATCATGCCCGTAACGACACCCGGCAGGAAATATAAATCGCGGCATTTCGTGACTTTGCCCATAAGCCGTGCTATAAAAGCTTACGGAAAATAAGGCGAGTGCAAATATATAATAAATTTCTTTTCTCATAGCGCCAATAAAAACAAAAAAACCAGAAAAACACCAGAATATTTGAAAAGCTATAACCAGTCGGGATGATAAAATGACAACAAATCTTGCTCTTGTTTTTAATAAAGAATCTAATCAAACTGATATGATGACCGCTCGGGAATATGAGATTCACATTCACGGCAACCAAAAACTTGGTATCACCCCGCAAAATCCGGTAAACCCCGAAGATCTTGAGATCACCCATCCGGAAACGGGCGTTCCCCTGACATTCCGCCATAGCCACTACACGCATGGACATTATCGATTTGTCACGGCCTGCTGGGTACGACCCGATGGACACGGAGATGAAAACACCCGCGCACCGGAAAATTTCAAAAAAGCTATCCAAAACGGCAAATCGATTCTTCTAAGCCTGAACATGCACTTAGCAAGCCACCCCATAAGATTTGCAAATATGACTGGTCATAATGCGCAAAATTTAGGATCCTGGGTTAAGCAAAATGAGGGAAACTATATCACCGTCTCCATAAAATCGATACAAGAAGCCACACAATCACTAGGGCGCATTCGTGAAGTTGCAGGAGATAATGCCGGATCCAGAATATTTGCTCTGCATCGCGGCGGCGTCATGCCATTTAGACATTTCTTCATTGGCAAGCCGAACAAAATGGCAAATCTCTATAATGACATGCAAAATGGAAAAGGCGGCATTCAAAAAGGAGGAAAAAGCTTTATAGGGTTTCCGCGCCTCATGCCTTTTATCCCCACACAAACAACCATTAACGAAAACGGCGCAAAAGGATTTAAAGGCAATCACATTCGAGCACAAAGCGGAGCGCCCTATCTCACCCAGCTCACTTTCCCCAATGGCGATTATGCGCAAGAAACGGATCCCTACAGAATTTTGAGAGAGCAGCTAACCGAAACAAATCAGCCCGCTATATACGTTCTGGCTACCCCAACCATAACCCTTACACAAGGAAGACCTAATAGATGGAAACACATGCGCTTATCTGTAGAAGATATACCCGCGCAAACAATGGCTATGGACTCTGAAGCAAAAAGACTTCTTTTGCGCCACCAAGGACGAGACAACCAGTTCGGGCAACATCCTCTCGCCCCTGCTTTAGAATAAAAAATCTAGAGAATAAACCTGCTCAAATCCGCACTCTTGACAAGCTCTTCTACCTGCTCGCGCACATAATCTGCGGTAATAACAATCTCTTCACCGCCGCGATCACTGGCTGTATAACTAATCACTTCAAGCAGTTTTTCCATCACAGTTTGCAAACGCCGCGCACCGATATTCTCAACTTGCTCATTCACCTCAAAAGACAAGCGTGCAACTTCATCAATTGCCTCTTCTTCAAATTTGAGTGTCACACCTTCTGTCCCGATCAGCGCCTCATACTGCATCACGAGGTTGGCCTCAGTTTCCTTTAAGATGCGCTTGAAATCCTCAACCGTAAGCGCGCGCAACTCGACACGAATGGGAAGACGCCCCTGCAACTCAGCCAAAAGATCCGAAGGCTTGGCATAGTGAAAAGCGCCGCTGGCAATGAAAAGCATATGATCGGTCTTCACAGGCCCATGTTTAGTCGTAACTGTCGTCCCCTCAATCAAGGGCAGCAAGTCACGCTGCACACCCTCACGAGACACATCACCGCCGCGTACATCCTGACGCGCTGTAATTTTGTCAATCTCATCAATAAAGACAATTCCGTTTTGCTGAACCAGCTCAAGCGCATCAGCAACCACTTTATCATCATCCAGAAGCTTGTCCGATTCCTCGGCAATGAGCACATCATAGCTTTGCAAAACACTCATCCTTTTCTTTTTGCGCCGCTCCCCGAATGCCTTTCCGAACATATCACCAATGCTCACCATCCCCATAGATGCGCCGGGAACGCCGGGAATATCCATCATATTGCCCATAGGGTTGGAGTTATCAACCACATCAATTTCAATTTCACGCTCATTTAATTCACCGGCACGTAATTTCTTGCGAAAATTAGCCCGCGTGCCATCACCAGCCGTATCCCCGACCAGCGCATCAAGCACGCGCTCTTCCGCATAAATCTCCGCCTGCGCCCGCACAGTTTTTCGCATCTCATCTTGCGTCATGCGAATCGCCATTTCGGTTAAATCACGAATAATAGATTCAACATCCTTGCCAACATAACCAACTTCGGTAAATTTGGTCGCTTCAACCTTGATAAACGGGGCATTGGCCAATTTTGCTAAACGCCGGGCGATCTCAGTTTTCCCGACGCCAGTCGGACCTATCATTAAGATATTCTTGGGATACACTTCCTCTTGCAGTTCAGGCTCTAGCTTGGAGCGCCGCCAGCGGTTACGCAGCGCAATCGCAACAGCGCGCTTGGCATCTTTCTGCCCGATAATATAACGATCAAGCTCGCTGACCGTTTCACGCGGAGAAAAGGAAACAATAACCTTCGGCTTTTCACTTTTCAATTGTAGCATATTAAACCTGACCTTATTAATTGCATTCATTTCTCACCAACGACATTTGGCACGTGCATATATTAGCACATGCCCTAGTCATAAGACATCTGTTCATTCTTTTAAAGAACAAATTAGGATACAGAAAAATTTATGAAACTATACCGGATAAAAACCAAAAAAGAAAAACACAAAAATCAAGCAAGTGCTATCACGCCGCAAGGAGATAAGCACATAATAGCATTATCTAGAGCGAGGGCAGTGCTGGATCAGGAACCACAACTTCAGGTATAGGGGCTTCCATACCCGCCTCCACAGCCTGCATATCTACGCCATGTATCACGCTTGCACCAACGACAGTTTGCCACATTTGCCTTACACTAATCCCGTTAGGTAAATTATCAGGGATATCAACTTGCGCAGCATTTTCAGGAGCACCAATATACCCGGCTATATCCAAACCCATATTTTCCATTGCTCCATCACTACTGGCATTATAAAAAAGCTGCGATCGATAAATAGTGTCCAATGGACCGGGAGTATCAGATGCACGCAACGAAACGCCGCCTTTCTCAATATCTTCAAGATCATACCCCTGAAAAACGCCCATCAGCTCAGCCCTGCCAAAAACCACCATCACTTCTGGAGGAGGCGCATCCGTGCGCAGAGCTTCTATGCCAATAATGTCAGTCATCGCGCTATATCTATTAGGATCTGGTGTGCCCTCATCGGTTTCACGCGCAACATCGGCATAAACCACCCTGTAGCCTTCATCAGCCATAAGAGCCGCAAATTCTCCGGCAAGAGGCGTCCACTCTTCAGGGTTATTAAAATTTGCGCTGGCCTCAATACTCTCCCGAGATGCCGGATCCAGATCTACAGCAATCACTACGCGAGAAGGATCGCCGGTTAAATCAGTTGCGGCCTTCACGGCCGCCATGGCTGGAACCGCAGCCGCACGCACTTGATTTTCATCAGCCCTGCTCACACCCAAATACTCTCCAATGGTCATCTCCGGGCGATCAGCTTCTCCTACAAAAACAAGCGCAGGCTTTTCATCCGCCTGTTCTAAAGCACCACTTATATCAGTATGCATTCTTGCATATTCACGCTCAGTAAAATCTTGGAAAGGACTAAAATCCATTCGAAGACCGGCTGATGCAAAAACAGCGGCCTCAATTGGGGTCACTGGAGAACCGGCAAAACCATTAAGAGCACCTACTATGGGCGCCAGATTTGAATCAGCTAAGTCCTCCTGTGGTGCCTTAATACCAAAAACAGCGGCCTCAACTGAAGTTACGGGAGCATTACCAAGCCCATTAAGCGCACCTATAAAAGGCTGCGTCCAAGATGGCATATCAACATTAGCCACTTTTGTTACCAAATCATCAAGAGCACTCATAACTTTCACCCATGCCTAAAACAATACCAATAAATAATATCACATTATGTATAACCGTTGCAATTAAAGTCGCATGGCTTTATGAATTGATAAAAAATATAAAAATCACCGGAAATTGCGAATCACGAACAATTCAAAGTTCTTCAATGATAAGATTATTGTTTGTATAAACACAGATCTCGGCAGCAATCCCCAGCGCCTTTTCTGCAATCGTTCTTGCATCCATGTCCTGATCATACAGCGCCCGCGCCGCCGCCAAAGCATAATTGCCACCAGAGCCAATCCCGATAACGCCATCCTGCGGTTCCACAACATCTCCCGTACCCGTCAAAATAAGAGAGGTATCAGCATCAGCCACCGCCATCAAAGCTTCAAGCCGGCGCAAATATTTATCCGTGCGCCAATCTTTGGCCAGCTCAACACACGCCCGTGTTAACTGCCCCGGATGCGTCTCCAGCTTGGCTTCCAGACGCTCAAACAAGGTAAAAGCATCCGCTGTAGAGCCGGCAAATCCGGCGATAATATTATCATCACGCCCTAAACGCCGCACTTTGCGCGCATTGGATTTAAGTACAGTCTGCCCCATAGACACCTGTCCATCGCCGGCCATAACTACGTTCTTGCCCTTACGCACAGAAAGAATTGTCGTGCCGCGCCACCGGCTTGCATCGGCATAATCATATATCTCATTCATCATGCCCCAACATATGGGCGATATAAGCAAAACTGTCAAGGAGATATAGTATAAGATCGCAAACATGAAAGCCTGTAGTCATAGCAAAAAGCTTTTGCTAAAATCACGGCACACAGGCTCAGCCTGAAAATAAAAACAGGAAGCGACCATGATAAATACAATACGAAACCTCGTGATTTTTACCTTAATCTTGCTGTGCTCTTATATGCTGCTTATCCAGCCCGCAAAAACACCGCAGCCCTCTAACTGTGTGGACAAAATCGAAAAACGTCCTCATGAAGAGTTAATAAATACAGCCACGCTACACGGCTTATCGCTTAATACACCTGTTGAAATAATTGACTCAATTATCGCACAGACGCCCTTCACCTGCCGCACGAGCGTGCGCCAAACCCAGAATAATGACGGACAAACACATCAGGAAAAATTCTGGCGTTGCTCCCACGAGTCACTACAAATAGCAGAAATCAAGATCGATGCTAAAGATAACAAAATCCAGCGCATCTCTCGTAATGGCCCAAGTGAACAGACTCATATCAATAACGCTATAGAACAACTTCTGCGCATAAGATCAAAGATGCAAAACTTTAAGAACTTTTCAATGAGCCAGTCCGAGTACAACACCAATTTCAACCTTCAACATAGAGAAGGTAAAAAAATCATGTCCTCTATGAGCTATAATATCCGAACCTTCCCGCAAATGCGAATTGATAACAAAAGCAATGCAGAATACGCTGGTATGTTAAGAGTAACCCTAACGCGCAGATAAAGCGAACCGTATCAATACATATGTATGCAAAAAAGAAAAGGGTAAGCAATGAAACGCAGCGCGTCACTGGAGTCACTTGAGCCAATCTATGACATTGAACATGTGAATCAATTCCGCGCCGGAGACTTAAACGATCTATGCGATGCAACAATCGCAGCGATCAAAGCCGGAGGAGGGTTTGGCTGGATAGAGCCTCCCGAACGCGAAGTTCTGGAACGCTATTGGCAAGGCGTCGTTACCATACCCTTGCGCGATCTTCTTGTTGCCCGCATCGAGAAAGTCATATGCGGAGCCTGTCAGCTTTTTTGGCCAGGCAAACGCAACGAAGCGCAAAAACACCATATGCAAATAACAACGCACTTTATCGCCCCATGGGCACGTGAAAAAGGAATTGCTCAAAAACTTCTAAGCGAGGCAGAAAAAATTGCCAGATCAAAAAGCGTCCGGGTTATCAATCTTGATGTCCGTGAAACAATGACAGATGCCATGCGGCTATACGAAATGATGGGCTATCGTCGCATTGGCGAACATCCGGCCTATGCACAAATCAATGATACAAACCTGAAGGGATACTATTATTGCAAGATCATAGACCCGGATTTAGCACAATCCATAAAAGAAGAAAAAGCATCCGCATAGCCCACGCCTCAGAAATTTCCTGCGAACGAAAGCCAATACAGGAATTTTTACATTTTACATCCTTTTATGCATCCATCATACTGTTCAAGGTCAAACGCCCCTCCTTTATAATAATCAAGACACATGGTTAAAATGATGAAAGAAAGTAGAAATAATATAAATTACAATGCCGGTTTCTTTAATATTACCGGCACACTTTTTAAAAAAGAATCCGCTGGCGGTGTGCTCTTATGTATCGCAGCCATACTGGCGCTAACAATTGCTAACTCGCCACTAAGAGAATATTACACCTATCTCGTTTATTTACCAGTTTCCCTTTATATCGGTGACTTTAACATCGTTAAACCTCTGGTGCTCTGGGTCAATGACGGGCTGATGGCAATTTTCTTCTTTCTCATAGGATTGGAATTAAAACGCGAGATGCTTGAGGGCGTCTTATCAGATAAACGCAACATCTTACTGCCGGCACTGGGCGCTATTGGAGGCATGGCCGTACCAGCGCTGGTTTATATTGCATTAAACTATAATGATCCAATCACCATGGAAGGCTGGGCGATCCCCGCTGCAACCGATATTGCTTTCTCGCTGGGCGTTCTGGCTTTATTTGGCACGCGCGCGCCCATTGCACTAAAAGTCCTGCTGACCTCCATCGCCATATTTGACGACGTAGGCGCTGTTATCATCATCGCCTTATTCTACACAAGCGATTTATCGCTCTTCTCCCTTGGCATAGCAAGTATTTGCTGTGTTGTATTATTTGGCCTTAACCGCGCAGGCTTGTTGAAAAAAAGCCTGTACATTCTTGTAGGCATTATCATGTGGGGTGCTTTGCTCAAATCCGGTGTCCACGCAACACTCAGCGGAATCGTTCTGGCATTGTTTATTCCAATTTCTGACCGCAAAAACCTGAACTCGAACTATTCTCCCCTAAAAGCCCTTGAACATGACCTTCATGATACTGTGGCCTTTTTCATCCTACCGCTCTTTGCCTTTTGTAACACCGGAATCAATATGACCGGACTAGGCCCAGAGCAGCTTTTCCACCCTGTCCCTATGGGCGTTGCCCTAGGTCTGTTTGCCGGAAAACAACTCGGTGTATTCGGCCTGAGCTGGCTGGGCATCAAAAGCGGCCTTGCAAAGATGCCTGAAGGAACAAACATGTTACAAATATACGGCATCTCAATATTGTGTGGTATCGGCCTGACCATGAGTTTGTTTATCGGCTCCCTGGCCTTTGATGAACCGAGCGTGAACTACCCCTTTGATGAGCGTATCGGTATTATCATGGGATCATTACTATCAGGAATCTGGGGTTATATGGTTCTGCGCTGGGGCTTAAAATCAAAAAACCAGGTAGCATCCTCATAAAATCTTTTCTATAGCTCCGGAATATATTCACCCGGCGTAAAGGTCAGAGGCGCAGTACGCTCGCTTTCCAACAATTGTCGATCAATGAGATCAGCGGTATCAGAGCCATAAGCCTCTTCTCCAATTATAAATCGATTAACCGCTAAAGCAATGCGGCTCAGAATCTGCCGATCTGCATCATTATACCCCCCGTAATTCAAATGATCTTTTATGAGATCCAAAAAATCCCCTGGACGCTCCCAAATATCAAAAGAACATTCCGCTCTCGAATCAGAAAAAGTTAAATCCGGATATTCAAACCTTTGATATCTCATACTTATAATATCTGTCATGTCCATACCATCAACCTTAGGATCGGACATACGTGTAAAATGATCTAAAACGTCAACCGATGCCCACCCATATAAATGGGCAGTTTTATCACTACGAGACGTCAAAAGCTGTATCACCCTAAGATCTGCCCAGGACTTCAAAACAGAAACATTATCAAAAGCTTTTCTCATCACTTATGCCGCCATAGCATCCGCCTGCGCTTCCGCTGCTCCTGTGCTTGCGCCTCATTTACAGCCTTTTTATCAATTGTTAACAGACCCATACTCACCCATGATCTCTATTTTTTAAAAATCTTATAGCAAATACAGGGAAAATTTCATAATTCTTTCCTAAGATAAAAAAACCTGAAACAAAACCACATACAGGCCATACTTGCCACGCCATGATTTTTAAGGCATAAATCCCCAAATGATGACTTTGAGCTGTCCCCGTAGCTCAGCAGGATAGAGCACAGGTTTCCTAAACCTGGTGTCGTGGGTTCGAATCCCGCCGGGGACGCCATA
>JBKHBN010000031.1:0-21015 GCA_046542355.1 Alphaproteobacteria bacterium | reverse complement strand
AATAAGCGCCCCCCCAAAGACGAGCATAGGCGGATCACTCATACTCACAACAATATGACGCCGCCTTTGCCTGAGAGCCACAAAAAACAGTTTCGCCCAGACCCGGATATACCCCGTCATTCCTCCCGGTTTGGCCGGTCCCTTAACGCGGATAACACGAATCCCCTTCTCATACGTATCGCCCGGTTCACTCCCGCACGTCACAACAGTCACATGCCACCCCTGACGAACAAAAGAGCGGGTTAAATCATGCAACAAACGCCCCGTAGCTCCCCGCATAGGGGGATAAACTCTGTTAATAAATAAAATAGTTGGTCGGCGCATAGGATTAATAAGGTTTGAGAAGAACTCACAAACAAGGATTACTGGAAGAATTTCGCATGATTATGCGATTCGAACTGCCTGAAGTATACCAGAGAAGCTGGTATCAACAAAAGCACCAAACCAAAATCAAGAGATTTAAAGCTCGCATAAAGGGTCAGATCAATCAAAACCGGGGCGGCCACAGCCATACCAAACACCGGATTTTTAAAAACAACCCGTAGTAAACGCTCTAAAAGGCCAAAAATATAGGCCGCTGAGAGCATCATCCCCATCAAACCTGATTTAAGCAACATGCTGGAGAAAAAATTATGCGTAAAATTTACACTCAAACCACCAACTGCCGGAGAATGAAACTGCCCTCCCCAACCTATACCAAAAAGAAGAGTTAACGGATCAGCAGAAACCACATTCCATACGGCTCTCAATTCCTGCATACGCATATTAAGCCCGACACTGCGCGTTTTCTCCCACAAAGAAGAAAACACCCAGTCATAATAAACCCAGAAAAAACAAAGTGCTAACGCCCCAAAACCAAACGCCTTAAGCGCCCGCCCGGGGAAATGATATAAAAAATATGTATATACGAGGGCAATATAAACCACCAGCGCCCCGACGCTGGCACGTTGTAACGTCAAAACCATGGCTGATAATGGAACAAGCGCAAGCAAGATCAAAAAAACAGAGGCAAGCACATAACGCACTGAAAGCGGGCGCATTACATAAACAATGGCTGAACCAATCAACAATAAACAGGAAAAAAGCACAGTGGGCATATTTTCCAAATATAACAGCGCATCATTCGTACACCAGGAATCAAAACGACACGTCACACCAAAGCGCATAACAAGAGAGCGCAGACTAAAAAGCAATCCAATAAGAACAAGCCCCAAAAGCGTCGTACGAAAATATTGTGGCTTTGCCCGTATCACCGGCAAATACAACAAAGGAAGAAACAAAAATAAAAACGCCAGCAAATCTCTAAGTATCACATTGGCCTGTGCCCCGGACATAGACCCGGCCAACAAGGGAATTGTAAGGCCGTAAACCATAAGAAACTGCCCCGCACTCTTCCAGAACCGAAAAGCAAGCGGCACAGCCATGACATCATGCAGACTCGAAACGCCCACGCCCAAAAGCAACAAAACCGTTAAAGATATTTCGACAACACCAAACCGATCCGGTGTAGGAGACCCAAAAAAAGCATATAAAATACAGGCGCAAAAAAGACACACAGCCCTGTAATCATACCTGTCGGCACAAAATCTATGTTTCGAAGACTCAACACTCTTGGTATAAGAACGACAGGAAGAGCGAGGCAAAGACAAGCCGGAAAGCGCAAACAGCATGTTTTAAAACAAGCTCCTTTAATGTTTAATCATTTGGATCATTAAACAACCGAACTGGCTTTTTCAGTCCACCGCGCGCTGAAGAGTCCGAACGCGCTGTGTAAGAACGATAAACATTTCGCGAAGGTCGGTGTTCCTGCGAAACTTTTCCTAAAGCAACTCTTTTAAGTTTAGAGTATTCTGCGCGCTCAGCTCTAAAAGCAGCAAGCTTTTTTAGATACTTTTGCTCTTCTCTGGCAAGGTTTTTCTGAGAGTTTTGACGCATTTCTGCCATTACCCTTGCAGAACCCTCACGCAAGTCACGATCCTTCTCAAGAATACACTGTGTAATGGCCTTGCGATGAGCCAAAGCATGCACAGGTAAACTACTCCAATGCGCAGGCATTTGCATCTCTCTAAGCCCATAGCTGGTACGTTCACGAGTCAAGGAGGAAACCCTAAGACCAGTTCCCGACCTTCGTGATGCAGGATTTCTAGAATTATAAAGCGTCCCTCCCTCAAAAGAACGTCCTGATCTATTATGATAGCTCCCCGTTTCCCCTCCCCGATTAGCAATATAAGGCACAATCCGGGAAGATGACCTGTTTTGAGAATTCCAAAGCTCCGCCGCATCCAGCCGCACAGTAGGCTGGAAAACAGTAATACTCAAAGCAAACGTCAAACAAACGCACAAATATGGGTGTTTCATAAAAATCACCTAATCAATATAAACAACAGCCACGCTCTCACAAAGCAAGAAAACTGCTCATACCGTAGTTTAACAGCTATCTGCCCTTTGATGCAAAAGTAAAAATCTTAAAAATCTAATATTTTTATGTGCGGCAGCGCGAAATATTAAGCCCTTTTTAAGGATTTCAGGATAATTTTATATGGCTTATGTAAATCTTTTTGCGCGCTGACCCTCAAAACAACGCGTCAGGGAAATGGAGTGATGACATGTTAATGAATGTAAAAGAATTTCTGGATAACGCAGGCATACAAGAAGCGCTATATCCGGGCAAACGTCTTGTAAAGCCGTGCAAGCAAATCGGGCAATTCAAAAATCATTGCGTCGTTATAGACTGGCGTGACCCTGAAGTCATCAGCATTGATGTCAAGCCCGGCCTAACCGGAAGACAACTCGCGCCTGAAGTTATAAAAGAATACCCTGTATGTTTTCAAACGCCGACATACGTCAAAATCGAAGTCGTAAATGACGATCAGGATGAAGAAGACTCACAAGAGGACAGTGAAGGTAAATCGTCAAAAGGAAAAGGCGGAAGCGGCGGCAAAAAACCTGCCAAGAAGAAACTCGAGGATATCTCTCTGATTGCCGCACGTTTTGGCAAAAGTGCAGAAGGGCAGATCCCCTCTTTTGGTGAAATTAAAGAAATGATGGTCATGGGTATGGAGATTGCCAAAGAGGCCTTCAATACCGCCTTCACCGAACTGACACGCCAGATAAAACAGGCCAAAATTTCAGCCACGGAAATAGTGGCTAAAGCAGCAAATGTTGTCACGCGTGTAACACCGCCAAGCTTTCTTAAACCCAAAGGCGATGAAACACAGATCTATGAATATGACCGCGACAAAAATGCAGATATCGGCATGATCGTCTCGCCGGGATAAAACAGCAAGATATGTCTCCATTCCATAAACAAAAGGCCGCGGCGTCAAGCCCGGCCTTTTTAAGATCCCGGCTCTGCATATAACAATACCTTGTGCATAACAATGCCTCTGGACAGTCTCACAACCTGTTGTGTACAATTCCGCCTGATAATTCAGCCCTTCAAAAAAACAAAGCGGAAAAAAATGAGTAACAATCAGGATAAAAAAGACAGTGAAGAAAAAGGAAAGCTTTTGCATTTCCCTGATCCCGCTCAGAGAAAAAAAAGAGATCAGAAAAAATTCAAGACCGAAAAACAAACACAAAAGCAACGAAAAGAACGCGAAAAGCTGGAAGAGGAATATCGCCGTCAATATAAAGAAGAACAGGCCAAACGCGCAAAATTACAAAGCGACTTGGCACGCACCGGCAGCGCTGGAAAAACGCCCTTTATCAATTGGCACCGCATTCCACCTTTCTCCAGAACAGCAACAATCGCATTTCTGATTGTTTATTTATATACAGCATTTTTGATAGACAAATCCGCCCGCCTTGATCTTTTTTTAAATTTTGGTTTTGTACCGGCTTACTATTCCGGCACCCTGGAATGGAGCTGGAAAGCACTAATCGCACCTTTCTCAACCGCCCTGCTACACGCAAACTGGCTGCACCTGCTCACAAACTGCGTTATGATGCTGGCCATGGGCGTCTTCTTTGAGCGCCAGTTCGGAACCAGAGTGACCATCATATTCTTTATCGTAAGCCTAATGTGCGGCAATCTGATGTACTTCGTCCTAAGCCCTGCCAAAATAAGTCCGGTTGTCGGAGCCTCTGGCGCGATCAGCGGACTGTTTGGTGGATTCCTCATGACAATGAATATAAACGGCATGGCCGGAACGCGGGCACAAAGGCGCGGCCCCCTGCCGATTATCCTGTTGTGGCTCAGCATCATGATCGGCATTGGCCTTATAAGTACAGACACAGCCTGGCAATCTCATCTGGGCGGATTTCTCGGCGGCCTTGGGTTGTTCCAGCTCTGGCGTAGTAGAAAAATAAACTTATAGCGCAGAACCTATAAGCCCGGCGATAGAACAGGAATTTTGCAAATGCGGCATAGAAAAGCGTCGCCCTTGCGGATAATCCCAGATAATAGTATTAAACAAGCCCTGATCGGAAACAGGCATCCACGCATTGTAAACCCGCCCGGTTTCCGAACAAATCCATACACGTTCACGCGGCGCTGAGGCGGCTTTATCCTCCCACATAGCAACAGCACTCTGATTTCCTGTGGCCTTATCCTCAAGGCTTGCCCAGAGTTTGTATAGATGAGCATTCGGTCGAATACGCTCCGCCTCTTCCAAATGCCGCCGTGCATCCCCCCACAACTCCTCTTGTATCATCACGCTGGCCATAGCCTGCAGACCCTCAACGCTCCGCGGATCAAGATCTAAAAGCCGTTGAAACCAGCGCACCCGCACTGCTGAATTATCATCCTTTGGTGGCGTATAAGCCTTGGCCCACAAGCGCGTTAATTCAGGATGCGGACACACCTTCCAGGCCTTTTCAATCATAGAAAGCGCAATTCGGGATTTATTACGATCAATATAAGCCTCGGAAAGCCATAAAACCGTTGGCAAAAAAGACGGATCAAGCCTGTACGCCTTTTTTAATTTTTTGAGATAAGCCCGCTCCTCACTTCCCCGCTCCTCATCTGAACGCCTGAATGCCAGAGCCTGAGCAAGCAACATCGCTACGCGATCACTGCGCGCATCCTCTAAAGCAACAGCCCCGATTTTCTCCAAACGATTAAGAATAAGTCCGGCTTTATCCCAGTGCCGCGAATAAACTTCAAGATCATAGACAATATTTAGAATCCATTCCCGTTTTGGATAGCGCTCCAAAGCGCGGTAACCAAGCTCCAGCGCAGAGTCATAATCGCCGCGATCCAAAGCACCCTGCAATAACCCACGAATGCCCATAAAACCAGCACTCTTATCATTCATTAGCGCAAGATAAGCATTAGAAGACACAGACTCATCACCTCGAAGACGTGCTGCTTGCGCCTCCATAAACAAGGCAAGAGGGTTCTCATCACTCAGATACTTTTTAACGCGCGCCGCCTGACGCGCCGCACTCTTGGCATCTCCAGCAGCAACAGCGCTCAAACCAACACCCAGCGCTTCAATCCCTTTATCCTTTGCCTTCATGACCTTGTAACGCGACATGGTTTTAGGGATATCGGCTACGCCTTTGATAAACGCAAAAATAAAAACAGACAGCGCTAATAGAACAAGCAAAACAACAAAGAAAAACCCAATATGAAACTCAAGCGTATAATCAAGCCAGTTTATCTCTAATGTACCCGGGTGTTCAGCGATCCAGACAACGCCAGCCAAAACAGCGGCAATCTTGGCCAATGACCACACTGTTCTTAACATCTTGTTTTACTCCTCATCAAAACAAATTCTAAAAAATAAAGAGCCGCAAATGCGACTCACAAGATAAACTACAAACGCACGCTTAGAAAGTATCTTAAAGTGTATTATTCTGCAGCACTTTACCGCCCAGCAATCCTGACCCGAAATTAAACTCTATCGCATCTTCCAAAGCGCGCTTGAGATCTCTGGAGGCAACAACCCCTTGCGCTTTTTTAATCCATGGGCGCAGCGGTTTTAACGCCTCGGCATCTAGCTCACGCTGAACCAGAGAAATAACATCCTCAATACGGTTTGCCTTAAGCAGTTTCTCAGCCCTGTTAATCGCTGCCTGTACCTGCGTACCTGTAAGAAGCTCACCATTCTTTTCAACTTTCAACAAACCATTAAGCTTGGCAGAAAGCTTCTGCGAAACGGATACATCCTCACCATTCAAAGAGGCTTCCACAGCGTCCGCCGCTGCATATTGAAATTCTTCCACAAGCCCTTCAGATGTTAAAAATCCCTCTTGAACATGCGGGGCTATTTTCTCAATTGCCTGAGCCAACTCGGGATTCTCATCTCCCAGCATTTTATTCAAAAGCCGTAAATCATCTTCAAAATCAGCATCAGAACGGCCTAGAGAAGAACGCACCTGCGTCATGGCAAGCAACTTAGCCGCCGCGCCAAGCTCGTCTGTAGGAACATTCCCGAGACTGGCCTGCAAGGCTGTACTTTGCTCTCGCGCCATAGCTATAAGATCATTGAGCATCCCTTCTGAAGACCCTTCACCCCCGCCTTTCACGCGCTCCACGAGCGGCAACAGGGCTTCAACTGAAAGATTAAGCGCATTTTCCCCGGGCGCACTCTTACGCATTTCATCAAAACGGTCTTTTAGTGCATAGACACTCGCACCTCCGGCAATCTCAGACATATAGGTTTGCAATTGCTCAACGCGCCCATCCAGCCCCTGCCCCCCAGAAAGGCTCGTAGAAAGATCGGAAGAAAAAGATTTTACATCATTAATCCTTTGATCAACCCCTTCCTTAACCTGCGCCGCCTTACGCTTGAGATGCTCAAGCTCCTCCGACCAGTTCTCCGACACCAGTCCCTTAAACCCCGATTGTTCCTTCTTCAAAGCCGAAAGCTCGCTTTCCAGTTCTTCAATCCGTGTATCCCGATGCTCAAAACTTCTGTATTTTGGCAAAATCAGTCCGGCAAGCGTAGCCAACACAACCAGAATAATCACTACAGCAATAATAACACTGCGCGTCATCGCCCCTTTTTTGGTTTCGATCACAACCTGCGCATAATCACGACGAGCTGCAGAGTCAGGGCGCTGCGCTCTTACACTTGCCCAATCCTTGGTCTGGCCAGGACTGCGCCCGGCCTCTACCTCTGCTGTACGTTTTAACGCATGGGGAATCTCAAGATCATCGTCTTCACTAGCCGTTTTTTCTTCATCAGAATCCTTCTCATCCGCATCATTATCACCACTATGATCATCATCTTCAGTATCAGTATCAGTATCGGTATGAGGATCAGCCTCATCATCTTTATCATCGTTAAGATCATCATCCCCGCCCGAATTTTTGTCCGAATCTGATGCATTATCTAAGCCCGGTACATCTCCCCCTTCATCATCCTGTCCCTGTTCAAGCTCACGGGAAATATCATCTTTAGAGTCTTGCAATACCGGCACATCCGGCTCACTGGATTCATCATCCCTATCCACCAAGGACTGTTCCAAATCAGTATCATCCAATTGGGCAGGCTCAATACCTTGATGCTCTTCTAAAGTCTCATCTAGATCGCTTCCATCTTCCTGCTCTTGCAAAGACGGTGCTCCTTCAACGAGCCCATACAAATCAACCTCGTGTTCAGCAGCAGACTCAAGAACGGACTCTTTACGCGCCCCCGGAATAACCCCTCTCTTCTTCCAGCCCTGAATCGTTGTCACGGCAACGCCTGTCTTGGAAGCCATAGGACGTATACCACCGAATCTCTCGATAATCTCAACCGCATTTTCGATCGGTTGTTTTCCCGATTTGCTCATCGTTTAAAAAATCCCTTCTGTTTTATTGTGATAATACCCTCATAGCACATACAGCAGGCTATAGACCAGAGTGCAGTCATAAAAGTTTTATCTTTTTTGAAAAATAAAACGAAAGACCAAACACGCACGTACACAAACCAAAACTTATACCAAAACACATGAAAAAAATCTCATACGCTGATTATTCGCGCGCACTTTAAGACAATACATCTTTAACCTTATCGATCATACCGTCCATACTGGGCTTATCAGCGTAAAAACAGTTCTTCCTGCCAAATATATCCTGCACACTTTCTGCCACATCCTTACTCATGCACAAGACTTTCACGTTTTTTATCTGCTCTTCATACGCCTCGTCTTTTTCTGATTCTTCTTCCCACAAACCAAGAAAAACCTCTGCCGTGCGCTTGGAAAAAAATGTAATCAGTCCTACTTCACCGAGCAAAAGCGCCTCAGAAATATTGGGCGAGAATCGTTTAACAGCCTTTGCTTCATAGCAAACAATCTCATCAACACTGACACATTGCGTTTCACCTCTGGGGCTGCTAACCAGAGCCTCCTTCATATCAAAAGCGATATCACGCCCGCGCAAATACAAAAACTTTTTACGAGCGCACAACGTGCCGTTACGGGATGCAAACATCTCCTCAACAAGTTTTTTGGCCGTAGGCGCACAAATAGCTACCTCTTGCGCTCCGACACCTAAAATCTTCTGCTTTGTATGTTCTCCGACACAAAAAAACGGCCTATCCGCCAATAAATCACGCGCTGGAGCATTAAGCCCCAAAGAAACAGCCGCATTCATACTTGTCATAATAATACCGCTATAATCTTCAAACTTGGCTGTATTAAACGGAAAATGAATAATCTCTGTCATGGGTTCAAAAACAAAATCATTCATACTGATACCGTTTGCCCTGTTAACAAGAGCAGCAGCAAAAGCCTGAGCCTGATGGTTGGCGCGAGTGACAACTATTTTTTTTGGCACTGACATAATTTAAAAACCAAATCCCTTAAAAATTTAAATTCATCTAAAGCCTGTTAGCATTTAAAACCATCGGGGGAACGCACCCCTTGAGATATGTCCCCATACTATGCCCGATTGCACAAGCCTGTTCCAGTCCCAAAACATATTGCCGCGCGCATTGCTCCCAATTTTCTCTCCCGTCTGGGGAAAGAACGCGCGCCGTCACATCAAGCACCCCCGAACCAGCTCCGTTTTCATCAGCCTCAAAACGCGCATAAACCCCGACCGGCGTATGACACCCCCCGCCAAGAGCCGCCAGCACAGCGCGCTCACAAGAAACGCATATGGTTGTATCAAAACAATATATTTGGCTAACAAAGGACATTTTATAAGCGTCGTTTTCTCGGATCTGAATACCAATAGCCCCCTGCCCGGCCGCAGGCAACATCTCCTCTACAGGCAATATGCAAGAGGCTTCCTGCTCAAGCCCAAGCCGTTGTAACCCTGACATAGCCAAAAAAGTAGCATCAACCTGATGAGATTTTAATTTCTCAATCCGTGTTTCTACATTGCCGCGTATAGGAACAACTTTAAGATCAGGGCGTTGAGAAAGCAAAAAAGCCTGGCGACGTACACTCGCCGTTCCAACCACAGAAAACCTTGGCAAATCGCGAAAATGTCTAACACCATCATGAGCAGACAGAAAAGCATCTCTGGCATCAGCTCTGGCCAACACATACGGCACGATCAACCCATCTGGCAAGACAGTCTCAAGATCTTTCATCGAATGAACAGCCATATCAATTTGGCCATTAAGCAATGCCTCCTCAATCTCCTTGGCAAATTGCGCTTTCCCCCCTTGCAAAGCATCAAGCCGCACTTCACCCTGGCAAGGCTTCCAATCCCCGGATGTCTTGATATCCCTAACCTCAACCTCAATACCTTGTCCAATATTAGCTATTTTATCAGCGACAAAACGCGCCTGCCATAACGCCAACGCAGACCCCCGCGTGCCGATAACAATTTTCTTGGGATATTCATATTCAGGTTTGACAGTCATAATGTTCAATTCTACTCTTTGGCTGCTGCGCCCTTCAGTCATACGATGACACCGCTTCAGGCGCAAGAGAGGATATAACAAAGCCGCATGATTGTTCTTGGAATTGAAACCAGCTGCGATGAAACCGCCGCCGCCGTAGTAACCGGTAAGGGAGAGATTCTCTCCAACATTGTTCTAAGCCAACTCAAGACACACAGTATTTACGGCGGGGTCGTGCCGGAAATAGCCGCGCGCGAGCATCTCGAACATATAGACAAAGTCATCGCCGCCGCCATGCATGATGCCGGCATTTCTTTTACGCAGCTAAGCGGCGTTGCCGCAACCTGTGGCCCTGGTCTAATTGGCGGGGTCATGATCGGCATGATGAGCGCAAAAGCCATTGCCAGCGTACATAACATACCGTTTCTAGCCATCAACCATCTGGAAGGGCACGTCCTGACTGCACGTCTGGTCGAAAAAATAGACTTTCCCTACCTTGTACTGCTGGTCTCTGGCGGGCACACGCAATTACTCATTGCCGAATCTTTGGGGCAATATCGCCGGCTTGGCACAACATTGGATGATGCCGCAGGCGAGTGCTTTGACAAAAGCGCAAAAATGATGGGACTTCCCTACCCCGGAGGACCAAACGTTGAGAAAATTGCCAGGGAATGCACAGATCACAACGCAGCAATCACGCGCTTCCCCCTGCCAAGCCCAATGAAACATAAGAAAAACTGTGATTTCTCATTTTCAGGACTAAAAACAGCCGTTAGGCTCCACATTGACCGGCTCCCCCAAGGCGCTCTGGAGCGACAGGACGTAGCCCAACTATCTTGGGCATTACAACATAAAATAGCCGAAGTATTAGCCGATAAATCGGCTTATGCTATTGATAGTTTTTTTAAAACCATACCCCCCCGCAACACCCCTCCGGCCTTTGTTGTGTGTGGCGGTGTCTCGGCAAACCAGACCATCCGCGAGCAACTGGAAACACTGGCTCTCGAGAAGAAAATGCCCTTCCACGCTCCCCCTTTATCCCTTTCTGGAGACAACGGCGCCATGATCGCCTGGACTGGAATAGAGCGGCTAAAAGCCGGACAAAGCGACCCACTGGATTTTCAAGCTCGCCCTCGTTGGCCTCTTGACCCGGAAGCTCCCAAACGCCATGGTGCTGGGGTAAAAGCATAAAACATCAAAGGAACCATCCTAATATGAACACAACAAACCTTGGCGTTATCGGCACAGGATCATGGGGCAGCGCGCTTGCGCACATCATGGCGGAAAAAGAACTGAGCGTAACACTGTGGGCACGACGTGAAGAGGTGGCCAGCGAAATCAATACCACCCACAAAAATACTGCCCACTTGGGTGACATCCCGCTCAATCGCACGATAAAAGCCACCACAGACTTGCAAAAGGCTGTAACAAACCATGATATATTACTAATGGTTACACCGGCACAAGCCATGCGCTCAATTCTGGAACTGATGAAACCATATATACACGGAAATCATACACTGGTTTTATGTTCCAAAGGCATAGAACAAAACACCCTCATGATGATGAGTGAGATCGTCGAAGAAATAATACCCGCAACACAGACCGCAATTTTAAGCGGCCCAAACTTTGCCAAAGAAATAGCCAAGGGTAAACCAGCGGCCACAACATTGGCCAGTAAAAGCCAAGAGACTGCCGAAACCCTACAAAAAGCAATTGCCAGCCCTTTTTTCCGCCCCTACGCCACAACTGACATAATCGGCACCCAGATCGCCGGCGCACTTAAAAATGTTATCGCCATCGCATGTGGAATAGCCAAAGGTCTGGACATGGGAGAAAGCGCCCGCGCTTCTTTAGTCACCCGTGGACTGGCAGAAATATCACGCCTTGGAATCGCCATGGGCGCAAAACCAGACACCTTCCTTGGTCTAAGCGGTGTCGGTGATATGATGCTCACCTGCTCCTCCGAACAATCGCGTAATTTTTCAACCGGTCTGGCACTAGCACAGGGGAAAACACTCCAGGATATAATGAAACACTCAAACAGTGTCGCAGAAGGCGTACACACAGCCAAATCAACTGTATCTCTTGCAAAAAAATACAATGTAGATATGCCCATTTGCACAAACATAGATGCATGTATAAATAAAAATTTATCAATTGAAAATGTGCTTGAAAGCATTATAAACCGCCCGCTTGGCCAAGAAACCCGTTCATAACTATCCCCAAAAGGAACTGAAAATTGTGCACTGCGCATAGCCATGGCGAATCTTTTTAGGCACACTTTGTCACGGTGTGAAACGGCAACTGTGCAAGAAAGAAAACACATAAAATAAAAATCATAGCGCCCATCAAAAAAACCAAAGGAGGATCCTTTGGTTGTGGCTTCTTATGTCTTGATCTGATGTCCAAAGCACGTCACTTAAAGCACGTCACTTAGAGTCCATAAACTGCGTCATACATTATTTCAACAACAGTTCGACTACAATTCTATAAGGATCAAATTAAATGACTGACAAATGTTTCAAGCCTTCCCAAGAAACAGCGGAAAATGCATACATCTCAAAAGAGCGTTATGAGGAAATGTACCAACACTCAATACAAGCCCCCGAAGAATTCTGGGCCGAGCAGGCAAAACGTATTGATTGGTACAAAGAGCCAACCAAAATCAAAAACACCAGTTTTACAAGTCCAGTCTCTATCAAATGGTATGAAGATGGAGAACTGAACGCCTGCTACAATTGCATAGACAGACACCTGCCGGAAAAAGAACATCACACCGCGCTGATTTTCGAAGGCAATGATCCCGGAGAATCAAGCAAGGTCACCTACGGACAACTCAAAGATGAGGTCAGCAAACTGGCCAACGCCCTCAAAGCACGCGGCGTCAAAAAAGGTGACCGCGTGGCAATCTATATGCCCATGGTGCTCGAAGCAACCTATGCCATGCTCGCCTGTGCACGCATTGGCGCGATCCATTCTGTTGTTTTTGCAGGATTTTCTCCCGAAGCCCTGCGCAGCCGTATAAAAGACAGCGACGCCCAGATTGTTATTACCGCAGATGAAGGATATCGCGGCCCCAAAACCATCAAGCTCAAAGACTGCGTAGACACAGCACTGGAAGCATGTCCTGACGTACACACAGTTCTCGTTCTAAAACGTACAGGTGGACAGATTAACTGGGAACAAGGACGCGATATCTGGTGGCACGAAGCCGTTGACACCCAAAGCAATAATTGCCCTTGTGAGCCGATGAATGCCGAAGATCCTCTGTTCTTCCTGTACACATCCGGTTCAACCGGTCAGCCCAAAGGCGTTGTCCACACAACCGGCGGATATATGGTTTATACCAGCCTCACCCATGAACTTGTATTCGACTACAAACCCGGTGAAATATACTGGTGCACAGCAGATGTCGGCTGGATCACCGGCCACTCCTATATTGTATACGGGCCGCTTGCAAACGGCGCAACATCGCTGATCTTTGAAGGCGTGCCGAGTTACCCGGACATGTCCCGATTCTGGCGCATTGTTGATAAACATCAGGTCAATATTTTCTACACCGCGCCAACGGCGATTCGCTCTCTTCTGGCAGCGGGAAATGACATGGTCACCTGCACAAGCCGTAAATCGCTCCGTATATTAGGATCTGTCGGCGAGCCGATTAATCACGAAGCATGGGACTGGTATTACAATATCGTCGGCGAAAAACGCTGCCCGATTATCGACACCTGGTGGCAAACTGAAAGCGGCGGACACTTGATCACACCCTTGGCAAGCTTTGATCTAAAACCAAGCTCGGCATCCCGCCCCTTCTTTGGTATCAAGCCTGTGCTTGTGGATAAAGACGGCAATAAACTGGAGGGCGCCGGACAAGGAAATCTATGCATCACAGATTCCTGGCCCAGCCAGATGCGTACAATCTACGGCGATCATGAGCGTTTCGAACAAACATACTTTTCCACTTTCTCTGGCACATATTTCAGCGGTGATGGTGCAAAGATCGATGAAGATGGTGATTTCTGGATCACCGGACGCGTAGATGATGTAATTAACGTCTCCGGCCACCGCATGGGAACCGCCGAAGTCGAAAGCGCCATTAACGAACATCCGGAAATAGCAGAAAGCGCCGTCGTTGGCTTCCCGCATGACATCAAGGGGCAAGGCATATTCGCATACGTCATCATGAAACAAACCGAACATGCAAACCCCGATACCATCAAAAAGGAAATCATTCAAACAGTGCGCAAGGAAATCGGCCCTATTGCAACGCCCGATGTCATCCTGATCACACCCGACTTGCCAAAGACACGTTCCGGAAAGATCATGCGTCGTATTCTGCGAAAAATATCAGCAAATGAATATGACAGCCTTGGCGACACATCAACACTTAACAACCCTGATATCGTTCAAGAGCTGATTGAACAATGGCAAGCCCTGAGCGCAAAAGACTCCACACATTCACATGGATGGAAAAAAGTTCTGGAAGCAACGAAAATTTCTGCAAACCAGAACACAGAACAAACAAAGCCAGAAGAAGAGCACGAAGAACAAAAGGCTCGAAAAATGGCTATGGCTGGAAGGAATTAACCTCCAGAGCACACGCTTTATTTCTAAGCCCAGAAAAAAAGGCATATCTCACAAGGATATGCCTTTTTTATAAACGTAAAAAACAATATATTACATCATACCAATAGCGCTTTTATACAAATCAAGAAGCTCTTCGGTTTCACGACGTTTTTCAACATCAAGCTTGCGCAAAGCAACAACTTTACGCATTGTTTTGACATCAAAACCAACCCCTTTGGCTTCCGCATAGACCTCTTTTATATCTTCCATAAGCGCTGCCTTTTCCTCCTCAAGGCGTTCAATACGCTCAATAAAGCTCAAAAGCCTCTGGCCACCAACACCGCCCTTATCCTGAGCACGTCCCCCCTGTTCTTCTTGATCACCCGCTACCGGAAATGCAGCAACATTTTCTGTCATTATCATACGCTCCTAAATTAAAAATTATAAAACCAAAATATAAACCTGCGCGATTGTACAAAACACACATATAATAGCCATGACACAAAGAAATATTCTCAAAAACGCCCACAGCAATCATCATGAACCGAATATGGCTCGCCCTGCTTCAAATATATTATTCCGTGGCCTTTTGCGCATCCCACGTTTCAATCAAAAGACCATGCTCGTTTTCTGCACCTTTAACGCGCCCGAATTGAACCGTAAGGGTGAACTCCTGATTTATAATCTCCCGCTCACCACCAGCCAAAACATCAATATTATTATCAAAATAGCTCAACATCACGCGCAACTGATATAACCATCGATATCGCCCGTCAACAGCCCCCTCATTAACAATAATGGGATAATCATTAATAATACCAGCCACATCATAACGCCCAGTTTTAAGGGTTCTAACGACATTATAACTTTGCAAAAAAGAAACATATTCCTCAGCGCCAACCTTGCTAAAATTCCTGATCTTGCGTACATAGTCCTCCTCATAACCAGCAGCGCTATAAGATAGCATTGAAGGAATAACTTCCTTCACCCATCTGGTGATCTCCGGATTTGGGCGATGACGCTCTTCCAAGGGAACAGCCAATTCCGCATTACCTGTTGGATCAAGCTCATCAAAAACCACATCATCATTAGCAAATGGCGCTTTAAGTGTAATCGATGGATGGGGTTCTTTTTTCTCAGAGGGCGGGAAAAAGAAATCCAGCCAACTGGCATGGGCCACTGGCATGCCGGCAAAAAGAAAAATACCGACAACAAATAATATCCTGTAAAAACAAAAAGATCTCATGACTTGCATAAAGACAATCTCCTTCAAAAAAATCATGAAGAGCAAAACAACGCTGTGCGATTCATACCCCAACACTACAAAGCACGCACGCCCTTGACAACTATATTTCAAAACGCATCCCCACTCATGTCGTATAATTAAGAAAAAACAATAGATTTTATCAATATCATAGGATAATGCTGATACCCATGAAAGCAGATAAATCAAAAGAAAAGGCGCCTTTAGGCAAACGCCTCTCCCGTTACGGGCGCGTGACAGGAACAATGGCCAATCTGGCTCTTAAAATCGCCGGAGAACGCTATTTAGGAATCAATATCGACCGCCCGGAACATGCTCAAGACCTTATGCTGGCACTTGGGAACCTCAAAGGCCCCCTCATGAAAGTCGGACAAATTCTGGCAACAATACCCGAAGCCCTGCCCGGAGAATATGCCCACGAGTTCCAGCAGCTTCAATCCAGCGCCCCGCCCATGGGCTGGGCCTTTGTTCGCCGCCGCATGAAAACAGAGCTGGGAGAACACTGGCAAAGCTCTTTTAAAAACTTCGAAAAAGAAGCCGCCGCAGCCGCCAGTCTGGGCCAGGTACATAAAGCAACAAGCCATGAAGGGCAAATACTTGCATGTAAACTGCAATATCCCGATATGCTCAGCGCAATCAACGCCGACTTAAAACAACTAAAAATCATTTTCGCGCTATTCGAGCGCTATGACAACGCTATAAAAACATCGCAAATTCACAAGGAACTTAGCGAACGCCTGCATGAAGAACTCGATTACACGCTTGAGGCAAAATATACAAAACTCTACGCCTACATGCTTGAAAATGAAGAAAATGTGCACGTTCCCAAGGTAATTGATGATTTATCCACGAACCGGCTCCTCACCAGCACATGGCTCGAAGGACAGCCCCTCTTGAGCTACAAAGATAAAGACACCGAAACAAGAAACACAATCGCCATGAACATGTTCCGCGCATGGTACACACCTTTGTATAATTACGGCATTATCCACGGCGATCCGCATCTGGGCAACTATACAATCCGCGAAGACCTCTCAATTAACTTGCTTGATTTTGGATGCGTACGTGTGTTCCCGCCCTCCTTTATTTGCGGCGTTATAGACCTATACCACGCCCTGCAAAGAAATGATTTGGATCTTGCTGTGCACGCTTATGAAACGTGGGGCTTTACAGGATTAAGCAAGGAACAAATTGAAATACTCAACATATGGGCAAGATTTCTATATGCCGCAGTCCTCGAAAACCGCGTCCGGCCTATCGGTGAAATCACAAATGGTATTTACGGCAAGGAAACTGCGCAAGAAGTCCACAAAAAGCTCAGAGAAGTTGGCGGCGTTCAGGTTCCCCGCGAGTTTGTCTTCATGGATCGCGCTGCTCTGGGTCTCGGATCAGTCTTCCTGCATCTCAAAGCAGAAATAAACTGGTACAGGGTGTTTAATGAAATGATTGAGGGCGTAAACGTCCAAAAGCTGGGAAAAACACAAAAAGAAGCGCTGGATCGATTCTCGATAAAACAATAACGCGCCAATCTCAACCCAAGAGCTGTGGATAAAAATATCCACATATCCCCCTATTTTAGCTCTTTTTTTCTCATGAGGATAAGGCTTTCTAAACCTTTTTCCTCCATAATAGACCGTTATAGTGTGCGTTAATAGAGGATAAAATCCTGCGTTCTGAGGCGCCACGTAAATAAAGAGCAACCCCTTTGGAGATTCAAACAATGTTTGGGCTTTTTTCTGCTGTACTGACTTTAAAAACATCCCGAAAAACATCCAATACAAAAGACAGGATCACCAAAAAAACACCATATAAACCACGCCGCAGCGAATCAGGAAATATCTTTTTCACACTATTCGGCGCTGTCGTTGTTGTTGGCCTGCTGGGAACGGTTATCATGTCAACCATGCGCGGCCCCCTCAGCACAATGGTACAAGTACAAAGCCGCACAAAAGCAGAAAGCGAAATGGCTATTGCCTCGCGTCTGGCAATGCTCGAAGCAATCCAGCTCCCCGGTGGCGGGGACTGCGACGGTGATGGATATATCGAGCCTGTAGAATTTAAAGACGCAGGAACCGCGGGGCCAATCGGCGGAGGATTTCTACCAGACTCTATTGCCTCTTCACACGTTGACCCATGGGGCGTTAATTACGGTTACTGTATATGGGATCCCGGCAGTACAACCGGAGACGCTTTATGTGATGTTGATGCAACCGGCACAAATGAACGCTTAGACGGTAATGGAATAGATGGCGACGAAACATACAGCGTTATTGCCCTAATTTCAGCCGGACCTGATCAGGTTTTTGATACAAACTGCGTCGGTGGCATGTCTCCATCAATAACGCGCGGCGGCGACGACTTGCTGGTAGAATACACATACGCTGATGCAAACGAAGCTACAGGAGGCCTGTGGAGTCTGGCCGCTGGCGATCCAACCACCGCCACCATAGACAAAAACATCGACGTTGAAGGTGGCGGTAAATTCGGCGCAGGCATAGACCTCACAAGCAGCTCCGCAGCCCTGCAGCTTGGCGCGGCCTCCATGACATTTCCAAACGAAGCCACACTACCCACATGTAACGCGGCCAATGATGGTCTGATTCGTATCAACTCAGCCGCTGATCCCGACACCCTCGAATTATGTGACGATCCGACAGGCTGGGTTGTCGTTGGCGGCAGTGTCTGGGTAGCCGGGGCTGGCAATGACATATATTATAACTCTGGGACAGCGCAGGTGGGCATAGGAAACAACTCCCCCGCGCATACGCTTGATGTCACCGGAACAGCCAACATCACAGGCGCAACCACACTAGGCAGCACACTGGGCGTCACAGGCGCAACCACCCTTGGCGGGACACTGGGCGTCACAGGTACATCAACTCTGGGTGCGCTCAATGCCGGAGCCACATCACTCAGCTCGACCCTTAATGTCACAGGCACATCAACATTGGGTGTCCTAAATGCCGGAGCAACATCGCTCAGCTCTACATTGGGTGTCACTGGAGGTACCACATTAAGCACCCTCGTAGCCACAGGAACCGCAGATATACAGGGCAATATATCAGACTCTTTGGGGGACCTAACCCTCAACGATGATGTGGATATCACTGGCGGCCTTGACGTCACCGGAAATATATCCGCAGCCAACATAACCGCCACAACAAACCTCACCGCAGATAACAATGTCATTGTTAATGGCGATACGCTCGGCCCCCCTGCACATTGTGCATCAGATGAACTTCTGCTTTGGACCAACGGATCAGGATGGAGCTGTGAGGCCATACAAGCAGGACTGGATAACCTTGATACAACCGGAGCCGGCAACGGTGATTGTATTGTCTATAATAGTGTATCAGGAAATTGGGAGGCAGGTGCCTGCACTGGCGGCGGCGGAAGCACCAATCTGGGCATTTTCGAAGTCGCCTCCAACGTAATACGCGTTAAATCCGGCTCCACAGACTACGCAGCAGACGACTTCGTGATCGGCTCCTCGCAACTTGCCGATGATGGCGGAACAACTGACGACAATGCCCGCATGTTCTTTGACAAATCCAAAGCCGCTTTCAGAGTCGGCTCATCCAATGATGGCGGTATGTGGGATGATGCTAATATCGGCAATTATAGCTTTGCAAGCAATTATCAAACAACCGCTTCCGGCGCTTACTCCATCGCCATGGGACAAGAAGCCTCAGCCTCGGGCATAAACACAATGGCCATAGGTCTTGGCGATGCCACAGCCAGCGCGCCAGATGTCTCAGGCACCCGGTCTTTGGGCATTTTCATGGGCGATCATGACAACGTCACCTTCGCCGCAGACAATACATTCGGCATCTTTGGCGGCGCCCTTATCATTGACCCGGCCACACCGGCCACCCAGCTCGCCGCCGCCTCGGGAGAGCAAACACTGGAGCTGGACGTCGCCGGAGATATCGGCGCTGATCATTATTGTGACTCAAGCGGCAATAACTGTTTTGCCTCCACAGATGTAGGCAGCGGATTATGGACAGATCTGGGCGGCAGCCGCATCCATTACGGCACCACAGGCGCCGAACAGGTCGGTATTGGAACCAACAACCCGCAAGCAACTCTGGATGTCAATGGCGGCGTACGCGTTGGCTCAGTCACAGGAAGCACACCTTTATTTATGGAGCTTGACGATCTGGACGATGTCGATGCCGCCACCCCCGCTGCCAACGATTGTATTGTCTATAATGACGGCACAGGAAACTGGGAAGCTGGCGCCTGCAGCTCCGGAGGAACTGCCTCTGCCGCCGGTGCCAATCGCCAGATCCAGTTTAATGATGGTGGTACAAATCTGGGCGCAGATGCCAACTTCGTCTACACTGCCGCAGGCGACTTCATCGTCGGCTCCTACCAGCTTGACGACACCACCACCGGAAACGAAGATTACCGCATGTTCTTCGATGTCTCCAAAGGCGCCTTCCGCGCCGGAAATGTCCATAACGACCGCTGGGATGATGATAATGTCGCCAACCATTCAACCGCATTTGGGGAAAATACACAGGCCTCAGGAACCGCCAGCTTTGCAGCCGGAACCTCTGTAATAGCCTCCGCAAACTACGCCACCGCTTTTGGCGCAAGCAACAGCGCCACTGGAGAAGCATCATTTGCAACCGGAATTTACAATGACGCAACCGGACATTATTCCATCGCCATGGGACAGGGAAACACAGCATCCAATACTTGGCACAGTAATGACACTTTCGGCATCGCCATGGGAAGAAATAACACAGCCAGCGGTATTGCTTCAATTGCAATGGGTCTTGATACAATAACCTCTGGGCGAAACTCAATGGCTCTTGGCCTTGGCAATGCCACAACCACTGCGCCTGAAGTCTCGGGCGATAAATCCCTTGGTATCTTCATGGATAATCAAGATGCAGTCGTCTTTAATGATCCAAACACCATGGGGCTGTTCGGAGGTTCCTTGCTCGTTGATCCGGCTGTGCCCGCAACCCAGCTCACCGCCCGATCAAGCATCGATTTTGGCGCCGCCACCGATGCCATCATTTTGCCCTCGGGCACAGATGCGCAGCAACCCGGACAAGTCGGACAACCCGCCGTCGCCGCTGGCATGTTCCGCTATAACACAACAGACACAGCCATTGAATTTCACAACGGCACAAGCTGGATCAGTCTCGACGGCTCCGGAGGAACTGCCTCTGCCGCCGGTGCCAATCGCCAGATCCAGTTTAATGATGGTGGTACAAATCTGGGCGCAGATGCCAACTTCGTCTACACTGCCGATGGTGGCTTCATGCTCGGAACCACAACGTTTATCCCTCTGCCCCACTCAAAAGAAAAATATCAATTCGTAACCGATGGAGATGGAGACTCTGATTTATCCCTCGGGCAATTTATCGGCTCAACAGCCGGTGCCAAAGCCGATATCGACCTGTTCACAGCCAGAGGAACGCAAGCCGTTCCAGC
>JBKHBN010000065.1:0-4148 GCA_046542355.1 Alphaproteobacteria bacterium | reverse complement strand
ACCCCGCCCAAGCGGCGTTTTAAAAGCTCATGCTCATGAAAAGGCTGGCATGACAGGGGCGGAAAAATGCGCCGCGATTGCCAAAAAAATCAAAGAAGAAAACGTGGATGCTTTTCTTGTTACCGCCCCCGATAGCGTGGCATGGCTGTTGAACTTGCGCTCGGATGATGTACTGCATATGCCGTATGTTTTGGCACGCGCGCTTGTTCATGCCGGTGGCACCGCGCAGCTGGTTATCCATCCCTCGCGCTTTTCCGATGAGGTGCGTGATCATATCGGTAACAGCGTTTCCGTTGTTGCATCCGATTCACTCGCCGATATCTTGCACCAGATGGGACAAGACAAGAAAACCATCGCGCTTGATAAGTCCTCGTGCCCGCAGGCACTCCGCACCCTTATCCATGACGCGCATATCAAACCAAAAGAAACCAGCGACCCATGCGAAAAAATGAAGGCTTGTAAAACGCCCGCCGAAATTAAAGGTGCGAAACAAGCCCATATTGATGATGCGATCGCGCTGGTCAAATTTTTCAAATGGGTAGAGGAACAGTATGACAATAGCACGCTCACCGAGATCACCGCATCGGAAAAACTACATGGTTTTCGCGCCGAAAATCCGGCTTTCCATGATGACAGTTTTGATGCGATTGTCGGGTGGAATAAAAACGGCGCGATTGTGCATTACCGTGTCACCTCTCAGACCAGCCTTCCTATCAAAGGAGATGGCTTATTGCTGGTTGATTCCGGTGGACAGTATGACAACGGCACGACCGATATCACCCGCACCATCGCGCTCGGCACACCGACAAAAGAAATGAAAGACCGTTATACCCGCGTGGTGAAAGGACATATTGCTTTGGCGCGGGCGCGTTTTCCCAAAGGCACAAGCGGTGTGCAACTGGACATTCTGGCGCGTTCTTTTTTATGGGAGGCTGGCCTTGATTATACGCATGGTACAGGGCATGGCGTTGGTTCCTATCTTTCGGTACATGAAGGGCCTGCCTCGATTTCGCCGCGCGGCAAAGCCGTGCCGCTTGAAGCTGGTATGATTCTTTCCAATGAGCCAGGTTATTACAAAGAAGGCGCATACGGCATACGGTTTGAAAATCTGGTGCTAGTCACCGAAGATAAAAGGGATGGCGAAGAACAAGAGATGCTCGCCTTTGAAACATTGAGCCTTTTTCCGCTCGATAACACCCTCTTGGATGACGCCTTATTAACAGATGTTGAAAAGGCGTGGATTAACACTTATCACGCCCGTGTTTATAACACCCTTGCCCCGCATCTGGATGATGCCCATGCAGCATGGCTAAAAGAGAAAACCTTAGCGATTTATTAGCTACACAAGACTGAAACCCCTGCGAAGGCAGGGGTCTACTGGATGCCTGCTTTCGCAGGCATTTCGTTGTTTAATAAAATGATGCATAAATTTACAGTTTTAATGAATGTGCACTTTTCAGCTTGTTCTGCAAATCATCGTTAATTTTTTGAACAATTTCTGGAACTTGGGAGATAAACTCGGCTTTATAATACCTTGGATGGTCTGTTGGTTCCTTGGCAACTTCCTGCGACCACGTTGTATGATAAGGAATGTGGATGGCATAGGCACCACAAGCTATCGCTGGCAATATATCCGATTTAATGCTGTTGCCGACCATGACGGTTTCATCCGCCAGCAAATCATTTTTCTCAAAAATCTTTGTGCAGTATTCCTCGGCATCTTTACGCACCATCACCTCATAACCCATATTGAAATATGGCAAAAAACCCGACGCATTGATTTTGCGTTCCTGCTCAAACAACCCGCCTTTGGTGACAATCATCATATTATAATGGGGCTGGAGTTTCTGAAGCGCGCTCTCTGCATCAGGAATGGGTTCGTTATGAAAGTTATAAAAAACCTGACTAGGTAGCGTACTCATAAAATAGTTTTCAAAAGGTGTGAATTGTGATTCACTTTTGTTTGTGATGCTAACAGACAGGAGGAAGAGATGTCACGCTATGATATAAGTGAGATGGAATGGCGATTTATTGAGCCTGTGTTGCCCACAAAGGTTCGCGGTGTTAAACGTGTTGATGATCGCCGTGTTTTAAACGGCATTTTTTACATTTTACGCACAGGGTGTGCATGGCGCGATTTACCGGAGAGATATGGTCCTTATACGACGGTATATAACCGTTTTAATCGCTGGGTTAAAGCGGGTGTATGGGATCGTATTATGGATGCGGTTGTTGATGCTCATAACGGCGATGTTGTTATGATTGATAGCAGCAGTGTTCGTGTTCATCACGCAGCCGCGACAGTAAAAAAAACAGTCCATTACGATGTATGGGTCGTTCCCGAGGTGGGCTGACAACAAAAATCCATGCCAGTGTGAATGAAAACGGCTTACCTCTTGCGTTTTATCTTACACCTGGGCAAGCGCATGATGCCCCACCAGCACGGCATTTATTGACACAACTACAGTTTGATCAACATGTTCTGGCCGATAAAGCCTATGATGCGGATTGGTTAAGGCAGCTTATCTGGGAACAGGGAGCTATTGACGTTATCCCATCTAAATCCAATAGAAAATGTCCGGCAGAATTTGATAAGGAAATGTACAAAAAGAGAAATCATGTTGAACGCTTCTTTGGCAGAATCAAAAGATCTTTCCGACGTATCGCCACGCGATATGATAAATACGCCACTAACTTTCTTGCTTTTATCAAACTGGCTGCTGTAAGATTATGGTGTCAATTTTATGAGTCCGCTACCTAATAATTTCTGGGTGTCTTTTGCGCTGTTAATACCATTAACCCAATCGCCGTTGAGAACACAATGCGCCCTATCCCTATCAATAACGTTATATAGTTCGCTAGCAAAGCTCATATTTTGGCGTTTTAAAATAATTCTTTCAGAGACAAGCTCTTCCGGTAAAGTGAACGTGTCCATCTTATTTACTCTCCTTCGCCTTCTTCAAGGTTTTCAGCCATAGCGATATTGTCCTGCCCTATTTTATAATTCTTCAAGAAATTATGGAATAAATCAATCTCTGCCATACGCTCTTGTAGTGTTTGGATATCAGCGAGAGTTCCAGGTTGTGGAGGACGCACAACCACTTTGAAAGCGGCAGCATAAGGACTACCTTCCATCAGAGCGCCATAATCCTCCTCAAGCTCTTTTAGCTCATCTGTTCGCTCTAGCAGTGATAACGCAATGCCACGCTTTAAAACAAAATCAATAACACGGGCTTGCTGTTGCTCCATATCTTCGCGTGAACCTCTAATGGGGTTACGTAATTCAAAATCAATAATGTCTTCTAAAATTGCAGCAACTGCCTTCCACCTTCCTGCCCTCCAATTAATATCAACTTCAAGACGTTTAGCCGCAATGCTTTCAGTCTGTTGTAGTAACTCAAGAGCCTGATTAACGTTACCTAAATCGGATAAAGCGCGTGCACGAATTAACAAACGCTCTTGCGCCAAATCTTCTGTTATAAAATCATTCTCGCTCTCATCAAGCGCCTTTAACGCCTGTTTGGGTTCATGATCCAAAAGACGTACCACAGCCAATCGAGTGCCTACCTCTGCTGCTTCTTTATCTTTGACACGAAAATGCAATAAATCATCTAATAATGTGCCTGCCTGTTTAAGCAAATCGACACGTACGAGACGCTCAGCTAAATTTTTCAAGGCAATATTGCCCGCCTCCCCTACCGGTAAAAGTTCACGGAATTCATTAAATATAGCGAGCGCACGGACGGGCGAAAGCTGGTCAGCGTCTTTATCGACAAATAAACGGCTGAATGTGTCAGCCATATCCATCGTGATACGATCTTGCTCATCTGGTTTATTAGAGAGGGTAGCGGCTTCTCGTAAAATTGACAAACCGGCAGCATATTTTTGATCAGCAATATATAGGTTACCTAAACGATGAAGAATTAAAATTTCGAGTGAGTCGCCACGCCAGCTAAATCGTATATTTTCAACACGGTCTATAGCTTCACTTGCAAGTATTTCGCCCCTAGAGAAAAGATTATTAACAAGTGCTAACTCAGCTTGCACTGCATGATAGCGGTCATGACTTGTCAAAAGTGGTTTCCAGACCTTAGCTGCATCATCAAAATTGCCCGTTTTTTGTAAAAGAAGTCCCTTTAGATAGCGAT
>JBKHBN010000064.1:0-4156 GCA_046542355.1 Alphaproteobacteria bacterium | reverse complement strand
GATTGGATGACGCTCTACGCATCTAAACCTCTGACACAGAATTTTGAACAGTCTCGAAAAACCGGTTATTTATTTACGGCTGAAGCTGGTGGATCATTACCCATATTGTTTCCGAAGCATCCTTGTTCGTTATCCATGGGGCGGTAAGGATTAGAACAAGACAGAGGGCGCAAAAAGATAAGCTGAAAATATCGCCTTTGGACAGTCTGCCAACTTTGGGTTCCGGATGGATGTGTTCTTCCTCTTCTTTTAATTTTGCGCGGGCGTCTTCCATCTCCCGGCTTGTCTCACCGTTCTTCCCTTTCAAAACTTTCCAGACAATCATTGCTATGCGGGCAATATCATCAATTGTAAGAAAAAATATCCGCAGACCGCGCTCGATAATAGCAAAGCGCGTTAACATCTGCGCACTGCGTAAAGCTTGTCCGGCCCGTGCCGTTTGCCCAAGCCCCAGCGCCGCCATAATCATATCCGCGTAAAGCGCAATCACCAGTGCAAAAAAGACCAATGCTATATCCAGTTTGACATGCCAGAGCGCTTGCAAAAACGGCTTATTCGCTTTGATTATAATATGCCGCCAAATTTCCAGTCCGAAATGGCCCAGCATCAGCATGACCACCCAGAACAGATTGGTGTAAACACTTAAGATCACCGCGCCGCCAACATAGAGAAGAATGAACGACCAGCGTTCATCATGATGTTTGATCCAGCGTTTAACAGGTGTGGGCATAACGAAAAGCTCTTCAAAAAAAATGCAAATCATGCAAACAAAAGGCGCAGGCTAAAATACCTGCGCCCTTCATCGGTTAGGGAATGAGAGTAAAGTTATTGAGCCATGTTCATGTATTTTTCCCGTAACTGCGGATCAGCTTGAACAGCGTTAGCAATCTGATTGTATTCCTGAACACTTAAATCCGTTCGCTGAATGGCCTGAACCATTTGTTCATTGGCCTGTTGCTGTATCATCTGCAATTCTTCCTGCGTTTCTACAGCTTGAGCCTGCTCCTGAAACTTTGATTGCACTTGTCCGACAGCGGCCTGCGCTTTGGCAAACTCTTGTAACTGCGCATCGGTTACATTCATTTGCGGTTGTTGCTGGCTTTGCGGCGGCATATAGCTGTCCTGTGCATTAGCTACAGTGGCCACGCCGCCTGTGGATAACAACCCAACAGCGGCAGCGGTCATGAGAATTTTATTTTTTAGTGAAAGCATGTAAATAGCTCCTTTTTTGGTTTAGTAGTTTGCTTTTGCACCCCTATGACAGGTGAGCGGTAAAAAAAGTTCCAAAATTATTCTGTGCGGATCATATCGTAATAGCGTTTTGCCGTATCGCCCTCGGCTTTCTGCACCTCTGCCAGAATAGTATTGTATTCATCAACAGTAAGGCCGCGCGCCTCTATCGTGCGGACAATTTCTTCACCCATACTGCGTTGTAGACTGTCTGCTGTTTCACTGCTGGGATTTTGAGCGGCCTGAAGATATTGATCCTGCACATTATTCACGGCTTCCTGAGCCTGAATAAAGAGCCGCAGCTTGGTAGCAGGCACATGAACGCTTTCCTGCGTTGCCATACTTTCATAAGCACTTTGACCGTTCGCAGGCGACATTAAAACAAAACTCAAAACTGTCAAAACACCGAGTGTTAAACCCACGATTTTTTGGGATTGTTTTATGCGTTTTATTAAAGACATTTTTCTCTTTCTCCTTAAGTTTCAGGTATGATCCAATCCCTTTGACAAGGCTTTTGCCAAAAAAGTTCCATTTTTATTTTGGAACTTTTTTGACGTGGACGCTGTCATATGGTTAGTAGAGGCAAAGGAGCCTTGTATTTGACGAAGCTGAACCAGCATGAACGCCGGGAAATAAACTGGATGATTGCGCGGGAGATCCCGGCGCTGCGCCGCTATGCGCAGACTTTAATGCGCGGAAATGGCGATAAAGATGATTTGGTGCAGGATACGTTGGAGCGCGCCATAAAGAAAAGCCACACATGGCGGCGCGAGGGCAGCATCAGAAGCTGGCTTTACCGTGTACAGTACACAGTGTTTTTGAACCGTTACCGCAAGCAGGCCAATCTGAAAGAAGTGGCCGCAGATGATATGAGTGAAAGCCCGGCCATGGCTGTTAATGCATCACAAGATACAAAACTGGAGTGTCAGAGAATGCTAAAAGCGCTGGAAAATCTAAAACCCAGACACAGTGAGGTTTTATTGCTGGTCGCTGTAGAGGGGTTTTCCTATGACCAGGCCGCACAAATCATGGATATTCCGGTCGGCACGGTCAGGTCCAGACTGGCAAGGGCGCGAGAAGATTTACGCGCCGAGATGAAGAATACAACGCTACATGATAAAGATGAAAAAACATCCACGAGAATAAAGTCATGACCACTACGAATGATAATATACAACCCTTTGAAACGATTGATGAGCGTGATTTGCACGCTTATGTTGACGGGCTGCTTGATGATCACCGCGTCCGCAAGGTTGAGGAATACTTGAAGCGCCACCCTGAAAAAGCGGCAGAGGTGCAGGATTATATCGAATATAACAAGCTGCTCCGCAAAGCCTATGAGCATGAAGCTGATGAAGCCGTACCGCAGCGCCTGCTTTCCATTCTAAACCGCCCAGTCAGAAATATATGGCCTGCCGTTGGCCGGGTTGCCGCGATTGCCGTTCTGTGCGCTTTATCTGCCGGGGGCGGCTGGCTTGGCGCTTATCAAAGTGGCGGCGTTATCTCCAAAGAAGACGGCATGGTACGTAATTTCCTGCATCAGGTCGCACTGAATACCGAACCGCCTTTTGAGGCCATGCCGGTGCAAAAACTGGAAATTAATGCGGGAACGCAAACCGATCCACTCAATTGGCTGACGCAGAAAGTTGCGCTTGAAATGCAGGCGCCGAATTTGACCGAAGCCGGGTACACACTGGAGCAGCGGCGGCTGGTCACGCGCGGATCGCAGGAGTTTGTCGAACTCAAATACACCAATTCCTCCGGTGATGCGATCAAACTCTACATGAAAACCCGCTGGGAAAAAGATGCGCCAACCATCGAGTTTGCGCAAAAAGAAAACCAGTCTATCGCTTACTGGCAGGAAGGGCCGCTCGTTTATGCGCTCTCTGGCGCACTTGACCGTGACCGCGCCGCAAAGATTGCCGATCTGGTACGCACATCCATGACAGACGTACCGAACAAACCGCCTTATGTACAGGATGTACAGATCATGGCACCAGAGCCCATTCAACCCGTTCAGCCTGTACAGCCGATAGGACAACCGCAAGCGAACTACGGCACTCCACCCATTGCTCCTATTGCACCGCTTACCCCGCAGAAAATGAACGCGGTCGGCGGGCAGTATTAATTAGTCCCCCGTAAAAAAGTTCTGGATATGAGTGGATGAGCGGATTCCCAGGCGCTTTGTAAGGTAATAAACTGCAACATATTGTTTTGAAGAGATCAAAAGGTTGCAAAAGAGGCTTAAGAAAAATCCTAAAAGTTCTGGTTAAGAAGACATGTTTCGTCCGCGTTTGGAAGACTTCGTCGACATGCGCGATTCTTTGGTGAGATTGGCGAATGCTATTGACTGGGAGAGAGCTGGTCTTGGAAATTCGGACAGTGTGTTAAGCTCTGGGAAGGCCCTATAAGGAGGGGGTATAATTGATGAGTAAGATACGGAAGAATTATCCTGCGAAGTTCAAGGCGCAGGTGGTGCTGGCGGCGTTGCGGGAGGACGCGAGCGTCGCTAGAGGCTAGTTTTTCGGGCAAGCTGGAAGCGCAGGACCGGGATCACGACAAAGAAATCAAGGAACTGCATGCGAAGATCGGCCAGTTGACGGTGGAACGGGATTTTTTAGCAGATGCCTCCAGCCGGTTGGGGTTAGGAGGCGTCAGGAAATGGTAGAGCTGTCCAATGATAACCTCGGCGTCAGGGCTATTGTCTCGGACGTCACCGCGTGCGGCGTCTGATGCGGTTGATGGGGATTGAAGCAATATACCAAAGGCCCCGCACGTCCGATCCTCATCCTCATCACAAGACTTATCCTTATTTGCTCAGAGGGTTAGAGGTCAATCGTCCTAATCAGGTCTGGTGTGCGGACATCACCTAGGTCCATACCGGAGACATGGGTAACAGATTATACCGGAGACATAGGTAACACTA
>JBKHBN010000030.1:0-21664 GCA_046542355.1 Alphaproteobacteria bacterium | reverse complement strand
CAATGACAAATCTATCGACGATATTATTAAAGCGTATAATTAATTCCGCAATGGATTATAGAGGTTCCCTTTGTTTGATGATTGGCCACTAAAGAAAAACAGGCCATATTGAATAATACAGCCTGATTATAATAAATTCGTGTAATGAATAGGCTCTAGACGATAAGGTTTCCTGATTCTACCAGATCTTCTGCATCTGTGTTATTACCAAGGAATGAGAAGGCCAGAGAGGCAATCTGTACAAAACTATCGCCACCACCGTCAACATCCACGGAAACAGAACTTGACCAGCCCCACCAGCCTTCACCCTCAATGCGAACAAAGTCTGAAAGGTCATCTGTTTGTTCGTCATAGCCGCTGAGAATTTGGGAGATATCAAGCGTATCCCCTCTTGATCCGGCTGAAAAACCGTAGATCGTATCAATCTCATCATCCATAACGTCATAGACAAAAGTATCACCGCGTCCAGCACTGAAAATAAAATCAGAGCCCTCCCCAATAACAAAAGTGTCTTGTCCTGAAGTGTCAAAGAGGTAATCATCGCCAGCGCCGCCATAAAGCATGTCATTGCCGGAGCCGCCAACCAGAACATCGTTGTCTTCACCACCATAAAGGGCGTCACTGCCACTGCCGCCGTAAAGCCCATCACGACCATATTCACCGTAAAGGATGTCATCGCCCGATCCGGCGCTCAGATAGTCATCACCTTCGCCGCCAAACAAGGAATCATCGCCTCTATCGCCGTAAAGACGGTCATTACCTTCTTCACCATATAAGGAGTCGTTTCCGTTTCCGCCATTTAGACGGTCATCACCTTCACCGGCATAGAGATAGTCATCGCCATTGCGACCCAAAAGCCTGTCGCTGCCTTCTCCTCCATCAATGATATCATCACCTTGGCTTCCTCTAAGCGTATCGTTGCCCTCGCCACCAATAATCTGATTAAGAGAGCTTTCAATAGTAAGGGAAACCGTGGCAGTATCACTATCAACCCCGTCTGTCACAGTATAGGTAAAGGAATCCTCTCCTGTATAACCATCATCAGCATTATAGGTGAAAGATCCATCGCCCTCGATTGTAACAGAACCGTGATCCGTGGCATAAACACCGGCTACAACTGCCAGAGGGTCGCCATCTATGTCGCTATCAGCACCATTTCCGTTATCGGCAAGAACGTTACCTGTAATAGAGCCTGTATCTGTGCTAAAGACATCATCTTCAGCGACAGGCCCGTCATTGACAGCCTCAACATTCAGCGTAACCAAGGCAGTATCAACATCAGTGCCATCGCTAACCTCGTATGAGAAACTGTCTTGACCGTTGAAGTTGGCAAGCGGCGTATAAGTGAAGGAACCATCTTCAGCGATGGTAACGCTTCCCCCTTGCGCGGTTTCATAGACACCTGCTGTAACGCTAAGCGCATCACCATCAATATCGGTATCGTTTCCAAGAACATTGCCTGCGATTTGCGCATCTTCACTACCGTTAAAGACATCATCTTCAGCGACAGGCCCGTCATTGACACTATTAACAGTGAAGGTCGCTGTTGCTGTAGCGGTCGCACCGTCATTATCGGTCACTGTATAAGTGAAGCTATCTGTGCCATGGAAGTTTTCAGCCGGCGTGTAAGTAAATGTCCCATCTTCGGCTACTTCGATGCTGCCGCCTTGTTCCGTAGCATAGCTATCGGCAACGATTGAGATGGTACCATCCGCATCAGAGTCATTTTCAAGAAGATTTCCGCTAACCGCTGCATCCTCATCAGTAACAAAAGACTCGCCTTGCGCAACAGGTGCATCATTCAAGGATCGGACAACAAAAGTTACCGTTGCTGTGTCTGCGGCGCCTTCTGAATCATAGATCGTATAGACATATGAATCCGTGCCGCTAAAGTTCTCAGGCGGCGTGTAAAGAAACTGGCCTTCATCAGCAATGTCAATTGTACCACCTTGCGCTGTTTCAAATACTCCTGATTCAAAGAAGATGAAATCTCCATCAGGATCATAATCATATTGATCATCGGGATTGTTCGCAGCGTCTGCAAGATTGTGATTGACGACCTCATCTTCATTGAGATGAAAAATATCGTCAGCAGCAACAGGCGCGGCATTGATAGTAAAGGTTATCTGGGCACTGCTCTCTACTAAACCACCATCAGTAATATTATAAATATACTTATCAATCCCGCTATAGTTCTCAGGAGGCGTATAGACGAAAGACCCGTCCGCCTGAATAATAATTTCGCCGCCTTCTCTGGTGCTGAATGTCCCTGTTTCTGTCACAGTGATAACATCGCCATCCACGTCATAATCATTATCCAGAACATTGCCTTCCAAAGGTTCATCTTCATTGGTTGTATATTTGTCTGCCAGTGCTGATGGAGGTTCGTTCAAAGAAAGATGTCTGGTCAGGTCATAGACGGTGCCATCACTAAAAACAATTTGCTCAAGCACGGCGCCGTTATCACTGGAATAAAAATCAGTAACGGTAATTGATCCGCTGCCGACAAAATTGATGATATGGTCATCACCACTTTGATATTCCCACAAATAAAAGAAGCTCAGACCGCTGCCTATCTGCAAAGTATCCAGACCTGATGACTCAGTAATAACGTCATTTCCATCACCCTTGTCATAGAAATATGTATCATCTCCGTCACCGCCTTCCAGGATGTCATTTCCTGTGCCGCCGCGAAGGGTATCGTTACCGGCCTGGCCGTAAATAGTGTCATCACCCGGCCCGCCGTGAATAATATCATCACCGCTTTGAGCATAAATGATGTCATTGCCGGAATTAGACCATATAATACCATCGCCCTCACCGGCATAAAGATTAAGATCACCAAGCTCTATGCTTGTGCTGTCCAAAAGCAGGATATCAGTGCCGCCAAGCATGCTGAAAGATTCCCAGCCATAAAACATCTGCTCGCCGGCATCGTTGGTCAAAGTCCAAAGACCTGATGTTTGGTTATTTTCAGTAAGTACAGGAGCGCTATAAATGCTGGCATTTAGAATAAAGTCATTAACATGGTAATCACCATTGATGGTGATTGTTTCACCCGTATACGCATTTGTATAAGTTTGATTTGTGACAGTTGTAAGCGTACCCCAATATTGCACGCCGTACTCATAATCAATTAAATTTACCATAATCTATTCCCCAAATTTTATGTCTTAGTTTTTCAAATAATGATGGTATCGACTGCTAATGACATACACGGCAGCTATAAAGCTGATTTTTGTATACCCACAACACGTACCACTTGTTTACATTAGCGGCACCTTAATGAATTCTTTACATAAAAGCAAGAAAAAATTTCCAACTGCATATTTTATTAAAAATAATACCTTATTTATATATTATGTTAAAAAAGTAAAGATTAAATATACTTTTGGATATAAAAACCACCGGATAAAATTTTTCATAAAAACAAAAATATTTTACCGGATGGTTATGCTTGCAAACGCTGCTTAACACGCTCAAAATCTTCCAGCTCATTGAGCGGGCCGAGCGCTGCCAGTGTTGGACTGGAAGAAAAAATCTGTTTCGAGATGCGCTGCAGCGCCGGGATATCCACCGCATTGATCCCCTCAATAATGTCCTCGGGTAAACGAATCTTTCCATGCAAAAGCAGGCTTTTGGCGTTTTGGTCTGCACGGCTCATCATTGACTCGCGCGCCAGCATTGTAGCAGAGCGTAATTGCGCTTTGGCGCGGTTGAGTTCTTTTTCAGTCAAGCTATCACTCAGCTTTAATATCTCTTCACACACCACAGGCACTAGCTCAGCGAGCTTTCCAGGCCCCGTACCGGCATAAACACCAAATTGGCCATCATCACTATAGGCGCTATGAAAACTATAGACTGAATAAACCAGCCCGCGCTTTTCCCGCACTTCCTGAAAGAGGCGCGATGACATACTGCCTCCAAATAAGCTGGCCAGAACCTGCGCGGCGTAATATTGCTCATCAACGCGCGAAACCCCGCGAAATCCAAGAATAATATGGCTTTGCTCAAGATCTCTGGGCTCGCGGTGCTCATTATTTCCTGTATATAAGGCCGCTTTTTTATTATCATTCCCACATTTTGGCAAAGCCGTGAAGGAGCCTTCAACACGCTGGACGAAATCATCATGATCCAGGTTTCCGCTTGCGCAGACCACAAGGCGCGAGGGTGTATAGAGTTGTTTGACGTAAGACATCAGAGTGTCACGCTGCATATTGGCGATGATGTCCGCTTGCCCTAAAATCGGTGCCCCGAGCGCCTGCGCTTGATAAGCTGTCTCAAAATAGTGATCAAAAATAATATCATCAGGCGTATCATGGCACATACCGATTTCCTGTAGGATAACCCCGCGCTCCTGTTCTATTTCCGCTTCAGGCATAACAGAGCGCTGAACCATATCGCCAAGAACATCCAGCGCTAAAGGCAAATCATCTTTAAGCAAGTGAATATGATAACTGGTAACCTCGCGGCTAGTATAGGCGTTCATATGTCCGCCAAGATCTTCTATCGCCTCAACGATCTCTCTTGCATTTCGCGTTTCCGTGCCCTTGAACAACATGTGCTCAACCATATGAGCCGTTCCGTTAATGCTCAAATCTTCATTGCGCGTGCCAACCCCGGCCCACACCCCAAGCGCAACACTTTCAACGGATGTCACACGATCCGTAATAACACGCAGCCCATTGGGAAGGGTCGTCAGTCTAACAGTATTCTCACTCATAACATTCATCATCCTTCATTTGGTGCCACTCTAGGGAAAACGCAAAAGAATTGAAAGATCAAATAACAACGCGCGAGTGTTTTTCAATATAGGCTTTGATCGTATTTAAATCATTAGGTTGTCCGCTCATAAATTCCTGGCGCTCATAAAGGTCAGCGATATGTTCGGGTAAGTCAGGCCGCATACCAATAGCGCGTTCTATCGCATCTGGAAATTTTGCCGGATGCGCAGTGGCCAATAGCACAACAGGATGATCCTCATCCGAATTTTGCGCAATGTCCTTGGCTTGAGGCATCCCGACGGCTGTATGCGGGTCAAGACAGTAACCGCAAGCCTCATAAACCTCCTTAATCATAGAAAGAGTTAAAACATCATCACTACGGCTGGCCTGAAAGATGGCTCGCGCATTCTCAAGATGTTCAGGACTAACGGCGAAATGGCCGCATTCCTTAAAACTGCGCATGACCGCACCAAGGCGCATGGGATCGCGACCAAATAAATCAAACAAATAGCGCTCGAAATTACTGGAAATCTGGATATCCATTGATGGGCTAAGGGTCTTGTAAGGCTCATCAATTTGCATGACGCCATTTTCAAAAAACCGCGTTAAAATATCGTTTTGATTGCTCGCAATCCCCAAAGTTTTGATTGGCAACCCCATTTTCTTGGCACTGTAAGCTGCAAAGACATTGCCAAAATTTCCTGTAGGCACAACAAAGGAAACCGGGCGCTCGGGCGCACCCAAGGCCAGCGCTGAAGTAAAATAATAAACAATCTGCGCCATAATCCGCGCCCAGTTAATAGAATTCACAGCCGAGAGCTGTAAAGTGCTACAAAAATCTTTATCGGCAAACAGGGCCTTGACAATATTCTGACAATCATCAAAAGTGCCATCCAGCGCAATGTTAAAGACGTTGGACGCTTTAACCGTAGTCATTTGCCGGCGCTGCACATCGGAGACCCGCCCGCTGGGGTGGAGAATAAAAATATCGGCCTGTTGGCAGGATTTACACCCCTCGATTGCCGCTGATCCGGTATCACCGCTCGTTGCGCCGACAATGGTTACACGCTTTTTTTGCGTTTTGAGCGTGTAGTCAAACAAGTGCCCCAATAATTGTAAAGCCACATCCTTAAAAGCGAGCGTCGGCCCGTGGAAAAGCTCCATAATATGAATTGAACCATCCCCATACCCCTCCAAATGATGCAAAGGGGCTATGGCGCTGTCACGAAACACAGTGCCTGCATATGTTTTTTGGATAATATCTTTAAAAACATCTTCAGGAATAGAGCCTTCTACAAACGGATACATGATTGCAAAGGCAACGTCGCTGTAAGATTTTCCCTTCAGGACAGAAATATCGATCTCCGGCCAAGTCTCAGGGACATAAAGACCCCCGTCAGACGCCATACCAGCCAGCAAGACCTCTTCAAAACTTTTGGGCTGGCCGTCATCGCCGCGCGTTGAAATATAATACATCTTACTTTAATATCTCCTTGTTATTGCCGCGAGCCTAGGAGGTTGTACAGGGGAAGTCAAGACGATCAAAATCAAGCCAAATTATCGGCTGATATCGGCTATTTCCACGAACATGCTATGCATGGGAGAAGGGCGATCATTGGTAAGCTCGGGATGAAATGTCGTAGCAATGGCCGTGCCTTTTTTGACCCAAACGGCTGAGCCATTATGCTCTGCCAGAACCTGAACATCTTGTGAAACATCGCAAATAATCGGCGCACGAATGAAAGAAACACTATACCCGTCAATATTGGCATAATGACTGTCAATCTGGCGGCCATAACCATTGCGCTGCACTGTAACAGGCAAAAGCCCAAACGATTTTTGCTCAGGATTTGTAACGCGCTCGGCCAGCAATATACAGCCTGCACAAATGCCCCAGACCGGTTTTTGCGCAAACTGCGCTGCCAGCCCGTCCCATAGATCAAAACGCTCAATCAGCTTGAGCATGGTTGTGCTCTCCCCGCCGGGTAAAATAAAACCGTCCACCCCCTCGCATTGCGAAAGGGTCTTCACAGCGCGAAACTCCGCACCTGCAGCTTCAATATGAGCTTTATGGGGCTGCACAGCGCCTTGTAGCGCCAAAACGCCGATGATGGGCTTTCTTATTGTCATAAGAGGCTACCATCCTCTATTTGCCATGAGCATCGGCTCTTCAATCTCCGAGATTTCCGTGCCGCGCATGGCAACGCCCTCAAGCTCTTTGGAAGCTTCAAGAACAACCGCAGGATCATTATAATGCGCTGTGGCTTTGACAATAGCCTTGGCAAACTTTTCAGGGTTATCACTTTTAAAAATGCCCGAGCCAACAAACACGCTTTCAGCGCCAAGCTGCATGCACATCGCCGCATCAGCGGGCGTTGCTATGCCGCCGGCAGAAAAGTTAGGCACAGGCAGCTTGCCTTCTTTGCGAACCATCAACAAAACCTCGTATGGCGCTCCAAGATCACGGGCAAAAGCCATAAGCTCTGCTTCATCTATAGAGCAGGCCTTCTTGATTTCGGCATTAATGCGCCGCATATGGCGCACAGCCTCGACAATATTTCCAGTTCCCGGCTCTCCTTTGGTGCGCATCAAAGCCGCGCCCTCACCGATTCGGCGTAAGGCTTCACCCAGATTACGAGCCCCACAGACAAACGGCACTTTGAAGTTATGTTTGTTGATATGATGTTCCTCATCAGCAGGTGTTAAAACCTCTGATTCATCAATATAATCAACGCCCATTTCCTGCAGAATCTGGGCTTCGGCAAAGTGACCAATCCGGCATTTTGCCATCACTGGAATAGACACACTATCCATAACCTCCTGAATAATCTCAGGAGGACTCATGCGCGCTACTCCGCCAGCCTTGCGAATATCGGAAGGAACCCGCTCCAGAGCCATCACAGCCACAGCGCCCGCATCTTCAGCGACTTTGGCCTGATCAGCCGTGACCACATCCATAATCACCCCGCCTTTTAACATTTCAGCAAGTCCTGTTTTGATATTAAGAACATTATTTGGCTGTTGATCACGCATCGTTTTATATCCCTGAATTTAAATTGTTACTGAGAATCCCCTTGTTTCGGATTTTCCTAACATAGGCGAGGCCGTTTATGCACACAAGACATGTAAATGCAAAAAAAACACTCAGGTCAAAAAGAAAATTCATTTGCGGTTTATACAAGATTGTCATAATAATGATGCCAATAAAAAAATAGAAATTAAAAAATGTCAAAATCATGAAGATACTTTTAAAAATGGTATGATCGCACAAACATTTGAATTTGGCTAGTTTATCGGGATAGGGCAACATTGCAAAAATACGACGTAATCATTATTGGCGCAGGAGCCGCAGGGTTGATGTGCGCGTGGCAGGCAGGGGTGCGCGGTCTGAAGGTGGCCGTGTTGGAACATACTGGAAAAATAGCCGAGAAAATCCGCATTTCAGGCGGGGGACGGTGTAACTTCACTAACCTTCACAATAGCCCGCAAAATTTCATCTCAAACAACCCTCATTTTTGTAAGTCTGCGCTCAGGCGCTTTACCCCTCATGATTTTATTGCGCTTCTGGAGGAAAGAAACATCGCTTATCACGAAAAACAATATGACCCGGATAACGCGCAAACATACTCAAGAGGCCAGCTTTTTTGTGATAAAAGCGCCGGGCAAATTATAAATATGCTCAAAGAGGGCGTTCTGGATAATGGCGGTCATATTCACCTCAAGACAAAAGTCAGTAAAGTTGCGCGCAATGAAAATTCGCAAAGTTTCACCCTGAGAGCCGATCAGAAAGAGTTTACTTGTAAAAAACTGGTTATAGCCACAGGCGGTCTGTCCATCCCCAAAATCGGCGCCAGCAATTTCGGCTATGAGCTGGCCAAGCAGTTTGAACTGGACATTATTCCGCCCACCGCCGCTCTTGTGCCGCTCACATTTGACGATGAGCTGCTAGAGCAGACAAAAAAGCTCTCCGGTATTACAATCGATGCAAGGGTGTCATGCGGGCAGGTATCGTTTCGTGAAGGGTTGCTATTCACCCACCGCGGCTTGTCCGGCCCCTCGATTTTACAAATTTCGACATACTGGCAAAAAGCAGGAGGCGCTAAACAAAGCCAGTCAATAAAGATTGATATGCTGCCCGAGCAACAGGCCTTGCCGTGGCTAAAAAAAATGCGTCAGGTACAGCCCAGACAACTATTGCATAACGTGCTGGCACAAAAGCTCCCAGTGCGTTTGGCACAATTCGTAGCTATAAAAAGCGGGCATGACCATCGCATCGCTGAACTATCAGATAAAAAGCTTGAACAGGTCGCCAAAATGATAAATGCGTGGGAAATTTATCCCTCTGGAAGCGAAGGATATCGAACCGCGGAGGTAACGCTTGGTGGTATAGACACAAAAGACATATCATCCAAGACCTTTGAAGCAAAGACAACCAAAGGGCTGCATTTCATCGGCGAGGTGCTGGATGTCACCGGCCATCTCGGAGGCCACAACTTCCAATGGGTATGGGCCTCCGCATGGTGTTGCGCCCAGCACCTTTAAGTATGCCGTTTAAAAAATAAGATTTTAACTGCAGCAACCGCCGCCGGGCTTTGTGTTATCATCCTCGCATCCGCAGTCCTCTTCCCCGCAACACTCGCCTTCCGAAGTCTTGGGGTCGCTTTTATCCTTGCCGCCACAGCAGCAAGAGCCGTGATCGCCGCCAGAAGCAGAGTCCATAGAAGAAGAGAAAAAATGTTTTACATGCTCAAATAAATTCATACGATGATCCTTTCCTGTATAGTTCCATAGATAAACCATCCCGATTGACGCGAAGCGTAACACATTTTATCGTGTCCATCTACGCATATTTACATGCAGACAAGGCACCGGAAAAGGGCACAAAAGCAATGCACGAAGACAATATAATCGAAGAATTTATATCCGATATCAAGACAAAAGCAGGCAAAAACCCTAATATTGCCATACTCACTGGTGCGGGAATATCCGCAGAAAGCGGTCTTCAGACATTCCGCGGGGAAGGGGGGTTGTGGTGCGGTCACCATGTTGAAGATGTCGCTACACCTCAGGCGTTTATCCGTAACCCCATTCTTGTCCATCAATTTTATAATGAGCGCCGAAACGGTTTGTTTAGTGATGATGTCGCGCCCAATGACGCTCACAAGGCACTCGCGCGGCTGCAAAGCAAGCACAGGGGAAAAGTAACACTTATTACCCAGAATATTGATGATCTGCATGAACGTGGCGGTACCACAGAGGTCATTCACATGCACGGCGAGGTCTGCATGTCCTTTTGTATCCATTGCCATACAAAAGCGCCGCAAAGGCAGGACTCTTCGATAGAAGATATATGCGCATCGTGCAATGTCAAAGGCGGGATGCGCCCCGATATCGTCTGGTTCGGAGAAATGCCCTACCACATGGATAAAATAGACGCCGCCTTATCACAGGCTGACCTTTTTGTTTCCATAGGAACGTCAGGCAATGTCTATCCAGCCGCAGGCTTTGTCCTTATGGCGGCAAATGCGGGAGCCGGAACGCTGGAAATCAACCTCGAGCCATCAAAAAACGCCCATGTCTTTGATTGCGGCATGTACGGCGCGGCCTCACAGGAAGTCCCGCGCTTCGTAGCGGCTCTGCTGGAGGAGTGAGAGGCGTAAAACGCAGCTATGCAATTTCAAGCATAACCATGGGGTGATCATTAGAGCGAATGGGATCACTACAGCACTTTACTTTGGCTTCATCAAGAATACCTAGCATAACATCAAGCGGAATCTTGAAGGCATTTACAATGATAAGGGGAGCGTCCCCTGGTTTGAAATTAAAATTATGCCCACCGATAGAGAAGTTTTGATTACTTAAAGGAACAACGCCGTTTTGTATAACATAGTTATCCTCATCGACAAGCGCATGGTACTGCCATTTTGCAGGGTCATAATTACCTTCAGGTTTGAGAACACTCTTAATATCGTACATTACACCGGTAACGAATTTTTGAGTTACAGGGTGTGTGTAGACTTGAACAGTGCGATTAAAATCTCTGCTGGCATCAAAAGAAAACCCTAAAGAGCCATCCTCGGATCCTTTTGAAGCTTTAAGAAGTGTTCCTACATTTTCAACAAGAGTTTGTGCTGGAAAAGGCTCGCCAGCCATCATGTCCAAATTGCTAATGGTTGATCCAAGACAGAGTCCTAATACGTGGTTTCCTTTGGGTGTAATCGGATTTCCATAAAAATCACCAACAATGCTTTCCATCGTTACATGAGGCGCATGTTCTCGCAGGAATTCTTCAGCAAAAGCAAGCTGGTCTGATGAGATATCAAATCCGCGATATCGCTCCAGAAGTGGCTGTGAGATAATGATTGGAAGAGTTTTTGTACGAAGAGAATGTTCATCTCCAACCCCAAATTCAACTATCGTATCAAAATTTTTCCCCAGCGCTCGGGTTAAACCGGGAATCATGCTGGCTTCTGCCCCAATGATATAATAATCTTTCTGAACTTTAAGAAATTCATGCCAAAGGCTCGCACCGGTTCTTCCATCAGGCCTAGGGATGGTTCCGAACATGTATTTTTGCATGTGGCCGCCGCGCTTGCGGGAAAACCAGTCGATTGTATCTTGTCTTAACGCAGTATCTTGATTCATTTTTACCTAACCCGCTTTGTTTTTTACCAGCCTGTCCCAGACCAGATTAAATTGTCTACGTTGCGCTTTTGCGAGCTTACGGCTATTAATGACCCACACAAAAGCGTTTTCATAATCAAACTCAATCAAGGCAACTTTATCACCAAAGACATATACGGGTGAAGGTGTAAAATATCCTGATGGTAACCGCCTGTAACGCGCGTAACTTGACGCTGGCACCTGATTATCGCCTTCTTCAATCATAATACGAAAACTGAACCCGTATTTATCATGTAATGCTGTAATTTTCCTGAGATGTTCTTCAGTTTCATCTGCAACCCAATGCTCAAACAATCTCTCATCAACGCCTGACACACAAATATCAGCATCCGGGGATTGCGCGCTATCGAGCACCATTCTCATAAAGTCTAGAAATCCTTTGCGCCCCTCAAGCTGTACAATGCTGGAATGGGGTTTGCGGCGCAGCCCTTCATTGGGCAAAAATTCAACGCCCATATCCTCCAGATAGGTAACGACTTTATCAATCGTGCTTTGTTTTGTTGTCCATGCCTCATCACCGCGCAGCATGTTGGAGACGGTCACCTGAGAAATCCCTGTTCCCGCGCTCACATCCTTTTGCATTAGCCCTAAAAGAGCCATAGCCGCAGATATTTGATGTCTGGAGATCCCCATACGAACCCATTATATTAAAAAATTGAAATCGAAACTATATATAAACCAAAGTTTTCCACACTTCAAGATATAAATTATGAAAAACATGCTATAGATTATGCATAAACCACAATCCTTATACATAATACTTAGAAAAAAATAAAGTTTTCTTATTTTTATTTAAATTTCTTATTGACGTAATCAAAAATCCTGTGTATAACCTAATCATACAAATAAACATTCTCCTGCAACCCACACACATGCAAGAGATGCCCCCTTCGCTCAATTCCCCTCCCCCACACACGAAGAAGAGCGAAGGGGGGTTTGTTTGTCTATCACAGCTCTCAATTATTTCTCTGATAAACGCATAAATACGTAGTTTGTCTCATCTGAAGAGCGTTTATCATAGGCATAACCCTCAACATCAAAGCGCTTGAGCGCTTCAGGCTCCTCAATGCGGTTTTTCACAAGATACCGCGCCATAGCGCCGCGTGCGCGCTTGGCATAAAGCCCGATAACTTTGGCAGCGCCGCCCCTGATTTCTTTGAAATGGCAGGTGATGAAAGGGCTTTCAAGCTTATCGGGGTTTATGGCCTTGATATATTCATGAGAGGCCAGATTAATCACCGCGCGGTTTTTGTGCCCCTTGGTGGTTTTGTTACAGCACTGCGTGAGAAGATCACCCCAAAAATCGTATAAATCCTCCCCGCTGGAGTTATGAAGCTTTGTGCCCATCTCAAGGCGATAAGCCTGCATGAGATCGAGCGGTCTGAGCAATCCGTAAAGACCTGATAAAATGCGCAAATGCTCCTGCGCAAAAATCATATCATCACGCCCCAGCGTATCGGCATCAAGACCGATATATGTATCACCCCGAAAAGCACTGATGGCCGGGCGGGCATTAGCCGGTGTAAAAGGGGTTGTAAAGCTTTGATAACGCGCATGGTTTAATGTGCCCAGCTTATCAGAAAGCTTCATCAGGCTTTGCAGCCCGGTTTTTGAAAACCCGCGCAAGAGTTCTACAAGCTCACGCGCATGATCCATCAATTCCGGCTGGCTGTAATCAGACCCGCTCCATTCAGACTCAAAATCCAGCTTTTTGGCCGGTGATATAAGGGCAAGCATGGATCAAACCTCCTTTGGCTTTTATCTAAATCTCTCTTACCATAAGCGTGCCAGGCGTGCCATTACCAGATGTGCCATTATAAGAGTAGGGCTTAACCTTAACAAAATTTTGTCGAAGCCAAAAGCGCTCGGCACCTTGAACAGCAATAGCGCATAATTTTAGAAAGCCATTATCTCTCGCAAAAATATACAGATGCTCCAGTAGCAAGCGGGCAACGCCCATCCCCCGTGCCTTCGGGCAAACACATAAATCATGGATATATATAATCTTCACCGCCATCCAGATTTTGACAACCATATTCAAAATCATTGCGCTTTATGTAAGTAGGATGAGTAAGCAAATACCCCATCAATGAGTGATCTTTCTCTGCCACAAAGCTCGATTGATCGAAATGAGCCAAGATGTCTTTGAATAGCGCCATATCCTCCCACAGCTCGGGCAAAAAAGATGCGCGCTGCACAGTATCAATAGCCGGAAGATCGGCAACAGTCATAGGCCGTAAGATATTCATTCTGAAAATTCACCTTTATTCGCTAGGGGCTTGTCTGAAATTAAAGGCCACAAATCATCGTCTCTTTCTGAGCCTCTGGCTTTAATTTCTATAAGCAGCCTTTTGGTTTCGTCTTCATACGCACCAATTACACGAGAGAGCGTTTTTAATTTTCTCCATTCATGGTTTTTATCTTTAAGCAAGGTCTCTAATAAATCTTTTCGTTGCTTATCAAGGTTTCTTTTAGATTTAGCTCTGCACCATTCTACAAAAGCGTTCCCGAAAATCCCAAGTAAAACGCCTCCCAGTGCGCTGATCGCTCCAATAAGCGCTACAGTAACGTGCATTTCCGATGAAACTTCGTCAGCTATCAGGGGCGCTATTTCTATCGCGATTTCATTGATATTGGTTGGTGTATTTGCCATTTATCTTATTCCCACTCAATCGTGCCCGGTGGTTTGGAGGTAATATCATAGACCACGCGGTTAATGCCGCGCACTTCGTTAATGATGCGCGTGGCAACGCGCCCCAGAAATTCATGTGAGAAAGGGTAGTAATCAGCAGTCATCCCGTCCGTAGATGTAACGGCTCTCAAGGCGCAAACATGGTCATAGGTGCGCCCGTCTCCCATAACACCAACGGTTTTCACTGGTAGCAATACGGCAAAAGCCTGCCATATTTCATCATAAAGCCCGGCTTTTTCAATTTCCTCCAGATAAATCACATCGGCCTTGCGCAAAATTTCGAGCTTTTCAGGCGTAATCTCGCCCGGAACGCGAATAGCAAGCCCCGGCCCCGGGAAGGGGTGGCGGCGGATAAAAGCGTCTGGCATGCCCAGCTCGCGCCCAAGCTCGCGCACCTCATCTTTGAACAACTCCCGCATAGGCTCGACCAGTTTAAGATTCATTGTCTCGGGCAAGCCACCAACATTGTGATGGCTTTTGATGGTAACCGAAGGCCCGCCGCTAAAGCTCACGCTTTCGATCACATCGGGGTAAAGCGTCCCTTGCGCGAGAAACTCAACGCCGCCAACGCGTGATGCGCACGCATCAAACACATCAATAAATAAGGAGCCGATAATTTTGCGCTTTTGCTCGGGATCAGCAACACCATCCAAAGCGCTCAAAAAACGTTCACTGGCATCTTCATGAACAAGCGGGATATTGTAATGATCACGAAACAGGCGCATAACCTGCTCGCTCTCACCGGCGCGCATTAAACCGGTATCAACATAAATGCATGTGAGCTGATCGCCAATGGCCTCATGAATAAGAACAGCCGTAACAGAGCTGTCCACGCCGCCTGATAAACCGCAAATAACTTTTCCATCCCTGACTTGCTCACGGATTTTTGCGATTTGCTCGGCGCGAAACGAGGCCATAGTCCAGTCACCCTTGCATCCGCAAACTTGGTGCGTAAAATTTTTCAAGAGCTCACGCCCATGCAAGGTATGCATAACTTCCGGATGGAACTGCACACCATAAAAGCGGCGCGGCGTATCAGCAATAAAAGCATAGGGCGCTCCTTCAGATCGTGCGATTGTCTCAAACCCCTCGGGCAGCAGAGCCACATGATCGCCATGGCTCATCCAAACCTGTTCGTGCGCACCTTTCTCCCAAACGCCCGTGGTGATTTCACAATCTTGCAACACATCAACAAAAGCACGCCCAAACTCACGCGATGTTCCGCTTTCCACGCGCCCGCCGAGCTGCTGCACCATGGTTTGCTGCCCAAGACAGATGCCAAAAACCGGAACGCCCATCTCAAAAACGATATCCGGCGCAGCCGTTGCCTCTTTATCCAGAACACTGCTCGGGCCGCCAGAAAGAATAATGCCGCGCGGATCAAAAGCTTTAATGCGCGCATCATCGGCCTGATTAAATGGCCAGATCTCGCAGTAAACACCGCTTTCGCGTAATCGCCGCGCAATAAGCTGCGTGACCTGAGAGCCAAAATCCAAAATAAGAATATGATCGTGAGAATTAGGGGTGGAAGCCATGAAATACGTTAAACCTTTGTTTTATAGTTGCCCTTGCCAGTCTCTTTCTAGCGTTAAATCAGCGCGTGTTGAAGAGGAAAATGCATAACGCTGAAAAATTTGCATTTGTACAGGTAAGGAAAGAATGTTCTAATATGCCCCCTGGCACGTTGTCATGGTATAAACTAAGGAAAGCTGGATCAGTGCGCAAAACGACATTCTCATTTGAGCTTTTCCCCCCGAAGACCGAGCAGGCATCTGCAAGGTTATGGGCGCAAATGCCTGAATTAATTGCTCTAAAGCCAGATTTCATGACCGTGACCTATGGCGCAGGGGGCACAACGAAAGGCGGCACGCTCGAGACGATAGAAAAAATGATGGAAATGACTGATATTCCAGTCGGCTCCCACCTCACATTCATCAACGCGACCAAAGATGAGCTGCGCACTTACGTTGATAAGCTTCTGGAAAAAGGAATTGGTCATATTATCGCTTTGCGTGGAGACATGCCCGGTGATTTGAATTGGCCTTTGGATAATGATGGCGATTATTTTCAATATACGTCTGATTTTGTTGAAGGGCTGAAGAGCTGGCACCCGACTTTGGAAATATCGGTTGGTGCTTATCCGGAAAAACACCCTGATGCCCCCTCGCTGGAAGATGATATTCAGGCGCTCAAAAAGAAATGCGATGCCGGAGCAACCCGTGCAATAACACAGTTTTATTTTGATAATGAACAATATTATCATTTTGTTGAGCAATGCCGAAATGCTGGAATTGATACATCGATTGTCCCGGGATTGCTGCCGATTCATGATTTTGAGGGCATGTGCAAATTTGCTGCACGATGCCAGACACATGTTCCATCAGCCATGTATGAGAAATTTGGATCTTTGCTCGACCAACCCGATGAAGCAAGAAAGCTGGCAATAGAGCTTTTAACAGTGCAGGTTGAAGATCTAATAAGAAATGATGTGGAACATATTCATTTTTATACCCTTAATAAGGCCGATATTGTAAAGGATGTCGTTCGCGCCGCACTTGCTTAGGAATAATGCTGCGGTGCAGCGCACTATCATGCAAGAATAATTAGACTTGCTCTTGATCTTTGTCAAAGAAAACCTTATTTCGGAAACAGGACATTTTTCGTTTATTTTTATAAACTCTGGAAGAAAAAAGACAATTGATAGGAGGCGTGCCGACATGGCTTTAGCAACAAATCTTGGATTCCCCCGTATTGGTGACATGCGTCAACTTAAAAAAGCTGTGGAAGGGTACTGGAAAGGAAAGCTCTCGCAAGAAGAGCTTCGCAATGCCGCCAAGGAGCTGCGCAAAGCGAACTGGCAAGCTCAGAAAAACGCTGGTTTGGATCACATTCCTTCCAATGATTTCTCTCTTTATGATCATGTGCTGGATATGACCGCAACGCTGGGTCTTGTGCCTGCCCGGTATAAATGGAGCGGAAAAAATGTTGATCTGGACACCTATTTTGCCATGGCACGCGGCGCGCAGAACGATGGGCTGGATGTAACAGCCATGGAGATGACCAAATGGTATGATACGAATTATCACTATATCGTGCCAGAATTTGAAGAAGGAACGACCCCGAAACTCTCTTCAAACAGGATATTTGACCATTATCAGGAAGCAAAGGATCTGGGCATTGAAACGCGCCCTGTTCTGATAGGCCCGGCAACTTACGTATTTCTTGGTAAAGCACAATATGATGGGTTCACACATGAGGAAACGGTCAAAAAACTAATTCCTGTATATAACGAGATATTACAAAAACTGGCACAAAAAGGTGCACAATGGGTACAAATTGACGAGCCGGTCTTTTGCCTTGATCTGTGCCCGATTGGAAAAGGGGTCGTGAATGCAGCGTACAATAACGGAGCATCCAGCCTGCAAAAACCCGAGGGTCTAAAAATTCTTGTCACCTCTTACTTTGATACGCCGCGCGGCAATGCGGACCTTTTTTACAGCTTGCCGGTCGATGCACTGCATATTGATCTGTGCCGCGGCTCCAATCAGGCCAATACCAGTGCGAATGTTGCATCACAGACGCTGGATGAGGCGCTTGCCAAAATCGGCAACGAAAAAGCGCTTTCTATTGGAATTGTTGATGGCCGCAACATATGGCGCAACGATTTGTCAGCATCATTGGACTTGCTGGAGAAGGCGGCAGAAAAGCTTGGCTCCGAGCGTATATTTGTTGCACCTTCATGTTCATTGCTCCATACGCCGGTTGATCTAAACAGCGAAATACAAATGGATGAGTCTTTGAAAAGCTGGCTGTCCTTCGCGATGCAAAAAATCGAAGAAATATCCGTTCTTGCAAAAGGCATCAATGAAGGCCGCGAAGCTATTACAGATCAAATTACATTGAGCAACGCTGTGCAATCTGACCGCAGGACATCTTCCCGCATTCACAACGAAGAAGTAAAACAGCGCGCAGCTTCCATTACCCCTGATATGAAGCGCCGCAAATCACCTTTCGCGCAACGTGATCAGCTTCAGCGCGACGCGTTAAATCTGCCTTTATATCCAACCACGTCAATTGGCTCTTTTCCGCAAACACAGGAAATCAGAAAGGCACGTGCTGCGCACAAAAAAGGAACGCTGGATGAAGCTTCATATAAAGAGGCTATGCAAGCGCAGATCAGAAAAGTGGTAGAATTTCAGCATGATATCGGTATTGATATTCTCGTGCATGGTGAGGCCGAGCGTAATGATATGGTAGAATATTTCGGTGAGCAGCTCTCAGGTTTTGCCTTTACCAAATATGGCTGGGTGCAGTCCTATGGCTCGCGCTGCGTGAAGCCGCCAATCATTTATGGCGATGTGTCACGCCCCCGCGCTATGACTGTAGAATGGTCAAAATACGCGCAGGAACAAACAGATAAGGTAATGAAAGGAATGCTAACCGGGCCGGTGACTATATTGCAATGGTCTTTTGTGCGAGATGACCAGCCCCGAAGCGCAACATCGCGCCAGATAGCACTGGCCATTCGTGATGAAGTCTCCGACCTTGAGGCCGCCGGAATCCGCATCATCCAGATCGATGAGGCCGCTTTCCGCGAAGGACTGCCTTTGCGCAAAGAGGATTGGAAAGCGTATCTCGATAGAGCTGTAGAAGATTTCAGAGTTGCTTCATGCTGCGTAGAAGATAAAACTCAGATCCACACCCATATGTGCTATTCAGAGTTCAACGATATTATTGAATCAATCGCAGCAATGGATGCCGATGTAATCTCTATTGAGACATCACGCTCGCAAATGGAACTGCTCGACGCGTTTGTTGCTTATAAATACCCCAATGAGATTGGGCCTGGCGTGTATGATATTCACTCCCCGCGCGTTCCCAATGTTGATGAGATGGTTGATTTGCTTGAGAAAGCCAAGAATGTGCTCGATGAGCGGCAGATCTGGGTCAACCCGGATTGCGGCCTGAAAACCCGTGGCTGGGAAGAGGTAAAACCTGCGCTCGAAAACATGGTAGAAGCCGCAAAAATTATGCGCAATCGCTCAGCCGTGGAAGCCGCTTAGCCGCTTGATTTAACAGTCTTGCTTGAACATGAATGTCAGTAAACCAAAGCAGGATCATCGCATATTATGTGCGATACGGTCTGATTGGTTATATATGCCCGGTTAATTATTTGTTGACAATATATTGTTACGGTGAGGCAAGAAAAGTTATATAAGAATGTATGAATATTACAGTGAAGAGGTAAGAAAAGAACATGACTATTTTCCTTCGAAAAGGTGAAAGTCATTGCTTTGCCCATAGAGTACTGGGCGTTGTTTTTGATAATGATCTGACTTTGTACCGGGAAGGTGAAGCCAACAGTCTCCATATGGAAGCCGCTATTGATGCAATCAGAGCATTGATTCCAGATCTGCAAGATAGAAGTAAAATTGAAGACTTGATCCAAGAAAGCCGCCAAGAATACGGGGGGTCACTGGAAATATTCACGTATGAATATGGAGTGCCAGCGCCCGATATGCGCAATGAGCACTATCGACAAATGATACAAAAAGCAAATACAGCGACATTCTTTGATATGCAAACAACTCCTCTTGCTGGATTGAGACAGTTGAAAGAAAACGGAATCCCAACAGCTATCGCCACTCATGGTAACCTTGAATGGACAGCCTTCACATTAGAGAAAACGGGGATAGCAGCTCTTTTTGATCGGGAAACGATTGTAACAAAAGATGATGTACCTGAAGGCAAGTCGGTTTCAACAAAAATGTTTGAAGAAGCCCTTGATCGTCTGGGCGCTCCGCAAACACAGGATTCGAAAAAGCGAGGCATAGGATACATTATGGTAGAAGATACGCCAAAAAACCTGAAAAATGCCAAAGACCTTGGTATGACAACGGTGCTCATATCACCGGACTTTGAGCCGGATGCCGACATGCCTGAATATGTTGATGTGGTTGCAAAGGATGTTCACACCGCAATAGAGTGTATATTGGCAAGTAATGCTCCCTGCCAAGGCTACGCCATGCAGCCTGAATGCGCATTGGGCTGAATAATTATGCCTTGCGGCGCAAAACAGCGGCAAAAAACCCGTCCGTTTTATGGCGCAAAGGACTAAGGCGCATATAGGGGTGACCAAGCCCCAAACTCTTATCAAGGCTATAAATTTCAAAATCAGGATACTGCTCTAGAAAACGGGTGATCTGATCCTCATTTTCTGCATCGAATAAAGAGCATGTTGCATAAACCAGCCGCCCGCCAGATTTAACGCATTTATGCGCCTGATCCAGAATTTGTGCCTGAATAACGGTAAGCTCCTCCAGCGCAGGCCCGTAAGTCTGCCAGCGCATATCAGGGTTGCGCCGCCACGTACCGCTGCCGCTGCAAGGCGCATCGATCAAGACAACATCAAATTTCCCTTTTTGGCGCTTGAGCCATTTGTGCTGCTTTTCATCAGACAGGCTTCGAAGCTCGATAATATCTGCAACCCCGGCCTTACGATAGCGCTTGCGCCCCTTTTCAAGCCGCCGCTCATCTGTATCCATGGCCACAATGCGCCCTTTGCGCTGCATAGCCGTCGCCAAAGCCAGCGTTTTCCCACCCGCTCCGGCGCAGTAATCAAGCACCTGCATGCCCGGCTGCGCATCACAGAGCCACGCAATAAGCTGAGAGCCTTCATCTTGAATCTCAACCCAGCCTTTGGCAAAAGCTTTGGTGCGCGAAAGATAGGCTTTGCTTTCACATCGTAAAGCCCAAGGGCACAGCGCCGTTTCATTGACCTTTACACCATCGGCTTTAAGATAGGCCATGACTTTTTCTTTATCAGCCAAAAACCCGTTAACGCGCAAATCCAGAGGTGCGGGCTGGAGCATGGCATTCATTTCCTCAGCAAAATCATCCCCAAAACGCGCGCGCAAAAGGGATTCATGCTCTGGCGGACATTCAACCAGAACATGCTCCGGCATATCTTTGCGCATCAAAGGCTGGCCGATCAGCTTACGGGCAAAGTCAAGCTCATTATCGCTTGGAGATTCAGGCGCATATCTTGACCCATCAAACAAATCCTTTAGCCGCTTTTCATCGGCCTGCTCGCCAAGAATAACCCAGGCCATAACCCGTGCGCGCGGCGTATCCTCATGCTTTACCCGCTCCAGCCACCAGCCAAGCCGTGCATGGGCGCGTGTGATATCGTAAATACGTTCGGCGATATTGCTCCGATCTTTGGAGCCGATATAACGGCGCACGCGCATATAATCACCCACGCATTTATCCAGAGGAACGCGTGAGCGGTGCGTGCTGCTCAATATTTCAATAGTTGCCTTAATGCGTGATGCTGGTTTCATGGAGCCTACTCTTACAGGAGAGAAGGAAAATTCACAATCGAAATCGATATATGAACGAGACATAACACCTGACCTGTTTCTAACTTGCCGCCTGAACAAACATTATGTATAATAATCGCATCGGGTTCTCAACACGAAAGAGACTTTTATGGCCATTGATAGCTACGTAGTCACCCGTAAAAAAGGCCAATTTTCTGGCGAAGAACAAATAAATTGAAGAT
>JBKHBN010000029.1:0-22416 GCA_046542355.1 Alphaproteobacteria bacterium | reverse complement strand
AATGTTCTGGCGAAACTGCCTAAAAAAGTACAAAAGCCGGCCAAATCCTATATCCATCAAATCTGGCAGGCCAAAACCAAGAAAGATGCCCTACAAGCCTATAACGAGATGGAGGCCGTGTTTGGCGATAAATATCCAGCCGCCATGACATGCCTGACAAAAGACAAAGAGGCGATGCTGGTTTTTTACGATTTTCCGGCCCGGCACTGGCACCATATTCGTACGACAAATGCCATTGAAAGCCTGTTTTCTGCGGTAAGGCTGAGGTCTGATAAGGTGAAAAACTGTGTCTCGGAAACCAGCTTATCGGCCATGGTCTTCAAGCTCGCGCTCTCGGCAGAAAAAAGGTGGATGAAAATCAGAGGCTTTGATCAGCTCGAAAATGTCATCCGGGGCATAAATTTTGTAGACGGCATCGCAGAAAATGATATACAAAATCCTCAAAGGTGCGCTGGATGACTAATCACTCATACACCACTTTTGGCCATAGCTCACACGTAAATCATAAGACTTGCTCATGAAAAACATTATAACACGTATAATTATTTATGCAAAGGACTATAACATCACTGCGACACTGCTGGACGGTTTTGCCTTCGGCCAGCGCTTCCAGACGATCAATCGTTGATTTGGTCAATCCGCCATAAATAAGCTCCTGCATCCGGTAGATGATCTGGTTGATCAGGTAAGTGCGGTTGTTTCGTGACTGGGGAGGCACATCAAAATAACGTTTCCAAACCTGAAGCAGATCCTTTGCATCCATCGCTTCCAGCGTGGCGTACTCTTTTAATATGTCTATTTTCATTGTTTTGCCCCTTTCTCCGCTCTCACTTGCGTGGGTTTGCGGCTGGGACATGAATGCTTCGAAGTGAAGGGAAGTCCAGTCAAACTTCTCTCATTTTCTGAGCTATTTAATTGATTGTGCTGGGAAATTTTATAACGAACAACGGCGCTCGCCAGGATCGTGATGATCTCGTTATAACGCTCCGCGCTCGTCATTTCATCTGGATTGCGTGTCGTGTAATCCATAGAGAAGAACCTTCTTTAATTTGTTCTTCTCCTCTGGTTTGCCGTTGCAAATCAAAACGACGACGACGAAATAAAAAAAGTTCGAAACAATGTCCGAAGGCATCATTTTACATTTGCAAAATGGGTTTTTCAGAAACCGTTATAAATCAACGTGTTGTCATGACGACTAAACTTTCGTTCCGTACGCAGAGGCCGTGAGAGAATGTGAGATTTGAGAGAGATTTTCGCCCATTTTGTTACTCTAAGAGTACGCAGCCAAAATGAAGAATACCGACAGACTTGGGCTTTCAGGCATAGAAAAACCCGCCAAGCGGGGCGGGTTGTTAAATAAATGGTGGAGGGGGCAGGATTCGAACCTGCGTACGCTTACGCGGGCGGAGTTACAATCCGCTGCCTTTAACCACTCGACCACCCCTCCACTATTCATAAAGATGATCTTATCCTTGCGCCGTGGCGCCTTTAAAGTGCTTGAGAGAAGAAAATGTATTTTGCTTTTGATGTCAAGTCTGTATTGTACTCTTGCCATGAAAAAAGGTGAAAAAGTGAAAAAACAGACGAAAAAATCAAAAAACACAAAACGCCAGCCGTCCGGAACAAAAAACCCCGCGGCGCCTTCAAACGTGCCTTCAAATATTACGCGGCCTGATCTATATGGCTTCCATGCCGTACGTGAAGCGTGGCTCAATGCGGATAGAGTGGTAAAGGCTTTGTATATAACGCAGGCAAACAAGGCCTATGCGGATAAATTGATTCTCGAAGCGCAGGAAAAACACCTCTTTCGCCCGTCTGTGGTTATTCTGGATAAAGCAGCGCTGGAAAAAATCCTGCCCAAAGGCGCTGTGCACCAAGGGATTGCTCTGGCCTGTGATCCGCTGCAAGAGATTGATGTGCAGGATTTAATCATACGGGTGCACAATAAAAAACACGGTGTTATTGCTTTGCTTGATCAGGTCACCGACCCGCATAATGTGGGAGCGATTATGCGCAGCGCGAGCGCTTTTGGTCTTGATGGTCTGATTATGCAGAAAAAACACGCGCCCGCGCTTGATGGCGTGCTTGCCAAGACCGCGTGCGGCGCAGTGGATCACCTGCCTGTCGCTCATGCTACCAATCTGAGCCGCGCATTGGAAGATCTGCAAGAGGCCGGATTCAGCGCTCTGGCCATGGATGAACATGCGCAAACAGACATTGGGGGAATCAAAGGCGTGGACAAGATCGTCATTGTGCTTGGCTCTGAAGGCGCTGGCATTCGCCCGCTGGTTAAAAGCAAATGCGATGTCATAACGCGGCTCCCAACCGGTGGAGCTATTGCCAGTCTGAATGTCTCCAACGCGGCGGCTATTGCTTTTTATGCTCTGGCGACCAAAAGATGAAATACAAGAGGTCTAGATAGTGTCGTCACGTGTTATGTGTTTTGAGGATGCATGCGATATTACCCCGCTTAAAGCTGGAAATACGTAATATTTATATTATCTTTTTGACAGACTCCCATAAGTCCTGCTAGTATCAAAATTGATAAAGAATAAGACCTGAGATAAATCAGGGATAAAGGGTGTCACAATTTTTCCATTTGACTTTATTTGGTGATTACGTCAGATGGGTTGCCACTCAGGTGGCAGGGTAAAGATTAAAAACTCCCGGGCGTTATAACAAAAACAACAAGCTCGGAAGTCAGATAAGGTTCAACCCGCTGCTGACGAAAGTATCTGGTAGTTTCGTCAGCTTATCACCCCAAACTCAAAGGCCCTCGGAAATTCGTTTCCAGGGCTTCTTTTTTGAATTACGTTGCACGTGATCACGTTTTTTGAGCGTTGCGCCTCTATAACGTTATGAAAAAACTTGCGGGTCTTTGGATGAGTGTGGTATAAATCTGCGCAATATAAACAACATTAATCAGAAACTGTGTAAGGGTGATAAATATGTATGGATACGATTTCGGACTAAGCAAAAGTAATGAATCATATCAAAGCCTTATAGCGCTTCGAAACCAAGGCCTGATTAATGAGCGGCCGCCGGGTTATGATGATTATTCTCCTGGGCGGCCCGCCACCGAAATGCTTGAAAAGTCAGCATATAATCTGGCAACCTTCTATAGAAATCAACTTAACGCCACTGCGCTTACAGAACAAGTTCCCCATCAGGTTTGGGTTACCACGAACAGTGAAGAAGGTACTCATCTGGAATTAAGGGATCTTCACGAACTTTGTGACACAGAAGGTGGGAGGCAGGCATGCTGCGTTGGATCTTTTCTTTTTACTGAAACCGGTTCAGGCACGAGAATTAAATTCTGTACGCCCTAAGGAAAACGTGAATACCTTTTTACCTTAACTTTAGATGGTGATGATGACGCGCCTGATTTATCTCGCGAACTACACGATAGGTGTCGCTTATTTGCCCAAAAACACGCGGCTAAGTATAGTAATTCTAAACGTCTTAGAATGACCCCTGAAGAACGTGTGGAACATAATTGGCGAATAAGACGTAGACACGAAAAAATTAACGACTTTTTTTTCAAGGGGGCAATAGGACTTTTTCTGCTTAGCAAGTTATTCCAAAAGTGCACCGGTGATGCGGATGGTCGGGAACCGCCGCGGGATCTGACACCGGAAGCAGACGGGTATGGTGTCATGCTTTTGATGAGGCTGCGGGGCAAAGACCAGGCGGCACTGAAGATTTCGTTGTTGATGAGAGAGACGAAGCACCTGAAGAGGACGTGCCAGAGCCTGCATAATTCCCACAAATTATTACAAAGGTCATAACTCACGACTGGACATTGCGCGGGCTTTGTTTAGTGTAGCGGGTTATGACACAAGATGACGATTCCAAAGAACTTTTTCTCATTGACGGATCGGGGTTTATATTCCGCGCCTACTACGCTATGGCTTATTCACGCCAAAGCGCGATGACCAATCCTGATGGCATAGAAGTAAGCGCCGTTTATGGCTTTACCAACATGCTCCTGAAAATGCTCAAGGATTATCATGCCCCCAATATTGCTGTGATTTTCGATGCGGCGCGCGAGAATTTCCGCAACGAGATTTACCCGCAATACAAAGCCAACCGTGATGAGACTCCCGAAGATCTGGTTCCGCAATTTCCTTTGATCCGCGAAGCCACGCAGGCTTTTGATATTCCGGCTCTTGAGGTCGAGGGGTATGAAGCCGATGATTTGATTGCAGCTTATACGCGGCTGGCTCTGGAGATGGATAAAAAAGTCGTCATTGTCTCTTCGGATAAGGATCTGATGCAACTTGTGCGCCCGGGCGTGCGTATGCTCGATCCGATAAAGGGCAAGTGGATTGACGAGGATGGCGTGTTTGAGAAATTTGGCGTTGCTCCCGATAAGGTCGTGGATGTGCAGGCTCTGGCCGGAGACAGTATTGATAATGTGCCGGGCGTGCCGGGCATTGGCGTTAAAACAGCGGCGCAGCTTATCAATGAATATGGATCGCTGGAGAGTTTGCTGGAGCGCGCAGAAGAGATCAAACAGCCCAAACGCCGCGAAAAGCTGATCAATCATGCGCAAGATGCCCGCATATCAAAGAAGCTGGTCATGCTGGATGATCATGCGCCCGTACCGTTGCCTTTAGAAGCGCTCAAGGCGCATGACCCCGATAAGCCCGAGCTGATGGCATTTCTGGAGCGTCATGCCTTTAATTCAATTATCAAGCGTCTGGGCGGCGCGCCTGTCAAGGTTGAACCCAGAACGTTTAAAGCAGAAGATACGTCTGAAGAAGAAGAAGCATCTTTTCCCGCGATTAGCGAGAATATCTATACGCTGATCAATGATGAGGCCACCCTTCAAGAGTGGATCACGCGCATCCATGAGATCGGGCATGTGGCCGTGGATACCGAAACAACCGGCCTTACGCCTGCCAAAGCCGATCTGGTGGGGATATCACTGGCGTGCGAACCGGGGAAAGCTGCTTATATTCCGCTTGGCCATGTTCAAGAGCAAGATCTCTTCGGGAATGCCAGCGCTGCGGATTGTATTGCCCAAATAGATAAGGAGCGCTGCCTTGCTTTGCTCAAACCCCTTCTGGAAGATAAAAGCATTCTAAAAATTGCGCATAACATGAAATATGACTGGCAGCTTTTTGCCAAGGAGGGAATCGAGGTTACGCCATGTGATGATACAATGCTGATGTCTTATGTGCTTGATGGCGCGCAGCATTCTCACAAAATGGATAACTTGTCTGTGATGTATTGCGATCATACCCCCATTAAATATGAAGAGATCACGGGTAAAGGAAAGGCGCAAATTACCTTTGAGAAGGTTTTGATTAAAGATGCCTTGGATTATGCTGCGGAGGATGCAGATATCACGTTGCGGCTTTATCATATCTTAAAGCCCAGACTGGTAGCCGAAAGGCTCGTGGCGGTCTATGAGACCATCGAGCGCCCTCTTATTCCGGTTATTGCGCGTATGGAGCTGGACGGTATAAAAATCGATCCCACCGCCTTGCATGATATGAGCGAGGAATTTGGAAAAAAGCTTAATACTTTGGAAAAAGACATCTATGCTCTGGCCGGACATGAATTTAATGTGGCCTCACCCAAGCAGGTTGGTGAAGTTCTTTTTGATGAAATGGGTCTGCAAGGCGGCAAGAAAACCAAGACGGGCAGCTATTCAACCAGCGTTGACGTGCTGGAGAAACTTTCTCTTGAAGGGCATGAGATTGTTACCAAAATTCTGGAGCACCGCGCTTTGGCCAAGCTGAAATCAACTTATACCGACGCGCTGCGTGAACAAATCAATCCGGCCACCGGGCGGGTGCATACTTCTTATCATATGACCGGAACAAGCACTGGCCGCCTTTCCTCTTCCGATCCCAATTTGCAAAATATTCCCATTCGTACCGAGGAAGGCCGGAAAATCCGCGAGGCTTTTATTGCCAAAGAAGAGCATGTTTTGATCTCGGTTGATTATTCGCAAGTCGAGCTGCGCCTGATTGCGGAAATAGCCGGTGTAGAAGCCTTAAAGCAGGCCTTTAAGGATGGTGTTGATATTCACAGCCTGACGGCCTCACGGGTCTTTGGTGTTCCCTTGGAAGATGTTACGCCCGATATCCGCAGGCAGGCCAAAGCTGTGAATTTTGGAATCATTTACGGTATTTCCGGCTTTGGTCTTGCCAAGCAGCTTGGCTGTTCGGTTGGGGAAGCGACAAACTTTATCAATCGCTATCTCGATCAGTTTCGTGAAATTCGTGATTATATGGAGGCCACCAAAGAGCTGGCCAAGGATCAGGGTTTTGTTAAAACGCTGTATGGGCGTAAATGTTATATTCCCGGTATTCAGGATAAAAACCAGATGCGCGTGCGCGGGGCAGAGCGACAAGCCATTAATGCCCCAATTCAGGGCAGTGCGGCTGATATCATGAAAATTGCCATGGGACGAATGCCAAGAACGCTTAAGGAGGCGGGCTTATCTGCAAGAATGCTGTTGCAGGTTCATGATGAGCTGGTGTTTGAAGCGCCGAAAACACAAGCGGAAGACACTCTGGCTCTTGTACGTAAAATTTTTGAAGAGGCCTTTTTAATCAACACTGTTGAAATATCCGTTCCCCTAACAGCCGAAGGAAATTGTGGCGAAAATTGGGCAAAAGCCCATTAAAATACAATTTTTTATATATTTTTTGTATTTTTATACATTTTTTAAGTATTTTTGTTGACATAATTACGCCACTATGTGTATAAAGAAGATAGGAGCAGGGTTTTCCTCCCCCACACAATAAAAACCCTGCACCTGAAAAAAGGAGCCGATCTGCAACATACAAGAGAACAAGCTCCTTTTACAGTTCCCCACACACGGAAAGTTGAGGCCGTTCTTCGCAAGAAGGGCGGTCTCGCTGTGTGGCTTCAATGATTAGGACGTCAGCTTATTCATTCTTTCCGGCCATCAGAATTGATCCCGTTTGTACATCCTGCACGAGAAAAGAAAATCCTTTTGCTTTAACGGGAGGCGCAAATGCAAACTCTATAAGGCGGGATTGTCCGTTCCAGCTTCCCAAAAATTCCGCTTTTGAGACTGCATTATAATAAACCATATCTCTCCCTTTATTAGCGCCATCATGAACTGTTATGTGATGGGGCCGGTCATAAGCAATAGCCCACAGATTATAACTTCCTTCAGCAAAATCAGGCAGCTGCACCTGATAGGCCGGAGGGCGTTCTTTTGTCGTTTCAAGTGGTTTCACAACAAGCAGATCCACCGGTTGCGCATGTGCCTTTTCAAAAGCCTGCGCAATTTTATCGTTCAGGTAGCCTACCGCATCGTAGCGACCATTAATGACCATTTGCGGGGTGTATTTCGGCGTTTCATCAAATATCGTTTCGTAGCGCTCTTGTCTGGATGAACAGGCTGGATGCGATAAAGAGCCCTGCTGAACATCAAAATAATCAACATGGCACGATAAAGCGATCACATAAGACATATTGGTGTAAGTCTGCATCAAAGCATCGGCCTTGGGGCAAAACGGGCAGGCCTGCGTTGTAAAAAGTTCTATGACGTAAAAGGCTCTACCTTCAGGTATAACCGGGTCAAAAGATTTCATACTCACCAAATTGTTTATGGGCGGAGACGTGTTTTTATTGCTGTCTTGTTTTATTGTTTTACTCTCACTTTGCCGGATTTCTTGCCCTCCAGATTGCATAGATTTCGATTCTTTCCCATCCTTTGTGGGAGGGTTAAATAATCTGTCGAAAAAGCGGGCAAGAAATCCTTGCTTTTTGTTCTCCAGTTTGACAGCCGGTTTCTCCCGCTTTAGATCTTGATCTTGTTGTGCTGAACTACTATGAGCATTATGGCCTGCATTAACAGGCTCTGCGAGCAACAGTTCTTCTGCATGTACAGCATCAAGCGGCACTGCCGGAGGAACATCCTGATTTGCGTAAACAGTCTGTGCCAATATGAACAAAGTTATAATACTCATTCCTATGCCAGCAGGTCTCTTTTTCACTTTTTTAACTCGGGTCATCTTATATCTTCCCACAGAAACAGAACTCAAAGCGCTGCCTCTTAAATATTTCATAATATTGTTACATTAGAATTATTTGTGTAAAAAACACCAAATCGGCTCATAGCTTTGTTGTATTACGATCCGGCTGGTTAAATATAACATGTTTCCTGCGGAGAGATGTAGCGTGTTTATCTGATCTTTTTCGCACTTGTTTATTGTTTTTTTATTGTTTTTTGTACTGGCGCGCAGCACAAGAGCAAGGGGGCTTTTTTAATGCGATCAGATATTCTTGTGGATACAGATAAAAACGCTGTCGTGATGGCGCAGTACAATATCCCTGCAAAGGAGATGCGTTTGGATAGTGCCCCGCTTGTTATTCTGGGTTACGGCTTGCAAAGAACCCATAAAAACACGCCCAGACTCTTCTCAAATATATCCGGATCTCTGGAGCGTATGGGGCTCACAAGCCTCATTTATGATTACAGCATTCAACAACATGATGAACAATATCTTCGTACCCTTTGTTGTGAGTGTGTTGTCAAAGATCTAAATGCTTTGTTTATGTGGGCACGAGAGAATCAGTATGAGAAAATTGCCTTTATTACCGAAGGGTTGGGCGCTCCATTTTTTTTCATGAATTTGCCGGAAAATACAGTTTTTTGCGTTTTATTATGGCCTATCCTTGATCTTGACGCCTTTGTTACAGAGCAGATGAATCACATAGACCATAATCAAGCATTGTGTCTGGATGATCATTTTCTAAATAATATGACCAATAAAGAACTAAAGCCAGTTCTTGAATCTGTTCATGTCCCGACTCTTATTTTACAAGGACAGCAAGATCAGATTGTCCCGCCAATTCATCTGGAACAAGCACGACGTCATTTGATGGCTCCGTGGCTGGATATTACGACTTTTGAAAACGGTACTCATGGGCTGGCTCATGCCAATCACGAGAAAGCGAGCCTCCAGCACATTGAAAACTTCGTAAAAAAATATGCGCAGCGTGATTTATTGCCCAAAAATACTGAGATGCAAAAAATATTTTCTGTTTAATCCGCAAGTTTGCTTGACTTTTCTTTCTGGAAAACGGTATAATCCAAGCGCGCTCTATGAAATGTATCGAGCCTTTGTACTCATGGCCTGGCGAATGAATCGGCTGCCTCGGTCATGAACATAAAAACCTTTTGTAAAATAAGGAGAAAAGAAATGCCGAAGATGAAAACGCACTCCAGTGCGAAAAAGCGCTTTAAGGTCACATCCAGGGGCAAGGTTAAGTCCAAAAGTGCCTTTACAAGCCACATGATGATGAACAAGCCTAAATCCATGAAACGTAAAGCCCGCGGTCTTTCTGTACTGGCAGAGGCTGATGAACGCATTGTTCTTCGTAACTTCCTGCCCTATGGCCGCAAGCGTAGAGGCAAATCCACAGTAAAGAAGGAGGCGTAAATCATGGCACGTGTAAAAGGAGGGCCTCGCGCCCACGCAAGACACAAAAAGGTTATTAACAACGCCAAAGGCTATTATGGCCGTCGCAAGAGTTGTTTCCGCACGGCAGTGCAGGCTGTAGAAAAAGCAGGACAATACGCATACCGTGATCGTCGCAATAAAAAGCGTGATTTCCGTAAGCTTTGGATTCAGCGTATCAACGCGGCAGCGCGTTTGCATGATATGACGTACTCAACGTTCATGCACGGGCTGAAGCTGGCCAATATCGAACTGGATCGCAAGGTACTCTCAGATATCGCTATTCGTGAGCCTGAGCAATTTGCCGCTATTGCCACGGCGGCTGCGGCTGCGCTCAAGAACAATAAGAAAGCTGCTTAATTAAAGGCCGCGTTGTTTTGTTCTTATAAAACTATATCTTTATAAAAGCCTCGGATGCGTCTGCGGCTTTTTTCATATAAAAACAAAATTGATGTTGTGAGTTAGGTAGCGTACTCATAAAATCATGACGGTGTCAGTTTTGGCAGGAAAGAAAAATTATGACGCAAAAAAAACTGGCCGTCTTTGACTGGAATGGGACTTTACTTGCCGATACAGTGATTGGCTGGCACGCTACCAAGCCCTGTCTTGAATTTTACGGTGTTGCGCCCATGTCATTAAAGCGCCAGCGCGAGATTTTTGATTTCCCGATTGTTCGTTTTTATGAACGCGCAGGGTGTGACATTAATCATGTGATGGCAACCAAGGAAGAGTCTAATGCTCTTTTTCAAGACCATTATGACCGATTATCAACCAAAGCGCGGACGCGGCGCGGCGCAAAGTTACTGCTGGACTGGCTTGCTGCGCGTGATGTTACCTGCATTATTCTGAGCAACTATATTGGTGATAAAATTAACAATCATCTGGAGCGGCTGAATATCGGCCATTATTTTTCCTATGTCTCAGCCAATCAGTGTAACGGCATAACGGTGCTTGATACCACCAACAAACAGCAACGCCTTGGCCGTTTTATGGATGAGAACGGCTATGTGCCAGACAATACCATGATCCTTGGCGATAGTATGGAGGAGCCGGAAATCGGACGCGCTCTTGGCATTACCTCGATTGGTATTACCAATGGCTGTATTTCCGAGCAACGGTTGCGCGCAGCACGCCCTGACTATGTGATTAGCGCCCTGCCCCAGACCATTGACATCGTTAGGCAAAAATGGATGTTATGAGCTTGCGTTTCTTTTGACAAAGATTGCGGCTTTGTTGTAGGGTTTTTCTTTATGAAAAAACAACCATTATTATTTTTAAAGGAGCATTAGCATATCATGGGTAAGAGCGGTGAGTTTTATGCTATATTTCAGGGGGGCAGAGAATTTTTTCTTAAAGGCGTATTTTTTGTTTATCCTGATCCTGAGAACATGGACACCGTTGAGACCAGACTTCATTTCGTTTGTGAGCTACGAGATTATAAATATATGAGTTGGGCTGCTCAAGAACACGTCGCGCAATTTGCTCTTGAGCATATTGAAGATGAAAACAAAGAAACACCTTCCTATGATTTCAGGTTCTCCAAAGATGAAACTCAGGTTACTGCCAAGCTTTGTTTTAAAGACACTGCGCCGCGCACTATTCTTGTAGGTCTTCTTGACAATGACGCTATCTCCGAAAGTGATTATAATCGCTCGTTAAAGGTTCTTGTCGCAGTTGAAAATGCCTCTTTCAACGCTGCCTTGGATGAATTAAGCTCTGAAGATCTAGATGGGTTTGATCCCTCCAGTCCTTCATAAAATGAGTTCCTGTTTTTGACAATTCATCCAAACATGTGTATATTTTATTATGGTAAATTTTGAGGTTGCAGATGAGTAAGATAGATCCCAATAATGTTTATGTTGACTTAGAGGATGCGCAATGTGGGTTGAGCGGCCTTTCATTTCGCCGAAATGATGGTGAAGAGGGGGTTACAACCAGACTTATTTTTGAAGATACGACCACTCGCGCTCAATATTTGGAAGATCTGGCCGTCTGTGGTGTAGGATCGGTTCTTTATTCATTATCTTTGGAACATCCTGGGGTCTTAACTCAACCTTTTGAGAGCGGTGAAGCGCTGACCTTTCTAGAATATAAAACTACGTCTCCGGTTGATATTGTCACAGCCCTGTGGGACGAGGGCATAATTAACGATGATGGTTGTGATGATGCATTGTCTGGACTTGTGGATGCTGGGGTTATTACTATTTATGAATATAATGATTTAACAAAGGCACTCATTAGCCCTGATGATTCAGCGTTTGAAATTATCACAGATGCCCCTGCTCTAGCCTAGATTTTTAGTCACACGTTATGTTTTTTTACAATTGTATTTTGACCTCTGAAGCCGCTTTTGTGGCTTTTTGCTTTGCGGTTTCTATATTTTCAGCGCGCGCCAGAGCTACGCCCATACGGCGCTTACCGGCAACTTGCGGCTTTCCGAACAGCCGCATATCCGTATCTGGCCCGGATAAGGCTTGCGCAAGATTGCCAAAGCTGACCTGAGTGGACGCGCCCTCTACCAGTATGACTGCCGACGCCGAGGCGCCGTGAAAATGAATATCGGGAATGGGTAATCCCAAAAAAGCGCGCGCATGCAAAGCAAATTGCGATAAATGCTGAGAGATCATTGTGACCATCCCTGTATCGTGCGGGCGGGGCGATACTTCGCTGAAGAAAATGTCATCGCCCTTGATGAACAGCTCGACACCGAACAAACCATAACCTCCCAGCGCATCGGTGACTTTTTTCGCGGCATCTTGTGCTTTTTTCAAGGCCGCGTCTGACATTGGTTGCGGTTGCCAAGATTCCTGATAGTCGCCATCTTCCTGACGATGACCAACGGGCAGGCAAAAACTTGTACCTCCTGCGTGGCGAACAGTTAAAAGCGTAATTTCATAATCAAAATCAATAAATCCTTCAATAATGACGCGCCCAGCGCCAGCGCGGCCGCCTTCTTGTGCATATGTCCATGCTGTTTCGATATCATCGGCAGATTTGAGAACGCTTTGCCCTTTTCCCGATGAGCTCATGATCGGTTTGGTCACGCAGGGAAAGCCAATCTCATGGGCTGCTTTTTTAAATTCTTCATATGTATCGCAGAATTTATAGGGCGAAGTGGGCAGTGACAATTCTTCTGCAGCCAGTTTGCGGATGCCCTCCCTGTTCATGGTCAGCTTTGTTGCGCGCGCCGTAGGAACAACGGTAAAGCCCTCCTCTTCCAGCTCTACCAGCGTGTCAGTGGCAATGGCTTCAACCTCGGGCACAATGTAATGGGGCTTTTCTTTTTCAATAATATCTCGCAAGGCTTTGCCATCGAGCATCGAAAGCACATGGCTGCGGTCTGCCACCTGCATGGCCGGTGCGTTTTCATAGCTATCGAGCGCAATGACCTCCACGCCAAGGCGCTGCAGCTCTATGCAGACCTCTTTGCCCAGCTCTCCAGCGCCGCATAGCATAACTCTGGTTGCAGTGGGTGAGAAAGGTGTGCCTATAGTAGTCATGTTTTTCTGCCTTTTTTGAGTGTCGGTTCGTGCCCGGAACTATAAAGCAGAGGTCATATAAAATGAAGAGCGAAATGAAGCATGAAATAATGGCTTTATTTTCACAGGCTTATTGTGCTAGATGTCTTTGTTATGATGAATGATGTAGTAACGTTGAAAAACGAGATTTCCAGCCAGATCAAAGGCGCAAACGACCTTAAAGCGCTGGATGAGGTGCGGGTGCAGGCTCTTGGTAAAAAAGGGCGCATTACCGCTGTGATGAAAACTCTGGGGCAGATGGATCCCGAAGAGCGCAAGGAAAAAGGGCAAGCCCTCAATGCGCTTAAGGACGAGGTGGCAGCTCTTATTAAAGAGCAGGAAGTTATGCTGAAAAAGCAGGAGCTTGATATCCGCCTTGCTCGGGAAACGCTGGATATGACGCTCGATGCGCGCCCGCGCGAGAAGGGGTATATTCATCCAATTTCCCAAACAATTGAAGAGCTGACCGCTATTTTTGCCGATATGGGATTTCAAGTCGCAGAAGGGCCTGATATTGAAGATGACTTTCACAACTTCACAGCGCTGAACTTTCCGCCCGGTCATCCGGCGCGTGAGATGCAAGATACCTTCTTTCTGCCTGATGACCCCGAAGAACAGGGGGAATACGCGAAAAAGCTTTTGCGAACGCACACGTCTTCTGTACAAATCCGTCACATGCAAAACAACCCGCCGCCCCACAAGATCGTGTGTTTTGGCCGTACATACCGCTCGGATTATGATATGACCCATACGCCCATGTTCCACCAAATGGAAGGGCTGATGATTGATAAGTCTACGCATATGGGGCATCTGAAAGGATGCTTGCAGGATTTTGTGCGCGCGTTCTTTGAGCTGGATGATCTGCGGGTACAGTTCCGCCCCTCCTTCTTCCCGTTTGTGGAGCCGGGCGCGGAAGTGGATATTGCCTGTTCACGCAAGGGCGGAGGCTTGAAGCTCGGAGCGAATAAAGACGGCTCGGTAGATGACTGGCTGGAGATTTTGGGCTGCGGAATGGTGCACCCCAATGTGTTGAAAATATGCGGTCTTGATCCGGATGAATATCAGGGTTTTGCCTTTGGTATGGGCATTGAGCGTATGGCGATGTTAAAATATGGCATACCCGATTTGCGTACATTCTTTGAGAGTGATGTACGCTGGCTTGCACATTATGGGTTTGATCCACTGGATCGCCCCAATATGGCGACAGGGGAAAAGCGTACTTAGATTTATTGACGTCATTGCGAGCGTAAGCGAAGCAATCTACCTATTAATCATCAAGACATCTGGATTGCTTCGCTTACGCTCGTAATGACGGAGGAAATGTTCATGAATAAACTGATTGTTCGCCCTCTTATATCTGATGATTATGCACAGTGGCTGCCGCTTTGGGATGGGAATAACATGGGGCAGCGAAACGAAGCCCTTACCGCACAGACATGGTCGAGGCTATGTGATCCAGCCAACACGCAGGTTAACGGCTTGGGCGCTGATATGGGTGGAAGGCTTTTGGGTATTACGCATTATATCTTACACCCTACAACAGGACACCTCAATCCGGTGTGCTATATGCAAGATGTTTATGTTGACCCGGCGCATCGGCGCAAAGGTGTTGCCAAGCGCATGGTTGAGGCGCTCTCAGCAATTGCGCTGCAGGAAAAGTGGGCGCGGATGTACTGGCTGACCCATGATGAGAATTATGAAGCCAAAGCCATGTACAAGCATTTTGGCGTAAAGTTGAATTTTTCTTTTTATGTGTTGCCGCTTATTTGAAAAAGGCTGGCTTTTAATGAAGAAAATCCTTGGAAAATAAAAGATTTTGGGCTTAGATAAGCGCTCGCATTTTTTAAAATTATATTACGAAAACAAGTATAGAAAACTCATGAAATTCACAATTAACTGGCTTAAAAAACATCTGGATACAAACGCAAGCGATGAGGAGATCTGCGATTGCCTGACCAATATCGGGCTTGAGCTGGAGGAATTCGAGGATAAATCTCAAATATATGCGCCTTTTAAGGTGGCTTATGTTGAAAAGGCAGAAAAGCATCCTGATGCCGACAAGCTCAAGGTTTGCAGCGTAAGAACAGAAGATGGCGTTTTGCAGGTTGTCTGCGGCGCTCCTAATGCCCGCGCAGGGATGAAGGGTGTGTTTGCTTCTTCCGGGGCTTATATTCCGGGGCTTGAACTTACGCTGAAGAAAACCAAGATCCGCGGCGTTGAGTCAAACGGTATGCTGGTATCGGAGCGCGAGATGTGTCTGTCGGATGAACATCAAGGCATTATCGAAGTTGATGAATCCTATGATATCGGCATGCCTATGGCTGAGATTTTCGGGCTGGATGAAAAAATTATTGAGATCGGCCTGACGCCTAATCGCGCCGATTGTGCCGGTGTGCGCGGTATTGCCCGTGATCTGGCTGCAGCAGGCTTGGGAACTCTCAAACCCCCTGAAGATGCTCAAGTTGAGGGTAGATTTCCCTGCCCGATTGATGTGCAGATTGAGGATGAGGGCTGTAACATGTTTTGCGGGCGCGTGGTCAAGAATATAAAGAACGGCCCATCACCTTTATGGCTGCAAAATATGCTTAAAAATGTTAGTCTACGCCCTATTTCTGCGCTGGTGGATATTACCAATTTGATGACGGTGGAGTATGGCCGCCCCTTGCATGTGTTTGATGCTGATAAAGTCAAGGGCAATCTGGTTTTACGTACGACCACTGGCGATGAGTCTTTCGATGCCCTGAATGACAAGAACTATGATGTGATGGCTGGCGCTATTGGTATATATGATGAGAGCGGTTTTGTATCGCTGGCGGGTATTGTCGGCGGGGTTAGTACGGCTTGCGAGGATGATACTGTGAATGTTTTCATTGAAGCAGCGCATTTTGATCCAATGCGCATCGCGCGCACAGGGCGGGATATGGGAATTTCCAGTGATGCACGTTACCGTTTTGAGCGCGGCGTTGACCCGGAATTTACGCGCACGGGGCTGGAGATTGCGACGCGCCTTGTGCTGGAGATTTGCGGCACTGAGCAAAGCGAGGTCAGCGAGGTTATACAGGCTGGCGGGGTACCAGCGTGGAAACGCGTTATCGATTTTGATCCTGCTTATACGAAAAAGCTATGCGGTATAGATGTGCCTGCGGATGATCAGGTTTCTATATTGGAGCGCTTGGGTTTTGATGTTGAGCGCATATCCACTGACCATCTCAAAGTTTCCCCTCCTTCATGGCGCGGCGATGTTGAAGGAAAGGCTGATTTAACAGAGGAAATATCACGTATTTACGGCCTTGATAAAATTGAGCCTGTTTCCGTGCGCCCTGATAGCGCTGTGACCCGCTCTGCGGAAACCCTTAACTTAAGCCGCGCACGTATGGCACGAACGGCAATGACAGCAAACGGTTTTAGCGAATGTGTGACCTGGTCGTTTATGAACAGGGATCTGGCCAGGATTTTTGGTTCTAATGATAATCCTGCTTTGACCTTGTGTAATCCTATTAACTCCGAGCTGGATCAGATGCGTCCCTCTATTTTGCCCAATCTGATTGAGGCAGCGCAGCGCAATGCTGATCGCGGATATGCTGACGTTGCGCTTTGCGAGGTGGGGCCTGTTTTTCGAAGCGCAAAAGTTAATGGTCAGGATTACATGGCTGCCGGTGTGCGTGCGGGACATAAAACACCGCGCCACTGGGCTGATGATGTTAAGGAGCGCGTGGTCGATGCCTATGATGCGAAAGCCGATGTACTAAACGTTTTGGAAGCATGTGGCGCCCCAGCTTCCAATGCCCGCATTTCAAATGATGCGCCGGGTTACTACCATCCAGGGCGCAGCGGTGTTATGCGCCTTGGTAAAACCGTGATTGCGCAATTTGGAGAGCTTCATCCGGCTGTGCTTGATGAGATGGGTTTGAAAACGCCTGCTGCCGGATTTGAAGTGTTTTTAGAGAATATCCCTCAACCGCGCAAGAAAGGAACTGCGAAGCCGCTGTTGCAGCTCTCAGCGTTCCAGCCTTTAACCCGTGATTTTGCCTTTGTTGTTAAGGATGATGTATCGGCAGAAGATCTTGTGCGCGCAGCCAAATCCGGAGATAAAACCCTGATCAGTGATGCCAGTGTCTTTGACATTTATACGAGCAAGAATATTGAAGAGGGTCATAAATCCGTGGCTTTGAGCGTGCGCATAGAACCAAAAGACGCCACTTTGAGCGACGAGCAGCTTGATGCGCTGATGAATAATGTTATTGATGCTGTGGTCAATCAATGCGGCGGTGTCTTGAGAGGATAGAATGGCCGATCATCACGATATTTCTATTCGTGCACTGGGATGCCATGATCTTGATCTTTTTCGTACAATGCGTTTGCGTGCTTTAAAGATGCACCCGGGTTATTATGGAGAAAATTTTCAAGACGTCGAAAATTGCCCCGATGAATACTGGCTCAAGATTCTTAATGATGTGGACAAACAGGTCTTTGGTTTATTTGAGGGATTAAAACATGTTGGTATTACATCCGTTCATACATGGCCAGACGATCCTTCCGGAAAAACCGGATTTCTGGGTATGAGCTTTATTGAACCAGATTACCGCGGCAATGGCTATTCATGTCTGTTTTACAAGGCGCGCATAAATTTTGCTCTTGGCCATGAACAGTGGACAAAATTGCACACCAACCACCGTGAAGGGAATCATGCTTCGCGCGCCGCTATGATTAAACATGGCTTTCACTATGTTGGCTGGCGCCAGTCTGACTTCCCCGATAGCACACGTGATACACTTCATGATTACGAAATTTATCTTGTTATGCTGCGCAAAAAGAGGATGGCTTGAGTACAATCGTGTTCTCCACATCTTTTTCCTGATTATTATTGTATGATGCTTTTCTTATGTTAACGCCTTCTGTTTTTATGCTTTATAATCAGCGCCATAGGTTCGTGCGCAAAAACACCCTAGATTTTCGATTTAAAATAAGGCAATATTGTCGATGGGGACTTCTATGCTCCTTATCCTGCTTATGTGTAACTTCTTATCCTGCTTATGTGTAACTTCTTTCCTGAGTATTTTTTTATTTATACACTTTAGTTCGAGTAAAAGTAAAAGGCGTTCTATGTTGCAAAATAATGTTGAAAACATTCAGTCTCCCCCACCACAGGAGGAGCTGTTAACAGCGGAGCTGCATCTTAAATGGTTTAATGGCGCAAAAGGTTTCGGTTTTCTTGTGCCAGAAGACGGTTCGTATGATGCATTTCTTCATATTACCACCCTACAACAGGCCGGATTACACTCCATTGGAGAGGGTGCGGTATTGTTATGCAAGATCACAAACGGAGATAAAGGACGTCAGGTCAAGGAAGTTGTAGAGATCATTGACAAAGGCGCTCTTAGCACGATGCCGGAGATGGACGAAGAAACCGGAACCGTGACTATGGGCGGTCTTGTGAAATGGTATAAACCTGAAAAAGGATTTGGTTTTATTATCCCTGATGATGGCATGAAAGATGTTTTTGTACACAAGACCTTGCTTGATAAGCTCGAAATGGATGAGCTTGAGGCTGGCCAACGCGTGCGCGTGACCTTGAAAATCGTCGATAAGGGACGTGAAGCGGTTGATATTGAAGTCTTGCGCTAGGTTTATGCTCTCTATTTTATTTTAAATTACGACATTATCCTGCGGGTGCGAGTGGGTAAGGGTATAGGGTATGTTATGCTTGTATAACAAGATTCCTGATTTATTTGTCAAAAGCCTTTAGATCGTGTAACCGTTACCAACAACATTACGAAGAACATTTCAGGAACAACCTTGTAAATATACTTTTGATTCTGTAAACTATTGTGGAGGTAAATAACATGACTATTTCAGCCACAGCAGCAGCAAAGAAAATTTGTGAATTAGGTGATTGGCAGGTAACAAACCTTCAATTGCAGAAGATTCTTTATCTTGCTCACATGGTTTTTCTCGGTAATAACAATGGCAAGCCTTTAATCGGATCAAGTTTTGAAGCATGGGATTACGGGCCAGTCGTTCCTGAGCTATACCATGATGCAAAGAAATATGGTTCTAAGCCGATTAGGATGGGCTTTCATTCTCTACAAAACATCTCAGGGACACCAGAAGAAGCGGAAATAGAGAGAGCTTGCTCTTCACTTCTCGCTAAAAGCGCTAGTAGGTTAGTTGATTTTACGCATAGGCCAGGTGGGGCATGGGATAAAAATTATGTTCCGGGGGCAAGAGGTGTAATAATTCCAAACCAAGACATTTTAGATGAATACAGAAAGCTAAGCAGTGACAGATAACTACGACAATTTTGATAAGATTCCGGATGATGAGGGGAAAAAGGATAAGCAAATAGCCACCCTACAAACTCAACTAGAAGAGGTTAAAGAAGAAAGACATGAGGAACGATTTTGCTGGGCCTTAAGTCTTCTTATCCTTTTAAATGTCTTTTTCTTCACCAATATGGAGGGTTGGGGTGCGCCAATATCAATACTACTTTTACAGCTTGTTTTACTTATTATTTTAGCTAGAAAATGGGGCGTAGAAGACTTAACGGACATACTTGATAAATATATTCTAAACCTTCCAGCAAACCCCCTCTGTAAAAAAAAGACGATGACCGAGGAAATGAACGTTGAAGATCGCTGAATATGGCCTCTTTAGCTTTTTTCATATTATCCCAAAGCCCTTTTAATCCCTTTATTTCTTATCCTATTTAATAGAAATAACTTTTATAAAATTTTAACTAAAATTATGATAAAGTTTAATGTAACCGGTTTGAAATAAAGTATTGGTAAATTATGAAAATTAAGGGTTTTTTAGACAGGCTCAAGCGTCTGGGGTGTTGCTTTTATTCCAATAAAGGTTTTTCTTTGATGGAAGCAGCGATTGCTGTTGTTCTTGTGGGGCTTTTTGTTATCCCCATGTTCTATATACAAAAGGTTCAACTTATTGAAAAAGCTCTAAAACATGATCAGAGCAAACTCAGTATTGCTAAAAGATCGCTTAATCAATACTTTGATTCTGGAAACTCTGTTTATCCCTGCCCTGCTGATCTAACCTTAAAACAAGGCGATGCGGGATATGGTGCTTCTGTTACATGTAACCATCTCCCAGGCATCAAACACTGTCATTCCGGTGCCTGGCTTACGCATGGCGGGATTTGTAAAACCAGTAATGGCCCTGATGCTGTCCTTATTGGCGGCTTTCCTTTTGCAGAAATGGGAATGAGAGCAGATTACTCTACAGGATATTGGAATAACAAGATTATTTACGCCATATCCTACTCACAAACAGATCCGGCAACCTACAGCTCTGTTAATGGCGGACATATAAATGTTATGTATCTGGATGATGACAGGAATCCTACCCTTTCACCAGATGATTACGATTTCTTTTTATTTACAACCGGCAGAAGTGCTGTAGGGGGTTTTAACAATCAGGGTGTACGCCTTTCTGATTGTGATGGTGAAGGTTACGATCTTGAAAATTGTGATTTCGATGAGGTGTTTTTCTCCGGAACAGGGATCTTTGGTTTCAGGAGTTATGCTTATTCAGATGTAGCCGGTGAACGTTTCTTTGACGATACAACAGCTTATCAGCAAAATCGCCCTGTCAATACCTGGTTTCAACATGAGGATAATGCCCTGTATGGCACTGATCCGGAAAATGCCACCTTTGTTCTTACAGATGCAACGCGTGTTGGTATAGGGACATCCGAGCCAGAACACTCCTTGCATATCGATGGTCGGGTTAAATCCTCTACTGGCATTAATCCGGATGATGGAACGGTTTATGGCGGCAATCTCCAATCAGACAATTTTTGTGACAGCGATGGAACGTGTTTTAACCCCGAAATCATAACTGGCGACGTTGCTTCTATGAAGTGTGAGGGTTCAGATCCGGCCTATAATGCAGGCGGTGTTGCCGATGTCAATCGCGGCGTCATGGCCATTAGACAGGGTTCTGTTATGTGCGGTAGCGGCCTGATTGCTGTGGATGGCGGTGATCCAGAAGATCCTGCCGGTAATGGTAGGGCGTTGGCGGTCGATACTAACCAAATTGTACCCGAAGTATGCCCAGATATGTTTGTCGTTACAGGAATTGGTGCCGACGGGCGTCCGGTATGTTCTAGTTTTTAGAGCTGCGTAAGGGCTGCATTTATCGGAATTTTAAGAGAGGTATATTTTGATGTTTCAGAAACGATATAAAAAACAAGGTGGTTTTACCCTGCTTGAGCTTTCGCTTGTGCTTTTTGTATTGGGCATTATTGCTGTGCCTTTGATTGCCATGTATCATCAGCACCGCGTTGAGAAAGATATTGAAGACACGGAAAGCGGGCTGGATGATGTCGTCTATGCACTTGGTAATTACCGTTCCTTATATGGCCGCTACCCCTGCCCGGCTCCTGCCACAGCGCAGCCCGGAGATGCCCTTTATGGCTTTGAGTATAATGATGATTGTATCGGCGCAGCGCCTGCTGCCGGCTCTTGCGCTGATGGTGTGTGTCACTATACCAACCCTTCCACGGGCGAGGGTGTTCTCGTGGGTTCTGTTCCCTTTAAACCCCTAAATCTGTGGGAAAATCAAAGCTATGATACGTCTTTAAACCGCTACACTTATGCCGTTACTTTGCCGCAAACTTCCAATAACAGCTTTACCGTCAATGGTGGTGGCATCGGTATTGTTGATCAGAGTGATCCTTCTGTTTCTCTTGTCAGCCCCGCTGATAGCGCGGATTTTGTTGTTATTTCGCATGGAAAGAACGGTTTTGGCGCCCGAAGCCGGGGCGGAGTTCTTGGCGCGGCGTGTGGTGACGGGGCGGCTGGAGAGCAAGAAAATTGCGATGGGGATGCCATCTTTGCGGGCGGTCTTACAAGTGATGATCGTTTTGATGATCGGGTGAGATATTTTGCACCTGTGGGTATATCCGAATGGCAGGTTTCTGAAGTTACGGATCACGAGCGGGATATTCACCTGAAGAATGTCAGAGGATTTGCGCTTGGAGCAGATGTTGATGATGATCTGAGCAACTCCCCCCATGTGACTGTAAGAACGCGCGGCACGGCTGATGGGGTTATTTTTGCATCAGGCAGTTTTTCTGCTTCGAGATTGTGTGAGTTTGGCACCAATGCGATTGGGAATTGCTTTGAGCCTGAGCTGATCGGCGGGACGCTGGTTGGCAGCGAGGGTCAGAAATCTGTAGGCACGAGTGGGGGTATGAGCTGTTATACTGGCGCGGGTGATGAGGATCTTTTTGCTGTTGGACTGGCCAATAAACAGCTTGAGTGCAGTGATGAGATTTTTGTGCTGTGCCCGCAAAATCATTTTGTCTCCGGCGTGGATGATGATGGCAATCTGATTTGTACAGGTCTGCCTGAGGGGATGTGTCCTTCCAAAGAGATAACAACATTTTGTGGAAGTGATGCCGTGCTGCCCGCTACGATGAGTGG
>JBKHBN010000063.1:0-4411 GCA_046542355.1 Alphaproteobacteria bacterium | reverse complement strand
TATATTTTCGCATGTGTCTTTTAGCCTGGTTCCAGAAGTTTTCAATGCCTTTAATATGAGTGTGTCGACGGTTGATCCTAAGATGCGTAAATTCAGAAACATCCAAAGCATTATATGCGGTATGGCCATCAGTATAGACAACGCTGTCAGGCTTTATTTTTCTGCCGGATTACAGGCAGTAATGTTCTCTGTTCACCGTCAGCAACGAGCACGGTGTAAACCTTACCGCCCCTCTTGAGAAGCCCAAAAACACTCGTTTTTCCGGCAGCGCCGCGTCCTCTTTTTCCTTTGCAGATGCCGCCAAAATAACTCTCATCAACTTCGATTTCTCCACAAAATTGCGCGGCACGCTTTTGCTGTTTGGAGGCAACCGCGCCGCGCAATTTGTGAAAGAAACGGATGGCAGAATTGCGATGAACATCCACCAGATCGGCAGCTGTTCTGGCTGGGGTGCCTGCAACAAAGTGTTCAAGTCGCTTTAATTGCTTATAACGGCTTAGTTTACAATGGTTTACATACATCAATAATTCCTAACTTATTTAAAGTCAGGTGTCAGCCCCTAAAGAAAAATACAAACACTACAAAAAGCCATATGCTGATAAGAGCTTGGACTTACCGCACGAGAAAAATTCGTGTTATAATCAGTAACGCACGGTAATAGTCTTGTCTATCGGCAAGAAGCGAGCAGGGATACAACCTGCGCCGCTGTTTTTTATAATAACAAGATACGGGTGACTATTTACACAATCTCTATGACAGAACCGAAAGAATGCGAATGGCGTTTCAACGAAGGGACGCCCACACAGCTCCTTGATGACCTCAAAAATATCCTCAAGGAAAAATATCAGGTGTCAGCCTATGATAAAAGTGTATACTATGTCTCCGGATGTTCATTGTGGCTTATCGTTATGGCTTTATTCTACACCACCTAAAACCATAATTTTCTTAGACGGCTAATATACGGCAAGATTATATTTTCTGAAGATCTCTTTTGCTGCGGATATTTGTTCTTTAGTCGGCTGTTCTGTATTTTTTAGTGCGTAGCTAAGGCCTGTATGCTCCCATTTTTTTTCTCCCATTTTATGGAAGGGAAGAACGTCTGTGCGCTCAATTGCAGAGCCTAATGATGCAGCAAATGCTGCAATGGGTTCTATGTTTTCCGGAGCATCTGTGAGGCCGGGTACCAGCACAAAGCGTAACCAGATGGGCACATTGTTTTGCGCTATTTTCCGCGCAAAATTCAAGGTTGGCTCCAGCGAGCGTTTGGTTACAGCCTTGTAAGTATCGGGCAGGCCGGATTTAATATCCAGCAAAACAAGGTCGGTTAGCTCGATTATCTCTTGATCTGTGTTGTTGTTCATATATCCACTCGTATCAAGGGCGGTATGTAAGCCCATTTTCTTACATCCGCGCAAGATTGCCTTTACAAATTCAGGTTGGCAGAGGGGTTCTCCGCCGCTAAGTGTTACTCCGCCTCGGCTCTTAGTCAAAAACGATGCGTATCGACTTATATCTTTAAGTATCTCGGTATGAGACATCTTTTTCCCTTTTTTCATCCGTAACATGTCTGGATTGTGGCAGTATAAGCAGCGTAGGGGGCAGCCGCTTAAAAAAGCAATGTAACGTACACCAGGGCCATCGGCCATCCCGCCGGTCTCCACGGAATGGATATAGCCTGTAATATCCTTGGATTTGTCTTTGTGCTCTGGATTTGTCTTATTTTCTGACATTGTCTTGTTTTTTGTCTCATCTGGTTGTTGGGTGTTTCGGGTAGAAATAAGGCTTAGCCGGGGGAGCGCCTGGCTAAGCCTTAGGGGTCTTTAAAGCGCCTTATTATTTACGCGTGGGCGTGGAATGTCCGGTTAATGACATCAAGCTGTTGCTCACGCGTAAGCTTTATGAAGTTTACAGCATATCCGGACACACGAATAGTTAGTTGCGGATATTTCTCTGGATTTTCCATGGCATCACGCAGATCATCAGGGTTTAGAACATTCACATTGATGTGGTGCCCGCCAGGCTGATAATCGTTTGCTGCAAAATATCCATCCAGCAAGCCAACAAGATTGCTGCGCTGATCATTGTCTGAGCGCCCCAGAGCACTTGGCACAATCGAGAAGGTATAGGAGATACCATCTTGTGAATGCTCATAAGGAAGTTTTGCAACAGAAGCCATAGATGCTACTGCACCCTTTTGGTCGCGGCCATGCATAGGGTTGGCTCCGGGTGCGAAAGGCTCTCCTTTTTTGCGCCCATCTGGCGTGCTTCCTGTTTTCTTGCCGTAAACAACATTCGAGGTGATTGTCAGGATTGATTGTGTTGGTGTGGCATCACGATAGATCGGGAATTGACGAATTTTGTTCATAAATTCTTCTACCAGTCCTGCAGCAATATCGTCAACACGATCATCATTGTTACCAAATTGCGGGGCTTCCCCTTCAATCTCGAAATCTGTGATTAAACCACGCTCATCGCGTACAGGCTTCACTTTTGCATGCTTAATCATGGATAGCGAATCTGCAACAACAGAAAGTCCAGCTATACCGCAGGCCATTGTGCGGAAGATATCCTTGTCATGAAGCGCAAAAAGAAGGCGCTCATAGGCATATTTATCGTGCATATAATGGATGATATTGAGTGATTGCGTGTATAGCCGTGCAAGCCAGTTCATCATCGGGTGAAATAGTTCCATGACGGTATCATAGTCCAGAACATCGCCATCAAATGAAGCCGATACAGGGCCGACTTGTGCGCCGCTAATTTCATCGCGACCGCCATTCAATGCATAGAGCAGGCATTTCGCCAAGTTGACGCGCGCGCCAAAGAACTGCATTTGTTTGCCAATACGCATGGCAGAGACGCAACATGCAATGCCGTAATCATCGCCCCAGTAGTCGCGCATCATGTCATCGTTCTCATATTGCACAGAAGATGTTTTGATTGATGTTGCTGCACAAAATGACTTGAATCCTTCAGGCAGATTTTCGCTCCATAAGACCGTGAGATTAGGTTCGGGTGCTGCACCAAGATTGTTCAATGTCTGCAAAAAGCGGAAAGAGCTTTTTGTGACCAGGGTGCGACCATCTGATCCCATGCCACCAATGGCTTCTGTTACCCATGTGGGGTCGCCGGAGAAGAGCGCATCATATTCAGGTGTGCGCAAGAAGCGCACAAGACGAAGCTTGATCACCATCTGGTCAATCATATCCTGTGCTTCTTGCTCGGTGAGGATGCCCTTATCGAGATCACGCTGGATATAGATGTCAAGGAATGTTGATGTGCGCCCCAAAGACATTGCTGCGCCATTTTGTTCTTTTACTGCAGCAAGATATCCGAAATATGTCCACTGGATGGCCTCTTTTGCGCTTGCTGCAGGGCCGGAGATGTCGTAGCCGTAGCTCTTGGCCATGGTTTTGATGTCATTAAGAGAAGAAATTTGTGCAGACATTTCTTCGCGCTCGCGGATGATATTTTCTGTCATGAGCATATTGTCAGATTGTGCTAGTTGCGCTTTCTTGTCTTCGATTAATCGATCAGCTCCGTAAAGTGCAATGCGGCGGTAATCCCCTATGATGCGGCCACGGCCATAAGCGTCAGGGAGCCCTGTAACGATGCCGCTTTTGCGCGCAGCACGAATCTCGGGTGTGTATGCGCTGAACACACCTTGATTGTGGTCTTTGCGGTGTTTGGTGTATATCTCTTCGAGCTGTGGGTCGATTTTATATCCGTAAGCTTCAAGCCCTCCTGAAACCATGCGCATACCGCCAGAAGGCATAATAGCACGCTTTAAAGGCTTATCGGTTTGCAAGCCCACGATGACCTCAAGGTCTTTATTAATGTATCCTGCACCATGGCTTGTGATGCTGGCCGTAATAGATGTATCAGCATCCAGAATTCCTTTTTTTCTTTCTTCCTTGAGAAGCTCGCAGATTTCACTCCATAATTTGCTTGTATGCTGCGTTACGCCTTCGAGGAAACTTTCATCGCCCTCATAGGGGGTATAGTTGCGCTGGATAAAATCCCGCACATCAATTGTGTGCGTCCATTTTCCTTTTGTGAATGATTCCCAGCTTTTTTTTGACGTGTTGCCGGCCCCCCAGATACTGTCAGTAGATGATAAAGTCTTATCAGCTCTCATAATTCTCTCCTTTGATTGACAAATATGTAAAAAGACATGTGATATGTGACGCGCAATATATGTATGATTTAAAATAATCTTGATTGCGTTTATATGAATTGTTTTGCAGAATTCTCCCCGTTAGGTCTTATCAAAATAATTCGTGTTTCTTTTATACTTATTTTGATGAAGATGAAAGCAAAAATCTAGCTGCAATGCAGTGTAAAATGAAACCTAACTTAAGGGCAGCTCTAAAAACCGGATACATTTCCTTTGCCTGTCATAAAAGCGCGG
>JBKHBN010000007.1:0-64229 GCA_046542355.1 Alphaproteobacteria bacterium | reverse complement strand
AGGGTATAGAATCAGCCTCCGTCCCACCCATGTTGTTCATGGTCTGTGGCTGTGGATTTATCCCTACAAGCGTAATCTCATCTGTACTCTCATTCGTGGGACGAACAACATAGGGAAGAACATCACGGTCATACATTATTTTCTCTGCATACATACACAATTTCACAATATGCATATATGTCACCAACGTCCCTAGCTCAGGAAGGTTGGGCCTGGCCAGCATGCTTTGCCCCTTGCCAAAAAATTCCTCAAATTCATTTCCTGCTTCCTGCACACCGCCTTGCACAAAGACCACCCAGATATTAGAAGCAAAATTAGACCCGAACTTGGCAACAGAAAATGTAATCAACTGCGCAACATTAATACCCTGATTATTACCCGTAAAAGTTATCGGAGCCAGCAAGGCAAAAAAGGCGATCATACGAGGAATAGCCCAGGCCTTGTTAAAACGCTGGCCAAAGGGCGTTCCCGTAACAACGGTTTCCCCGACTATGGTTATAACATAGTAAATCAAAATAACGCCGGCCAGATATCCGATTCCCAGAGTGTAAAACCCTAACATCTGATGCAAAGCAAGATGCATAGGCCCTGGAAAAGTGTCGGCTCCACCCAAAGTTCCAATAACGCGCCCATTAATATCCCTGCAAACCTCAGAAGTAGAAACGCACGACTCATAAAATCCTGATCCACCGGTCGCTGCACCGGAATCCTGCATAATACCGAAAATCTGATCCAGCACCACAAAGGCAATATCCTGCGAAGGCCCTGCCGCCGTCTCGGTAAAAATCGTCCAATTACCACTTGCTGCACCATTAAAGCCAAAAAACAAACTATAGAAATCATCAAGAGTGGTAGGAATCGAGCCAAAAAAATCACTAAAGAAATTATTAAGCGTGCCAGTAAAAGCACCAAAGATATCGCCAAAATCAAACGCTAGATCAGCACCCCACAAATCAAGGGGAAAAGCAAAAGCCGGCGCATAAAAAAACAGGGACATACACACCAATACAAACTGCACAGCCAAAAGCACCAAGCCAAGAAGCGTTGTAAAATATAAAAATATCTGATCACTATGTTTCCAGGAATAAGTCACATTTCGGCCTGCCGCAGCGATAACATGACGCAATCCGAAACGTCCATAATTCGCAGGAACCAGATAGGGATGCCCTATGGGAAGTAACCCGATATTATAATACACAACAGCAAGAATACCGGCCATAACCCCGAACCCGGAGCCAAAAAGCTCTTTAATCCGCGGCCATACGCCGGGAAGAACTGAATATCGCACCAATCTTGTTGTTGTTACTAACATTACACCTTACTCTGGTCTCGGTATTTTCAAATCCTAAATTTAATAACGTCCCAAAAACCTTCTATAACTCAACTCTATTTAGCAGCAGCACTTGCCATACTGGACAGACCGCCACCAAGCTTTCCAAGAACCTGTTGAGATCCCATTTTCGCTCTGGATATTAATCCTTGTGCTGGATCTTCACGTTGATCACCAAACGAGGCAACACTTTGCCCCATCCACCTCAAAATATTATTGGGAATCAGATCAACCAGCTTAAAGGCCGACATACCAATCATATAAATAATAATTGTATAAATAATCGTAAAAAAGAACTGATCAATCAACGAACGCATATATTGTGCAGTAAAAGTACCCGCCTGTATTTGAGACGTCATGTCGTAGCCCGCTACATTTTCAGAAACAAGACTAAAGATAGTATTCAGCGTACTGGACAGCGCAGAAAAAATCGTAATGCTTGCAAGCATACCAAACACGATCAATATTGGTCTTAAAAAGATCTCAAAAAGCAGAAAATAACCATTCATAGCAGCATTACCCGGCATGCCATGGCCATCAATTCGAATATGGGCAAGCGCCCATAAAGGAACGCCGACCATCGCCTCAAATATACCCTTAATCCAGCCGCCAACGGCAAAAAAGAAATAAATGAAAGGTAAAAACGGCAAAACATAAAACAGCACAAAGCCCACAGTCAGACCAAGCATAGCAATGGTAATAAAGAAATTGGAAACAACGCTCAACAATTTGGGCGCAACAGGCCCCACAGCGGCAAATATTGTCGAACCCAGCGCATATCCCAAAGAACGAATGGAACTCTCCACCAGAGATTTACCAACCCCGGAAAGCTGTGCCAAAGGATGAGTACTATTCGCAGCATTTTCCCTCATATTAAACAAACCATCCAAACCAAGAAGATGGCTGATATAAATCAAAACCGGATTACCGCGCGGGTGAACCGCCTGAACACCGGCAGCCTTATACCATCCCTCATAGGCTTTGGACAGCGCTGTTGCAAACTGCTGCCCGCTGGATTTATCAAGCAAAAGACCCAAATCACCAATTGCAGGAGCCTCAGGCTCATAACGCTCCGTGACCGAGAGTAAATCAGTATACATCGCCTTCTTATCAGAAACCGTTTCCATCACGGCAGGATAGGAAATAATCTGCGGAGTTCCAAAAACGGCGCCCGTAAGTTTACCGTTAATCTCGGCAATCCGGTTCCAGTAAATCCCTGCTGATGCCCACCCCTGTCTAGAAAAATCAGCCATAATTTCATCGTTAGGATTAGTACCATCGCCCCAAAGTCCCCCCTCTTGCGCTGCTTTTACAGCCCGCGCTACAGCCTCCCGAATAAGCTTCTGCGCTTTATCATTTATATTTTGTACATAAACCGGATTAAGATCAGTCTGATGATTTTGCGCCCCATCAGGAGGATCAGGAAGCCCCTTAATATTGAGATCAACAATATAACGATAACGATGATTTTGATCGGGTCCATATGCCGGGAAATCATCTCCACCACCAAAACCGAGCCAAAGATCACCAAGCCAAGCTTGCTTAACAAGATCAAAATATGCCTCTTGAATCTCTTTTATATAATCTTCCTGTTCACTAACCTCACGCCCGTCAGTCCACGGTAAGATCAAATCACCACAAACCGGCATCACATTAGAATGCGCCTCCGGATACTTGCTTTCATTACGAGCCCCGAAACGAATCTTAACTCTGGTCATATTTTCTGGGGAATTTGCCACAGTATTCCCATAAGTCTGATCCTGATCCAGTATCAAATGATCACTAGTAGGCCCCAGCGTCTCATGAAGCAAGATATAAGCCTGAACCACATCAGCCTCACCACCAGAATTAGGATTGCGACGATGCTCCATTTCAAAATAATAATCTGCCGCATATTTACAGGCTCGCGCAACAAACATAAACTGCAAAAAATCATTTAAGTCAGGGATATTAGGCGTAGATACGAGGCTTTGTGGGTTGGCCATCAAGTCGTCTTCCAATGTACCTACAAAATGACGCCAACCGTTAGACGCAAAGGCCGTTCCATACTTTGCCGCATAAAGCACAAGATACTGCCCGGAATTCAGGCCGGAATTTAGAGGCATAAGCAAACCAAACGCAATAACAATCCTGATAGGCGCCCATGTTTTATTAAAGCGTTTGCCAAATGGCGTCCCTGTCTGCGATGTTTCTCCCACGACCGTTACAACAAAATACAATCCCATCATCACAGCAATAACAAGAAGCCCGGTACTATAAAACCGGAAGATCTGATGCAACCCTTCATGAAAGGGGAAAGGAAAGCTTGCATGAGCATTCGTTGCAAGTGGATACATAGCGCCCACATTATTAGCACCCCCCAAAGCACCTTCCAAAAAATCCTCCAATTCATTAATATCTTCAGGCGGCAAACTATTCAGACACCGCACGTCAGTACTCACACAGGACTCAAAAAAACCTATAACTCCAACTCCCGTTTCGCCTGGAAAAGGAACGCCAAAAACCATATCCAGCATCATATAGGCAAGGTCATGCGGCCTGTAAGTGTCTGCAACAACAAAGAAATTAGTCCAGCCCCAATCATCAGGCAAATCAGCAAATGCCGGCTGCATAACAAAAACAGAGCCTAATGCCAGAAACTGAATAGCAAACAATATGACACCAACCAGAACCGCAACATAAAGAATAATCTGATCAATATGCCGAACGCTGAATGTTATATGATTGGCCGCTTCAGCCATAACATGACGCAAACCAAAACGCCCTACATTCTTTTGCATCAAGTAAGGGTGGTGGCGCGGCAAAAGCCCGACCATTTGATAAACAACCGCAATAAAGAAAGGAACATAACCAAAACCGCTAAACAACAAAGCACGCAGCCTGGGCATAATCTCAGGCATTGCCGTATACCGGAAAAAATCTTTCAACATAAATTTGGTCATTGCTTCCTCTTCATTTAAAACAAGCCAACCTCAGGCCATTGCCTAACGCACAACTCAATATTCCCTATCTTCCTCTACCGGGCACATTCACAGGAGACGGAGCAGGAGACGACGTCGCATCTCTTACCACACCGCCAACCTGACCACCCAAACCTTTACCAAGTTGAACAACAGCGCCAGCTGCCTGGTTACCTATTGTCATACCACCCATCGCAGCATAACGGCTTAAACTCTCGACATTATCCTGATCAATATCACCATATGAAGAAACACCGGCACCGGCCCAACGCAAGATATTGTCAGGAATCTTATCAATAAGCTTAAAGGAGGACATGGCCATCATATAAGCCACAATTGTGTATATCAGTGTAAAAAAGAACTCATCAACCCTGCTGCGGAAAAACATAATATCATTGTCCGCAGGTGCCTGAACAATATTACTGGCCGCACTAAAACCAGCAGCATTAGCTGTGACAAGATCCCAGATGATATTCATAATACGAACTTGTGTTGCAAAAATAACAATTGAGGCAAGCAATCCTATGACTGTCAAAATTGGACGTACAAAAATCTCAAGAATTAGAAAGTAACCGTTTGCTGCCGCATCTCCCGGCAAACCTTCACCATCGATACGCATATGCGCCAAAGCCCAAAGCGGTACACCAAGCATCGCCTCAAAAATAGCCTTAACCCAGTTTGCCAAAGAGAAAAAGAAATACAGGAAGGGCATAAAAGGCAGGACATAATATAAAACAAACCCTGCTGTCAGACCAAGAAAGGCAACCGAATAAAACATCTGACTGGCCGCATCGACAAGACCGGCAATACCCTTAAACTGGTTCAGAGCCCCCATCATACCGCCCATAAAGGCTCCGGTTGTCGCACCTGCCATATTAAGAACAGCCGAATCTACAAGCCCCTTGCCAACAGCCACAAGCTGTGCCATCGGGTGCATATACTGGTTTGAAGTCCGTATATCAACCAGACCTGTTGTACCCAGCAAAATATTAACCGCATTTACAAAAGCATTAGCTTGTCTTGCCCTGTTGATCTCGTTATTATCCTTCTCATCGCCAGGCTGATTCCAGAACGTATAAACATGGTACAAGGGAATAGCAATCTGGTTTAAGGCATCCTTACCGTCTTTCAACGTAACATGCTGCGGCCCTACAACTTCGGATCTTGCTGCAATTGTAGGATTATAGCGCTCATTCACATCATAATTCTTCACATTCTGCTGTTTAAAGGCCTCCACCTCTTCCATAACCGCAGGATAGCGCTCCATATAGGGAACGCCGGTAACACCGTCCATCCAGCCGCCATTCACCTCTGCAATGAAATTATACCAGACACCGGCGCCCCCCCATCCCAGATCAATAATATCGTCATCATATTGAACATGAGCCGATTCAAGAACATAATCCGCCCAGGCATCCTGTATTTTTTCTGTAAGCTCGACCTCATAATTGTTTATAAAAACAGAGCGCCAACTGGATGAAGGTTTGATACTGTCTTTGCATTGAGGCTCAGTAACAAAGCCTTCTACACTGGAATTAATTGCGGCTAGCTTGTAGCCTCCTCCGGCTTCATCATTACTACAAAATGTATTAAGATTGGCTGCGTTTTGTTCTGTGTGATACTCAATCAGCGTCCGCCCGACCTGCCTGAGTTCTGGCGCCTCATACCAAAGCTTCAAAACCATCTCATAATAAAATTGCTGCATCGCATCAGCGCCACCACGACCGGCCGCACCACCACCAACATCGCTTAGATCTCGAATAGGAATACGAATATCACCACAAAGGGGTTTGACATAACCGACTTCATTTTGATGCTGCGGCGTTTCAACTGGTCCAATGCCAACTTTGCGGTACTCACCAAAACGAATAATAATATCACTAGCATAATAAAACCCAAGCGCACTCATTTCGCTCGCAGAGGCATATGGTATATCATTAACATTTTCTATGTATTGACGAATTTCAGAATAGCCCCTAAGACGAGGCACGTCATCAACCATTATAATTGTATCATCGATCATGCCCGGTTGTTTGGTCTTAACCAAAAAGGGCTGAACTTCAAAATCTCCCTCGTCACTACCTGGCTGGGCATAATTGTAAGTTCGGTCTTCATATTTACTTAAATCGCCCTTTGTTTCATTATAATTCCCGGCGTTATAATCACCGTTCAAACGATGATAGGCATACGCACACGCATGCACCAGAGTCATAGCCTCTATCAAATGTGAAAGATCAGGAGCTTCAGGCAAAGCCAAATAATTATAGGCTTCCCCTAACGGAAGACCATTTTGAAACTGATCGGTGCCTTGAAAATTAGAATGAGCAGCAACGCCTGCGTTATAAGCATTCCACCCATTTGTAGCAAAACCGGATGCATATTTAGCCGTGTAAAGAACAATATACTGTCCCGAACTTATGCCATGAGGCGGAAGAGGCATCAACAACCCCAGACATACAATCAAACGCACAGGAACCCAGAAATTCTGGAATCTCTGACCAAATGGCGTTCCGGTTGTCACCGTTTCAACAATAACAACAACAACAAAATACAAAAAGATAAAGACCGCGATCATCAAAAGACCGGTGGAATAAAACTCAAATAAACTGTGCAAAGCACTATGAAAGGGAAGAGGTAACAACTGACCATCAGCAACTAAATCCGCCGAATACTTGGTACAATCTCCAGGAGCACTCACAGAACAAAAAACATCTGGAATACCGAATATTTGATCCAGAAGATTAAAAGCAACATCCTTCGCAGGGTTTACCGTATCAAACATTGAGGTTATCGTCGGCGTCGCCAGAACCGGAGAAATAAAGACCGCGTACATCAATATAACAAACTGCGCGACAAGCAAAACAAGCCCGGTCAACACAGCAACAAAAACAACAATCTGGTCTGTATGCTTCCAGGAAAAGGTTATATTTCCAGCAGCTTGCGCAATAACATGACGAAATCCGTAACGGCCAATATTAGCAGACAACAAATAAGGATGCCCCGGCGGTAACAGGCGCACAAGAGCAAAAACCTGCGCAATTAAGAAAGAGAGATACCCGAATCCTGAGGAAAAAAATCCCTTAACACGGGGAACTACACGCGGCATAGTCATATAGACTATAACATCTTTAGACTTAATATTCTGCACGATATCTGCCTATTTACGTTAAAAAAACCAAACAATCCAACAGCCAAACGCGATAAACCGCATTTTATGCATTTCCTTTGATTGTAACACCATTTGCAAGAATAATGCGAGTTTTTATGTCATATTCTCGCCAAACTTTCCTCACAATATGCCCAAAAACTATTAAGAAAACCTTGCACTGTGGCATTTCTGAAAACGGTAAGATAAGTAAAACAGGCACTACTCTTGCCATAATTTAACATAATTTATAGAAGTAAATCGAACGCACGCACTACTTCCTCAGCTTCCTGTACTTGATCGGTTTTGGCGTATCGGCATCATGCCCCATACGCTTACGGTAATCTTTTTCGTAATCCTCATAATTCCCTTCAAACCAGGTCACTTGAGAATCGCCTTCAAAAGCCAGAATATGCGTCGCCAGCCGGTCAAGAAACCAGCGATCGTGGGAAATCACCACCGCGCAGCCCGCAAACTGCTCCAAAGCCTCTTCAAGCGCCGCCAGCGTCTCTGTGTCAAGATCATTGGTCGGCTCGTCCAGAAGGATAACATTCGCCTCCTCCCTGAGCATTTTGGCAAGATGTACGCGATTACGCTGCCCACCGGATAAGCTACCGACTTTCTTTTGCTGGTCCGGGCCGCGGAAATTAAACGCAGACACATACGCCCGGCTTTGCATCTCAACCTTTCCAAGCTTGATAATATCCGTACCCCCGGAGATTTCTTCCCAGACTGTATTGTTATCATTCAAAGAATCACGGCTTTGATCAACATAGCCCAGACGTACCGTATCCCCGACCTTAAACTCCCCGCTATCGGGAGTCTCGACCCCCGTAATCATCTTGAAAAGCGTCGTCTTACCGGCGCCATTAGGCCCGATCACTCCAACAATGCCCCCGGGCGGCAAATTAAACGACAAATCCTCTATCAACAACTTGTCACCAAAACCCTTGCTAATAGTCTTGGCTTCGATCACAAGATCCCCAAGACGCGGCGGCGTTGGAATAACAATCTGCGCATTATGACGATCACTCTTCTGGCTCTCTGCCAATAACTCCTCATAAGCATTAATACGCGCCTTGGATTTGGCACGCCGCGCTGAAGGGCTTTGCCCCATCCACTCGCGCTCCCGTGCCAATGTTCTCTGACGCGCAGACTCTTCCCGCTCTTCCTGACGCAAGCGCTTGGCCTTGGCCTCCAGATAAGCTGAATAATTCCCCTCATAGGGAATGCCACTCCCGCGGTCAATCTCCAAAATCCAGCCTGTGACATGATCCAGAAAATACCGGTCGTGCGTAACCATCACCACTGCGCCCGGATATTCGCTTAAAAAACGCTGGAGCCAGGCCACGCTCTCCGCATCCAAATGGTTTGTCGGTTCATCCAAAAGCAATAAGTCAGGCTTCTCAAGCAACAAACGGCACAAAGCCACGCGGCGTTTCTCCCCGCCCGATAAATTCGTAACAGACGCCTCCGCAGGCGGACAACGCAGCGCATCCATGGCAATTTCTACCGTACGCTCCAGTTCCCACCCATCCACAGCATCAATTTTCTCCTGCAAATCGCCCATCTCTGCAGAAAGCTTATCAAAATCCGCATCAGGCTCGGCCATTTCCATCCCAATCGCATTAAACCGATCAACCATAGCCTTCACATCAGACAGAGCTTCCATCACGTTTTCACCAACGCTTTTACTCTCATCAAGCTTGGGCTCTTGCTCCAGATAGCCAACGCGCGCGCCCTGCGCTGCCCATGCTTCACCCATAAAATCCTTATCCACGCCCGCCATAATCCGCAAGAGCGTTGATTTTCCAGCACCATTAGGCCCAAGCACACCAATTTTGGCTCCGGGAAAGAAGCTCAGTGTAACATTTTCCAAAACTTTTTTGCCATTACCGTACGCCTTTGTCAGACCGTTCATGACGTACACATACTGATAAGATGCCATAGCTATCCCCTATAAACTTATTGTTCTTCCACGATTAGAAAGATATGTGTGCCGCATAGCACCGCCAAAGTCAATCGCACAAATCAGGCGGTTGCAGAATCACTGCGCAGCGCATCAGGATCGTACAGCTCCAAACGCTCAACAATAGATAGAATTTCACCAATTTCCTTTTTCATACTCAAGACAGAGCGTGGATCAGTCGCCGGAACCTCAAGCTGCGCCGGTTCAAAATAATTATAATCGCTGGAAATCAAAATAAGCATCTTGCTCTCATAAAAGGCAGCGGCCATTTTCTGCCCGTCATATTCCTCATACATCGCATTGAGCCGCTCCATCATAGAGGGATCAACCAGATAACGCGCTTCCACCTGATCATTGGTATAAACATCAAAACGATCTTCAAAAACCGGATCAACCAGATTAGCGCGCTTTAAATCAAGCGTACGCTCTTTGAACCACTCCCCGATTTTCCCTTTATTCTCATCTAAAATCGTATGCCCGTAAAACCGTTTGGTCTTCATATCCAGAAGTACGGCCAGCCCCTTAAACACACTGACATAATATGTTCGATTTTTAGATCGGCGCTTTTGTTTAAGACCAATCTCCGAAAACTCGATATCAACCCCCATATACTGCCCCTTAAAGCAATCCTCGGAGTCATATTTATGATGATGAGGAACAATTTTAGACGGCTCCATCTGCGCCATATCGATCTTGCCGTTCACATCATAGAAAAAATTACCAAACAGCTTGGCCAAAGACGGCAAAATCCTGACCTTATATTCCTTGGCATAGTCCCTTCGCGGCTGGGTCACCCACCAGTAAAAGCCCCCCAACACCAAAAGGGTAATACCTGAAAACGTATCATCAGAAAAAAACCTGAAGGCAAGAAAAACATAATCAAAAAGAACAAGAAAAGGCAACAAGACCAGAGCAACAGGAACAGCGATCTTTTTCCTGAACTGAAAAGCCTCAAGCTTCTCCTTACGCAATGCTTCAAGTGCCTCGAGCTTTTCCTTGGCTCGTGCCAGAAAATCCTGCTCTTCAGACAAACGCGCATCACTGACAGGCTCTAATGTACGTTCTTTCTTTATAATATTTTTTACAATACGATCAAAGTTTAACAACATCGCTCTTCCCTCCAGCAGGATTTTTCTCCATTATCGATAGAAATAGCCATTATTCAACAAGCTCGGGGTCAGAACCAGTAATATGTCCACACAGCACAGTTTAATCACCGAAAGAGATAGAAAAAAGCGCTGCTGGTGGTGCGGCAACGACCCGCTATACATACGCTACCATGACGAAGAATGGGGCAAGCCCGTTTTTGACGATGTACGCCTGTTTGAAAAAATATGCCTTGAAGGATTTCAAGCCGGTTTAAGCTGGCTAACCATATTAAAGAAAAGAGAAAATTTCCGGCAGGCTTTTGCCGGATTTGACATCCACACGATCAGCGCGTTCTCGCAAAATGATGTGAAGACCCTGCTCACCAATTCAGGAATCATACGCCATCGCGGCAAAATCGAAGCCACCATCAACAATGCCAGATGTGCGATAAAACTTCTGGAGGAGTACAACACGCTCGGCGATTATTTCTGGTCTTTCAAGCCTGAGGAAAACACATACACCCCGCGCATACACAAAAACGATATCCCTACCCATACCGCGCAATCAAAAGCAATGTCTCAGGATTTAAAGCGCCGCAGCTGGCGTTTTGTAGGGCCTGTAACCTGCTACGCCTTTATGCAGGCCACGGGCATGGTCAACGATCACATCAAAGGCTGCCACTGCCTGAAATAAGGCTGTAATATGAAAAACAGCGCGTTTTAAACAACAAAAAGGGCACATCCACATGCGCCCTGTTTCTAACTGTCTGAAATAAAGCTTACTTATGAAGCGCATGACGTGAATTTGCATCGGGAGCCTTGAAACCAAAGCCCATACCACCATCACCTCCAATACCACCCTCATCAGGGCAAACATCTTCGGCATTTTGTGTAAAGAAATCAGCGACTCCTGCCCAAAATCCACCAGATTCCTGATTAAACGCTCCTTTTGTACCAGCATCAGCATCAGCCGCAGCGCCGTCACCATCGACATGATCCTGCCCAACCAGCCTTGCCCAACGCTCACGATCCGCCGCAGTCTCATCATAACCACGACCCCGATGACCAGCAGCCTCTCGCATGGCGCGTACTCTCATTCGGGTTTCATACGCACCAAGCTGGTTATAATTCTTGAGCATAGCTTCACTATAATCACCGACAAGGGCTTTACCCCGCGCCGGGCCATAAACGCCGCTCAAACCATCAACAACATTAAAATCAAAATGTGTCCGGCCATCACCGGTAAGAATGGCAGCCATACTGAGATAGCCTTTATGCGCTCCGTCTCTAAACTGTATCTCCGAATCTTTCATATAATATCTCAGAACATGATCCAGACGTCTCTCACCCCGAGCCGCAGCCGCAGGATTAACAATTTCTCTTATATCATCAGGGCCACCTGAGCGCTGCTCATGTAAAGGGCGGATTTTATCTTTTTCATAATCAACAACGCGGAAATCCCACTTGCCATTACCGCCGCGGCGCGCCATAACCACATCAACACCGGGAACTTCGATACCGTGCTCTCCAAGCTCAAGAAAGATAACAGGCGTTCGCGGACTTGCTCCAACCCTGTAAAGTGTATCTGCACTTTTCTCAAACAGAGTCTCTAACAAATGACGCTGATTCTTCCGAGCAGCAGAACCTACAACCTTATTATCTGCCAACCCAAGGCGTTCTGCCACCGCATCTGCCTGTTTATCCGTCATACGCAGAAACTGCCTGTATGACTCTGGCGGCTTACGCTCGAGATCATCAGGATGTGGCTTCGCTCCCAATTCTCTGGTCGCCTCACCAAAATCTCTACCAAGATCAACAGTAAACCGGCTCGGAGAAAGCCCGAGAACCTTATTAATAACAGCGCGAACACCGTCTTCAGTCTCGTTTCTCCAGGTATAATTATCAAACAACGCCTGCATATCAGCCCTATCACTATTCTGGATAGCGTTTTGCAAACGATAATAATCAAATTCAATCTCTCTAAATTGATCATCCCCCGGCGTTTCTGTATCCTTCTTATCGCGAATAATCGCAAAAACCGAATGACTGCCCTCTTTCATAAAGAACAAAGGCACTTCGCAATCCCTGCCCTGATTATGCTCCAGATAACGATCACGCAAAGGATCCGGCTGAGTTTCTTCTGGTCTATGCTCTTCTGATTGAACCACAGGAGCTTCAACTGGCGCAGGTGCAAATTGAGAAACGTGCAACTCAAACTGCCCGCCAAAGAACGCTTGCTCAAGAACGCTGTGTTCCTGCCGCTCACCAGCAGTTCTGTCATTAACATCCGTCGAGAAATAATCATCGGCAAGGTTTGTCACATTATCTCTGAACCGCGCGATGTCAGCAGCAGAAACGCCCTGATCTTCCATATAACCCGTTACAAGGTCAAGATTATCGGCGCTCAATGTCCGATCAAGACCATCAAGAACCTCTTGTGTAATGGACTGCTCAAAAGTCTCTAATTCAGCAAGCTGGGCACGGATCAACATTTCCTCAATAACCGCACATGTATAGGGCGTAGCCATATCAGAAAACCTGTCCTGAATCTTCATACCATCGGTATTCAAAGACAATCCAAGCTTATCAGCATTTTTCGCCAGAACCTCCTGAAGATCATCAACGCGGCCATGAGAAAAACGCTTTTTTCCCTGCAGCCATTGATCATCATTTTCCACATAAACCAGCTCAACACGCTGATTGCCGACCTCAACCAACTCACCATCCACCGCTACGTCTGTAGCAGGACCAACGCGAGGCCCGCCTGCAGCACTGACATTCAGACTGGCTGGCGCGAAAGCATCTGCACCCGAACTACCAGCAGCGGCGGCCATAAGCAAGCCTTCAGACCCCGCATCGCTGGCTGGCGCTTGTGTCCTCAACGGAGCAACCCGATCACCAAAACCCTGTTCAAGAGCATCTTCTCTAATATCGGAAGCCTCTTTCTTCATCTCATCAACGCCAGGGGCTTGATAGCGATTTTGCCCCAGAGCCTGCTGGACATGTTGCATAAACAATTCCTGTGCCTGCTCCTGATTGGCTCCAGAAGCAGCAGCATCCATGGCTTCTTCTAACGTCCTTTGGACAAAATCTTCGTCCTGCCCCTTAAAGAGAAGCTTCATCGTCCGGCCAAAGGCAAAACCGGAAAAGCCTTTCGTCATCTTGTCGTGCATGGCATCTTTAGCCTGCGCTACAATATCCGCAGAACTTGCCCCTATACCAAGCTCCGCTTCGGCTGCAGTATAATATTTTTCAAAACCATCTTCAATCGCCGCCAACTGCGCCTCTGTGCTCGCAGATGAAGACGTGTCACCCCAAAGGCGCGCCACATCCATACCCGCAAATTGACCAATAAAACCGGCAACCATTCGCCCAAGATCACTATTGGTGAAGAAATCCTTGATCCATGCTTTAATGCCCGGTGCATAATCATCCAGAAGTCCGGCTGCGACATCAAGCATCATGTTATTTTTATTAACAGCGCTGGCCTGATCATTGTCATAAATCCCATTTTGCTCAAGAGCTGTCATGCTGTTAAAGAACTGGTTAAGCGTTCTAATCCCATCAATTTCAGCTTTATGCTCATCATAGAGGCGCTTTCTTTGTTCATACGCAGCCTGCGCCTCGGCACTGGCTCCTTGCGCAGGCGCCTCCGGCGCGCCTTCATGGGCAAGAGATCTAAGCAAAGCAAAGTGATCTTGCTGCGCTTGCGTCACAGTGCCATCACCAGAGCCATAAAATCCTATTTTGGCTCCACCCGGTAACGCCTCATTCAAACTATCCCGGATCTGGGCAAATCTTGGATCAACCAGAATAGCGGTGGTTAACTGCTCTCCTACATCTGCGTTATAAAACCCGTCCGCATTCTGATCCCCGCCAAGCATCTTCAAGCCCATAACAAGCTTTGAAGCAAAATCCTGAGATTTAGAACCAAATCCCCGATCCGTTAAATCCGCCTGCTCCAGCGGAGTAATAATCTCAGAAGCGAGATCTTTAAAGATGCCGCCGTCCATTTGCATGAGCTCAAGGTCTTGTATCTGTTGTCCAATGCCAAACAAAACCATCTCAACATTGGCGATATCTGCAGACAAATCAGGAGAACCTGAATCAGCAGCACTCGAACGATCACCGCCGGCAGAGCCTCCACCGGTATTTCCACTATCCGCACTGCCTGCAACGTCCCGCGCGGGTGATGAATCAGGAGCACCGCCCTCTTGTGACGCTAAAACAGGAGCCGCCGGATCAGCTGGTGCAGAAACAGGAGCCACCCCTGCCGGTGAAGCTGCCTCAGCCGGTGCGGAAACAGCAGAACCAGCAACAGGAACCCGCTTTTCCACCATCTTAACAACGCGCAGCTCTTCATCTGCATACAACCGGTCAAGAGCACTCATAAGTGCCTCACGATCACCCGCAGGCAAAACCGTATTAAAAATCATAGATTTGGCTGGATCATTTGTAATAGCAGCCGTAATCGCCTGACCAAGGTCGGGGGAATACCCATCCCCGAAATCTCCGGTTACACCCAAACCGCTACGCATATTACCTAAAATGCCATTAAGGACTTCAAGGGACTGCTCATCCCATTGCCCATCGGTGCGCGGCATCGCTTGAAGATCTTCACTAATCCCCATACCCATACGCACCATAACATTTCCGTTAACAGCCGATATAGCCTGATTAACAAGCCGTTGAACTGTTTGCGTATCTTCAATCGCCTGCGCAGAACGCACCCGATCAGGAACCATAACTGTCTCAAAACGCGGCTCTGCAGCAACATCGGCCGGAGCTGGGGCGTCAACCGAGGCTGGAGATTCAGCCTGAGCCGGAGCATCAGCGGCAGCCGGATCAGAACCCAAATCCACTCCTGCCTTAAGAGCTGCATTTAAACGCTCGTAAGATGCAGGTAAATCAAGAACGATCCCCTGCATATACTGATAAAGCGCTTGCTGATCTGCCTCATCCATAGAAGCAAGATAAGTACCGCCAGCAGCAATCTGGGCATCACGCCCCTCTACCGGCTCAATCTTTCCTGGTGCGCCTTCGGGCAACTCAATGGCCTGATGATAAGCCATAAGACGAGCAAGATCATCGACAACTCGTGATGCAGCGCCAACTTCAAGCTGTTGCTGCATCATGCGAGAAACCTCCTCTTCATTACGGGGGGTATCGCCAAACTCATCTCTAAGCTCCATCCGGCGCGCTTGAAGCCAATTATCATGCTCCTCAGCGCCCTCGCCTTCAATCCACTCTATCTGACTTTGGTAAGCAGCGTCATATCTGCTCTGAAAATCATCTCGCACACCCTCAAGCAAAGCCGCATCCACGCCGCTTTCCTCTGCACCAACCTGATTTAGATAAGCATAGACACTAACCGCTTCCATGTGGGTGTTCAAAACACCATCTTTGAGCATCTGCGCCGGATCAACGCCTTCAGTGCTCAAAGAACCATGCTCCCTGACATGAACAACGAGATCACTATGAGCCTGTGCCACAGACTCCATAACTGTATGCGCTTGCGCACCGAAATATTGCTGTTCGCTCACAGGAAGAGAAGTAAAATATGCATAGGCAGCCGCTTCATGCTCTGCCATCGCCGCCTCATTAGCAAGGAGCGGGTCAAAAAGAGGCTGGCCTTGCTCTTGCAAATGAGCGTTATAAGCCATACCATACATGGTTCTTCCAACCACATCCTGCCTGACAGCCTCGTCAACATAATAATCTATAACCTGCTGGCGCGTCTCTTCCGGTGTTTGCCCGTCCTGATTCTCTACCGCCTCTAAAATTTGTTGAAGATCAGCAGGGTAATCCTCAGGAGTCATTGCAGCGATCTCTGCATTATAAGCGGCCCGCGTAGCGTCCAAATCCCCTTGCAAAGCACCGGGAATGGTAGAGGGATCTTGTGCATCTAAAGCAGCCTCATCAAGCGCATTAGGTAAAGTCCTCCCGATAGACAATGCATATAAAGATAAAACATCCGCAGAAAGACCAGCAACCTGCGCCTGAAGAGCCGCCCGATAAGCGCCCCTTTGTTCATCAGTAACACTCGCCAGATCAAACTCTTCTCCTGAAGGAGGCGGAGCCTCTTGTGCTACTGCTGAAGGAGACGAAGCCTCTTCTGCAGGAGCCGGAACACCCTGTGGAGCAGCCGGCGGAACACCCTGCGCCCTCACCGGAGCACCTCCCAACGTTGAAATGGAAGGAGAATTAGGAACGAAAGTAGCCGCCGACAAAGTATCCCGCGGTGATGCTGATAACATCTCGGGGGCAGGCGATTCGGAGGCAGATGCGGGCGGTCTTGATCTTACAGATGAAAACATCATCTCGGGCGCTGGAGGCAATCCTCCAGAAGGCCTCTGCGCAACCCCGCTTGACGCCTCACCAGCAGACCGGGGCGCAGTAGGTGAAGAACCCCCCGCAACAGCGCCACCTCTTTGATGAGCTGCCAAAAGCTCCCGCATTTTTCTGTTTACATCATCAGCCATTTCAAACCCTTAAAACTTACACAAGGAACTTTTGTTCTCTTGTTGTTTTATCACCTTTGATGATCCGGATTATCAGAACAATATTTTTCTATCTTGTCTTTCTTTCCACCCCGCACAATCAACTAAAGATATACGAATGGATCCAGATCAAGCATATTGTTACATATTATAAGAATTATTACAAATTTAATTTAGGAACTATTTCTAATTTCGGAACTATTTTCAAGCACCACACAAGCGCCATATAAACATTAAGTTGTAGCGACAGGTTCTAACACCGAAAAACACCCTATTCCTGCATTTTACGAAGAATCAATGAATAGCTTTGCAAAGTCGCTGCCAGTAACAGATTCATCTGCTGTTCCGTCTCGTCCATCTTGCTAATCATAAATTCGCATGCCTCAGGGGTTGTCACAGGAACCTTGTCAAAGTTTGACGCACCGGCCAGACGCGTGTCATCCACCATAGAAAGAAGTCTGCGAATTTCATTCTCGGGAGCATAATCCTGCGCCTTGACCATAGCATTAATATTATCCATGACGTCCTTCAAACTGGATCCAACACTTTCCGACCACTCATCCCAGCGCGCACTGATATCCTCTTCCATCTCAGGATTATTTTCAATACACTTCTCCACGGCCTGCGCAACATCATCACGCACTGCCCTGACCATGCTATAGACACTATAGTTTGAATAGATAATGCCAAAATGCGTAACTTCGGATTGATCAAGCCCCCTCTTAAAAGAACCAACCTGACTGCCCAACGCCCGACTTTTTTCTTTAGCCTCTTCACTAACCTCGGCATAAGCGCTGCGAATACCCCACTCACCGGAAAACATGGCAACTCCGGCCACCAGAGCCAGAATAAAGATAACAGCAAAAAACACAAAATTAACGCGGCGTGCACACATGGGACAATTCCTTAAAACATACATATGATCAATTTGAACTTACAGGAATCAACTTATAACAAAAAACACAAGGACACAAAACCATTTTGCCATTCGACCCACAGCAGATAAAAAAAGCCACCGGCTAAGCCGGTGGCAAGGAATCTGGATCCGACAGTCGTTAGCAACTCGATTTGATGAAAATAGGGGGCTTCCAAATCTCGTTTCTACCAGACCCAACACATGACAAATCCTAAAAAGACAAACACGAAAACTGGTTTCTTACTCTGCACTTTAAAGAAGTACTGATACAGGGCAAACCTATATCTTTCTTTCTTCCTCCCTTTCTACTGGTTCGAGCCAGTAAAGTGAGGCCACACACCCCACAAAACCTAGCACTGCAACAACAAATAAAAACAATCCTGTAGTCATTAAGACTCCACCTCTTGCTCCTATTCTTATAATAACACCAAACAAGTAAAAATAATGTAAATAAAATTATATACAAAGTTTTTATTGTTTTTATATGGATTTTTTGAAATTAATACAAAGTAAAATTAAAGCAAAACAATAATAAAAATTAATTATAATTTATATAAAATTGTATCTAATCTGTAGCACAAACCTCACAAGAGCACAATTTGACGATATCGCGCATATTTTGATAAAAGTGCATGTTCGAAGCATGGTAACATTTAGATAGTGTCTAAAAAAATGGGAAAATAAAAAAGCCAAATATTAAGGAAAAAACAATGAGATCAGCCGCCGCAACCTCAGTTACCCCTGTAGCCTTCAGCCACGATCATGGTAAAGGGCTGATCATAAATGTTCACGCCTTGGGTGGAGTCAACCTCGCAATCATCACAAGAGAAGAAACCAAAATCGCGCAGATCGTCCCGCCTCATAAATATACACACATAGCCCGAGCACTCAAAGTCGGCTCAATGCAAAATGTCTCTGCATCTGCAGCGCCTCTTCTAGGCGTCGGCTTGGTGCAGCTGAACACAATCTCAACCCAAACGAAAAATTTTCCAGAGACAGCCATGGCTCATATACTTGTTTCACCAGAAGAAATAATGGAAGCCGCTGCAACCGCCACCCCTAAAGAAGAAGAAGAAAATGCAAGCCTGGAAACCTGGTCACAACAAATACACGCAGCCTGGCAACTGACACAAGCATGCCGCCGCCCCACAATAACCAGCCTATCAAAGACACAAAGCGGAGTATCAATATGTCATAGACCCGACGCGCCCCCCTGGATCATAGCCAGAGAACTAACCGGCCAATTCAATACGCATCTCCCTCCTGTCAATCTAGATGACGCCTCCTTAACACTTACCGGGCGCGGTCTTGTTCTGGAAAGAAAAACACAGGACGGCTCTTCCCTTTACCCTGCAGCTCTGGAAATATTACCACCCGAACCGGCCTGACAAACCATCCCAAAGCAGCAATGATCAACATATGAAAAACAAACATCTCACTTGTTGACCTGAAGCGGGTCATAGGGTAATCCTTCAAAAGCAGGACGATCCTTTAAATAAACACACAACTTTTCAAATAAACGGCTATCAGATATGACAAAATTACTCTCTGCCTCAAAACGCTCTGACATCCCGATGTTCCGCGCCCTCGACATCCTAAGCAAAGTCAACGAGCTCGATGCCGCCGGAGGCGACATACGCCGCCTTGGAGCTGGACAACCCTGCTTTGGTGCACCACAGCAGGCTCTGGATTACGCAACAAAAATAATACAGGACGATCCGAAGCAAGGATATACCGAGGCCATCGGCATGCCTTCCTTACGCGCCCGCATATCCAAATACTATGAAGAGTACTACAAAGCCGATCTGGCACCTGAGCAAATTGTAATAACCAACGGCTCTTCCTGTGGTTTCATTCTTGCTTTTATCTGCGCCTTCGACGCTGGAGATAAAGTGGCTCTCATCACCCCGACCTATCCGGCCTACCGTAACTTCCTCAAGGCATTAAGTATTGAAGTTATCGAGATTGAAGGCAAAGCGGGAAACGGATACCAGCCTACCGTTGAACTGCTAGAAAAATCAGGGGAGAGATTTGACGGCCTGATCATAAATTCTCCATCCAACCCCAGCGGTACATTAATCGATGAGGGAGAATTAATAAGACTATGCCAATGGTGTGACAAAAAAGGCGTACGGCTTATCTCCGATGAAGCCTATCACGGAATCACTTATGAAGAAAAAGCCGGTACAGCGCTGAAATACTCGCGCAACGCCATTATACTAAACACCTTTTCCAAATATTTTGCAATGACAGGCTGGCGTCTGGGCTGGATCACAATGCCAGACAACCTCACTAATCGCGCCAAAAAAATATCGGAAAACTTCTTCGTTGCCCCGCCAACCCTCTCCCAGCACGTCGCCTACAAGGTTTTTGACCATCTGGATACACTAAACGGGTACGTTTCCATCTACAACCGCAACCGTGAAATCTTATGTAACGAGCTGCCCTCTGCGGGCATAACCAGCTTCACCGAAGCGCAAGGCGCCTTCTACGTCTACGCCGATATAAGCGAAATAAGCGACAACAGCATCGATTTTTGTGCCCGTATGCTCAACGAAGCGCGCGTTTCTACAACGCCGGGCATCGACTTCGACCTCACGCGCGGTCATCAGGGAATCCGTATTTGCTACGCCGATTCAACAGAAAATATTATTGAGGCCTGCCAGCGGCTAAAAGACTGGAATATATAAACGCTGTACCTGTTGCCCAAAAGGATACACAAACCATGCAAGGCCAATACACATACACCGGAAAAACAGCCAGACAAGCCGGAAACGCCCTATGGTTTATCCTTCTGGCCGTAGCTCTGTTCGGCGCTCTCACAGCAACCCTTAGCCGCAACACAAGTACAGTCAACCAGACCGGAGGTGTTGAACAGGCACGCATACGGGCAGCCTCTATCCTCAAATACACCACAGCCATTCAAACAGCCATGCAGCGTATGCTTCTCGAAGGTATAAGTGAAAACGAGCTGAGTTTCGAGGAAATTGGCGAAGATTACAAAAACACCAGCTGCACAGATCAAACATGTAAGATTTTTAATGTCTCCGGCGGCAGCATCCCTTTTCGCACTCTGGCCTCTGTAACCGGTGAGGATACACAAGAAGAATGGATTGTCTCGGCACAAAACACCCTGTACATGGCCGGATGTGATGACAGCAACAGCGCATGCACAGACCTGCTGCTGATCGCCCCGGATATCTCCCGTACGCTTTGCCTGCAGATCAACGCTATACAAAATATAGAAAATCCGGACGGCGAGCCGCCACAAATGAAGAAAATCCTCACTGATGTGAAATTCGATGGCCGCTTTACAACAGATATCAACAGCTACGCCATAGGGGGAACAGACCCGTCAAACGAAGCGCCGCAAGTACACGGCCACAACACCGCCTGTATAATGGCCTCCGACAAATACTATTTCTATCAACTCCTGAAAGCGCGCTAGGTAGCGTACTCATAAAACATCGCGCCAGAAATCACGATTTACATTCACTCAACCAGCCGATTCCACCAGCCCTTCTTCTTTTCCTTAGGCGGCTTATTCACCACTTCATAATCTTTTTCAACCATGTCAGATGCGCTCTTATCTTTATCATCAGCCCTGACACCGCCCTCTTCTTTTTTATCCTTGGGTTTCTTCGCTGAAGCTTTTCCTCCCTTTGATGACTCTTGAGAAGGTGCCAGATCCTGCCCCTTATCATCATCACTTTGGACGCCAGACCCTTCAGCACCTGAAGGTTTGCTCTCCGGAGACCTGGAGGATTTACCCTGCTTATCCTCTTTATTATTCTTATTATCTTTATGATCCTTCTGATCTTTATCCTTTTTTAAATCCTCGTCATTTTTTTTCTGCGCATTCTTTTGATTCGCTGACTTCTTGGCAGGAGTACGGCGCGTACGTTTCTTTTTAGCGACCCCCTCCTTATCCTCCTGAGAATCCTGAGCTTTTTCATCCTTCACAACCTTCTTGCGCGTACGCCTCGTACGCTTAGGTTTCTGATCTTTTTTATTATCATCAGGTGAGCTCTTTACATCTGCGTCTCGAGAATCTTTTGAATCCTGAGCCGGCTCATCTTCCTGCGCATCCTTTTCATCACGTTCCGCAGCAGGTCTGGACACCTCCAAACGAAATTCACAGGCTGGAATCTTCACATCAAAACGCAAAAGAACCTCAAAATCATAACGCGTTTCAATCTCTGCAAGCTTTTTGCGCTTATGATTAAGAATATACAAAGCAACATCATCATTAACGCGAACAATAACTTCAGCGGCGCGCCCGCGTATGCCCTCTTCTTCTATCGCGCGCAATACGGTAATAGATAAAGCATCTGCGGTTGGAATAATACCAACACCGTTACAATTAGGGCATTTCTTATATTGCGCCTCTGTCAAGCTAGGGCTTAAGCGCTGCCGCGAGAGTTCCATCAAACCGAAAGAAGATATACGCCCGACCTGCACGCGCGCACGATCACTGGAAAGCGCTTCACGCATACGGCGCTCAACTTTACCATTATTGCGCCTGTCTTCCATGTCAATAAAATCAATAACAACCAGCCCGCCAAGGTCACGTAACCTTAATTGACGCGCAACCTCATCAGCAGCTTCCAAATTGGTCTTGAACGCAGTTTCCTCAATATGCCGCCCCTTTGTAGCTTTACCAGAGTTCACATCAACAGAAATTAAAGCCTCTGTTGGGTTAATAACCAGATAACCACCTGATTTGAGACGAACATCGGGTTTTCCTATCTCGCTGATCTGGCTTTCAATCTGATAGCGATTAAAGAGTGGCAACTGTTCATCTTCATACTGCACGACCTTCTTCACATGGGAAGGAATCATCATTTTCATAAACTTTCTGGCCGTTTTATACCCTTCCTTGCCAGATATAAGAATCTCTTCAACATCGCGCGTATATAAATCACGAACAGCGCGTTTGATCAAATCGGCTTCTTCGTAAACCAAAGCCGGAGCAGTAGATTGAAGCGTTAACTCCCGAATGCTGTTCCACAGCCTCATAAGATAATCAAGATCACGCTTGATCTCCGTTTTTGTACGTGACACACCCGCCGTACGCACAATCACGGACATGCCCTTGGGAACATCCAGGCTCTTGACGATATCACGCATACGCGCACGATCTTTGGGATTAGCAATCTTGCGGCTAACCCCACCAGCTCGTGGACTATTAGGCATTAAAACACAATAACGTCCTGGCAAAGACAAATACGTCCCCACAGCCGCGCCTTTATTACCGCGCTCCTCCTTGTTGGCCTGCACCAGCATAATCTGGCCGCGCTTTATAACCTCCTGAATTTTATATTTACGGCGTAGATTAAAGCGAAAGCGCTGCTCATGATCTACATCTTCACCGCCAACAACCTCGACATTACGGTTACGGTATTGCGCCCGCCGTGTCCCCCTGCGGCGTCCACGGGAAGAACGCCGTGAATGATCCTTTTTGTCTGTATTGCCTTCTGCTTCATCAAGGCCAGAGTCCTGACTGGTCTCTTCCTCACTTTCCGTGTTATCCTTTCCGCTATCAACCTGCAAATCAGAGTCTTCATCATCATGATGACCAAGACCACCAACCTCATCAGGCTCTTGAACCTCATCTTCTACATCATCGCGGCTACCATCACCTATCTGGGGCTCTCCTTCAATCAAAACATCCTTAAGCTCTTTATCCTCAAGCTCTTGCTCTTCATCATGTTCCTTAATCAACTCTTCTTGCTCAGCCAGCAAGGCCTCACGATCTGCAACCGGTATACGGAAATAGTCGGGGTGAATTTCAGAAAAGGGCAAAAAACCATGGCGATTGCCGCCGAAATTTACAAAAGCCGCCTGCAAGGAAGGCTCCACACGCGTTACTTTTGCCAGGAATATACTGCCTTTAATAGCCTTCCGGCTAAGGCTTTCATAATCATACTCTACAAGTTTATTACCATCAGTAATTGCAACCCGTGTCTCTTCTTTATGGGTTGCGTCAATAAGCATTCTTTTAGTCATTTTTTTCTCCACCAGCTGTTACGCAAAGCGCTTGACCCGTTTATAGCAGGTAATTTACGTGAAAAATCACGAAAAAAGACACAGTGAAACGGAAGCGCAATTGCATACGCTTGTTGTTCGTTAATACAACTTTCAATGCTTACAGCTCGACGGAACCTTTTACCTTACAATAAACGCCAAAACCGCACGCATATAAATCTTTTGACACAATACACCGCCAGATAAAAATGCTCAATATAAAAAGAAATAAAAAAGAAAGATATAACAGCATTTACTTAATCAAAGCATGTTATCAAGGATGAAGAAAACAAAATTTACAGCTCACCAATCCACGACAAGAGAGGTTCAGCCATATTTTCCCAGTTTGTATCAAACATAACCGAATGCGAAAGATCATCAACAACCACAGCTTCAACACCGTAATAACTGGCTGTACGATAAACCTCACTGGCCGGAATAAAACGATCATCTGCCGCACCGCCTACAAACATGGGTGTCTTGACAAACCACGGCAGCGGCGCGAAGGGTCGCAATCCTTGAACCTCGGCGCTGGCCACCAAAGACTCATTTTCAATTCTGCGCCAGAATTCTTTATGAATAATCCTGCTAACGGTTTTCGAGAAAAGTGCTTTGCGCATTATTTGCTCATTAATATGAGACGTACCGGTCACCAGCATCCGCGAAATCTCCAAATAAACCCGTGGATGTAACATCGCCATGCGCATATTGGAGTATCCAAGCCCCCATGGCGGGACTGAGGCTAATAAAGCAGCCCCCTTGGCCTTATGAACAGAATTCCCCGTTCTAAGCCACTCCTGCACCACAGCACCGCCCATAGAGTGACCAACCACCACAACCGGCTCTTTAAATGAAGATACAACCTGCTCCAGATCATCCGCGAAATCTGCCAGCGTCCAGAAAAATGTTCTTGCTTTCCCCTCACTTTTAGCGTGCCCGCGCAAGCTAAGAGCATAGGCTTCGTATCCATGCCTGGCAAAATAAGGTAAAAAATACTTCTCCCATATCCACCCGCCAACACATATACCATGCACAAAAACAAGCTTTGGCCGGGTAACTTTTTTGCCACCAGAGGGCAAAGAGAATTCCTGCGGCTTTCTTGAAATAATCTCCAGCTGCATAACACAAATAAATCCCTGTTTACAAAATCAACAAAGATCCTGCATTCGTTAAAATGATCGACCAAGAAAAAACGCTGTTGCAAACAAGCACACTCAAGCACAAGACTCGATCGCATATATAGCTTTGACTTTACTCAGAAAATTCGTTCTTTGCATACTTAAGGTCATCAGCCAGCATAGCATATCTCTGGCTGATATCGGCAACTTGAGACTTAAATTTCTTCAAACGGCTCCCCGCTAGCTTCTCCTTATTTGTGGATTGCACACTTTTAGGGTTAATCTGTTGCCCGTTTTTCATGACTTCATAATGCAAGTGCGGCCCGGTAGAACGTCCGGTATTCCCAACATAACCAATCACCTGCCCCTGCTTGACCCGCTTGCCCTTCTTCATACCCTTGGCATAGCCCTTCATATGCGCATAGGCTGTTTTATAAGTTCCATTGTGACGAATACGCATATAATTACCATAACTACCCCAAGGCCCAATACGCTCAATGACACCATCGCCTGCCGCATATATCGGCGTTCCGCGCGGCGCCGCAAAGTCCATTCCTTTATGCATCTTGCTATAACCTAAAATAGGATGCTTGCGCATACCATAGCCAGAAGACATACGTGCACCATCAACCGGTGTCTTCATCAAAAGCTGTTTAAGACTGGCTCCATCTTCATGGTAATACTGGGCATCACCACCATCTCCTTCAAAACGGTAAATCGGAATATCCGTTTTGTTCACATTCAAACTGGCATAAAGCAAGTTACCATAGCGCGCAAACTTGCCATCCTCTGTTTCATAAGTTTCATACAAGACCTCAATCTCATCACCCTGACGAATATCACGCTGAAAATCAACTTCATAAGAATAAAGATGGATCATATCAGCGATCAATGAGGCCGGAATGCCCGCACGCGCTGCCGACGCATAAAGAGAGCTGTTAATAGTTGCCTTCGACGCTTTAAGCTTGAGCACAATCTCTTTTTCAATCAGCTCGGCCTTATAGCGCTCATGTTCATCCTTATAAACCGCCAGCGCCTTTGTGGGGTCGATCTTCATATCCAGATTAGTCAACGAGAAACGCCCATCATCAAGAGACTGAACCTTAATCGCTATAGCTTGCCCGGGACGCAGCTTTCTAGGATCATAATGTGCACTCATAGCCTTAACAGCGCGATAAGCCTCTGCCCCGCTAATACCAGCCCCCTGCAACACGCCCGAAATCGTATCTCCTGCGCCAATTTTCAAGACTTTTTCCTCTGCAAAAGAGGTTTGAACTTCAGCAATCCCGGAATTAGAATCATCATTAATCAAAGGAAGAAGAACGTCTTCAGCAACTTCCCGCTGCGTGGCCTTTATCTGGTTTTCTATCTCATGCCCATCATCAACATTATTTAGAGAAGCCCAGGCCCTGGGATCATTGCTCTCGCCGCCCTCATATACAGAAGAAACCTCAAAAACATGAGCGTCTGACGAAAAAATAGCAAAAGACTGAGTCGTAAAACTCATTAACTGCCCTGCAGCGAAAAACACAAAAACAAGCCCCATTACCAAATAGCGCATACGCAAACGATTTGCCCGTGTATAAAAATACCTGCGACGCAATCGAACATATCGATAAAACCGAACACGACCCAGCAACTCTTTTAAAGTATTTAAATTCATATATTAAATTCCCAGACCAAAGACCAGAAACAACCCGCGAGCATTAAACTCAACCAAGCCTGCATTAACACGCGCATGTTTAGCGGCCTTAAATCGGATTGTATCATTAAAAAATTTAGATTTTGTTATCATATTTCCTGGTTTTTTGCCAAGCACCCTTAAACGATAAAAACGACCCGAAGAAAAAGAATCAAAAAATAACTCTTAAGATCTCCTTATAAAACAGTGTCATAATAGCATATTTACTTATGCACAGAAAAATAATTCTGCAAAATTTTATCCACGCAGCCAGAAAAACCAGGCAATAATCAATAATTAAGACAAAAATGCTGATTTTTCATTTTACCATAAGGAATACAAACCCTAAAAACTATCGCACGCCGCATTCCTTAGATATTGATCTATACGCACCTGACGAACCCTTAAGACTATAGGTGTCAGTCGTAAGCGTGCCAAAACGCGACGTCCCGCGCACAACCATTTCCGATCCTTTTTGTATAGCCTCCGCTAAACGCGCGTCAGCCTCGGCATCGGGCGCCCACGCTGTATCATCCTGAGTAAAGAGCATATAAGATTTTCCATCGATGGTAACCGTCGCATCGCTGCCCTGCTTGTATGTATAACCTGTGATATAACTAAACACATCCTTGGTATTTTCAGCCGGACGATGCGTAATAAGAGCAAAAATCTCGCCGCGATTTGTATATTGCCCTTCTGCCTTAACAGGCTTGCTGACCATATAACACACCTCACCGCCACTCTCTTTAAGGACATAAGACGTCCAGTCGCCAAATTTACCTATTTTTCTAGGCTCCGCCGCATAGGATGAGGACACAAAAAACCCGAAAAAGGTACAAAAGACACATAAAGACACATAAATTTTTCTAATCATTTTTATAATTCCAAACTGTTTCTCGTTCGCGTTTCTTAAACAAAAACCGGACACATGCCGCTTTAAGACGTTTCATTAAAAGAAATCTACATGAACACACAAGGCCCTAAGTTCAAATTAAGAGTGTAAACAATGACAAAAGCACTTCAAATCCCAAAATGTATTTCGCTAAAATTCATCCACAAAGACAAAGGCAAAGAAAACAAAAACCCCTTCTTTCCTTATACAAAAGCAGAGGTTCACACTTTATCAATAAGAAAGTATCCGCGTTAATCTCCAAACGGATTAGACAAGACCGGCCCTTCATCTTCGCCATCAGCAAAAGGATCATCAAATTCTGTAAACTGATCATTAAAAAGATCATCAGAAGCCGCAGAACTATCCACCGGTGCTTCGGCCTGATCTTCACCAGCCTCAGTGCGCTCCCCAGAACCAGAAGGCATTCCTTCATCATCCTGCTCTGGAATATACCCTTCACCCTCGAAATCAGCCTCCTCTTCTACTGGCCCAGCAACACCGTCTGCCGGATCCATATCAGGATGAACAGCTGGTTGAGGCTCAGGCAGTCTCTCAAGATCCACCGGCTTACTTGTATCTTCACCACCCTGCGGCGCACCTTCAGAATTCTCGGGCATTAACGGCGGCTCATCTTCAACAACCGTCACGGAAGGATCAGCCTGCGCTTTCACATCATCCCCAGACACGGGCGATGAAGCAGGCTTACTGTCTTTTCTTTCTTCCCCAAGTTTGGCGGGATCAAATGACGGCGCATCCTCAGAGGTAATCACTTTTCTTTGAACCACCTGCTCTCCGCGCTCAGATCCTCCTGGAATCTTGCGCTCGGTCAAGCCGGTTTTTTCTTGAATATTATCCTCAACCGCTTGGCTCCGGCCTGCATCTTCAGATGAGCTAGAGCCAGCCTTTGGCTTAGATGCTGCGGCGGGCTTCCCCCCCTCAGCTTTACGCTCTGAAACAGCCGTCTGATAAACAGAGGCCTCTGCAGCATACAAACCATCACGAACTCTATGGTAACGATTTATAAGTTTTTCGCGCGGCGCGGCAAACTTCTCACGGCGCGCCTCAAGAGAAGCGCGATATTTCTTGGCTCCTTCCCTATACGCAAGCTGCCGCATATATATATCATAAGGATCATCAATAGGTGTTGTATCAATCGTGCCGGTAACAGCATCCTTCGTGCTTGGAAAAGAATTGAGAACCCCTCTGGCTTCTTTTAAACCCTCAGGCATCTCTTCATCAAAAGCCTTCTTTTCCTGCATCATCTCATCTTGAAGAGATTGTATATCATCTTCCAGAAATGCATCATCACCCCATTCCATATCTTGACCATTCTGCCCATCAGGCATAAAATCGGCGGAATTCTGGGCAAATAAAGGCAATGGGGAAACAAAACTAAAAGCCATGGCATAAAGCGCAACACGAGTAAGGGTCTTCATTGAGAAACTCCAAATAGATCAAACAACCCAGACACAATACACTATATTTACAATTTAATCAAAACGTTCCAGAAAGCCAAAGGCCAATCAAATAAAGAATTTTTTTACCACGTGCTTATCTCCCCGTTTCGCCGCACAAACAGCGCCCATGACAAGCAGGCAAAAGCCGCTGTCTCCGCGCGTAGAATCGATGCCCCAAGGCTCACGGCAGTAATATCATTATGCCCCGATAACAGCGCCACTTCACGTTCATGAAACCCGCCCTCCGGGCCAATCAGGAATCCGGCGCGGCGCATATCTCTGAAATCCGATAATAAACAGGCCTGTTCACACCGTTCCACACAGGCATAAAACGGTAAATCAACCCCCCCTAACATTTCATCAAAAGAGCACATATCATGAAATGCAGGAACATCAAGGCGTTCGCATTGCTCACACGCTTCGATAATCTGTACGCGCACGCGCTCTTTATTGACCTTGCGCACAACACTGCGATTCATCAAAACAGGATGCAAACTCGATACGCCAAGCTCCACAGCTTTTTCAATCAGCATATCCATACGCTGTTTCCGTATGGGAGAAAAATAAAGCCGCACATCCTGCCCGGCAAGCGGCTGCGCCCGCAAACACCCCTCCAGCCTCAAAGTGCCCTTTTTCTTCCCAAGCTCATCTATACATGCAAGCCATTCTCCATCACATCCATTAAAGACGCGCACATAAGCACCCTCTTGCCTGCGCAAAACATTCCGTAGATAATGAGCCTGCCCGGCATCCAAGAAAACGCAGGCTGCCGACACAAGCGCTTCGCCCACATATAAACGTGGGTAAGTATGAAGTTGACTATCGAACAAAGGATCATCGATCATGGACGATACACTTAACACTAAAACACTGAATAATAAAGAACATACCGATATCAAAAAAACAGTATGGATAGAAAAAACCATCCCGCAGCAACTAAAACCTTACGCATATGCCATACGGCTTGATCGCCCCATTGGCATCTGGCTACTATTACTACCGGGACTATGGGGCATCGCGCTGGCCTCTGGCGGCCTAAAAAACATCGATGCAAAAACACTATACATAAGCACGCTATTCTTTTTAGGTGCAATAACCATGCGCGCTGCCGGATGTATCATCAATGATCTGTGGGATCGCGATATTGACCAGAAAGTCAAGCGCACAAAATCACGCCCAATCGCCAGCGGAACAATAGGCACCAAACAAGCACTTACGCTACTTCTTTTCTTGCTGGCCACAGGCCTTGCCATCCTGATGCAATTGAACACAACCACGATCACATTAGGCATTATTAGCCTGCCCTTAATTATTGTTTATCCACTAATGAAACGCATAACATGGTGGCCACAGGCCTTTTTAGGATTAACATTCAATCTTGGCACGCTCATGGGCTGGAGTGCGATAACCGGCTCTCTGGCAGCACCGGCATGGGTCTTGTATATCGGCGGGATAGTCTGGACACTGGGTTATGACACCATATACGCCCATCAAGATATCACCGATGATCTGAAAATCGGTATAAAATCAACGGCTCTGCGTTTTGGCTCTAACAGCAAAAAATGGGTTACCGGCTTTTTTGTCCTGCATATCGCGGCTATAAGCCTTGCCTTATATATTTCGCCCAAAGGAATAACACTCTACACAACCGCGCTTCTTGCACTTTTAAGCGCTCACTTCATCTGGCAGCTATATAAATGGAAGCCGGAGGATCAGGAAAGCTCACTGCACATCTTCAGAGCCAACAAAAACGCCGGCATGCTAACACTTTTGGCATGTTTATAACAAAAGCCTTCAAGCGCCTTTAGAGCCTGACAGTTTAGCCGCCATAAAGACCGCGCAAACGCTGCTCCGCTACAGTAAGCATGGTTAAATCAAGCGACCCGGCATGCTCGATATCGCGGTACAGCAAGTCAACCTGCTCAAAGCGGCCTCTGTGACCCTCGATCCATTGTTCCACCAGCGCATCACCATCAAGCGCCACGCTCTTATCATCCAGATCACGTAAAACCCGGCGCGTTATCCCGGCCTGAGAGGCATATAACTGCTCAAGAAGACCATCTGCCGCCTCGCTCAACCAGCGATTTTCCCGCGGCAAAACACGAACCTTCTGGCGCATCCAGTACACATGAAAACGTTCACCCACTTCATAATAAACCCGCGCCGTCTTATCAAAAGCAACATCATGCTCCTTTGCCATGCGAATAATATCACACGCACAGGATAAAGCCGGAATAACCGCAACATAACGCGCCACATCTTCACAAAGCCCTTTATCTATCATATCCTTCTTACGCTTTTCAATAAGCAGTTTCAGATCCTTCGTTACCAGAGAATCAATATTCTCAATCAGGCTCTTAACTCCAACACGGAACTCCTCAACATCCGCATCAATATCCATATCTCGCCCAAGCCGGGTCAGAAACCATGATATACCGCGCTCTGCCAGAGACGAAATATCCTTGAGAATCTGAAGCTTCATCTGCGCCGAAATATGTCCATTAACATCGTCCAAAGCCCGCCATAAATGCCGAAGACCGAACACATCTCTGGTAATCAGATAAGCTTCCATAACGTCCTTAATACCCGCAGAAGCACTATCCATCATTGATGGCAAAAAGGTTATGCCCATACGATCAATCATCGAATTTGCGATCATGGTTGCAATAATCTCACGCTTGAGTCGATGCCGTAATATTTCCTTTTCATAGCGTTCAGCAAGAACGTTCGGAAAATAATCAAGAACCCAGTAATTCATCTTGGCATTATCCGGAATATCCGAAGCCAGCAAAGCTTTGGTTAAATCAATCTTGGCGTAGGCCAGCAAACTGCATAATTCCGGACGCGTCAGCCCCCGCCCCTCGCGCGAACGTTTCTCAATCTCTTCACTGTCAGGCAACCCCTCAAGCTTCCGGCTTACCCCCTGTTCACGCTCAAGATACTGAATAAAAGCCTCATGCGAAGGTAAATCAGCGTGAGCCCGGCTTTCAATCATCGAAACAGCTTGTGCCTGCTGATAATTATGCTGTAAAACATGCGCCGCAACCTCATCTGTCATCTGCTCAAGCAAGGCATTACGCGCCTTGATATCCATATCATGGCTTTTTTGCGCCATCACATCCCGCAGCAATATCTTGATATTCACTTCATGATCAGACGAATCCACACCTGCCGAATTATCGATAAAGTCAGTATTCAAAGAAACCCCTCTCTTGGCCAGCTCAACACGCGAAAGCAGGGTCAAGGCTAGGTTGGCGCCCTCTCCAATCACGCGTGCACGCACCTGGGAAGCATCAACACGTACAGCATCATTCGCCTTATCGTCAGCTTGCGCATTACTTTCACGGGAAGCCTTGATATAAGTTCCAATTCCCCCAAACCACAACAAATCCGTACGTGCCCGCAACAAAGCGGATATAAGCTCCTCCGGTGTAACCTTATCTTTCTCAAGATCAAATCTTTCCTTGATTTGCGGCGTCAAGCTCAATAGCTTTTCACTCCGTTTGAAAATTCGGCCACCACTTGACAAAACCTCTGTATCATAATCACCCCAGCCCTTACCCCCATCAAACAAGCGCTGACGTTCTTTATAAGACAAAGCAATATCGGGATCTGGATCACAGAAAATATGCATATGATTAAACGCCCCGACCAACTGTATGTGTTCCGACAATAGCATGCCGTTGCCAAACACATCACCGCCCATGTCGCCAATACCAACCACATCAAAAGATTGCGTTTGCGTATCATGCCCCAAAAGCCTGAAATGATGCTTCACCGACTCCCATGCGCCGCGTGCGGTAATGCCCATCTTTTTATGGTCATAGCCCGCAGAACCGCCCGATGCAAACGCATCACCAAGCCAAAAACCATATTCCTGCGCCAATCCATTGGCAATATCGGAAAATGTCGCCGTACCCTTATCCGCAGCAACAACCAGATAGGGATCATCACCATCGCGCCTGACAACATCTTTGGGCGGAATGATTTTCCCTCCTTTTTGGTTATCGGTAATATCGAGCAAGCCGCTAATAAAAGTTTTATAACAAGCAACACCTTCTTCCATGTACGCCTCACGAGAATCACTCGGCGTTTTAACTACGAATCCGCCCTTCGAACCCATCGGCACAATCACAGCATTCTTGACCATCTGCGCCTTCATCAAACCCAGTACCTCGGTACGGAAATCCTCATGACGATCAGACCATCGCAAGCCACCGCGCGCAATCTTATCGCCGCGAAGATGAACACCTTCCATACGCGGCGAATAAACAAAAACCTCGCGATAAGGCACAGGTTTGGGCATAAATGGAACCTGAGCACTGTCAAACTTAAAAGATAAATAATCCTTCAACGCGCCATCAGTCCCGCATTGAAAATAATTCGTACGCATAGTCGCCTCAATCACATCCATAATCGTACGTAATATCTTATCAAAGTCACTGGAATGAACAGCGCTTAATTCCTGTTCCATCGCGTCCTTGGATTGCGCAACCAGTATATCGGATTGGTGAGAATTGGCCGGATCATGATAGGCTTTAAACAAGTCAATCAGGATGCCCGCAGCCTTTGGATGCGCCCCAAGCGCCTGAGCGATATAACTAAGAGAAAACGGAAAGCCAAGCTGTTTAATATACCGGACATAAGCCCGCAATATTGTGATTTCCTGCCAGGTCGCACCCGCAGCCAGAACAAGACGGTTAAGCGCATCATCTTCAACTTCCCTGTACCATATTTTCTCAAATGCGCGGCCAAAATTTCTTTTAACATCATCAATAACCACAGCCTTGTCAAACTCGGGCGTCTCCAATAAAAAGTCGTGAATCCACAAAGAGCGCTCTTCAGCAGCCGGGGACACCTCATAAGGAACCTCGGAAATAGCCCGTATGCCCATATTCTCTAGAATTGGCATCACATCCGAAAGCATAACAGGCTGATCCAGGTGAAAAATCTTCAATCGTACGCGTTCTGAAGAAACATCCTTCGGACGATATAAATCAAGGACAATGCGCTCCTTCCTGTACGCCTGTTCAACCCTCTCTATATCATAAACACACTGACGCGCCCGATACGCGAGCACATATGACGCAGGGAAAGCTTCACCATAGCGCTGATGATAATCAACAATCACTCCTTCATCATATCCCGCTTCCATCAAAGCCTGTGTGAGGCGCTCTTGCCATGTCTGGCCAACTTCTCTAAGGCGCTTCTCAATACTTTGCGCATCAATCTCGGGAAAATCATTGTCAACAACACTCAACACAAACATCACTTGCGTAAAAACAGTATCATCCATATTGGTATAAAAATTATTACAATGCCCTCCCGTTTCTTCCTCGAGAATCTCCTGAATAGCAATACGCAAAGGCGTACCGAAACGATCACGCGGCACAAAAACAAGGCAGGATATATAGCGCCCGAACAGACCTTTGCGTAAAAACAGGGCAATACGTTGCCTTTCCTGCAAACGCAATATCGCCTTTCCTGTTTCCAGAATATCCGTCGTTTCAAGCTGGAACAGCTCATCGCGCGGATATTTCTCCAGAATATGACGCAAGGCACGGGCATTATGAGATCCCGGAATATATCCCGACAATTTCATAACCTCCTTAACCTTTTCACGTAAATAAGGAATATCCGCCAGACTGCGCGAATAAGTAACAGAGGTAAACAAACCGATAAAAATCTTCTCTCCGACAACCTGCCCCTTATCATCGTACGTCTTGATTGAAATACAATCCATCGGCACACACCGGTGAACAGAAGACACACGTACAGTCTTGGAAACAGAAACAGGGGGAAGCATAGCCCCCGCCTCCTGTAAATTGCGCGGCAATCCCTCTTGCTCATCACAAATATAGGCAGGCTCAATATCCTCACGCAAAACACCCAGACCTGAACCAGCAACTATATTGCCCTTCAGCCCGCCCTTATGTTTTGTAAACTTATACTCCCGATACCCGAGAAAAGTGAAATTACTGTCACCAAGATAATCAAGAAAAGCGCAATGTTCATGGATTTCTGCAGCAGAGCAATCCGTACGTGCACTATTAAGCTCATCGACCGTATCGCTCATCCGGTTCAGCATATTCTCCCAATCGACATTGGTATGAAAAACATCTTCAAGAACCTGATATAGACCTGTCTCCAGAGCCTCGCAAACCTCTTGCGGAAACTGGCTGTCTATCTGAATATGAATATGCGATTGCCGATGATAGCCCTGACTGCCACTATCGCAAATATCCTTGATCTTTCCGGATTTATCAAAAGACACATAGGTATAAGGATGTATAACAATAGCAATCAATAAATTATGCTTGTTAACCTCAGCCACAACCGAATCAATCAAAAACGCCATATCATCGCTGACAATATCAATCACAGTCTTGCGACATTTGCCCTCTTCAACATGCGGACAATAACTCCTGAGCGCAGGTTTTCCTTTCCGGCGCTGTTGTGTCATTTCCCAATGCGACAAGGCCATCTGGCTAAGAATATTGGCATCAAAAAACTCAAGGTCGCCCGGCACAATACTGCCGGCCATAATCTCGAGCATTTTCTGTGTTCCCGCCTGCGCACTTGCTGGCAACAGATCTCCGGCTTCTTTTATTAAAGAAGCAAGGCTTTTCTTGGCTTTAGTCATGATTATACTTCACCCCTGTAGATCAAATAGTCTGTACGTATCTCGAGATAGTAATAACAAAAAAAACAGGGGTCTAGTTTAATTGAGCACTTACCCGCCACTAATTGTTGTGCAGCGCAATCAAACACTCACTTGCGTTTGATTTTCCGGCGCAAAGTGCTGTTAGGCTTCCTGAGTGCCAGAACATCCTCGGCAAGAGGCCCGCCCGGACGCACAGGACGCTCGGCAAAGCGCCCCATCGAGATCATCCGGTCATACATTATAATGGCAGCCGCAACCCCGACATTGACGCAAAAGCTCATCGGAATCTTGACCACATGATGACACCGATCCAAAACCGGAGAAGACAAACTGCCCATCTCCGGCCCTAAAATGTAAGCAGCGCGGCGCGGGTGACGAAAACTCGGCAGCTCCACCGCCTCTTCTACAAGCTCAACCCCAACAAGCGTACAATCCATAGGAAGAGCAAATGCCTCAGCCATATCATACTGATAATAGGGCAAATGATCGAACGCATCAGAAGTATCACTCACGCGCAAAGCATTAATATCAAGACCGGGCTGGATGGAAAAAAAGAAACTGGCTCCAAATGAATAGGCAGAGCGCACAATCGTTCCAACATTTTGTTCTTTACTTATATTTTCAACACCAACACCAAAATAGCCGCGCATAATCTTAAAGCTCCCTGAGATAACTCCTGACAAAGAACTTTTTAACGGCTTTCAAGCACCTTTTCAATCCGGTCAAGCGCCTCACTCAAACGTTCTTCCGACACAGCAAAGCACAAACGCAAATATCCTTTGGCCTCTTTACCAAATGCAATCCCCGGAGAGAGCAAAACACCGGCCTCATCAATCAGGCGCATGGTCAAGGCAATACAATCATCCTCGCCCTCAACCTTGAAAAAAGCATAAAACGTGCTTTTCGGATAAGACATACGAACATTGCCCATTTTCTTAAACCGTTCAACAACAAGATCACGATTAGAGCGCCACAAATCAAGCTGCTTCCTGATAAAATCCTCCCCACGCTCAAGCGCCGCCATCGCGCCAAACTGCGCAAATGAGGGAAGGCATAAATTATTATACAAGGCAACATCTCTGATCTTTTCCTCAGCAATTGGTGGGCCAACAATCCATCCCAGACGCCAGCCCGTCATGGCATAAGCCTTGGAAAAGCTGTTAACCACAAGCAACAAATCATCTTCCCGCGCTACATCAAGAAAACTGGGCGCCCGCACGCCATCATATACAAGCCGGCTATAAACCTCATCGGCCAAAACCCAGATCCCGCGCTCCCGCGCAAAATCAAGAATAGCGCGGATCTCTTCATGCGAAGCCACCCACCCCGTCGGATTAGAGGGACTAACCATTAAAATCACCCGTGTACGTTTTGTCACAGCGGAAAACAGCTTGTCCAGATCCAGCGTCCACTCATCGCTTTGATCATCATATTCCAGCGAAACCTGCCGTGTGTTAGCCTGCGTTAACTCAACCGCCCCAAGGAGATTTTTCCAGATTGGCGTCACCGCAACCACGTCATCACCCTTACCGACAAGCGCTGCCAAAGATAAATGCATCGCCGTAGATCCCGAAGCTGTCACAAAAACGCGCTCCATGGGAATATAAAGATCATAAATCCGGCCATAATAATCCGACAGACCTTGCCGCAGATCAGGGATACCCAACACCGGTCCGTAAAATGTCGATCCGCTGCGCATCGCCTGCACCGCAGCTTCACAAATAAAATCAGGCGTAGGAGAATCACCCTCACCTTGCCCCAGCGCAATAATATCTTGCTTCCCACGCGCATAATCCATCATCTGTGCCCCGGGATTGGCTGTAAGTGCATGGAGAACCGGATTAAATTTACGCTCCAGATGCTCAAGGGGCGCATCACGATCCGTAGCCTTAACATACTGCAACGAACGCGCAATGCCCTGCATCTGCGTCATATCGAAAGGTGAAGCAACATTTCCAGCCAACTGCGCCAGACACCGCGACCCATTATCCAAAATAGTCTCAGGATCAATCGTTAATGTTTCAGTGGTTTCTAAAAAACTCATTATTATTCTCATATCTTTATTAAAGTAAACATCAAGGGAAACATATGAATCCTCGCCAAAGGCACACATTCCCTGCTCTTATATTTGTTAAAATCTTCATTTTTAAGGAATTTTATCAGATCGCGCAGCTCTTTCGCGCTATGGGCTATTTTATGCGGGCGCCGCCCGCCGCTGCTGCCGCTGCCGCACACACAAAGACAAAAGGCGCATCGTCCAACGCGCTTTTCCCTACTCTGTCATGCTCACAAATACGACTAATCATAACTTTTCCAGAAAACCATTATCACAAAAATTTTGCAACAAAAAAATGCCCCGCAGCCCTATATCGCTCGTGGATGAGAATAAAACACACAAAATATGATTAAACACGCGGAGCCTGCACAGACACATCCATCTGGGCACTAGCACCATCCAAAGAGGCAACCTGCGCCATATCAAAACCCGCTTCTTCCAACAATCCCCTATGACCGGCCGCCACAGCATCATCACCACCCATAAGCTCTTCAAGAACAGCCGCGCCGCTATGTTCTGCACCCATATCAAGCGAAGAATGATGCCGCCGCTCTAGAGCCTGCAACACTCTATCCAAAGCGTTAGGAAGACCGTTTTGCAAAAACCTTTCATCAAGATTTTGGGGCTGAATCTCGATAATACTGCGCCCGTATTCATCAACACCCGCTTTCATACTATGACCGACCTGAAAATGAATTTTTCCACCCGCAGACAGATCCGATGCCCTCTGAACAAGATCAGGGTGCGTATTACACAGAGATTGTAAAGCACGCTCAACCATTTGAGTTTTATGACCAGCCCCAACCACCTCAAAATGATCTGACTGGTTTATCAAATCCCTACTAACGGAAACAATGCCCGGTTTAATCGTCTCATAATAAGCAGCGGGTACATAAGAACGAACACTCCCCCTAAACTGTGCTATCTCCCACGCAGGCGTGCCTCCATAACCGAAATTATCGTATTCGCGTCTTAATGGAAGATTATAGTGCTCGGCCATAAAATTATCCACAAAATCAACGGCTACGTCTTCATGGCTTCTCGTAACATTTGTTCCATCCTGTGCGTGTCTTAATTCATGACAAATTATACGCTGTATTGGCATTTGCTGTATTCTGCCATCTGGTGCAAAATATCTTGTATCATCCTGGTCAGTTATTTTGACCCCTTTTGCCCAACCAGAGTTTCTCATACCTGGATCAATAGGAAACTTTCCTTCACCGACATGAAAAGTTGCAGCCTGCACCAAAAGCTCTTGTCCTTGAGAAAAAGACCAAAATTCATCAAGAGTTCGCTCAACAAGATCACGCACATGCGGCGAAAAACGATCGCTAACCTCTATCAGATTGCGCCACCCATCCGGATCATTGTACCGTATACTTCCACCATTCATAGAAACAATTTTAACATAACACGTAATTAAGTGACAGATTTTTCTTAATAACAAAGAGCCAGAGAATCTCTGGCTCCAAAAGCAACATAAACCTCAAAGCAAAAGAAAAAACCTAACGCTTACCGCAATTCCCTAAGATCCTTGAACAGCTCAAGGCTTTCAGGATTGGCCAGCGCCTCGACATTCTTGACAGCGCGCCCCATCACCACATCGCGCACAGCGATCTCGGTGATTTTGCCGCTTTTGGTACGCGGAATATCGCGCACAGCCACAATCTTCTTGGGCACATGACGCGCCGAAGCGCCTTTACGGATATGGCTCTTGATCCGGTCTTTAAGAGCATCATCAAGCGCCGCGCCCGGAGCCAGAACAACAAACAGCACAACGCGTACATCGCTTTTCCACTCCTGCCCGATAACAACGCTATCATGCACCTCCTCGATCTGATCAAGCTGGCGGTAAATCTCTGCCGTACCGATACGCACGCCGCCCGGATTAAGCGTCGCATCGCTTCTCCCAAGAATGATAAAGCCTTTGTTGCGGGTTTTTTTAACCCAATCCCCATGCACCCAGATATTCTCAAAACGATCAAAATAAGCAGACTTATAACGCGCACCCTCTTCATCATTCCAAAATGACACCGGCATACACGGAAACGCCTTGGTGCACACAAGCTCACCCACACCGCCAGGTGCTACCGGCTGGCCGTTATCATCATACACATCAACCGCAAGCCCCAGCCCCGGCCCTTGTATCTCGCCGCGATACACCGGAGAAATCGGATTGCCCAGCACAAAACACGACACAATATCTGTACCTCCGGAAATAGAAGCGACATGAACATCATCCTTGATATCCCCGTAAATATAATCAAAGCTCTCATGCACCAGCGGCGATCCGGTTGACGTAATCAGCTTCAAAGCACTTAGATCATGAGTCTTGGCCGGATGAAGCTTATAAACCTTCATCGCCTCGATATATTTAGCAGAGGTGCCAAACAAACTGCACTGATGCGCACTTGTATAATCCCACAACACGCTGGCATCGGGATAAAAGGGCGAGCCGTCATACAAAAGCAGGGTCGCCTGCGAAGCCAAAGCACTAATCAGCCAGTTCCACATCATCCAGCCACATGTGGTAAAATAAAACACGGCATCACCGGGCTTGATATCACAGTGCAAACGATGCTCTTTCAAATGCTGAAGCAATGTCCCGCCATGCCCGTGAACAATACATTTGGGAATGCCCGTTGTTCCCGAAGAAAACATAATAAATAAAGGATGGTTAAAAGGCACGTGCGCATACTCAAGAGGCTGCGAGCCATCATAAGAAGAGACAAAATCATCCGCACTGACCGCCAGATCACTACACTCTTCAAGACTGAGAGACGATCCGGCAAAAGGCACAACAACAACCTTTTCAAGCCCCTCTATCTGCACAGCGATATCTTGTATTTTGGTTAAAACATCAACCACCTTGCCATTATAATAATATCCATCAACCCCGATCAGGAGCTTGGGTTCAATTTGTCCAAAGCGATCCAGCACGCCCTGCACTCCAAAATCAGGAGACGCCGAAGACCATATCGCACCAAGAGAAATCGCCGCCAGTGCCACGACAACCGTTTCCATCATATTGGGCATATAACCGGCCACCCGGTCGCCTTCGACAATACCCATATCCTTCATGGCCTGCTGCCACTGAGAGACTTTGGCAATTAGCTGCGCGCGGGTCATCTGGCTTTCATGCCCCTTCTCGTCCCGAAAAATCATCGCTGCCTGCGTGCGCTCATCATCCCCTTCACACATTTTCTCCAAAAGATTTTGCGCGTAATTCAAACGCCCTTCGGGATAAAAACGCGCCCCGCACATCCATCCGTTATTATCATCAAAAATGCGCGCGCCCTTTTCCCCGACAATGCCGCAATAATCCCAGATACTGTCCCAAAACTCTTCCTTGTTAGCAACAGACCAGCGCAACAAGGAGTCATAATGACTAAAAGCCTGCTTCTTTTCCTGCTGGATATAGCGCATATAATCGCGCAAGGTACTATCCTCAATTTTTTGGGGCGAAGGAGCCCAGCAAATCCGGTCATCGCGCCGCGCCCGATCCAGATCACTTTGCAGCCCATCTACATCCACTTTTACATTCAATGCCCCTTGAAAAGAAGAAACGCTCACAATGCTCATAACACTCAACTCCTGTTATTCTTATGCTTCAAAACCTAAAAAACCCTGATAACCCGAAACAAACAGCCAAAAAACAATACAAAATCAACCACTATTAGCCCCTGCAAGTGGCAAATTGTAACGAAAAATATACAAAAAGCGAATGAAACATGTGCTGCACATGCGAAACTGGAAGGCAAAAAAGGCAAAGCTATCGCATTGTAGTAAAAAAGAAATAATAACCAGAGCATAAAATTATGACCATGTGCACAAACACTTTCTTTACAGCATATGCTTGTTTAAAAAGCCTATAACGCAAAATAAAGAACACAAAAAAACAGAAAAACAGAGCACACAAAATGCACACAAAAGATCATGACCACAAAACAAAGAAACGCAGATTAATCACCCTTTTGCACCTTATTGCACTTTGCTCTGCTATCTTTGGCATCTCGGCCTTGAGCGTCCCCCAAAAAACGCAGGCACAAACCGAAAGCGCCTCCCGGCGTCACAGCGAGATAAGCCTGATCCCGGAACGCATCGCCATTAGACCCGGAGAGGAAATAATACTGGCCACACAAATAGATCTGGCATCTCAATGGCACACATACTGGCGCAATCCCGGAGATTCAGGCCTGCCAGTCTCCATCAAATGGGATTTACCAGAAGGCTTTGAAGTCTCCGATATTGTATGGCCAACGCCCGATAAAGTCTCTTATGACGTGCTCGCAAATTACGGCTATTTTGACCGCGTTACACTTTTGCAAACGCTCAAAGTACCTGACACAATTCCTCAAGGGGAGATCCCTTTAAAAGCCGACATAGAAATCCTCGTATGCAATAAAATCTGCATCCCCGAATATGACAACCTGCAAATAGAGCTAAATGATCCTGATAATCTGAACGCCGACAACAGTGCCAAAATTCTAGCGGCGCAAACCAAACTGCCAAACCCCATAAGCGGACAATTCTTCTATTCAGACCAGGAAACCGCGCTGCACCTCTCCCTCACACCCGAAGATCGCACAATCCTGAACACAGCCACGCCTGAGAACACAGAATTCTTTCCCTACGCTCTGGGCATTATCAGCCACGCCGCCACGCCGGAAGTTACACTGAATGATGATACACTCACCATAACCCACGAGCGCGGCAATGAACCCATCGACGCACAATCACCACTGCAAGGCCTTCTTGTTATCAAAGGACAGATCGGACAAAACACGGGCTATACACTCAGCGCAATCCCGCAAAGCGATCAACAAAAACCCGTCATCGTCAACAAAGCCAACATCTCCGGCAGTGCCGCCACAATAGAAAACAGCACAACAAACAATCAGGATGTAAGCCTGACATGGATAAGTGCGCTCGCACTGGCTTTCTTGGGTGGCCTGATCCTCAACCTCATGCCGTGTGTATTCCCCGTCTTGTCAATAAAAGCCATCAGCCTTGTCGAAATGAAAGGACAGGAAGCAAAACGAGCGCGTATACATGGCCTTGCCTACACAGCCGGTATCATCATCAGCTTCCTTGCAATCGCTGGTGTTTTAATCGCCCTGAAACATGCCGGTGCAGCCATCGGCTGGGGTTTTCAGCTCCAAAACCCGCTTGTCGTAGGACTATTAACATACCTGCTTTTCCTAATTGGCCTTAATCTGGCCGGTATTTTTGAAATTGGCAGCGGCCTGAGTAATGTCGGCCAAAACCTGACTGGCAGCCATTCATACACTAGCAGCTTTTTTACAGGGGCGCTGGCCTCTATAATCGCAACGCCGTGCACAGCGCCCTTCATGGGCGCAGCCATGGGATTTGCTTTAACGCAGCCCACCATCGTTTCCCTGAGCGTCTTTGCCATGCTGGGCTTTGGGATGGCGCTGCCCTACCTGCTCCTCAGCTTTATACCGCAAACGCAAGCGCTATTACCAAAGCCCGGCGCATGGATGGAGACCTTCCGTCAATTCCTTGCCTTCCCGCTATTCGCCTCATCCCTTTGGCTCATCTGGGTTTTAAGCAAGCAGGCCGGAACCGCAAGCATCTTTCTGGTTCTCTTTGGCCTGCTATCACTCACCTTTGCAGTATGGCTCTCCGGCAAAGCAAAAAAAGCCTCAGGATTTGGCGCATTTCTGGCAAGAACCACCATGATTCTGGCAATCATCGGAACGCTCTACACACTAAGCGCCCTTAACGACATCCAGCCGGATCAAGCCGCAGACAATACAGCCATAACACAAAGCGCAAAACAAGATGCAATCCCCTACAGCCGGGAAAAACTCCCGGAATTACTCAAGGGTGACGACCCGGTATTCGTAGAAATGACCGCCGCATGGTGCATTACATGTAAAGTCAATCAGGTCGGTGTACTCAACACGCAGGCCATCCATGACCTCTTTACGCGCAAAAACGTACAGCGCGTCGTGGGAGACTGGACAAACCATAATCCTGAAGTCACTGAATATCTAAGCACCTTCGAGCGCGACGGCGTGCCCTTTTATGTCTATTACGGCAAACGTGATCCGGTCACCAAAAGACGTCCGCAAGCCGCCATACTGCCGCAAATTCTTACAATCAATAAGATGCGCCAGACCATAGACAAATGCGAGAACGAAAACACAACATTCTTTTACAACACACTAACCCAAGAAGGAGATGACTCATGTCCCACAGAATAAACACTTTAATACTGGCCTTTGGCTTTATGGTAGGCTTACTGGGCTTATCAATGAGCTGGCCAGCCACAACCGTAAGCGCGGCGGCAACGCCAAAAACAGGCGATATGGCGCCCAACTTCACAGCCACCGACATTCACGGCGAACCCTTTAATCTCGAAGACCACAAAGACAAGATAGTTGTTCTGGAGTGGACAAACCACGAATGTCCCTTCGTCAAAAAACACTATGAGACAAACAACATGCAGGAAATCCAGAAAACAGCAACCGATAAAGGTGTAGCATGGATTTCTATCGTATCTTCTGCCCCCGGAAATCAGGGTTATGTCTCTGCTGAAGAAGCCGTAAAGATTGTTGAAGAAGTCGGTGCCAACGCCACCACACGCATCCTTGATACAACCGGAGAAATCGGGCGTCTTTACGGTGCGAAAACAACGCCGCATATGTTCGTAATCAACAAGGGCGTTTTGGCCTATGCCGGAGCTATTGACGACAATCCCAGCGCCAACCCCGATACGGTAGAAGGTGCAGAAAATCTTGTGCTCAAAGCCATAGATGAAATCAAGGCCGGAGAAGAAGTCTCTGTTGCCTCAACACAGCCCTACGGCTGCTCTGTAAAATATTAGAAACATTACAAAAATACGATCAAAAATATGCCTCGGGAATTATAGCCTCGGGGCATTTTCTTAGCCCGGCCAAAATATAGAAATAATGCCTCTATTTCTGCCAGGCCATCACCTTGGCCTGCGTAACCTCACGGTAACCATATTTCCCTTTCTGCCGTCCGACACCAGAATGCTTATAGCCGCCAAATGGATTTTGCGCCTTGGAAGCGCTGCAAGTATTAACCGAGAGCGTCCCGGCCTTAATATCGCTCATGGCCTTAATCGCCAGCAAATTATCACGCGTAAAAACATAACCGGTCAATCCATAGGGCGTATCATTAGCCAGCTCTATAGCCTCTTCATACGTATCAAACCCGATAATAGGCAAAACAGGGCCAAAAACTTCTTCCTTCCACACCAGCATATCTCTGGAAATATCACTCAGAAGCGTCGGCTCAAAATAAGCACCCTCCAACGCTACTGGCTTTTTGCCGCCACACAAGAGCCTTGCACCCTTATCCAGTGCATCCCTGACCTGCTCAGCCAGCTTTTCCACCTGCCGCTGTGCCACCAAAGGCCCCATATCTGTATCAGGAGACAAAGGATCACCAACAATGGCCTGCTTTGCTCTTGCAACCAGCTTATCTGTAAGCGCATCCTTAATGGAATGATGAACAATCAAACGTTTCAAGTCAGAGCAAAACTGCCCGCAATTGATAAAACGCAACCCGTAAATCCTGCCAACGATTTCATCCAGATCGGCATCAGCAAACACAATCCCTGGGCTAGAGCCGCCAAGCTCAAGCGTCACGGGAATAAACTTCTGCGCAGCCTTTTTATATAATTGCGTGCCTGTGGCATAACTGCCAGTAAAGGAAATATAATCAATATCCTGATCAACCAGCATACCGCCCACAGATCCATCACCATATATGAAATGGATAATATCCTCCAACCCTGCTTTGTGACAAAGCTCCTCAAGAAATTTTGAGAAAAGAGGAATTTCTTCAGAATATTTCATCACTACCGTATTACCGGCAATCACCGCCTGAACAACGCTATACATAAAGTTAGGCAAAGGAAAATTCCACGCAACAATCACAGCCCCGACACCCAGCGGCTCCAATACAATCTTATTGACTTCCGCCTCATTTTCAAAGGTAATCTCGTCTTTTAAAATCTCTGGCGCATGAGCCAAATCCCACTCAAAAAGCTCTATAGCTCTTTTGGTCTCCATCGTTGAAAGCGTAATACTTTGCCCCATTTCAAGTGACGTTCTGCGCGCAAATTCGGACTGGTTTTCTTTTATCAGCTCCAGCAAAAACCCAAGCCGCTCAAGCCGTTCACCCAAAGCAAGAGCCTGCCAGCCTTTCTGGGCTTTCCGCGCAGCATGGACTTTTGATAGAATATCCTTTTCGCTAGAGATCTTAACCTCGCCTAAAATCTCATATCCCTTTGATGGATTTATTGAAACCAGCGTTCCTTGTGACATGCCGAAAAACCTCCTTGAAAACAATGACGGATAAATCCAGATCATAGGGATAATTAGCACGTGAGAAGAACGAATTCTAGCAAAACAAAAAAGACGCGATATGAAAAAGAGCTTGTCAGAATCACGTCCTTTCGCCTATCATCAAACACGAGGGATCTCAGGATTCTCGTCATCTTCGCTTTGGAATCCGCTTCCAGACCCTGCAAACATACTAAAATTTACGTCACATTGAGTTACGACCATGTCCCTGATCAGCAAAGCCCAACACACCGCCCCTTCACCGCAATCCAATAACAGCGAAGCTGCGCGCTGCGCCATCAACGAGGAAGGATATCTCGTTTACGCCAATAACCGCTTTTGCGAACTCACGGGAATACAGCCCGACACACACCATCATATTCTTGAGATCCTGCAATTTACCGACGAATTAAACGAAAATCTGGATCAATCAGACGATCTCAGCATTATTTCAGCAGGCAGCCATGATGTTCATATCGTTGATAACGGCATAATGACAGAGTTTCATTTTGACTGGCTCTCAATGCCGGACAACCGCCTTTACCTTATTGCCTCTGCCATAGATCATGACGCTCTTGAGACAAACAGCGATGATGATATCGACACTCTAATGAGCAAAATACATAATTCATCAGCCCGCATAAACGCCTTGCCCACAGGAGTTGAAAGACTAAACAACAAAGAACAAACCCCGCCCAATTCCTCTATCAATATGCAAGACTACAAAGCTTTCATGGAGCTAAGCAAAGACTTCAAAATCATCACCGACCTGCAAGGCCGCATTATTCACACAAGCAATGCCTTCATCAAATTATCCGGAGCAACCAAAACCGATGAAATTATAGGAACATCCTTTTATGATCTATTCAACCCCGAAGAACAACCAGACATACAAAATCTGATAACACATACAGGCAGTGAACCCTCAAATTCACCATCTATAGCCTCCTACGAGAGCACAATGTACAACGCCCAAAGCGGCGATGAACTATCAATAGAATGGCGCTGTATGTGCCACAATGACAAAATATACATCTCCGGACGCGACACTACAGATATTAAAGAAAAACAATATCACCTTGAGCGCCGTGAACGTCAGCTTTCCGAAGCCGAAGCCATTGGCCGCATGGGTCACTGGTACTGGTTAATCGGCGAAGATGAAATCACATGGTCAGAAGAAATATTTCGTATTTTTGGAGTCAACCAACACAGTTTTGCCCCTTCTATTCACTCATTGGGCGATCTGGTACATCGCCGCGATCTAGGGCGTGTCATTCAGGTCTTCCAGCGGGCAATGATAGAAGAAAAGAATTACGACATGGAGTTCCGGGTCATACGCCCCGATGGAAAAGTACGCTTTGTGATGTGTGAAGGACGCTGTGAAAAAAACCAGTACGGTGAAGTTATAGCCCTGTACGGCATAATACAGGACATGACTGAACGTATGTTATACGAGCAAGAACTACGCCGTGCCAAGGACGCTTCGGAGCAGGCTTATGCGGCAAAATCTCGTTTTCTTACAAATATGAGCCACGAGCTTCGTACGCCTCTAAATGCCATTATCGGCTTTTCAGAAATGATCGAATCACAAATGCTCGGGCCAATCTTTAATGAAAAATATCTCGAATACGCCACCAGCATCAAAGACAGCGGTCACCATCTGCTTGATTTAATCAGCGACATTCTCGACATGTCAAAAATTGAGGCAGGAAAATACGCGCTGGATCTAGAAGAACTGGAGATCAAAAAAATCATCGAACGCGCCATGGAAATGGTAGAAACGCGCGCAAAAGAACAAAATGTACGTCTTCGCCGCCCTATATTTGAGCACGATAATCTAACACTAGTGGCCGATCGCCGTGCCCTGATGCAAATTTTCCTCAACCTCTTATCTAACGCTGTAAAATTCACCAAAAGCGGTGGATCCGTATGGATGGAATGCTATGAGTATGAAGATGTGGTTTCATTTAAAGTCTGCGACACCGGCATAGGTATTCCACCAAACAAGCTCGCCAGCGTTTTGCACCCGTTCGAACAGGCATCAAACGAATACACAAGCGATTACGAAGGCACAGGACTTGGACTGTCAATCACAAAAGAACTGGTCGAAATGCATGGCGGTACATTAAACATCGAATCAAGCATAAATATCGGCACAACAGTAAATGTACGCCTGCCGTACGAAGCAACAATAAAGCACGTCGCCTGAAAATATACAAAAACATAAGGGGCTGATTTAGAACAAAAAAAACATCAATGTAGCCATTAAAAACATGGTATTAATTTATTATTCAATAAAACAATGTCGCTATAAAAAACAAAAGCTGTCCTAAAATCCAAAGGGCAGCCTGCAATAACTACTAAAAAAATTGCTACATGGCAGAGCTTCTAACATTTTGCTCTTGTAAGAAACGTCTTTCAATATCAAGGCAAGCTTCAAGACCTTCAACAAAACTTGGATACTTAAGCACAACCCCAAGATCCTTTTTTATCTTATAATTATGAATACGCTTATTTTCTGCATAAAAGCTCATAGCCATCGGGGAGAGATCAACTTCGTCATATCTAAGCAAAGGCGGTGAAGCGCGCCCCAAAAGCTTGCAGGCGTAATCTATAACCTCGTGACTGGGCGCTGGCCGGTCATCACAAACATTATAAATCTCTCCAGGCTTTGGATCGTACATAGAAGCAACGAGAACCTGAACAATATCCTCAACATGAACGCGGCTGAAAGCATGCCCGGGCTTTTCAATACGCCGGGCAATACCCGCACGTACAGAATCCAGTGCACTGCGCCCCGGTCCATAAATCCCGGCCAAACGGAAAATATGAACGGGAAGACCATATGCTTTGTGCATGGAAAGCCATTGCTCTTCCGCACGGCAGCGTCGCGAGCCGCGCTTGGTTGTAGGCCGTGGAGCTACTGACTCATCCACCCACGCTCCGCCGCGATCTCCGTACGCCCCTGTCGTCGAAAGATAACCGACCCACTCCAGATGTGGTAAATCCACAAGATCCCGCGCATGCATTAAATACGATGTATCCCCATCATCAGACGGAGGCGTAGAAATCAAAACATGCGTAACATCCCGCAACATATATAAAGGATCTGGAATAGGTGTATTAAAATCAAAGCTGTAGGCCTCAATACCACACGCTTTTAGCGAACGCTTTTTTTCATCATCACGGGTTGTTCCGGCAACATCCCATAAAACACGTGAGTGACCCATACCTTCCCGCTTATGCGCTAAGCCATAAGAAAGATAATCACACGTATAGCCGTATCCAAAACAGAAAAGCTTCTTTTTCATTATCTCAGTCATATCGTAACCTGCTTATCAGCCGGTTTTCACATAAGCACCGACAGAAGATGATTCCAACCCCGGAACGGATTCTTCAATTAACTCTGAAAACCCCTTACGTTCAACAACCTTATCATACCATTTGCGCGCCGCTTCATGCTCTTCCCATGGAACATCACCCATATAGTCAACCGCAGAAATATGTGCTGCTGCTGCCAAATCAGCCAAAGAAAACAAATCTCCGGCCAGCCACTGGCGCCGCTCGGTCAAAAAACCAATATAATCAAGGTGATAGTGTATATTGGCGCGCCCAGCACGTACAGCCGGGCCATGAGGTTCTCCCAAATTAAGCACAGCCTTCATAAGCTTCTCATCCACCAGATTTTCTGTAACTTCCCGGTTAAATTTTTGATCAAACCAACTCACAAGCCTGCGCGTTTCAGCACGCTGAACGGGATCACGCCCCACAAGGTTGACTTCAGGGTAAACTTCCTCAAGATATTCACAAATAACGGAAGAATTGGACAGGGTTGTCCCGTCTTTTTCAATCAAAACAGGCAGGTCCCCCGCAGGGTTCATAGCCAGAAACTCAGTGCGCCGTTCCCATGTCTTCTCAACACGCAACTCAAAGCCAAGCGCCTTCTCGATCAGTGCCATGCGCACTTTACGAGAAAAAGGATTAAGCCAAAAATGATACAAGATCCGCATAATGGCAGTGTATGCTCATATGACAGAATATTCAACAAAGAAAAAAGAATTTATGAAAAAGAATCGATTTTCATATCAAATTTCAAACTTTGTGCGCCTAACCTTCAATAGCGATAATCATCTGCCTCATTACAGACAGCTTTGTGCGCGCGCAGAAATATATAGACGTCAACATTATCATCAACAGCCTCATTTATTTCTTTTTGGCCTGTGCCGATCCCAAAATCAGACCGTCTAAGAGATATCTTGGAAAACATTTCGACATGCGGCATCTCAATATCCGGTAAGCGCTTTGCAAAACGCGTATAGGCGTGATCACCCGCTAATTCAGCCGGCGGCATCATACTAAGAGATAAATCTTCGCCACCAAAAACATTATGAACAGGCCTTATAGATTGAAACACTCCAAAAAAGGAAACATGAGCTGTACTCTCCTCAGAAACAAGAACAAGAGGATCAACCGACTCCAAAGCAAGATCTTCCCGCTCATCGGCACGAACCATAAAAGGGCGTCCAATATCTTCTGATATATCATAAAACTGCAAATAAAACGGTAAATCGATAAGAATTTCAACACCGTGCACTTTTAAAAGTCCCCTGGCAATATAATCACCTTGCTTCTTCCCACGCGCTATCTCCAAAGTCCTAAAAACTGCTTGCGGGTGACGCAAAACATCAAACCAAAGAGCAGAACGCGCCCATGAGTCACGCTCTAGGCTTCCAGTAGAGACCGAGGCAATATCAATAATTATTTCAGCCATACTGCCTTGCAGATTATCTGGATCAAAAATAATTTTTCCATCAAAATCAAACTGGCCATCAAATCTTTGCCCGTACTGTGCTCCCGAAAAACTAAGCTTAGAGGCTTCTTTATCTATGATCCAATGATGAGAATCAGGAGCATTTTCATTACAATCCTGTTTAAGAGGTAAAGTGCCTTCTAAATCATTTTGATCTGCTTTAACCAAAGCATAAACATACACACGCTCATCAATATTAATATTGGGACTTATACTGGGCTGTACTTCTAAAACACCTCCGTTTTCATGCGGCATGATAAATACGGATTGCCACAAAGAAAAAACGACAAACCCGGCAAACATCAGCAACAGCAAAACCCCGCTGGCAAAGCCAGCACACAAATATGAATAACCTGCTCCCAAATCGGACATCTCATAATTTATTATTTGACTATTGCGCTTGGAACAAGACACGAAAGAGCCCTTGTCAGTTAAAAACAACAAGATAGTCTAAAATCGCAACAGTTAAAAAATTATAAAAACATGCCCTAATAATAACGCTGATACAGTAAGATTGCACAATAACAACCTGCTCCTGCCACAATCCAGTTCAAAAGCCCGTACTTCAAATGCAAATATTTATCATTGAGCATATCCTCCTTGCTAACGCCGCGCAGAAGGAAAAACAAAAATCCTTGTCCGGCCATAAATCCGGCTATAAATCCTGAGATTGCAAATACATAAAACATTGTCTTTCCTGTAATTTTAGAGTAGCTCTTAAGCAGGAGCGTTCCTACTCAGGCCCGAATACCTTCATACACAAACAAAAGCGCATATCCCATGATCTTATACCACATAATATTGCTAGCTGTCATACAAGGGCTTACAGAATTTCTGCCCGTTAGCTCCAGCGGTCATCTTGGCCTGTTCCACTGTTTTACAGACCACTGTACGCATTGGGATGATAAAAATATAGCCATGGACGTTGCCGTACATGTCGGCACGCTTATAGCTGTGCTCTTGTACTTCAGAAAAGATGTTATGCGTATGCTGATCGGATTAAAAGATATCGGTACTGGCAAGAAAAACACTGGCGAATCAAAGCTGTTATTACACGTACTCCTAAGCTCTATTCCCGTCATAATAGCCGGAGCAGCGCTGCATCTCTTTGAGCCGGACTGGCTAAAAACCTTGCACGTTATCGCCTGGACCACTCTGATCTTTGGCATTGTCCTTTGGTACGCCGACACAAAAACACCAACAGCAAAAAACATAGATCACATGAACATGAAGGACTCACTCATTATCGGTCTTGCCCAGACACTAGCTCTCATCCCGGGAACCAGCAGATCCGGCATTACCATAACAGCCGCACGCTTTTTAGGCTATAGCCGCAGCGAAAGTGCCCGCTACTCACTCTTACTGGCTATAGTCGCCATCAGCGGTGCCGGAGCATTAATTGGTCTTGGCATCATAAAAGATGGAGACACACAACTTGGAGTAAACGTACTTATCGGCGTGTTCTTCTCGTTCATATCCGGACTTGTCGCTATATTCGTCATGATGAAATTCCTTGAAAAAGCAACTTTTACAGCATTTTCTATCTATCGGATAATGCTGGGAGGCGCCTTACTTGTACTTTTATATACAGATATAATTGGATAAAAGGGCATGTAATTATATGATAATAAACAACAATATAGAGTGTAGCTAAATACGACATAGAGGCAAAGATTTTATTCCTCCTAAAAAGCCCTATGTACGTTCCAAAAATTGTAGCAATGTTATTTTTGTCTGGCCGTATGCCTTCTCCTTGTCTATACGAAACGAGCCAAAAAGGTCGCCATCAAAACCAGCTTCAGTTTCACACACAACCCACGCACCATAATACAGCAAAGATGCATCCATAAGAACACGTATAATTTCCGTAACAAAGGACTTGTGGTACGGAGGATCAAGGAAAACAAGATTATACATATCGGTACAGTGCGCATACTTTTTTGTACCTTTATCATACGCCTCTGGAGAATCCTGAACCGATTCGCACCCTTTTCTCTTTAAAAGAACCCCTTTCGCATCACCGCAACTGTACGACGCGCCCGCATACACCCCTAAAGACTCAGCATTTGTGCGCGCTAAAGCCAAAGACTTACGCGAAACATCAATAAAATCACAACTTTTCGCGCCTCTGGACAAAGCCTCAAGCCCTAAAGCGCCTGTCCCACAAAATGCATCCAGTACACACGCACCATCCAAAGCCCCTCTGGAATCCAGCATATTGAAGATCGCGCCCCGCACTTTATCACTGCTGGGGCGAATAGAGCTGTTATCAGGGGCAATAAGCCTGCGCCCGCCATACTTTCCAGCAACAATCTTCATCACTTTTCCTTCACACAATCTTCTTTTGCAGAGAAATATTTAGCGATTTGATGCTTCATGACATCTGTTTTAACCTCAACCACAGCCTCGCGCTTGATCTTGCCCAAAGAAAAAGGGCCATAATCCGTCCGGATAAGGCGCGTAACGTTAAGCCCGATCCCCTCCATAATCCTCCTGATTTCTCGGTTCTTACCCTCCCGTATGCGCATCGATAACCAGCTGTTAGTGCCCTTTGCAACCGCGCCACCTTCACCAAACGGCGCCTCCACCTCCACATGAACAGGGCCATAGCGCACACCATCAATGGTAATACCGTTTTCCAATGACTTCAGACGTTTTTCATTAATCTTTCCATGAACACGAACGCGGTATTTACGCGCCCAGCCCGTTGAAGGAAGCTCTAAAAACCGCGCCAACCCGCCATCATTAGTCAAAAGCAGCAACCCTTCAGTATTTAAATCAAGCCGCCCGACACTCACAACACGCGGCATAAAAGCCGGCAATTGATCAAACACAGTGGCACGCCCCTTTTCATCCTTGTGTGTCGTCACCAGCCCCGGGGGTTTATGGTATAAAAAGAGACGCGTTTGCGGCTTGTCAGGCAAAGTTTTGCCATCCACCAGCACAACATCACGCTGCATAACATTTAACGCCGGGCTATCAATAGCCTTTCCATTAACGCTAACGCGCCCCTGCGCGATCCATTTCTCCGCATCCCTACGCGAACACAACCCCGCACGCGCCATAACCTTTGCAATTCTCTCGCCTTTATGCTTATTCTCACTCATGAAACACCCTGATCCTTTCACCAAAACCGAGCTTAACTTCATGCGCGCCGCATTGGAAGAGGCAAAACGCGCAGCCATACTCGAAGAGGTACCGATTGGCGCTGTGCTCGTCAATCAAAACGGTGAGACCATCGCCTCTCATGGGAACCGTACACGCGCTCAAAATGACCCGACCGCTCATGCGGAAATTCTATGCATACGCAAAGCATGTCACGCCCAAAACGCCCAGAGAATAACGGATACAACCCTGTACGTAACACTAGAGCCTTGCGCCATGTGCGCCGCAGCCATATCATTTGCCCGCATAAAACGCGTAATCATCGGCGCTACAGACCCAAAAGGAGGCGGAATTTTGCACGGAGGGCGCTTTTATGAGCAAGCCACCTGTCACCACCGCCCAGAAGTCTTCCACGGCCTCCTGGCACAAGAATGCGGCCAGATACTCAAAGATTTTTTCAAAATAAAACGTTAGTTATGAGCGATATATTAAGCATACATAGCACGCTCTCTTTGATCTCTACCTGGATTTTGATCCTGAAGCGAATTCACGCAAAGCTTAGTGTTAATATATCCCTCAGGAAGCCCCCCTTCTCTTGCACCGATAAGTACATGGTCTTTATACCAGGAATAAGGCCTGCTGCTTATTTCTTTATCTATATGCTCACCACAAGCAACATACGTAAACACTTCCTCAGAAGTCCCGTCTTCTGAAAATACAGTTACCTTTTTCTCTTCATAATGCCCACTGTTTGCCCCTTCCGCTTTATCTAGAGCACACTTATCACTAGAACATATTTCGAACAAAACACCATAAACAACATCTTTATCGTCCCCTGTATGATCTGCATCACATTTCATAGAACCATCTGTACTCCTCTTATGATATTTTAAATCATGTTTTTTAAGATAATAACATCCAAGAGATCTTGCACTTGAAACTCTCTTTCCCAAGCGCTTACATGACATATTCGATCCATAAGCAAAATATTTCAAACACATAAAACAGGCTCCTTTAAAAAGATATAATAAAAATAAACGTAAGGAACGCAATATGAAAAAAAAAACATAAATATTACCATCAAAAAGAGTTAAGTAACTGAAACTAAAGCGCTCTCCAGCCAATATCGCGGCGGCAAAATCCTTTAGGCCAGTCTATCTTATCAACCGCCTCATAAGCCTTTTGTTGCGCCTGCGCGACCGTATCCCCCTTGGCTGTAACACCTAAAACGCGGCCGCCATTGCTGACAATAGCGCCGCTTTCATCCCGCGCCGTACCAGCATGAAACACAACCGCATCCTCAACCATATTGGCCTGCTCTAAACCTTTAATCGGCGTTCCTTTCTCATAGCGCCCGGGATATCCTTCAGAGGCCATAACCACGCACAGCGCAACGTCATCTGCCCATACAACCTGATCCTTAACCTCTTCAAGCCGCCCCTGCGCAGCCGCATACAATATCTCGACCAGATCCCCGTTCAAACGCATCATTAAAGGCTGGCACTCGGGATCACCAAAACGTACATTATACTCCAAAAGTTTGGCTTCCCCGTCTTTAACCATCAATCCGGCAAAAAGTACACCTGTAAAAGGACACCCCTCAGCAGCCATTCCTGCGATAGTCGGCTGTATTAAATCTTCAACAATCTGCTTTTCCAACTCAGGTGTCATAAAATGCGCGGGAGAGTACGCCCCCATACCACCTGTATTAAGGCCGGTATCCCCATCTCCTGCACGCTTGTAATCCTGCGCTGAAGCCAGTGGCAAAATTGTCTTTCCATCAGCCAAAGCAAAGAAGCTGATCTCCTCACCTTCAAGAAATTCCTCAATCACCACCTCATGACCGGCATCTCCAAACATATCATTTTCGATCATCTCACGCGCCGCCTCAATAGCCTGCTGCGTAGTTTCACAAATAATAACGCCTTTCCCGGCTGCTAACCCGTCAGTTTTAACGACAATAGGCGCTCCCGTGTCTTCAATAAATTTTACAGCATCTTCAACCACCTTAAATCGGCCATATTTAGCCGAAAGAATGCCGTACTTGGCACATACATCCTTCATAAACCCTTTAGATCCCTCAAGTTTTGCCGCTTTGGCGCTCGGACCAAATACAGGAATGCCCTGAGCCGAAATCGCATCTGCAAGCCCGTCCACAAGCGGAGCTTCGGGACCAACAACAACAAAATCAATAGTCTTGTCTTTCGCAAAGCGTACCATTTTTTCAATTTCGTCGACTTTAATAGGTACACACTCAGCGCATTCTTCAATTCCTGCATTACCCGGAGCGCAGTACAGCTTGCTACACCTAGCGGATTGCGCGAGTTTCCAAGCCAGAGCGTGCTCACGCCCTCCTGATCCAACCAACAAAATCTTCATACTTCAGACTCCTTAAATGAAATTCTTCCTATATTCTCTCTAACCACATTTTATTAAAAAAACAAGACCATATCACGATACCCCTTGCTATTCCTGCATTTCGCGACATAATTAGAATATAACACAATGTACAGTGTCCATATATAGCCAAATACACTGTGTACGTCATACTAAAAAAACACATACGAGGCGAAAATGCTTTTTGACGAACCAGACGCAAGAAACACGCAAAGCAACGTGCCGGAGTTCTCTGTATCCGAGCTTGCTTTTTCTGTAAAACGCACAGTGGAAGAGCATTATGGGCGCATCCGCGTACGGGGTGAAATTTCCCGCGTATCGATTCCGCGCTCCGGTCATATGTATACGAGCCTAAAAGACGACAAGGCCGTCATCGATGCTGTGTGCTGGAAGGGTGTACTTTCGAAACTGTCCATACGTCCAGAAGAGGGTTTAGACGTCATTTGCACTGGTAAAATGACAACATATCCGGGCAACTCCCGCTATCAGCTTGTAATAGAATCCATGGAGCTGGCGGGGGAAGGCGCATTACTTAAGATGCTGGAGGAACGCAAAAAAAAGCTGACTGCAGAGGGATTATTCGACACGCATCATAAAAAAGAGCTTCCTTTTCTGCCAGAGCGCATCGGCGTGATTACATCTCCAACAGGCGCAGTAATTCGCGATATTTTACATCGCTTAAGCGACCGTTTCCCGCGTAACGTCATCCTGTGGCCTGTAAAAGTACAAGGGCAAGGCGCTGACATAGAAATTACAAAAGCCATCAACGGCCTAAACACACTAAAACCACCCCTTAGACCCGATATTATTATCATTGCGCGCGGGGGAGGATCTCTTGAAGACCTCATGCCATTTAACGAAGAAATGGTCGTACGCGCAGCATTCCAAAGCACAATCCCGATCATTTCCGCCATAGGTCATGAAACCGATACGACCCTGCTGGATTTTGTTGCCGATAAACGCGCCCCAACACCAACAGGTGCAGCCGAAATGGCCGTACCCGTTCGCGCAACTCTACGCACACAGATCCTTGACAACGAGAAGCGCCTAATCAACGCCATGAGCAGAAATGCACGCCAAAACAGACACAAAATAGAGGCAATAAGCGCAAAATTGGGTGACCCTGCGCGCCTTTTAGAGCTTAAAACGCAACACTTAGACAGAAAATCTGACCGACTGGATCATGGTATAAAAACAAGAATCAATCAGGCAACTCAAGACCTGATAAAGATTGACGCGCGCCTGACCCATCCGGCGCGAATCATAGAGAAAAAGGGCTTTATGCTCGACTCGCTTACCCAGCGTACACAAAGTGCTTACACGCACTATCTTACAAATAAGGCGCATATTCTAGAGCGTACAACTGCGCGTCTGCGCACGCCGCAGGATCGAATCCGCTCCGAAAAAAGGAATATAATCAACCTAAACCGACACTTAGAGCGTACAGGTCAAGAAGTGCTCACAGTAGCAAGAAACCGGCTCACCCATTTAACAGAAAAATTAGAGCTACTATCGTTCGAGAATGTTTTAGCCAGAGGGTATATTGTTATTAGGGGCAAAAATAATAATGTCATCACACAACCAGACACCCTGAAACAGGAACAAGAAATCAAGCTGCAATTTAAAAATAAAACGTTTATAGACGCCAAAATCTCAGATCAGGGCACACACAGGAAAAATGAAAAACAAGAGCCTCAAAAGCGCTCAAAACCCAAAACAAAAGGGATCCAACCAAAACAAAGGGATCTCTTCTAACGCCTGTTAACACCCGGCTCACAACCTGTATATCAAGCAAAAAATGTTATAAAACAAAATATAAATCAGCGCCTTACATAATCTCTAGCTTTAACCTGCCCGCACGGTGTTCAGATCACTCACTGAAGGACTGACCGCTTCATAGCGCGACAATTTATCCAGCAAAGATGCAGAGAGGCTATCAAGTTTTCTAGCGCTGGAAACAACCGCAGAAATAACATCCTGCACCTCTTTAAGAGGCATGTCAGGAGATATTTCAATATAATCAGGATTGGTCTTGATACGCGCATAATAATGAACAAGATTACTCGCCAGCTCCCCACCAAACAAATCCAGTTTATCCGTATTCCCATCAAAAACCACACGCCCCAAAGCAGGCTGTTTCTGTACGACTTCGCCAGTTTTCTGATAGGTCTTTGACTTGGTATCATCAGCAAAGTCACGCAACATCTCTTCATAGACCAGCAAATACGCTTCAATTTTGCTTTTATTCTCTTTAACTTCTGAATAAATCATTGAAGCGATAACTTTTTTCTCTTTTTCTTTAAGATCACGTTCCTTCATAGCCAGATCCAAAGAACGACTTTGAACATCAATCACACGCCCAAATCCGCGCATAACAAAAAACCCCAAAACAATCAAAGCCAGAATAAAAACGGCAACCAATAAAAAGGCTCCAAACATGAAGTTCTGTGCTTGTTTATCACCAGGCGCTGTCGTATAGCTTTCCCCTCCATCAGCCCAAACACCAACATTGCTATCCCGCGCTTTATTCTCGGCGCGCAAATATGGTTCCTCATAAACAGACCCGTGAATAACCGAGCGATCCGCCGTAACATAACCGGATTCAAGCAAATACAAGCTAAGATCCTGCTCCTTGTAATTGATACACTGAGCACTGATAACAAAATCTTTTCTAGCCTGCTCCATACAAAGCACAGGCTCTCCATCAATTAATTTCTCTAAGGCCGTGCGCGCTTTAAGATTAAATATCGCGGCCTTGGAATCAATCTTTTCTACCCCCCACAACCAAATTCTGGTTTTTCCGGCAACGAGAAGATTAATATCCTTAACCGTCACATTATAGCTTTTTTCCTCTCCTGCAGCACCGGCAAAGCCACGCACACCCTTATCGTTCTGTGCACGCACATCAGAAAACTGTGCGGCAAAAACAAAACCGCATACAAACAAAAACAAAATGAAAGACTGACAAAAAGATTTCACAAAATTTTCTACCTTTTGAAGGGATCCTCTTTCCACGGTGCACGCTCTTTCACACTACTTAATAATGCACAAACGCAAACAAAAGAATAACAAAACATATTCTCTGATAACACGGTAAAATTGACCTTGTAAACCATGTAAAGCAGCGCTTTACCTCTTGAAAAACTCAAAAAGCCAACAAATACGCTATAACGCCCCTGTTTTATAAAAAATAATATCGACATTTTACTTGTGCATAGCTTTTTTATAACCGTACAATAAAAAACCATATCTCTGTTCATAAACAGAAAATATATGACTAGGTAGCGTAATCATAAAAAATGGGCAGGGCGTCTAAGAGGATTTTTATATATAAACCAACATGCGGATTGAATACACAGAATTAATGGAGAAACTGGGTGTGGGATATGCTTTATCCGCCTACGAAACACGCCCATGGTTCTTGCATGACTCGGAAAAAGGGATCATGTGTAGCGCAGAAGTGCGCATAGGGCCAAACTCCAGCGATGTTGAAGCGGAAATCCAGTTTCTGCATGATGACGACACAGAACCAGAGCCACAGCCAGAACCTGAGCCAACAAAAAAATTTAATTATATGGATATTTTTGAAAATGGGAAAAAGGAAGAAGAAGACGAAGACGAAATCGCAATCGAAGAAAAAGAACGTGCCCCAAAAGGCCCCAAAGCTGCGCCCGATGGTCCAGAGCAAATTTTTCTCATGCGCCTTCTACCTAATATCGAAAACCAGTGGCAAGGCGCGATGCTGCTCGTAAGAGGAGAGCCATACCACGGAAAAATACACAACTGGGATGAACGCGGCGCAGAATTCTTTTGCGAATTTATAGCAGCGCTGCAAATGAACGAGTTACCCGATGTTGACGAAATGATTGAAGAACATCTGGTTGACCGCCAGCGCTACGGCAGACGCGGACGCCGTGGCCGCGTCGGCAAAAAAGGCTTTAAAGTGGAGCAAAAGGGCATAAAAATGAACATGTAGCTAGCCCTTGTGAACAATAATATCATAATCTGTAGCCACCTGAGCAAGGCCGCCTTTGACAAGCTCCCCAAGGGCGTAAAAATGCCATTTAGGGCCTTCTCTGTTTAACGAAACCACGCGCATGGCGGTTTCCCCCTGAGAATCAGCGACCTCCGGAGAAATATCATAGCGCAAAAGCTCCTGACCATTAGACGCATTAATCAAGCGAACATAACCATTTCGCACATTAGACATCTGCTGATCTTTTTCCTCGCCACGATAAATAGACAAAACAAACATAACCTTAAAAATATCATAAGGGATCTTCTTCAGATCGATCGAGATCGTTTCATCATCCCCTTCCCCTGCACCCGTAAGATTATCACCATTATGAACGACAGATTCATCAATATCCATCTCGTTATTATAGAATATAAAATCCTCATTAACTCTGGTTTTGTCATTTTTATCGAGCAAAAAACAGCTTACATCGATATCAAGATCGCTCGAATGAAAAGAACTTGCCTTCCACCCCGCAGCTATAACAACACTCGACATAGTAGGATCCTTGGCAGTGATATTAACATCAGCCCCCTTTTCAACCTTATTATCAGAAATTTCAACATTTACATCATCTAGCGACCGGTCAAAAATATCCGTCATATCAAGAAAACCCCTTTAACAAAAACACTGCTCATTCACCTTATGAGCTCAAGCCCATCATATATATAACAACATTATACCCGATATAGCTAAGAAAAAACATCCCGCCGGTAAGACGCGAAATACGCCCCTTAAAAAACAAAACAGCAGAACAAACTATAGCAACAAGCAAGGCCACCCATATATCAAATGTAACCATCTGACCAGAAAAACTGCCTTGCAGCATAGGCCTGGAAAGAGCCGCGGCGGCCAAAATCAAAAGAATATTAAAGACATTAGAGCCGATTATATTACCAATAAGCATACCGGATTGATTCTTGCGTGCAGCAATAATACTGGTTGAAAGCTCCGGCAAAGACGTACCAAAAGCCACAATACTCAGTGCAATAACAGACTCGGGAACGCCTGCAAGCTTAGCACTGAACTGCGCACCTTTAACAAGAAACTCGGCGCCAACAGCAATGCAAACAAGCCCAATAAAAAGCACAAAATAAGCAACATAACTGTTCTCAAAAGGACGATCTTCCTCCGGATCTTGCAAAACAAAATCATCTTCCTGGGATGTACTAAACTGCACATAAACATAAACTCCCAAAACAATGAGCATAAACAAACCCATCATGCGCGTTATCTCGCCATAAACAAGCATACCCGCCAAAGATGCGGTTGCCAGTAACATAAACAGCAAATCACGTACAAGCTCTTCTGACACAGTCGCCTTTAGCGTAACAAACAACGACGCAACCCCCAAAACCAGCAAAATATTGGCAATATTGGAACCAACAACATTCCCCAGAGCAATCCCCGGAGAATCCTGAAAGTTAGCAACGACAGAAACAACAAGCTCTGGCAACGATGTGCCAAAGGCGATAATTGTGAAACCGACAACCATTGGCGATATACCATAGCGCTCGGCTACATAGACCGCGGCATCAATAGCCCAGTTCCCGCCCTTGATAATCATAACAATACCAAAAAACAACGCCCCCATAGACAAAATGCTGGCGTTGTATAAAGACAGAGAAAGTGCCTCCATAAAGCAAATTCCTTAGTATTACATGAACGATCCGGTCTATAACCGGCCTACTTTTTCCCATCTGCCCACGCCAGACCAAAACCAAAAGCGCGATCCATCTCCTGATGACCGGGAAAGTACTCTGTACAATTGGTAAGCTTAATACCACCGCGTACATTCTCAAGCTCAGCAATAGCACAAAGAGCAAGATGATCATCATGTGCTTTTAGCGTAACATACAAATCATCTTCCCCGGGAACATCAACAACCACTTGCGGCTTGATAACCGACCATGAAGGCGCACCTTCATAGATATAAATATAAACCAGCATACGCTTGATCTTGTTCCAATGCTCACCCTTAATAAGCATATACTCATCATGCCCCTCGGCATCACCGGTACGCTCATCACCGGAAAGCTGAATAAACGGAGGCTCATCAATAGCCCCAAACTTCTCTCCAAACGCCTGAATACAGCCGCGCGTCCCATCATGCAGCTCATACAAACAGCCAATATCAAGATCGACATTGCATTTTTTCTTAAAATTCGACCTTTTAAGAAGCTTGCCCAAAAAGCCGGGCTGCTCAGTAACTTCATATGAGTCCCAGGCAACCCCGATCATAATTGATTCAAATTCCTCTTGCGCCGGAGAAATAGCAACGCTTTGCCCCGGCTCTTCCAGAAACTCACAATTATCCGGATGATCGCTCTTGGCCTTGTATCCAGCGGCTCCTAGCGCTTTACCGTGCCCCGAGAAATCAGCCACGCTGCGCGTAGCATCTGCCATTGACTGAAAAGATGTTTTTTCTTTTTTCTCTGCCATTATCCTGTTCCTTATGCCTGCATTTTATCATTATGTTCCGGCAATAATGCCTGATATTCCAACTGTCTCAACAAAATATATCCACACAATATCACCGCCCCTCACATAAATAAAGCAGGAAAAACCCTCTCCCACAGCGAGATATCATCTCACTGCCCTAAAAACAAAACACAGACAATAGCGGCATCACAGAAAAATTTGCCCTTTCTTGAAAGAAAGGCTTGCATTTTCATACGAAAATCCATTATATAGCACCTGCTTAGGCATACGAGCCACCTCTTTAAGTCCCGTTCGTCTAGAGGCCTAGGACACCGCCCTTTCACGGCGGCAACACGGGTTCGAATCCCGTACGGGATGCCAATAATTTCAATAGCTTACCTCCCCACGCATCTTTGTTACGTTAATTCCGTGCCTAACTTTTGTCTTAAAAAGCGGGTACGAATTTATACGCTCCTTTGCTTATAAACAGCAGGAATGCTGGCTGTGCCGCACCCACGGAGTTATAATAAAAACAGTTTTCGAGGTGTCCTCCCTCTTGCCTAATGCTCGAGGGGGCACCCCCCATAAATCCCCCGCTCCGTCAGGGGTTGCCCTCCCCCAATTTGCACGCAGTCTGGGAAGGAGCCATACCGGAGTCTGGAACCCATACCGTGAATTAAATACACAAGACATACCAAAGCTATTAACGCCTTGCCGACCTCACACTTTTCAGTGTAACTTGATCTCGGAGCAGTGCGATGGGCCTGCTTTGGGGCTTTAGAACCCCTGACATAAGCGGTTTTGTATCAACCGTAATGATGCTGCTTTCGGTCTTATGGCCGGGCGCGGCAGTCATGTCCAAGCCTCGCGGCCAAAAGCTGCTGGCCGTTACTTATGTCACGGTTCTAAACTCCCGGCTACTAGCCCATATGGTAGCTTTTTTCATTCAATACAAGGGAGTTTGATATGTTTGGAATTTCATTTTTTTCTAATAAAGTTGCCAGCGCATTATTTAAGAGGGGATAAAGGCACACCAGTGTATTAATGATGCACTCCTGAAGATTACGGACTTATGTGGTTGGCGCCATTTATAGTCCTTTGCATAAATAATTATACGTGTTATAATGTTTTTCATGAGCAAGTCTTATGATTTACGTGTACAGGCATTATCTTACATACGCGCGGGCGGGAGCAAAGCGGAGGCGGCACGGTTGTTTGGTGTGACGCGCCGGACGCTTTATAATTGGCTTGAGCGTGGCGATGAATTAGCGCAGACAGTCATGATGTGGTCCTGTTTGATTGGACAGGTATGCGGCGGAATTAAGGTGGATTTTGT
>JBKHBN010000028.1:0-23231 GCA_046542355.1 Alphaproteobacteria bacterium | reverse complement strand
GCGTTTCTTTATCTTTGAGCTTGATCTCAATATAATCCAGCAGACCATTTGGAAACCTGAATACAGCCTCAGGGGGAATAGCGCTATCGGGCTTTAGAACTTCAGGATCACACTTCCAGCGCATCTCCACCCCCGAAAAGAGAAACGCCTTAGAGCGCAGCATTTGATAAATCCATGAGGGTCTGAACCCGATGTCATTACCAAATATATCGGGATCGGGGTGAAAACAGACCGTTGTGCCGCGGCGGTTATGAATGGCTCCCATATTTTCAAGGCTTGTAACAGGCTTTCCACGTGAGAAGCTTTGTTTATAAAGGGTTTTATCGCGGGCGATTTCTACCCATAAAGTATCAGACAGGGCGTTGACAACAGATATGCCGACACCGTGAAGGCCGCCAGAGGTCTGGTAGGCCTTGTTATTAAATTTCCCCCCTGAGTGCAGGGTTGTCAGAATGACCTCCAAGGTGGATTGATCAGGGAATTTAGGGTGATTCTCCACGGGAATCCCGCGACCGTTATCCCTTATTGTGATGATGTTGTCTTTGTCCAAAGAACATTCTATCCAATCTGCATGGCCTGCAACGGCCTCATCCATAGAGTTGTCCAGTATCTCACCAACGAGATGATGATAGGAACGCTCATCAGTGCCCCCGATATACATACCTGGGCGCTTGCGAACGGGTTCCAGTCCTTCCAGAACTTCAATAGATGATGCATCGTAGCTTGACATGCGGCGATGGTACTCCCTTTTTTATAAAAAATAAACATAACAAACCCGAATCCATAATGTTATGCACGGCACAAATCAACGAAATTTTTTTAAATAGGGCAAAGAAACCTTGTCTGAATGTGTCAATACAAGATACAATTAAAAGGCATTAAACGCGTATTTCTGATACTAGCGAAAAATAGAGGTTGCCCCGTGTTCCTAAAATTACAAATGTCTTGTCCTGCGCGTTATTCCTGTTTCATCCAATTCTTGTTTTTCTGTTTGATCCTTTTAGTGGGCGCAATTCTGGTAACAAATCAGGCCGCAGCACAGGATAAAAAGAAAGCTGATATTTTTGAGCGTTTCAAAAAACCTATGCCCGAGTTACCAGCTATGTCACCTGAAGAGTTCCGAAAGGAAACAAGGCTGGTTTCTAAAAAACCTTACGGTAAAAAAGAGCTCGCTTACAGTATGCGCATTGATAAAGACTGGATCGAGGCTGCTGATAAAACATCTGCCAATTTTATGTTAAGCAAAAAACTTTTTCTTGAATTAAGCGAATATTATAGCCCACCAACAATCGCGGGGCGAAGCCGTATCGTAATTGAAGCATCAAATCTGGAGGGCAATCTTACAGCAGAGCAGTGGTATATAAAATACATCCTTGAAGGGGGGTATACAACGGACGGCTTCGTAACACACAGCCCCAATAAGGTCGAATCTCTTATGGTGGCTGTAGAAGATGATAAATCGTACTATATACGTACAATAGTTATGATTAATGGCTCTATGGTGATTTTGGTCAAGTATTTTGTTCCAACTGCAGAGATACAGAAACAAGCGGCCATGCAAGAACAGGTTCTGGCCTCTTTTTCTCTAACCCATAAGGTTAAGCGTGAATACCCCGAAATGGACTCCTACCGGTTTCTGGATATCGTTGAGTTAAAATATCCCGAAGGGTGGAATATTGTTACGACCCCGATACGAAATGTGGATCGCTTAAAAGCCACCGTCTTGAATGTACATGAGATCCGTATGGTTGATAGAAACGGATCTGAAAGAGTAAGCAAAAACACCAAAGGAAAACTCGATGTTCTGGTGATCTCCGCGACCGTACAAAATACACTGGTAGAAGAAATCGCAGAATTTAAAAAGAAGATTGAGGCCGATGGAATGCTCATTGGTGATCGGATACCGGAAGAATATAACTTCTCTTACGCAGATAGCATGGATTTTGCGATCACAGAGGTGTATAGCGGCATAGACACTTCAAGCGGCGTCAATGATTATGAGTTCTGGTTTACCGTTATGGTCGGGGGGAATTACTATTATATTGTCATGCTGTTAACGCCGTCACGTAATGACATGTTTGCTGACTGGGCGGATAATATACAGAACTATAAACGCATTGTAGCTAATTTCAGGCCAATGTCCGGGGCGTTTGTAGACAGAGAGTAATGAGAAAACGTAACTCATCCCCAAAACGCCACACCCTTATCTATGACGAATAATACTCTATGACGAATAGTACATATCAATCTCGATTGGGTGTGTCATGCTCTCAAAGGTTTTGACTTCTTTTTTCTTCAATAAAACATAGGCATCTATGAGCTCTTTTGTAAACACATGACCTTGTAGCAAAAACGCGTGATCGGCCTGCAAGTCATCCAGCGCGGCGTCCAAAGAGGTGCACATCCTTGATGATAGGGCACTCTTGTCTTCCTCTGAAAGAGCGGGATCATCATCTATAGCGCTGCCCGGGTGAATTTTATTTTTAACCCCGTCCAGCCCCGCCATGAGCGTTGCAGAAAAAAGGAGATAAGGATTTGCCGCCGGGTCTGGGAAATAAAGGTTAATCCGGCGCTCATCAGCACTTTGCGCAGGGGGAATGTAGCACGCGCTTGCATCATTACGCTGTGAATAGGCCGGAAGTATCGGCGCTCCTGTCGCATTAAGACGCTTGTAACTATTGGTCGTCGGATTGCCAAATGCATTTAAAGCGCGGATATGCTTTAAAATCCCGCCGATATAATACATAGCGGTGTCAGAGAGGTTTGCATATTCATTTCCTGAAAATAATGGCCGTCCATTATTCCATAAAGATTGCTTGATGTGCATGGCTGATCCAGAACCATCGTTGAGCGGTCTGGGCATAAATGTTGCGCTTTTTCCATAGCTGTGTGCAACATTGTGTGCCACATGCTTGCAAATCTGGATGTTATCCGCTGCAGATAATAGCGTATCGGCGCGCAAGCCCAAAACACACTGGCCAGCTGCGGCGCCATGATGGTGGAGATCCACAGCTACGCCCATACTCTCGATAACGCTTAACATCTCAGCGCGAATATCAGAAAGGCTGTCTACCGGCCCTTCAGATAAAAGGCCGCTGCCGATATCTGGCCTGTGACCCATATTGCCTGTCGGGTAATCGCGCGCTTTGTTATAGGCTCCTTCCTCGCTATCCAAATGATAGCCAATTTGGTTAGGTGTATTAATGACTTTGACACTATCGAACACAAAGAACTGTATATCGGAACCGTAAAACACGTTATCGCCGACACCCGACTCCTTGAGATAAGCCTGCGCCCTGCGTGCAACAGAGCGCGTTGCCAGAAGATGGGGCTTACCTGCGTCAGGAGCATACAGATCACAAAAGATCTTGATCGTTTTTTGTGCAGCAAACGGATCATAGCTCACGCGCGATATATCGGGCTTAATCAAAATATTTTGTAATCCATCTCCCTTGTTGTCAGTAAAAACACCATTTTCAATGGCTTTCTTGTTAATTGCGCTGGCATGTAAAGTCAAGCGCTGCCACTTTCCGGATAAGGGAGTGAAGTTCAGATCAACGAACTGAACATTTTGTTCTTCAATATATTTTAATAAGTCAGAAGACCCTTTAAATGACAATCGGTAAGTATTCACGTTTGCGCACCCTTCACTTTGTTACGAATGACCTCGAAGCTATATATTTAAAAGACGAAGACCTTGAAGTTTTTAACATGCGCTAAAACGAACAACAAGGCACTTTCGTCAGCATTAAAACCGGACGCCTCAAAAATAGCGTTCAAAGAATGGAAGGAATTTGACACGTATTGACACGCAAAGGCAGGATAAATCGATAATCTTCTTGACCTGAGCTTCTTATATATTATAGACAAGGTTACCTTGTTGTGGCGGATGTAGCTCAGTCGGTAGAGCACTCGGTTGTGGTCCGAGCTGTCGCGGGTTCAAGTCCCGTCATTCGCCCCATTTACTCTGTGCGCTTTCCCTGTGAGGAACAGAGTTCTTCTTGTTCTGAAATATTTAATGCATAATCCTTTTTGCCTATCGCCACAAAGGAGAGGATGATTTGGTACCAATGATGGCACAGAGCGCTGAAACGCTAAAAAAATACAATAAAATCAATAGAAAATGGCGGAGAGACAGGGATTCGAACCCTGGATGGGCGTAAACCCATGCCGGTTTTCAAGTCCCAATTTCGCTACATGCCACAGCTGTTAAAAATAGAATACAACAAAGTTAACAAATAGATATAGAGAATTTTATAAATCACCGCAACCGGCTATATAGTGATTTTTTGTAGCCGATTGCACCAAGATTGCACCACGGTTCTTCTTCTTTAGAGATTTTTTGTATGCCCTAAAACAAGCGGCTACAATTTTTTCTTGCGCTAATTCGTCGTTTTCATATATAAAACCCGCAATCTTAAATTGAAAAAAATTACTGCGTAAAAGTGTGGGATTAGTATGACCCCTGATAATCTTAGAGTTTTTGTGGCTGCACCTCGTTCGGGGTCAACCCTTTTCATGCGCACAATGGCAAACTGCGATGATGTTGCTGTAACAAGCAGGAACGTGCTTATGGGCTTGATGAAACCCAGGGCGCATGGTGAAGCCCGAAGAGATTTTCAGCCGGATTACAGCATTTTTCATGATTCCAGCCATCCAGTTTACGGGCAAGCTCAAAAGCTCGGAAAACGAGTGGTCGTATCAAAAGAAGAGTTTGGAAATGACCGTTTTACAGGTACTTATGACCTAAATGAATGCAATTATGATATATTTCCGGACGATGAAAGTCTCCTGCGTAGCAGGCCTGTCTTTACATTTCGCAATCCCTTGAGGGTTTTTGACAGTTGGTTGGCGCGTGGATGGGATGATATTGAAAGCTTTTTCGTATCTTACAAAGCCCTCATTAGATCATTCGAGCGGGCCAGAAACTTGAATTCTGACACGATTTTCTATACATACGATTATATTACAGAAAACGAAAATCAGCAGATTGCCGTTTTCAGGCTATTTGTGATTATTGGGGCATAGAGTTTGATGCCTCCATGTTAGAGTTTACAAGCGAATTTGGCCAAAACTTTGTATATGCAACTGAAAATGAGAAAACCATATACGTTGAGAAAAACCCAAAAGGAATTTTTAATACAGTCAAAGACAGCAAAGGTATAATTAGCAACGTTCCGGGCCACGGTTTATTGACAGAGGAGCACAGGACCAAAATTGCGGAGTCGGGGCTTATTGATGCTTATGAGGAAATGCGAGCGCTATGTACAGAATTCTACATCAACAGAAAACAACAGGAACACAAGGCACAACAAGAGCCGCCAGAACAACATGACATAGGAGAACCATAAAATGAAAGATATTGATTTAACAAACATTCAAGTCGCAGGGTTTGACCTTGATGATACGCTCCATTTTTTCAAGAGAGCATCAGGAGCCGCTGCTGAAAAAGTATTTATTTATATCGGAAGAGAGTTTGGCGTGCCGGTTGCGCAGTTGCGTTCTGACTATCAGAGCATATTGCAAAATATGCAAAGAACACATTTTACGGAGAATAAACCCTCGCGCGAATATCGCCGGGGCCGTTTTGAAACGCTTTTGGAAACGCATTCGATATTACCACAACAACATGCGGAAGAGGTTTTGGACGTTTACGATGATGCTTTGGCTGATAGCCTGACTTTAAAAGAGGGCGCGTACGAAGCTTTACAAGCCGCCAAAAAAGCCGGGAAAAGAGTGGCTGTTATTTCAGAAGGGCCTCATGACGCCCAGGAGCTTACTTTGGAGCGTCTTGGTTTAGCTCCTTTTGTTGATTTGCTAGTGACCTCCGCCGCCCATGAAACGTCGAAATCTGACGGTCTTTTCGAGATTGCTCTTGAGCAATTAGGCTGTCACCCTTCTCAAATGCTGTATACAGGAGATAATCCGGCTAGAGATTACGTTCCGGCTGTTGCCTTGGGCATTCCAGCGGTTCTTCTTCATGAGGGCGATGATTTTCAAGGCAATGAAAGAAGAATAAAGAGTCTCATTGAGTTGCGTGATTTTTTTTAAATCCTCCAGCCCCTGATAACGCTTGGCCGTTTGCAGGGTGCTGGCCGCCGCGCTAGCCAAGACATTGCCGATTATGTTCTGTTTTACAAGGGTCAGAAGCTCGCCGTCATTGAGGCCAAACGCCGTGACGCGCCCGACACCGAAGGCGTGGGGCAGGCTAAAAAATATGCCGAGATGCTTCAGGCCCGTTTTGCCTATTCCACCAACGGGGACGGCATTTACCAGATCGACATGCACACCGGCGCGGAGAGCTACGTCGATGCCTATCCCACGCCGGAAGAACTCTGGGATATGACCTTTGCCGAGGAAAACGCCCGCAAGCAGGAATGGCTGGAGCGGTTCGGCGCAGTGCCGTTTGAGGATAAGGGCGGCCAGTGGGAGGCCCGTTATTACCAGCACAACGCGATTAATAAAACACTGGAGGCTCTGGCGGAGGGGCGGGAGCGTATCCTGCTGACGCTGGCGACCGGAACGGGGAAAACCTTTATCGCGTTTCAGCTTGCGTGGAAGCTGTTTCACAGCCGCTGGAACCTAAGCCGGGAGCCTTCCCGCCGTCCGCGCATTCTGTTTCTGGCCGACCGGAACATTCTGGCCGATCAGGCGTATAACGCGTTCTCTGCTTTTCCCGAAGATGCGTTGGTGCGGATTGATCCGGAAAGCATCCGCAAGAAGGGCCGCGTTCCGAAAAACGGCAGCATCTTTTTCACAATCTTCCAGACTTTCATGTCCGGCAGCGATGATGAGGGCAGACCCGCGCCCAGCTTTGGCGAATATCCGCCGGATTTTTTCGATTTTATCATCATCGACGAGTGTCACAGGGGCGGTGCCAATGACGAGAGCAACTGGCGCGGTATTCTGGAATATTTCTCGCCTGCGGTGCAGCTCGGCCTGACGGCCACGCCGAAGCGCAAGCACAACGCCGATACTTACGCCTATTTTGGCGAACCGGTTTATATCTATTCCCTGAAAGAGGGGATCAATGACGGCTTTCTGACCCCGTTCAAGGTCAAGCAGATCGCCACCACGCTGGATGAATACGTCTATACCTCCGATGATGAACTGATCGAGGGCGAAGTCGAGGAAGGTAAGCGGTATATCGAGGATGACTTTAACCGCGTGATCGAGATCAAGGAGCGGGAGAAATACCGCGTGAAGCTCTTCATGGATATGATCGACCAGCGGGAAAAGACTATCGTTTTCTGCGCCACGCAGGAACATGCGCTGGCGGTGCGCGACCTCATCAACCAGATCAAAACCAGCAAAGACCCGCATTACTGCGCCCGTGTCACCGCCAATGATGGGGCGATTGGGGAACAACATCTGCGTCAGTTTCAGGATAACGAGAAAACCATTCCGACAATCCTGACCACCTCGCAGAAACTCTCGACCGGCGTGGATGCGCGGAATGTGCGGAACATTGTCCTCATGCGGCCTGTCAATTCGATGATCGAGTTCAAGCAGATCATCGGGCGCGGCACCCGCCTTTATGACGGCAAGGATTACTTCACGATATACGATTACGTGAAAGCCTATGAGCATTTTAACGATCCTGAATGGGACGGGGAGCCTATTGAGCCGGTAACGCCGGAGCCCCGTGGTGGCGATAACGGCGGCGACGAGGGCGATGAACCCGATCCAGGCGGTCATGAGGGCGGAGACGAAGGTGATGGCCCTGACGGAGGCGGAGAAGGCCCACAAAAGCCAAAACGGGTGAAAATCAAGCTGGCAGATGGCAAAGAGCGCACAATCCAGCATATGGTGGCCACGACATTCTGGAGCCCTGACGGCAAGCCGATGTCGGCGGCGGAGTTCATTGAACGCCTGTTTGGGGAATTTCCAGCTCTGTTCCGCGATGAAGATGAACTGCGAAAGCTGTGGGGCCAGCCGGAGACCCGTAAAGCCCTGCTAGATACGCTGGCCGAGAAAGGCTATGGCGAGGATCAGCTTGCCGAGATCAGCCGCATGATTAACGCCGAGAAGAGCGATGTGTTCGACGTTCTGGCCTATGTGGCTTTTGCCCTCGCGCCAATCTCGCGGCAGGAACGTGTTGAGGGGCGCAAAGACGTGATCTTTTCCCAATATGACGAAAAGCTGCAGGCGTTTCTGGATTTTGTTCTGTCGCAGTATGTGCAGGAAGGCGTGGGCGAGCTGGATCAGGAAAAATTACCGCATCTGCTGGAGTTGAAATACCGCGCTGTCAGCGATGCCGCCGAACAACTCGGCGGTGTCAGCCGCATCCGCGAGGCTTTCGTCGGGTTCCAGCGACATTTGTATTGAGAGATTGAAAGGAATAAATATGACCATAGACTTTTCAGATATGATGGATGATGACGATGAGGCAGTGCTCCATCCTCGTGATATATTTTTTACGCTCAACAAAAGCCCGAACTTTTCCTTTCCACGGGATATTCAAACTGAAGTTATGAACCTTTGGTTTGATACACGAGATAGTAAAGACAACGTAGTTAAGTTAAACGTGGGCAGCGGCAAAACGCTGGTGGGGCTTTTGTTGTTGCAAAGCTCATTAAACGAAGGCGTAGGGCCTGCTTTATACGTAGCTCCAGATAAGCAGTTGGCGCAGCAGGTTATCAGTGAAGCGGCAGCTCTTGGCCTAGATGTTACCGATGATCCGCGAGATGCAGCGTATGAGGCGGGTGAAAAAATATGTGTAATCAATGTTTACAAGCTTTTTAACGGCAGGTCTGTTTTTGGTGTTGATGGTTCGGGGCAAAAAATCAAAATAGGGAGCATCATTATTGACGATGCCCATGCCTGTGTTTCAACAGTGGCTGAACAGTTTCGCATAGTCCTACCCAGCCAGCACAGCGCGTTTCAGACTATTTTTTCTACGCTAGAGCAGGATTTAAAAGGGTATAACCATGCAAAATTTCTTGATGTGCAGGCTGGTGACCCACGTGCCATCATGGAAGTCCCATTTTGGTCGTGGAAACAACATCATATTGATATACTGAAAACTTTGCATGACCACAGGCAGTGTGACGAATTATGTTTCACGTATCCTTTACTGAAAGAAATTTTACCTCACTGCCGCTGTATTATTAGCGGCCAGAAACTTGAAATTGAACCCCCATTCCCAGCAACTGATCTGATCTCTTCTTTTAGGCAGGCGAAGCGCAGAATATATATGACAGCCACATTGTCCGATGACAGCGTAATGGTCACTCATTTTGGCGCAGACCCTAAAAAACTTAATGATCCCATTGTCCCGTCATCCTCGCAATCAATGGGAGAGCGCATGATCCTGATGCCGCAGGAGCTAAATTCAGACTTGGTCGTCAATGATATTCGGGGGTTATTAAAAGATTTGGCTGGGGAGCATAATGTTGTTGTCATCGTCCCATCCGTGACTGCCGCAGAAACTTGGAAGAATGATGCTAATCAAATTCTGATAGGGGAAGATGTTGTTCCTGGAGTGGAAAAACTTCGAGAGGGCCATGTCGGGCTAACAGTGCTGATCAACCGATATGATGGTATTGATCTGCCAGGCACCGCATGCCGCGTATTAGCAATCGTGGATTTGCCGGAGGTTTCGTCCTACTCCCAAACGCTCGATGAGACTGTTTTGAGCAACTCTTCGCAAGGGTTAAGGCGTCAAATGGAAAGAATAGAGCAAGGGATGGGGCGCGGTGTGCGTTCAAACGATGATTACTGCGCTGTCCTCTTGATCGGCTCCAAGCTTACAGGGAGAGTACGTTCCGTTGAAAGCGAGCAATTTCTTACGCCCGCGACAAAAGCGCAGCTGGATTTATCTCGCAGAATTGCTAAAAAGCTGAAAAAACCATCCGTTTCAGATTTAAAAGATGTGATTATGCAATGCCTTAATCGTGATCCTGGCTGGATTAAAATCAGTAAAAAGGCGTTGGTAAGCATTGGGACTGACAAAAAACTGCGCCTTGATCCCGCAAAACTCGCCATTCGCAAGGCTTTGGATGCCGCAAGGGCTAATCAATATGAAAACGCTTTATCCGTTCTGTCCTCCGCCATTGATGAAGTTCAAGAAGACGAAGAAAAAGCATGGTTATTAGTTCACAAGGCGTCTTTCCAGCATCATATCGACGAAGATGGGGCGCAAAAAGCCCTTGTTAAAGCCCATTCTTTGGAAAGAAACGTCTTAAAACCACTAACCGGCACCAGCTATAAAAAACTGGATACCGCCGGAGGTCAGCAGGCAGTTGCTCTTGTTAAAAACCATCAGGCTCGTTTTGTTGATCCAACAAACATGAAACTGTTTGCAAATGGCCTATGTTCCGATCTTCAATTTGTTTCGGTTTCATCTGACAAATTTGAGGCCACCATCAATGATCTGGCGATGTTTATCGGCATTAACGGGCACCGTCCAGAAAAAGAATTTAATGAAGGGCCGGATAATTTGTGGGCTCTGCCAAGCGGCAGTTTTCTCATTATTGAGTGTAAAAACGGCGTTACTTCACAGAGTGGTATTTCAAAGTCTGACGCCGGTCAGCTAGGGCAATCGGTTGAATGGTTTAAGAGTAAATATCCAGCAGCCGTTTACGTACCAGTTATCATACATCCGCAGACGGTTCTTCATCAATCCGCCAGTCTTGTGGAGGGGATGCGGGTTATGAATGAAGAAAAAATAGAAAAATTGAGGCAAGCTATTAAAAAGTTCGCTCAAATGATAGAGAACCCCGATGTTGCTACAAGCGCGCAGGAGGTCGGCAAGCGTCTGGCTCAATGTAATTTGAATGCGGATGCGTTTGTGAGCAGCTTTACATCCAAAGTCAAAGCGAAATAAAGCGACAACAAGCTCCGCTACCATTGCGTTTTTCCAATATTCCAGCTAAATCTTAATCAGGTTTGTCCGTTGTGGGCAGACTTGGGGCTAGTTACCCCTCCGAACGGCCATTACAGCATCTGGTCGTTATTTTTGATGCTGCTTCTCTCGATTATGGTCGGGGAGGCAGTAAATACAATAGCGCGTCAGCGTAAATAGCTGCGCCGCCTTCGGACGGTAACTACTCCCTGGCTACCAAGAGAAATCTTGGTGGCCATTTCCGTACTAACAGGGAGTTTTTCCATGAAAACCAGCATATTAATCACCGCAGCCGCGATTAGCCTCATATCATTGCCCGTGTTTGCCCAGACGGGCGGCAACGTGGCCGATGAAAAGCCTGCGGGCTATCATCCTACCACGGATCAGACAGGGCGGGTGTCGAGCGTAACGTGTTGGCAGGGTGGGCAGATGATATTCGAGGAGAAGGATATTCAGAATTTTCAGCCCTTTTCGGATGGCATGTTCCATGGGGATCGGGCGGACGGCACAAAGGTGATTTTCAAAGGGGTGGATGATCAGACTGGTGTTTTCTGCCGGATCGTCGAACGCGAAAAATGAGCCTTTTTATAGAACCGCTCATGCAAAAAATTGCCAATCGCTCCCATGGGGACGCTCATGTCAGATAAAGTTGCATTTACGCCCTTTTTTATAGTTCCGCTCATACGATAGCGCACAATCTCTCTATAGGACGTTTCATGTCATATAAAATGACGTTTAATCTGGCTCCTTATAGGACAGCTCATGCGAATAATGATGCACTTAATAGACACATCAGGTGTTTCTCAAGCTAAATTTCAGCAAATTTATTATATTTCCCTTCAATAATTGGCCAGAATTTTTCCTCCCGAATGATAAAATCTAAGTTTGCACACCAAAAATTTGGGCCATCTCCGCATAGAAACGGCGTACTTTCAACCTGTAACAAAAATTGTTTCCAGCCATCAAGGCCACCCAAATCGTTTAGACGGGCGTTAATATTTTCTGCTCTTCCAGGAGTAAGCTTTTTTGCCTTTGAAAGCCCATTTTGTTCTGCCATATGGTTATATAATTTGAGCGCTTCCCAAGCTTCGGCGTTTTCGCTAGAGAATGTTGATTTATTTTTATTATTACCATTTTTACCCTTGTTATTATTTGTAGCCTCATTGTATTGCTCTTGTTTCTTTGCTTGTTCTTCTTCCGTATCGTTTTGACGAAGGGGGAACTGTATTTCATCGTAATTGCAAATGGTTATGATGTTTTGGCCTGTATCGGAATTTACTTCAATTTTATTCCATTCTTGCAGTCGCAATAAGAACCGTTGTACTCTCGCGTGTGTCCAATGCCATGCTGTTGCAAGATATCGAAGGGCATATGACATTTGCCCTCGCTGCAAGGCTACTGGATGTCCCTTAATATTAACAATGTGATCCTTAAATAAAGCGTTTTCGACAAGCCAAATCCAGGCTTCGCGTTCTGAATATTCTGCACATTTTTTGCCGAAAAAGGGGTCATCCATCCACCCTCTATGCATAGCATACCATCCAATAGACATCATAAACTCCTGCGATCAGGCTCGCTGATACAGGAAAGATTTGCGCCGTGTGGCAGGAACGACTATTATTCCGAATATCAGCTCTGTTTTAGTAAATATCAGAAGAGCCGCTGCGCCCAACAGCGGCTTTCTGCTTTTTGGAGATCATAATCTCCGCCCTTAACTGGCGGCTTGACCGCTTTGCTCGTCGAGCCACTGGAAAAATGCAGTCTCGTCGATGAGCACTTTGCGGCCCATCCGGCGGATGCATCGGGCAAATCCATTTTTGTCGTCGGCGTAAAAAATTTTGTGACGCAGGCCACCTTCCGGAAATGCGGGGTGTTTTTGGCTGAACTGGCGAACGGTTAAAAGGGTACGCTCATTATTTTCTGAAATATCCATATTGACTTCCTTTCTTTTTGTCAGGGTTGCTGTGTTACCGTGTTTGCAAGCCCATTAAAAGAAAGATGATCAACCTTAGCAATCTCAAATAACTCCATGATTTTAAATAGGAAACAAGTGCCACATTAAGTGTTATTCTAAGCATATTGATAAAGTGAATCTTATCCCTCACATTAAATATAATGCCCATGAAAATTTATGGATTTAAATCAATGCTCTACCAAATCCGACGACGATGTAGAGGGAAGGGCGTAAAATCACCGCCATAGAAAAATGTGGATAACTATTGACGACTCTGGTTTTCGCCGAAAATCTTGTTGTTCATATCAGCGACAACGGAATGGGTATGGCTTTCGGACAGGTGGGCATAGCGTTTCACCATTGCCAGCGTTTTATGCCCCAGCACTTCCGCAATCTCTGCCAAACTTGCTCCGTTCATTGCCAGATATGAGGCGGCGGTGTGGCGGAGATCATGAAAACGGAAGTCTTCAATCTTGGCTTTCTCCAGCGCATTGAGCCAGCTTTCCCGTATATCGACCGGCTTTTTGCCGTCATTGGCAGGGAAGACAAGATCGGTGTCGATCCGCCGCACCTTTTGATGTTCTTGCATGACCTGCATGGCAAGCCCTCTCATGGGCAAGGTGCGCCGTTCCTTGTTTTTCGTATCATGCAGGGTAATAACGCCGCGATCCATGTCCACATCCTTCCACCGCAGTTTCAAAATTTCGCCCTGACGCGCTCCAGTGCTAAGGGCAAGGATAACGACAGTGTAGAGAAAGCGGCTATTTGACTGTTTGCAGGCATCCAAAAGGCGGCCTCTTTCCTCATCATCCAGAAAGCGAACGCGGCCTCTCGGCTCTTTCTTGCGGCTGATTTTCTCAAGCGGATGATGCTCCAGCCAGTCCCATTCGTTTACGGCTATCGTGCAAGCATGGCTTAAAGCCGCGATATATCGGTTAACACGCGCAGGGCTAATTGGCTTTTCTGTCCCGTTCTTATATTTGAATTTGCGGGCCGACAGCACCTCAATCTTTTCAGTAATCATGGATTTTGTAAGATCGGCGAGGATGCAGTGACCGAGTTCCACCCTCCACCAGTCCAGCATGGATTTTATATCGTCATGCCGTTTGCGGTTATCCTGCTTGATCCGCTTCAGATAACGATCAATCATATCCGCGAGCGTATGTTTCTGGGCCTCGGTGCTTTTGAAATACCGCTTCTCATGCATGGCCGCTTCGACGCCCTTGGCCCAATTCATGGCCTTGGTCTTGTTTGGGAAGGTTGCGGTCTGGGTGGGATAGCCTTTACGGCGAACCTGAACCCTGAATGTTTTTTCACCTTTGGAAGATATACGCTCCTGAATATAAGCCATTTTGAAACTCCTTCGTAGACAGTGAAACGCTACAAAAAACAGCCTCAAAAGGCAATAGAGGTTATCAAAACCGGCGCATTAATCTTAAAAGTTAAAATAAATCAAAATGATAAAAAGTGCATAATGTTTAATGGTGCATTTATGGTGCAAAGCACTCTCAAAACCATCGTATTTTAAGCGTTTTCGAGAATGTCGATATGGGATGTAAAAATGAAACTGTGGTGCATTTTTGTCTGGAATTGCACCAAGATTGCACCATGGGGGATTTTAGTGCTTGGGGATTATGGCGGAAGAGCAGGGATTCGAACCCTGGAAGGACTTGCATCCTTGCTGGTTTTCAAGACCAGTGCATTCAACCACTCTGCCACTCTTCCTACTATAATCCATCGGTTTTCAAGACCGGTGCATTCAACCACTCTGCCATCTCTCCGGCTTTTTTCGTTGATGCATAAATCAAGGTCACCTTGTAGCGATTATTCACCACCTCTGTCCAGAGGAAAAATTAAAAATACAGGCTTTTTATTTGCAAAATTGGTCTTAAAATACTCTTTTCTTATAAAAGGGAAACGGCGTTATGAAAGAAAAAATGCACAAAACAGGCTTGGTTGGCTTTTATCTTATGTTCACAGTGATGATAGTTCTTGTCTGCGCTGCGCAAAATCAAGCGCTGGCCGATACAAATGAGCGTTTTGAGCAATGGGTTGAAGCGTTAAGAGAGGAGGCGCTTGCAAAAGGCATTAAGCCACAGATTTTTGACCGAGCCACAAAAGGTATGGATGAGCCTATAGAGCGCATCATAGAGCTTGATCGCAAACAGCCCGAAAAAACCATCAGTTTTGCACAATATAAACAAAGGGTTATATCTCCTGCGCGCGTAAAACAGGGGCGCGCTCTTCTTAAGAATCATCGTGCCCTACTGGATAAAGTATCAAGGCAATATGATGTGCAGCCTCAATATATCGTCGCTCTGTGGGGCATTGAGACCAGCTATGGCAACTTTACCGGCGGCTTTGAAGTCATTCACGCGCTTGCCACGCTGGCCTATGATGGGCGCAGAAGTTCTTTTTTCCGCTCCGAATTGATGGATGCGCTGCGCATATTACAGGCTGGGCACATCAAACATGAGGATATGAAAGGCTCATGGGCAGGGGCAATGGGACAAAATCAGTTTATGCCCTCAAGCTTTCACAGATTCGCTGTTGATGGAGACAAAGACGGACGCCGTGACATCTGGACAAGCCTGCCTGACGTGTTTTCTTCAACAGCAAATTATTTAAACCAAAGTGGCTGGAGAGGTGATGAGCGCTGGGGGCGAGAGGTTAAGCTCCCTAAAGGATTTGATGAGGGTCGCATCGGCCTGGAAACAACGCGCACGCTGGAGGAGTGGAAGACTATGGGCGTGCGCTTGCCAAATGGAGTTCCAATACCTGTTGTTGCGGGAATGAAAGCGTCTTTGGTTGCACCCGATGGCATAGAGGGGGATATTTATCTTATATATAACAATTTCCGCACCCTTATGAGGTGGAACAAGTCTACTTATTTTGCAACATCTGTTGGCCTGCTAGCTGATGAAATAGTACAATAGCCGGATTGCCTTATGCAGGTGATTAGATAATAAAAGCATTAGACAATTTAGATAAAGGAACAAATATAAATGATTTTTCCTAAATGGTTGCGTATAAACTTTATGAAGCGGGTACAATTTCCATCTCTTGCGTTTACGTTTCTGCTTGTGTCCTTTGCCAACATGCTCTCGGGCTGCGCCCAGATTGAGCTGGCTTCACATTTAGGAAAAAAGCTCATGCCCGGATCCTCACAACACAGTACAGGGGCATATAAAATAGGTTCTCCTTATACTATTCGCGGCAAAAGATATTATCCTGCGGTTGATTATAATTATGATCAAACCGGTATAGCGTCATGGTATGGGCCTAACTTTCATGGCAAGCAAACAGCAAACGGTGAAATATATAATCAGAATGATCTGACTGCTGCGCATAAAACGCTGCCTTTGCCTAGCATTGTCCGGGTAACCAATCTAGAAAACGGGAGATCTTTAATTGTGCGCGTAAATGATCGCGGTCCTTATGCGCATGGGCGTATCATAGATATGTCCAAACGTTCAGCCGAATTACTCGGGTTTACAACGCAGGGCACTGCAAAGGTTCGGGTGCAAATTCTTGAGGCCGAAAGCCGTCGGCTCGCTCAAATTGCTATGAATGGCGGGGATACGAAAGGAATGGAAGTTCCAATGAATAAGTCATCCTACAAATCCCCATCAGTGCAGCGCGCAAGCTATGCAGGCGGGCAGCGCACGGCCTCCGGGTCGCGGATAGCAGGTGCACATGATATTTTTGTTCAGGTCGGTGCGTTTTCTACGCGCGAGAATGCCATGATGTATGCAAGCGCGCTGGATCAATATGGTCGGGGGCAGGTATCGGAGGCGATTATTGATGGAAAACGTTTTTACCGGGTCAGGTTTCCTGCTCAAAATGTTGTGTCGGCAGATAGGTTGTTGAGCGCGATGATAAGAGACGGGTATGAAAATGCCATGATTGTGGTAGATTAAGCGCTCTTATCATGCTTGAATTGCACACAAGATTTGAAAATGAGGTTGTTTTGAAAAAATTATACACACTATTTGGGGCTTTCTTATTTGGCGTTTTATGCCTTACATTTTTTCCCCGCTGGGCTTTAGCGTCTGCTGACACGATAAATACTTCGGCGCGTCAGGCTATTGTTATTGATTACGATACCGGAACGGTTCTCTACTCTAAAAATGCTGATGAGAGAATGCCGACATCGTCGATGAGCAAAGTCATGACAATGTACGTTGTTTTCGGAGCCTTGCAGCGCCAAGAACTCAATTTGGATTCCACATTGCTGGTCAGCGAAAAAGCGTGGAAAAAGGGCGGCTCAAAAATGTTTGTCCCTGTGGGTGAAAAAGTAAAAGTTGAAGATTTAATCCGCGGGGTCATTGTGCAATCGGGCAATGACGCAACCATTGTTCTTGCAGAAGGGATTGCCGGCACTGAAAAAGCTTTTGCGCAAATCATGAATCAAGAGGCCAAAGCGATCGGGATGGAAAACTCGAATTTTGTTAATGCAAGCGGGTGGCCTGACCCTGATCATTTTTCAACAGCACGTGATCTTGCTACGATGGCGAGAGCGATCATTAGGAACTTTCCAGACTATTACCATTATTACTCGCAAAAAGACTTTACGTATAATGATATTCATCAAAGAAACCGTAATCCACTGCTAAGACTTAATATTGGCGTTGATGGGCTCAAAACAGGACATACGGCAGCTGGCGGGTATGGTTTAATCGCTTCGGGAAAGGCCAAGGATGGTCGCCGCGTGATAATGGTTATCAATGGAATAGACAGCACTGCCCAGCGCAAGGAGGAGGGGGCGCGGCTCATGCGCTGGGCCATGAATGCGTTTAAGAGTGAAACACTTTTTGAAGATAATCCTGTACTTGGGCAAGCCAATGTTTATTTTGGACAAGAGGGCGCGGTTGATCTCGTTGCACAAAAACCGGTGAAATATGTGGTCAAAAAAGCCAAGGCCAGAGATGTAAAAGTTGATATTTTGTACAAAGAACCATTGAAAGCACCGCTCAAGAAGGGGCAGGACGTTGGCCGTATCACTGTGCATGTTCCGGGCACAGAAAAGATAGAAATTCCTCTGGTAACAGCGCACTCTGTGCAAGAGGCAGGGATTTTTGTCAGAGCCATCTCCAAGGCGCGCTTATTGTCAACGGGTGCGGGAAAATTAAAGTAATGAAACGTCGATTGAACAAGGGGCTTTTTATTTCATTTGAAGGGGGAGAAGGATCTGGAAAAACAACCCAGATCAATCTCTTGTCAGATTATCTTACGAACGAGGGTTATCGTGTCGTCACTACGCGGGAGCCAGGCGGAACACCGGAGGCAGAATCGATTCGCAGTGTCCTTGTTCAGCGTGAGGGTGGAAATTGGTCACCCATGTCTGAGGTCTTGCTTCTTTATGCCGCCAGAATAATACACACCGAACAAGTGATCAAACCGGCTATGGAAGAGGGGGCTATTGTTATAAGCGATCGCTACGCCGATTCAACTCTGGCTTATCAAGGCTACGGCCATGGTTTGCCCCTAGACAGTATCAAAGCTGTTGATGCCTTGTCGATTGGTGCTTTTAAACCGGATATTACCTTTGTTCTGGATATTGATCCCAAAACAGGATTATCGCGCTCCATCAAAAGACTGGAAGCAGAGAAGGGTTATGATCAGCAAACCGAGGATCGCTTTGAGCGCATGGGGCTTAAATTTCATGAACGTTTGCGTCAGGGCTATTTGAATATCGCAAAGTCAGATACTGCGCGCTGCCGGGTTCTGGATGCCGCTTTGGATGTTGGCACGTTAAGTGAACAGATTATACAATCTGTAAAGCGCCTTTTGAAAAAGAAAGGCGCTGTTGAAACCCTCTGATCGGTATTTTTTGAGACATGAAAGGGAAATATCAACGACATGGATTTATTCGGTAATAGTGATGAAGCGATCTCTGATAGCGACCTTGAAGACGGTTTAAGCGATGATATGTTTTTTGACACAACGGACAGTGATCACAATAGTCAAAACAATTTACGCGCGCCATGCAAAATGACTTTTTGTATGGGGCATGAAGCTCAGGAAGCTCTGTTTATAAATCTCTTTAAGAACGGCAATATTCCCCATGCCATGATTTTCTCGGGTATTGAAGGCATCGGAAAGACGACAATGGCATTTCGTCTGGCGCGTTTCTTGTTAAAAAACGCCACCCAATCACCGCCACAGGATTACAGTGACCTTGATGTCGATCCGCAGGATTATGCTTTTCGGCTGGTTTCATCGGGAAGTCACCCCGATATGCTTCATATTCATCGGGGCTTTGATAACAAAAAGGAAAAGCAGGACTCTTACATTAAAGTTGAATCTATTCGCAAAGTTGCGCCTTTCTTACGCCGGACGTCATCAAATGGCGGGTGGCGCGTGGTCATTATCGAGGATGCAGATACTATGAACCGTAATGCGCAAAACGCAATCCTTAAAGTTCTGGAAGAGCCGCCAGCCAACGTTCTGATTATTCTCATAGCCCATCGGCCCGGCATGTTAATCCCTACGATCCACTCACGGGCGCGCACGATCATTTTTTCGCCCTTATCAGCTATGGTGCTGGAAACATTACTTGCCATGAGTGGACGGGATGATCTAAGCCCCCGCGATGTCGAACTTTTGACGCAGTTATCCGAGGGCAGTATTGGCAGGGCTCTGACCTATCTCGAGGGCGATGGTTTGGATATGACCCATAAGGTGCTTGAACTGATGGGCTTTGCGCATAAAAGAGAAATACATAAGATCAATGAATTTGCTATGTCGATAGGCACTCCTTCGCAGGATGCCCAATATCGTACATTCATATACACGTTTTTATGGGTAATGCGTAAGGTTTTGTTTGCAAAGGCGCGAGGCTACACTGATTTGCCTGAGTATATCAGGAATGGAGCAACAGTAGATCTGTGCGCGAGGCAATCACTCGAATATTTAATTACACTAAACGATGATATAAAAAATATCTTCGAGCGCGTTGATTTTTCTAACCTGGATCGTCGTGATGCTGTACGTTCAGCCCTTACTATGCTAAGTCATAGTCAAGATAATCATTAATCAGGCGATCAGCAGGAGTAAGACCCTTGAGTAACGATAAAAAATCATTTTATATCACAACCGCAATTTCATATGTTAATGGGGTGCCGCACCTTGGCCATGCTTATGAGTCCATACTTACTGATGTGATGGCACGGTTTAAACGTCTGGATGGGTATGATGTCATGTTCTTGACAGGAACAGACGAGCACGGTGAAAAAGTTGCGCAGACAGCGGCGCAGAATAATATGAATCCGCGTGCTTTTGCCGATCAAAATGCGGGGCATTTTCTGGAGATGACGAAGAAATTGGGGCTTTCAAATGATGATTTTATTCGTACCACCCAGCCGCGCCATTATGAAGCATCGAAGGCAATCTGGCAAAAGCTGAAAGATAAAGGTGATATTTATCTTGGGCAGTATGCAGGGTGGTATTCAGTGCGTGAAGAAGCCTATTTTACAGACGATGAACTGACAACGGCAGAAAACGGACAGAAATTTACCCCCCTAGGTACAGAGGCAGAGTGGGTTGAAGAGCCAAGCTACTTTTTCCGCTTATCCAATTACACGCAGCCTCTTATTGATTATTTTTCCGCCAATCTGGATGCCGTACAACCCTCAAGCCGCATGAATGAGATTATGAGCTTCCTGAAGCAAGATGGAGGGCTTAAAGATCTGTCCGTCTCCCGTCATAAGAGCCGATTGAAGTGGGGCATTCCCGTTCCCGATGATGAGGATCATGTTATGTATGTGTGGCTTGATGCCTTGACGAACTATATTACTGCGCTTGGATATCCTGACGAAAACGCAGATAAATTCAAGACATTCTGGCCAGCAGATTACCACGTTATCGGTAAGGATATTACGCGTTTTCATGCTATATACTGGCCGGCCTTTATGATGTCTGCTGATCTGCCTGTGCCCCAAACGATTTTTGCGCATGGATTTATTAATGTTGGCGGAGAGAAAATGTCCAAATCTATTGGCAATGTCCTTTCGCCAGATGATTTGATTGAGACCTACGGCCTTGACCAAATCCGCTATTTTCTGATGCGTGAGATTCCCCATGGCAATGATGGTAATTTTGCCCATGAACAGGCTGTGCAGCGTATTAACGCTGATCTGGCTAACGGGCTTGGTAATCTGGCACAACGCACCTTATCGATGATCTATAAAAATTGTGAGGGCGCTATTCCGGTTCCCGGCGAGTTATCACAAGATGATGAGTCCTTGCTGCACAAAGCGTACACATTAATTGAACATGCCCGCGTGCATTTTGATACATTTAAGATTAACAGGGCGCTGGAATATATCTGGAGCGTTGTTGCAGCCTGTGATGGCTATGTCGATGCGCAGGCGCCGTGGGCGCTGAAGAAGACCGACGCCGCACGCATGCATACGGTGCTTTATGTGCTAGCTGAAGCTGTGCGTTGTCTTGGCATAGCCGTGCAGCCTGTTGTACCGCATACCATTCCTAAGATGCTCGATCAAATGGCCGTTCCAGAAAATGAGCGCATGTTTGCTCATATCTCCAAGGAATATGCCTTGAAGCCCGGAACGACTATCGAAAAACCCGAAGGTGTATTCCCGCGTCTGGTTGAGGATTAAAAATCTGTAAAACAAGTGTATTATTATGTGGATTGACTCACATTGCCATTTAAACCATCCGCGCATATCTTCTAAAGGGGCGGTTGACCAGCTTGTTTTGGCTGCAGGTGAAGAGGGCGTTGATGGCATTTTAACGGTGTGTTGCCGTATATCAGAAGAGTGTGATGCGCTGGCGGCCATAGCCGCCGAGCATGAGCGCGTATGGTTTTCAATCGGCACACACCCGCATGATGCCGGATTGTCTTCAGAACAAGCCTATAGTGCCGAGGATATTGCCAGTTTAGCCTTGGCTAATCCGAAGATTGTCGGCATTGGCGAATCGGGTCTTGATTACTATTACGACAATTCGCCGCGTAAAGATCAAAGGGACTCCTTTGCCAAACACGTACAGGCCAGCATTGCCGCAGATTTACCCATCATAATACATACACGTGATGCAGAAAACGATACGCTCAGCATTATGAAAAGCGAAGGAGGGGGCAAACTAACCGGCGTTATGCATTGTTTCAGCTCGAAGCAAGCCCTTGCGGAGGCAGCGCTGGAGATGGGATTTTATATTTCTTTTTCAGGGATGATTACGTTCAAAAAAGCCAAAGAATTACGTGATATAGCGCGCATAGTACCGCTTGATCGCGTGCTCATTGAAACCGACGCTCCATATCTGGCGCCAGAGCCGTTTCGCGGCAAAGTAAATGAGCCGGCCTATGTTGCTCATACTGGGGCTTTTCTGGCCGGTCTTTACGCGCTTGAAAAGGAAGACTTTGCGCGCATAACACGCGAGAATTTCTATACGCTTTTCAAAAGAGCGAAACCGACACAAGCAAAGACAGGCAGCGCATGACTTTGAAGATCACAATAATGGGATGTGGCAATTCATCCGGCGTGCCTGCAAGCGGAAACTTTTGGGGTGATTGTGATCCGGGTGAGCCGAAAAACAGGCGCTTTAGATGTTCTATAGCTGTACACTCTGAGGCTACAACAATCGTCATAGACACAGGAGCGGACTTCAGGCATCAAAGCACCCTTTTTGACATAATTAAACTTGATGCGGTTTTTTATTCTCACGCACATAGCGATCACACACATGGAATTGATGATCTTAGGCCATTTTACTTTAAAAACGCACAGCAGATGATCCCGTGCTATGGCAGCGCTGCAACGATGGATGAATTAGAGCACCGTTTTGGCTTTATGTTCGAAGGACACACCCATGCACCTTTATATCCCGCAATTTTAAGCGCTCACAAATTCGATCCAAGCGATTACGGCCAATTGTTGAAATTCAGAGATATTGAATATATTCCATTTGAGATGGATCATGAATCTTGTATCTCGATTGGTTATCGCTTTAGTGATTTATCGTACTGCGTTGATGTAAAACGGCTGGATCAAAAAGCGTTGAATTGTATTAAAGGATCGAGAATTTGGATTATCGACGGATCTGGCTATCACAATCATGAAAATCCTGCGCATTTAGACTTTAGCGCCTTGTATGAATACAATAAAATCGTTGGCGCTCAAGAGGTTTACATCACAAGTTTATCACCATTTATGGATTATAAGAGGGTCAAAAATGAAATGCCTGAAGGCTTTTATCCGGCATATGACGGCCTAACTTTTGATGTCGATCCTTAGTTTAGAGTGTTGATTTATATAACAGGGATACACAAAAGCCCCCTCCTTTAAAAATGTATACTAATTTACATAATATACATTATCACTCATTTTTGTAACCGTCCGGTGAAGGCCGCCTGTAACCGTCCGGTGAAGGCCGCCTGTTACGGTGATGTTGCTTTTGGTACATTCA
>JBKHBN010000062.1:0-4611 GCA_046542355.1 Alphaproteobacteria bacterium | reverse complement strand
GAGGCGATGGACAGGATCATCAACATCGCATCCTTAAACGCATCATCGCCGGAGCGGGCGCTGGATATTTGCTGCTCCAGATCATTTTGATCCTCCGGATTTTGGATTTCTTGGCTTCAAACTCCTCGCGCTCAATCATCCCGTCCAGCAGCAAATCCATCAGCGTATCCAGCCGATTTTGCAGCTTGGCTTGCTGTTTTTGCCATTCGGAGATCTGGCGGCGAATAAAGCCGCGCTCATTTTCCTCAATCTCGCGCAAATAGCCGTTGATATAGGCCAGCGTTTCTTCATCACAAGCCAGTTTTTTCAAAACCTCTTCAACCTGCGCCAAAACCTTCTCTTCGCGCACCCACATCTGCTTATCGGGGTTATCAGGCTTCCAGCATCTTAAATACGTCCAGGACGCCGTGCCGCCGTTTTTATAGGTTTTCTTTTGCTCCGAAGCCGTCACCAACTTGCAGGTCGCGGCGCAGGTAATCAGGCCGCGAAAGACAAACTCTTTCCCCGCCCATTGAAACGGCTTTTTTAGACTTAATATCTGTTGTGGGCACCTCTAAAAACCCCAGATTTCACAAAAACTGTCATCTCCATGCAAGTGGGAATCCTGTTTTTACAGACTGTTACCCGATCCCCGTTTTCACGGGGATGACAAAACAAAGAGTTTTTAGAGGTTCCTTGAAATCATGCATCTATAAAAAGTGGTACAAACTGAAAATTGAATTGCCAATTTCGACCACAAGAGAAAGAGTAAGACATGACTGGACTTCTCTTTGATATACCGCCCCAGCCTGTGCCTGATATTCCGGATTTAGAGTATGTCCCGGATTTCATTTCTGACGAAAAAGAATAGTACAAATTGTAAATTGAATTGCCAATTTGTACTGCTTTTGTTATGATGTCTTCATGAAGCTTATTCAGCGCAAGGCGACAAAAATAATCAAAAAACTGGCAGGCAGCTACCCGGCTGTGGTTGTGACAGGGCCACGCCAATCGGGGAAAACAACCTTAACCCAGGCTGTGTTTTCCGATAAGGCTTATGTGTCGCTTGAGGATCCGGATATGCGCGAATTTGCCGATACGGACCCGCGCGGGTTTTTAGGGCAATACCCCAAAGGTGCGATCCTTGATGAAGTCCAGCGTTGCCCGGAGCTGTTTTCTTATCTGCAAACACGGCTGGATGCGGATAAGAAAATGGGGCAGTTCATTTTGACCGGCTCTCAGCAATTCGGTCTGATCTCCGGCATATCGCAAAGCCTTGCCGGGCGCGCGGCGAAAATCTCCCTTTTGCCCTTTAGCCTGCACGAATTACAGGCAGAGAACAAAGCCCCGGAAGCGCTCGATACTCTGCTTTTCAAAGGCTTATATCCGCCGATTTATGATCGTAAACTGGAGCCTAATATTTGGCATGCAAACTATGTCGATACCTATGTTGAGCGTGACGTTCGGCAATTGATCAATGTCCGGGATTTAAGCACTTTCCAGCGTTTTGTAAGACTCTGCGCGGCGCGCACTGGGCAGATTTTAAATCTTTCCGATCTTGCGAGTGATTGCGGCATTACCCACAACACCGCCAAAGCCTGGATCTCGGTTCTGGAGGCGAGTTACATCATTCATCTGCTCCAGCCGCATCACAAGAATTTCAATAAACGCCTGATTAAATCGCCGAAATTGTATTTTTACGATACGGGCCTGGTGGCATGGCTACTTAATATTCAGAATGAAGATCAAATCTCAACGCATCCGGCACGCGGACAACTGTTTGAGACATGGGTCGTCGCGGAGCTTATGAAGTACCGCTATAATCATGCGCTGGCCTCTAATCTTTATTTTTGGCGCGATCACAAAGGCCACGAGGTTGATATTGTGCTGGAGCAGGCGGGCATACTGGCACCGATTGAAATGAAATCAGGACAGACCGTGGCCAGTGATTTTTTTAGAGGCTTAAGCAAGTTTCAGGCAATGGCCGGTCGCGAAGCCGCGCGCGGAACGCTGGTCTATGGCGGAGCATCATCACAAAAGCGCGAAGATTTTGATGTCATCGCCTGGCAGGATATTCACACCCTCGCCAAAACCGTTTTAATATGAATGGCATAAGATAAGCGGATGTAATTTTGAAGATAGAGCAGATCAAAAATCGACAACTTCGCCAAACAGCCTGACACCGAGAGAAGAGAGCTATTAAGCGAGGCCGCTAACCGCTCATCATAAGCTTAAAACCAAGTGACAGCATACCGGCAAAATTTTTGCAGCTTCTTTGATTAAGTCACTATATATAAACAGAAATTACCGGCAAAAATACCGGCATTTTTTTGAATAATCACGGCAGCCAGAGGGCTTATATACCCAAAAATAACAAGATAACTTGACAAAAATTTTTTCAAATCTTACGATAGTTAGTATGCTAACTAAATAGGAGAATGAAATGCGCACTTTTTTAATACTGCTGATATCCTTAGGAGGATTCATGTCAAATGCACAGGCGGCAAGCCTCGACAAAAACCGTACAGCAATCATATTTATTGAGTTTCAGGATGAATGGATCGGCCCCGATGCAAAGCTCAGGAATCTTCTGGTTAAAGATTTACAGGACTTTAATGCGGCTGTAGCCAATGCCGAAACAATTATAAAGACCGCACGGGACAATAACTGGTTAATCGCACATGCGGGCCTCGATTTAAGACACGACCCCGGATATCTGATTTTTGGCGGCGGCGGTGACGATAAAGCAGGATTAAGAAAAGCCATTCCAAATGCTGAAACCTGGACTGGGGATGGCGCGAAATTCGTTGAACCTTTTGTACCGCAATCTGGAGAGTACATCGTCAAAGGACGGTCCGGCGCCAGCGTGTTTAAAAATTCCACACTTGATGCTTTTCTGCGCAATAACGATGTGAACACGGTTATCCTGTTAGGCTTTGCAACGCATGTCTGTGTTGAATCAAGCATGAGGGAGGCACACGATATTGGCTATAATGTCCATGTTGTAACCGATGCCAGCGGCGCTTTTGAAAAGGCTCAGGCCGATTATTTTGAACAGCATATACTCCATCATTTTGGTCACGGTATCTCAACAAATGAATTGATAACGCAACTCAGCCAGGATTAAAAAAACATGTTTTTCCTAAAAGAGTTACCGAGCGAAAAAATAATGCAGCGCTATGCCAGGCGGTTTCCGGAAATGGATATCGATAAAACGCGCGAAGCGCTTCATATGATGCGAAATGCCTCTTTGCTCATGCGCGATCTCGAAAATTATTTTCGGAAATATCATTTTTCAATGACGCGTTTTCTTATATTGATTGTTCTGGACAGGGAGCATGAGTTGGAAACCTTTACCATTTCCGATCTTGTGAGCAGGCTGGATATCTCCAAGCCGGTTATAACAACAACGGCCAAACGTCTGGAACAAGATAAAATGATACAGTTTGATAAAAATGAGAGTGACGCGCGCTATAAAAAAATCCGAATAACCAAAAAAGGCAGAGATACGATTTCAAAGATCATGCCCGGCTACTACAAAATTATAAACGAGCACATGTAAAAAATAATTCAGCAATATGTTACTAGCCGCTTAGAAATCGAGGCCGTATGCTCTGGTGTGCTTGGGCGTATGGAATATGCGCTCATTCACGCAATCCGCTTAAATAAATTCAGCTTGTCGAACAGCAGGTGTTTGAGCGCCGCGGCGACATGCAAAACCCGCAGGCCGACATGATATTTTTGCGGATGTGTGTTTTGCGCGTTCATATGTCACTCTCTTTCTTCTTCCCTAATATGTGCAGCGGTAGGGCAAAGGCAATCGCGATCATTACCGCGCCAAAGCCGATGCCGATCACTGTGCCCGGTATGCTTGCCAGCAATGCCGGATATTTCTCATTGCCTGTATTTGCTATTGAGACGGCTCCGCCCACAATCTCGTTAAACAACGGCGTATTCTCGGCCAGCCAGCCATAAGCAAGCATATAGACAAACGCGCCAAGCAACCCGCCAATTGTAAAGAACAAAGCATCCTTGCGCCCTGTGGCAAAGGCGGCCAGACCAGTGCCGGGACAATATCCGGCAAGGCGATTTCTATTGCTTTTCCTTGGAGCTGATTTATATCTTGTAAAAATTAGCGCTATCAATATAAGGCTTACCCATGACACCCAACCGTATCTTCTCTGTTTTTGTACTGGCATTTTCTTTGATCTGCTTTGCCGTTTTACCGGCCGCGAATGCAGAAGATAAGCCTGACGTAAATATTTAGGGCACCTCTAAAAACCCCTGACATATGAGCGCAAATTTGCGATTCTGTCGATAGTCGTAGCGAGGAGGACAAAAGATGCGTGTACTTGGCCAACCGGGATTTTTTGATTTGGATGATTGTTATGCGGAGTTGAGCCGCAACGGCGATCCGCTGGAGGCGTTGGAAGCGTCTGTGCCGTGGGAGGCGTTCCTTGTCGTCTGAACAACGTGCGGAGAAACATTCCGCCGGCGGCCGTCCACCGTTCGACTGCATTTTGATGTTCAAGGTTCTGGTCTTGCAGTTTTTGTACAATCTTTCGGACGACCAAACGGAATACCAGATCCGGGACCGGCTTTCGTTCCGGCGTTTTCTTGGCCTCGCGATGG
>JBKHBN010000061.1:0-4779 GCA_046542355.1 Alphaproteobacteria bacterium | reverse complement strand
GGGCGCTTGGATCACAGGCAGCATCATGTATCTGTGGAGCAGCGTGAGGATCCCGGCGGGTTTTTTAAACCATTCGGCAGCAATCGTTACGGTCCCTACCATGATATTCAAATGATGGTGAGCGGCCCGGCGGCGCGCGCTTTGGCGCAGCTTGTGCGTGAGCGTTGGAAAACATGCGCCGGGTTTGAAGCCGTACCACTGCGGAAAAACACAAAAGAGGATACTGGAATCTGGCCGGATGATGTTGAACCTGATTTTGAAAATGTTGATATAGCTATCACGCGAACCCTGCCAAAAACAAAAAACTCACAAACTATTCGCGAAATCCAGACGATGTATCTGGATGAAATCGCGAAGGCAGAAACCTTTATCTATGTTGAAAACCAGTTTTTGACCTGCCCAAAAATCGCGAGGGCTCTGCATGACAGGCTGAAAGAAAAGTCGGATCTGCGCGTGCTGATTGTTAGTTCTGAAAAACCCGGCGGTATCATGGAACATAAAGCCATGTGGACAGGTCGCGTTAAGTTTTGCGGCATTGCTGGTGAAGACATCGAAGATGGACGTTTTTGCGTGGTTTATCCTGTGTGCAAGGAAGATAACGGTCAGGAGACAATCAATATTCATTCCAAAATCATGATCGTCGATGACCGGTTTTTACATGTCGGGTCAGCCAATTTGAACAACCGCTCGATGGGACTCGATACGGAATGCGATCTTGTGATTGAGGGTCAGAATGAAAAGGCGTGCTCTCGCATCGCCGCCATTCGCAACAACCTGATCCGTGAGCATACCGGGCGTGAGGAAGAGGATATCGATGAAATGATCAATGGCAGTGCCTCTCTTGAGCGTTTGCTTGAATATCAGGATTACAGCCGACAACATTTGCTGAAAATCGATGACAGCCCCTACAGAGGTGAGCGTCTGGCATGGCTGGCCAGAAAGCTTGGTGATCCTGAGGAGGCGCGTATTCTTGTCAATATCCCCGTGAAACAGGTTCTGGGCGGTGTTTTGGCTCTTGCGCTTCTAGCATTTTTAATCTTCGGATGGTGGCAACCTGATTTTTCGGACAGCTTCAATCGTGAGGCTGTTTCAGGATATGTCGAGGCAGCGCGCGCCTCTAATCTCAGCATTGCCTGGATTGCGGGCATCTATCTGGTGGCCGGTGCCGTCTTTTTCCCGGTCACGGTTTTGAATCTAACCACGGCGATTGTGTTCGGTCCGGTTTACGGGCTTTTTCTGGCCTTGTTCGGTTCTCTTGTCAGCGCGGCCGCAGCGTTTGTTGCGGGAAAAGTTATCGGCGACAAGTTGCTTTTTATGTTTGAGAGTACTTTTGAGAAAATCAAGCACTATGTCAGAAAGGGCGGCATTCTTGGCATGACGCTAGTGCGGTTTATACCGATTGCGCCCTATACGCTAGTAAATCTGGTTTTCGGTCTGACCGGGGTGTCCTTTTTAAGCTACATGCTGGCGACGTTTTTCGGGCTTCTGCCCGGCGTGTTCGCCAAAGCTGTGTTTGGCGGAGCACTGGGGGAACTCTGGCAGGATCCGGAGCCTAAGGTGATTGTCTACACCGTTGGAAGCATTGTGCTTTGGGTTCTGATCGTCTGGGGCACACACCGCCTGTTCAATCACTATAAAGAAAAAATGGACTTATGAGTATGCTGCGCCTGTTAACCTTTAATATTCGAGGTGGATATGATCTGCGCGGACAGCGTGATTTGCGCCGCGTGCATGCGTTGATGGATGAGTATGATGTTGATATCGGCGTATTTCAGGAAATGGAAACCAGGCCAAGTAATGGCGGCACCGCGGATGACATTGACCTGCTGGCCGGGCCGGAGCGGCCATATCACTTGCCTGGCCCGACTTTAAAGGAAGGGCTGGGCTGGTACGGCAATCTGCTCGTCAGTCGATATCCGATTGGCCGGGCCATCGTGCATGATCTTGAAACCCAAAAAACCAGACCTGTTTCTGAGCCGCGCAATGCCGTTGATGCGTTGATCAAAACGCCGCATGGACCTGTCCGCGTGATCGGCACACATTTATCACTGTCTTCAGTTGTACGGTGGTGGGAGCTTAATAATCTTATGAAGCTGGCCGATCAGGTTGATGTTAAAAACCATGAAACGGAAAAACCGCCGGTGTTTTTTATGGGCGATATTAATGAATGGCGCTGGCCGTCGAAGCTGTTGCAGCATCTTGATGAAATTATGACGCCCTTGCCCTGCGGCAAAACCTTTCCGTCTTTCTTTCTGCTGTTCCGGCTGGATCGAGCTTGGTCTGATGGTCCAGGCGTTAAAGCTTCGGCCCGCGTTCTGAAAGGACGGAATATTTGCCGCTTGTCTGACCACTTGCCAGTCTTGGTCGAAGTCAGTGATTTGGGCTAGGCCTTTATTGTTTCCTGTATATTTACATTTGGTTTGTCCGAACCTTCTATAAATAGTGTTCCGCTTTAAGGGAACTTTATTTCGGCACAGGCTTTGGTGAGGTCATGAACACTAAAACAATCATTTGGGACATAGACGGTGTTTTAATCTGGCATCATCCGGACGACCCTAACTGTGATTGGAGACGGGCTTTGGCTGATAATAATCTGCTCGGTGTATGGGAAGCCTTCCAGCATTCGCCTGAGTGGGAATTGTGCATCCGCAACCATGAAATCGACACAAGGGAACGTTTCAATCACTTTCTACAAAATAAAGGCATTGCTCTACGCCATGATATCGATGACGTTATTCATATCTGGCTGGAGAAAAATATCGAGCCAAGCCTTCCGGCCTTGAACAGACTTTATGAATTAAGAGAAAAAGGAGCAGAATGCGTTGTGGCTTCCAATCAGGACGCTTTGAGGAAGCCGCATATTGAACACTGGTTGACTCGTTATGGTCTGGATGATCTGCCCTGTTTTATCAGTTGTGACCTGAAGGCAGCCAAGCCTGATCCTTTGTTTTACGTGCAAGTACAGGAGAGCTTGGGAAAACAGCCCGAAGATCTGGTGCTGCTGGATGATAAGGAGAAAAATTTTGAAGCTGCTGAAAATGCAGGCTGGCAAGGTATTCTAATCGACGATAGTTTTAGGCGCGATCCCGCAAAATGGGATATGCTTTCTTTTTTCAATGAATCTCCGGATGGAAGAAACGGAACCTTTAGGCGCTCAATGTTGTTAGCAGGCTGACGTTAACAACGAAAAAGGTTTCGCGATGTCACGCATTATTTGTATATCAAACCGGGTTTCCCTGCCCAATCCGCAAACTGGCACAATCAAAGCAGGGGGGCTTGCCGTTGGCGTAAAGGCGGCTTTGGAAGCCAATGGCGGCGGCGTCTGGTTTGGATGGGATGGCACGGTTTGTAAAGCGAACAGGCAAAAGCGCCGGATCACGAAAATACAGCATGACGATATTACGTTTCTGACGATTCCTCTGACTGAAACGGAGTACGAACATTATTACAAAAAGATGGCTAATGAAAATCTATGGCCTTTGATGCATGAACTCGGTGAGCATATCGAAGGGAGCGCATCCTCTTACGGGATTTATAAATGTGTAAACCGCATGTTTGCGCGACTGCTTAAGCCTTATTTGAAGCCAGACGATCTGCTTTGGGTGCATGATTATCACCTTATCCCGCTTGGTCGTGAGCTGCGCACTCTGGGGGTTAATAACCGCATCGGGTATTTTCATCATATTCCCATGCCCTCAGAAGACTTCCTTAACAGCCGGGCGGTTCCGGCATTTTTGAACAAGCAATATGAGAGGCTGTTTGAAGATTTATCCGCTTATGACCTTGTCGGGTTTCAGTCTTTCCGCGATTTCGAAAATTTTGAGAGCTGTCTTTCTTCTGATGTTTACAAGCCGAAGCGTTATGAATCTACGTCGGTGCGCCTTTGCGGAAGCAAAACGCATTTCGGTGTTTTTCCCATCAGCGTTGAAACAGCTGATCTGATCCGGCAAGCGAGAGAGAAAAAGGATCAAGATGCCGCTCTGGCCAGCGAAAAGGATCGGTACAGGGTTCTGATCGGAGCTGAGCGGCTTGATTACACCAAGGGGCTGGCAAACCGTCTGGAAGGGTTTTTTGAATTTCTTCAGCGTTATCCAGACTATCAGAAAAAAATAAAATATCATCAGATCACACCGCTGAGCCGCGGTGATATCAGGCAATATAAACAGACAATCGAGAAAATACGCCGCGCCGCCGGTAAAATTCACAATGAATATGCCGATGAAAGCTGGCAGCCTTTGGCTTACCGGGAGGAAGGTATGCCAAGAGAGCAGCTCATGGGGAGCTTCCGGCATTCGGATATCGGTCTGGTGACACCTTTGATTGACGGCCAGAATCTGGTGGCCAAGGAATATCTGGCGGTGCAGGACCCGTGCGATCCTGGCCTGTTGATCCTGAGTAAAAACGCCGGTGCGGCCGAAGAACTCGAAAATCTGGGTGTGCTCTGCGTTGATCCATACGATACCGGCGAGATCGCAGATAAAATCAATGAGGCGCTCAGAATGCCGCGTTTGCAGCGTATTGAACGGCATCAAAGAATCCTATCGCATCTTTATCAATTTGATATCGAACATTGGGCAGAAAGTTTTTTAGACGAAATGGCAAAAACGAGAAAAGAGGAAACGATCATTCATTACGGGCAGAACTTTGGAGCTATAGCCAAAAGTGGTGTATGGGCGAGATCAGATAGCGCACCTCACAGATTTTTCTTGTAGCGTATCTTGCGGGATGCCGTCTACAAAATTTATGCCCCGGATGACATTTTCGAGCTGATCAAAGCCT
>JBKHBN010000027.1:0-24196 GCA_046542355.1 Alphaproteobacteria bacterium | reverse complement strand
ACAAATCTATCGACGATATTATTAAAGCGTATAACTAATTCCGCAATGGACTATAATTAAGAAGAAATTTGAGTATATGCGCAAAGCATATTGGGGTGCAGATGGCATATGGTCCGATGATTATTTTGTGAGCACAGTGGGCATCGATGAGGGTATTATAAAGCGCTATATTGAGACACAGGGCAAAGAAGATATTGGACAAGCGGAGCTTGAATTGTGACCGTAGGTCACACGCGAAGCGGTGATACCACGGGTCTTGATCCGTGGAGCTTCACTCTGCCAACTTAATATTTGATAGCCAATGGATTAAACACTCAGTCTTACATTTTCATTAAGATTACATTCGTTTGTGTATATTCGTGGTTGAATGTGAACATTTTAATCTATACAGATAAATACGGGTTATCTGAGAAGTGGTCCTACTCGTCCGGACAGAGATGCGAGCGGCGGGCGCCCGCATAGCGCCCAAAACAAGGGATTACGGAAAGAAACAGCCGAAAAAATAGTCAGATACATGAAAAAAACTGGAAACCCCCCGCTAAACCGCGCTTTTATGACAGGCAAAGGAAATGCATCCGGTTTTTAGAGCTGCCTTAAAGAAACCAAAAGAACGCGTTTAGAATAACTTGTATGCGAATAGATTAATTTGCCCCCGAAACTGTTGTTATGTATAATATTATCAGGGTTTCAAGAAGGTGGGACGTTAAAATATGAGTATTAGCTATGATTTAGCAGCGCGGTTTGAGAATAGGGGACATTTTCTCCACGAAGAAATGCAACAGCTTCCGCTGATTGATCTCAATCATTACGATGAAGCAACGCCGGGCGGCCAAATGGTTCAAAGAAGCTTTGGAGACTTTAACAACGCAGAAAACCTGCAGGAGTTTAAAGACTCAGAAGTCGGCAGAGCGCAAATTGCCATGATTAATGAAGAAATGGGCGATTGCACACTCATGCCGGATCAATTGGATTCATTATTATGGGAGGCGCAGCTTTATCAAAAAAGCGGAGCAATGGAGCCCCGCCTAACGGTGGTAATGGAGGAGGATGGCTTTCATTTTATTGATTTTGTAGCCCCACAACAGCTGGGCAGTGCGTTCAATAACCCGGCACAAGCCAGTGGAAATTTTGGCGCCTGGGGCGCAATAAACGGCATTGCACCTGAAGAACAGCGAGCAGATGCGAAGCCAGAAGGATTTGATGACCTTCACAATAAGTTGTGGAATGTTATTGTGGGAGGGGTCGATATAAATAATCCTGAGGTTAGTCAGGCTATTAGCAATATTGCCTTAGGATTTAGCCGCGCTTTTGAAAGAATGGAAGATAACGACGGGGCGAATATAGAGAGCAGACTCTTGTGGGAAGAGCACTTGACCAGAGAGCTGGCAGTTCTTGATGAAGCCGGTATTGTTGGAATTGCAGATAAAGTAAAGAGTGTCGGGTCTAGTACAATAGCTGATTTTCTGGAAATCGCTAATTTAGAAGGCAATACAGAGCAGGGACCAGTCGGAATTATGGAATCTTATGAGGGTGTCAAAACAATAGAAGCCGGAATAGGAGTAAAAAGCAAGGGCTCAGCTTTTCAAAAAGGAACAATAAATGATGCGCTAGAGCCCGATGAGGTTGTACCAGATGGAAGTGAAGAGCGTCCTTATAATTCTGCAGCCGATGAATATGGAATAGGCAATGACGGAGCAGGCACTCCTGCTCCTGTTTTGGAGCCAGATTCACCATCGCCTGAACCTGGTACGCCGGTTTCTGTGCCTGTAATGTCATTTTAGGAACACAAATAAGATAGTTTCAAGAAGGTGGGACAAAAAAATATGAGTATTAACTATGATTTGGCAGTGCGCTTTGAGAATAGGGGACATTTTCTCCACGAAGAAATGCAACAGCTTCCGCTGATTGATCTCAATCATTACGATGAAGCAACGCCGGGCGGCCAAATGGTTCAAAGAAGTTTTGGAGACTTTAACAACGCAGAAGACCTGCAGGACTTTAAAGACTCAGAAGTCGGCAGAGCGCAAATTGCCATGATTAATGAGGAAATGGGCGAGTGCACACTCATGCCGAGTCAACTGGATTCATTATTATGGGAGGCGCAGCTTTATCAAAAAAGCGGAGTAATGGAACCCCACCTAACAGCGGTAATAGAAGAGGAGGGCTTTCACTTTATTGATTTTGAATCATCCGCCCCATCCGCCCCATCCGCATCATCTGAATCATCCGCCCCACCGGAACCAATTGAACCAAGGCAGAACAAGATTGATGTATCAACTGATGAGCAGGATCTGGTTCAATTAAAACGCGAGGTTGAGGCATCAATGAATAACGTGATGGCTCAATTAATAGCGGAATGGGAAGAGCTGCAGTCTCGTACGACTCCCCCCAAGACTTTACACGAGAGCCTGCTACGTGGATTGCAAGGTTTTAGTCTCGAAGATGTTGGGCTGCCCGTTGCTGAGATTGCCACAAGCTTCGATAGTGTGTTCTCAATGCTTGATGATAGACTGGCGGCCACGTGGCTTGGGTTGGGTGATATGCAGAAAAAATTTCTCTGGGAGTTTGAAGGATTGAATGAAGGTGAGATAACAGATTTGGCTTCTAAAATTCATGAATTAGGAGGATCCAGAGGGATTGCAAATATTCTTGAAGGCGCGATTATGGAAGGACAGGGAGATAAAGGACCGCTAGCCATTATCAGTGCTCATGAAGGCGCCCGCCCGGCTCTGAGAGAAGATATAAACGGTTACAACTCTTTCGCTGACGACTATGAAACAGGCTATGATGGCGCCTCGCCGACCGTGCCTCACGGCTCTGACCCCGAAATGCCTTCTGGACTCCCAAAAGCTGATGCACCACCGGAGGAAGACGAGCCTCGCAGCTCTGGCCCCGAAATGCCTTCTGGATCAACGATACCTGACGCACCGCCCGAAAGCACGATGATGTTAAGGAGTACGCCAAGTGGCATGGGCAGTTAATCATCAAGAGCGATATTAAACAAACTCTTTGCTACGTCATTAAAGTTTCCGCGTATAATGGCTTTATAAAAGCTGTTTTTGTTTGTTTGGATATGGCGTGTAAGATACCCTGTGAAAAGGGCGTGCGTCAGGAAGTTTAATTCTTATCTCCCGTAAACTGATCACGCGCATCCATCCACATACAAAACGGATCTCCATATTTTATGAGAACAGCAAGAGAAGAATAGAGACAATGGAAGACAATAGAGATAACGACAACGGGCAAATCCCAATTCACAGAAAAGGTTCTGCGAATTACTACGAAAATCTGGTAGAAACCATGCTTTATACCTGCCGCTGGCTTTTATTGCCTTTATTTCTGGGGTTATCATTTTTGGTCATCTTATTGATATATGAGTTTTATTCTGTTCTCTTTCACACAGCTATAAATATTGGGGAGATCCACAAAAAAGAGTTGATCGTTGTTGTTCTGACGCTGGTTGATATGTGCCTGATTGGCGGGCTGGTTGTAATGGTGGCCATTAGCGGTTACGAGAATTTTGTCTCACGCATCACGCTTAAAGATGATGATGAAAAACCTACGATTTTCTCTCGGCTTGATCCGGGGACAATCAAGGTCAAGCTGGGAATGGTGATTATAGTCATCGCCTCGATCCAGCTTCTGCAAACATTGATGGACATCAAAAACTATACGAACGATCAGGTTTTAGCGCAAATTGAGATCCATATTTGTTTGATCCTGGCAGGCGCGGCCATAGGTTTTATTGATTCTTTCCTGACAAAAAAGCACGGAACGTCAAGGGAAAACAGAGAAAACAGAGAGAACAGAGAAAGCAGGGATAGGCAATAGCCCTCCACGTGTCTTGGAACGCTATAGAAAACGATTGCAGCGTGCGCGTCCTCAAAGTATAACAGCGATTGTGTGTTATGACGTCAAGGGATATTGAACGGTAGAATGTTCAGTTATATTAAGGAATAAAGATGTATCCGGTTATACTTTCAGGTGGGTCGGGAACCCGCCTTTGGCCACTATCCCGCCCGCTCTATCCAAAGCAGTTTCTCCCCCTTCACTCTGAACAAACCCTGTTTCAGGAAACGCTTGGGCGTTTGCAATCCCTTGAAGCCTGTGCACCAATCATTATGTGTAATGAAGAACACCGGTTTATCGTAGCTGAAAATATACGTGCGCTGGGTGCTAGGGAACACAGTATTTTGCTCGAGCCTGTTGGCCGCAACACAGCGCCGGCCATAGCTGTGTCCGCGCTTCAGGCTCTTAAGGAAGATGAACAGGCGATCCTTTTGGTTTTACCGGCTGATCATGTGATCACTGATAAGGTGGCATTTGCAAAAAGTGTAAAAACGGCAGAGACAATGGCACAACAGGGTCTTTTGGTTACATTTGGCATTAAACCGGTACAACCTCATACTGGCTATGGTTACATAGAGGCAGGCAAAGAACTCGCTAAAGGAGCGTTTGAGCTGTCAGGATTTAAGGAAAAACCGGACACTAAAACGGCGCAAGCTTTCATAGAAAAAGGCAATTACCTGTGGAACAGTGGCATGTTTTGTTTCAAGGCACGCACTTATCTGGAGGAGTTGGAAAAGAATAATCCCGATATTGTCTTATGTGCCCGTGCCGCTCTGCAAAGCGCACAAACAGATCTTGACTTTATAAGGTTAAACGCAGAGCATTTTGAAAAATGTGAAGACATATCAATCGATTATGCTCTTATGGAGAAAACCCGAAACGGCGTCGTGGTCAGTTTGGATGCCGGCTGGAGCGATATCGGGTCATGGGATGCACTATGGGATGTGTGCGAAAAGAACAAAGATAACAACGTTCTTAAAGGAGATGTTCTAACCAAACAGACCCAAAACTGCCTGGTTCACGCAGATAACAAACTGGTATGCACTCTTGGGCTGGATGACATTATCGTAGTTGACACCAAAGATGCACTATTAGTTGCCCATAAAGAGTATGTCCAAAAAACAAAGGATATAGTAGGCGATCTCAAAAAAGCTGAACGCACCGAAGCGCTGCACCATAGAACCGTTTACCGTCCTTGGGGGCATTACGACTCTATTTGCTTTGGTCAGCGGGATCAGGTGAAGCGTATAACGGTCAAGCCCGGTGCAAAATTATCGCTGCAAAAGCATTTCCACAGGTCAGAACATTGGGTGGTTGTTAAGGGAACAGCAGCGGTCACCCGCGGTGAAGACGTTATAATGCTTTCAGAAAATGAATCGGTGTATTTGCCAGTTGGCACTGTGCATGCCCTTGAGAACCCGGGAAAAATTCCGTTGGAGCTTATCGAAGTTCAAACGGGCAGTTATCTTGGAGAAGATGATATTGTGCGTTTTGAGGATTTATACGGACGCACATAAGGTGCAAAAAAGACTCTTTTAGATAAGGATCAAATAACGATGAACAAAAAAAAATCAAAAACAGGCACGCGGCAAGCAAAAACAGCAAATGGATCGGTGGCAGCACCGGCAGAAGAGACGCGCACGACCTTTTCGATAGGACTCATGGCGCGCTTGCGCCGTTATTTGTTAACCGGAATACTTGTAACGGCTCCCATCAGTATTACGATCTACCTGACCTATATCTTTTTGACCTTTGTGGATAACAAGGTTGTGCGGTTGTTACCTGCGGAATGGTACGAGGCAATATACCCCAAAACCACTATACCGGGGCTGGGGCTGATTGTGGTAATAACGACCTTTGTCTTGATCGGGTGGTTTGCAACAAATTTTCTGGGACGTTTGTTTATACGCATCTCGGAATATATCGTCGACCAGATGCCGGTCATTCGCACGCTACACGGTGCCATCAAGCAGATATTCGAAACGATCATGGCCAGCCAGTCCACAGCTTTTCGAGAAGTAGTGATGCTTGAATATCCCCGAAAAGGCTTATGGTCTATCGGTTTTGTAACAGGAATGAGCAAAGGAGAGGTTCAATCCCTCACAGCGCAAGAGACCGTGAACGTATTTGTCCCGACAACGCCAAACCCAACCTCGGGTTATTTGCTTTTCGTGCCCAAACAGGAGCTAAAATATCTGAGTATGAGTGTAGAAGAGGGCGTAAAGCTGGTTGTATCAGCAGGCATCATAGCCCCGCTTGAGCATGAGGAGCAACAAGAGGTGCAATTGAAAAAAACCGGATTATTCAACAGAACAAAAAAGTAAAACAGAGCACTTTTAGAGCCAAATGAGAGGCAAAAAGGGTGCGCAGAACTCTCATATACTTCAAAGAAATAGAAATGAAAGGCCAAAAATACACTTATGTTTGAACACCTTAAAGACATTCAAAAGCGTGACCCTGCCAACCCGACATTTTGCGAGGTTCTTTTTGCCTATAATGGTTACCATGCAATTTGCCTGCACCGTTTTAATAATCTTCTGTGGCGCTTGGGATTAAAAGCCTTAGCCAGAATGTTTGCAAATTTTTCACGCTTTCTAACAGGAATAGAGATCCATCCCGAAGCCAGAATAGGCAAGAACGTGTTCATCGATCACGGGACAGGATGCGTTATCGGCCAGACAGCGATCGTTGAAGATGGTGTAACTCTATATCACGGGGTAACGCTTGGCGGTGTCGGAGGAGAAGGCCAGAGTAACGGCAAACGCCACCCGACCCTTAAAAAAAAATGCACAGTAGGCGCAGGCGCGCAAGTTCTGGGAGATATCGAGATCGGCGAATATGCTAAAATCGGCGCCAACTCTGTTGTCACAATAGATATCCCTGACAGCGCAACCGCGATTGGCGTGCCCGCGCGCATTATCGGTAAGAACGGACGCGCCTCCGGTGCATATGGTATGCCGCCGCGGGAGCAAATTGAAAAGCTGGTCTCGACGATTGTTGATATCGCCTCCGATGTAGATGAGATAAAAAAAGAATTGAAAATAGACCGCACCGATAAGAAAAGCGCTTAAGATGTGTAGTTATATAATTGTTATATAAAAAGAATCATCCGCTACGAAAATATTTTATCGCCTGATCCATCTCGAATAAATAAAGCAACGCTTTTAATGATACGCCTCGATCAGTATCTAAATTTGGATCTTTTTTGATAATTAACTTTGCATCATCACGCGCCACTGCCAGAAGATCACCGTGAACAGACAGATCAGCCAGTTTAAAGTCTGTGACACCACTTTGCTTGGTTCCTAAAATTTCGCCGCTGCCGCGCAGCTCCAGATCCTTTTCGGCGATGATAAACCCGTCTTCCGTATCGCGCATTATATTAAGTCGTTCCTTCGCTATTTCACCCAATGGCCCTGAATACACCAAAAAGCAATAGGATTGATCCGCCCCACGTCCGACACGCCCGCGTAACTGATGCAATTGCGATAAGCCAAAGCGCTCAGCATGCTCAATCACCATGATTGTAGCCGCCGGCACATTAACACCAACCTCAATCACGGTTGTGGCAACAAGAATATCAAGCGCACCGCTGGCAAAGCGCTCCATAACCTCATCCTTGTCGGTGGGCGTCATGCGCCCGTGAACCAGCCCAACGCGTTCGCCAAATTGTGCCTTGAGGATATCATAACGCTCTTGCGCTGCGGCTACATCCAGTACCTCGGATTCTTCAACCAGCGGACAAACCCAGTAAGCTCTAACCCCATCATTGATTTTTCGTTTTAATGCAGCGACAAGCTGGTCTAGCTTTTCCTGCGAAAACAGCATAGTTTCTACAGGGCGTCGTCCCGGTGGTTTTTCATCGATCTTGGATATCTCCAAGTCGCCATAAGCCGTGAGCGCCAATGTACGAGGAATGGGCGTCGCAGTCATAACAAGCACATCAACCCCCTTCCCCTTATTTGAAAGCTCCATGCGTTGATGCACGCCAAACCGGTGCTGCTCATCAATCACCGCCAGCCCTAAGTCCTGATAGTGGACGTCGGCTTGAAAAATGGCGTGGGTGCCGATAATAACCTGCGCAACCCCGTCCTTAATCTGTTTAAGCATGATGTCGCGTTCCTTGCCCTTGTTACGCCCCGTTAAGGTCACAAAACGCACCCCGGCTGCATCAAGCCATGGCCTTAAACTCTGCTCATGCTGACGTGCCAAAATCTCAGTAGGCGCCATAAGCGCGGCTTGCGCCTTGTTCTCAACGGCATTCATCATAGCCAGCGCCGCCACAATCGTTTTGCCGCTTCCCACATCGCCCTGTAAAAGCCGAAGCATTCGCGCAGGTGCACTCATATCGCCGTCAATCTCGCGGAGCGTCCGGATCTGCGCTCCTGTAAGTGCAAAAGGCAAAATGGTTTCAATCTTTTTTCGTAACGCACCTGTTGGCTCAAAACGGCGCCCATTAATTTTTCTTTGCCGCTCACGGATAAGGGCCAAGGTGAGCTGATTAGCCAGCAACTCATCATAAGCAAGGCGCATGCGCACCGGATGCGTCGGCTCAAGATCATTTTCACTTTCAGGCGCATGCAACCGGCGCACCGCATCATGCCATTCAGGCCAACCTTCGCGTTTCTTATGCGCCGTATCGATCCACTCATTAAGAGCAGGAACATGAACCAGAGCCGCGTGTATAGCCTTGCGCAGGACTTTGTTGGTAATACCGGCGGTCAAAGGGTAAATAGGCTCAACAGCCTCCAGAGTATCGCGCTTCTCGGGCTTTACGACATCAGGGTGAATAATCTGCGCCTGTCCATGAAAATACTCAATACGTCCGCTTACAACCACGTCAGAGCCCAGAGGCAAGAGCTTTTCAATCCACCCTTTCTTGGCATGAAAAAAAACCAGAATAAGCGTGCCGCTCTCATCCGAGCAGCTAACGCGGTAAGGAAGCGACGGTCTGGCATTAGGAAAATGTTTGTCTACGCGTACCTGCCGCGTTAGAACTTTTCCATTGGGAGCCTGATTGACAGGGCAGGTAAAACGGCGGTCAATAAAATCAACCGGCCCATGAAAGAGCAGATCAGCAACGCGCGGCCCGCCTGTCAACTTTTCAACCAGCTTGCCATTGCGCGGTCCTAGACCAGGCAGTGTGGTCAATCCACGAAATAAAGGATCCAGCTCGAAAGGACGTTGACTCATAACTTTAAAACAGCTCTCTTAATGTTATGGAGAGAGTTTAACGGCTTTAAAAAAGAAGATCGAGTGATAACATGAGCGCAGATAAAACAAATGACAGAGATAATTTAGAAATATGGCGCAAGCGCTTGATATTCCGTTCATCTCACCGCGGCAAAAAAGAGATGGATATCATTATGGCGTCATTTGCGGGTCAAAATGTTGGGGAGTTTGATGAAGAACAGCTCCGGCAATATGAAGATATTCTGACATTTAATGACGCGGATCTGTATGATTGGCTCACCGGAAAGAGGAAAGCGCCCGAAGAGGTGCGCTCATGCCCTGTTTTTCAACAATTAGCGCGTCATAGGATCGCCTAGGCCTTTGTAAAAACAGCGCGGTACGCATAACCTTTATACAAAGATTGAAGCTCTAAAACGCCTTTTTTCTCATAATCAAGACGTTTGAGGTATGAAAGGATATCAGGCTTATAATAGACATGAAACTTTTTAAGCCACCAAAATAGGAAACGGCGGAAAAACTCAGGTAACTCTTCTTGTCCACCAAAATCAACGATATGGATCTCACCGCCCGAAGGGAGCATATCCAGAGCATGATCCACTGACTCCGCCCAAGGCGGAATAATCGAAAGCGCATAGGAAAAAACAATTTTATCCAAAGGCTCTGATAAATCAAACAAGCTAGCCGGATCAAAAGATTGGGAATAAGCCTGCTCCAGTCTAATTTCTCCCTGTAAATCAGAAGCTTGCAAGTTCTTCTGGGCGGTTTTAAGCATTTCGTCAGACGCATCCAGCCCAAAATAAACCCCGCCAGGATAGCGCTTGGCAATTTTGATCAGATTACGCGCCGTTCCGCACCCAACCTCACAAACACGCTCACCCGGTTTAATATTAAGACGATCAATCATCTGATCGCGTCCAAGCAGGTAATATTTACGACTTAAATCATAGACATGGCGGGTCCAGCGATACATATTATCCATGTTAATCTTCGTCTGATCCTCGTTTTCAATAACGCCTTGATGTGATGGTGTCATACCTGAATTCTCCCCCAAAATAGATTAGCTGCGTGATTTTAGTATATATGTATGGAAGCCGCCATAAATAGAAGAGCGATCGCGCTCATTACGCACAGAAGCCAAAGAGGGGTCATAGTCCCACGCACCGAGATTTTCCTCGCTCAAGGCTGCGCTCAGTGGGCTTTCTTCGCCTGCTGTACGGAAGATAACTCGCGTTCCGTCATCGGCAGCGCGCAAAACCGCGCTCCATAGCTCATTAAGCTGCTCATCATTCATCCAGTCCTGAGCATCAAGAAAGACAAAACGATCCAGACTGCCGGCAGGCTGGGAATCAAGAAACTCTGTAATAGTGGAATGAACAACGCGCGCCCTGTCAGCATTTGCTTTCAAAGTCTTATAATTTTCTTCCTTAAGGTAGCGCGGAACAGCAACATTGTTTTCGCGATCATATCCACGGTTAAAAGCCTGCCATGCAAAATAATTGCTTTCGATAGGAAACTGACAGGCCATACGCTCAAGCCGTGCCTTTAGTAATGAAGCCATATCACCGCGTGCAGTTTCATTCAAATCATCAAATTGAGCAGGAGGAATGCCAAGCCCATAAAGGGATTCAGGCTTTCCGCACATCATCTTGACAAATTTCTTCTCAAATAGAGGAGCTAGCGTACGTTCGAAAAGATCCCGTTGTTCTTCCATCGTACGTGCCTTGAGAATATCACGTGGATCTTGCCCATATAGCTTGGCCACGCGGTGCACCATACCGATAAATTTCCCCAAAAGACCATATCGGTATATGTTTTTCTTGAACATATTGATCCGTCGCCCATGAGGAACAACGATCTTTTCCCAGTGGTCACGGCTAAATTGGTCTAGATACGGAGCAATATATTTATCGTAATTTTCTATGTTCCTTGCATCATCTGCACATCCAAAAAACAGAAAAAAGCTCTCATAGTCCGGCAAGTGTTTTAACGCTGCAATTTTTAAACGCCCCAAAGCCACATGCGCAGGGTTTAGGTCAACCGCCGTAACGCTGGATGGATTTTCTGTAAGGTAATTCAACATGTTGCACCCACCAGAACAGATCGTCATGATACGCGAATTTTCGTTGAGTTCCATAGCCTCAATATCAACTTCTGGGTCTTCCCAGATTTGCGGATAGACAAAACCGCTAAATAAGGCTGTAAACATCCGCTCCTGCAAGCCCCTTTTGGAAATGGCCTTATTATCATGAACAGCATTCTTCAATAACGCCCTGTTCGCGATGGTTTCATCATCAGTAATAAAGGTTCGATCCGCACTCATTGCTCATTAGCCTCTTGAAATAGCGTGAAACATATATATAAAGCCAATTGTCCTAAAAAAACACATACTGGCAAAAAGGATATTGTGGTGCACAGTACAGCGAGCAAAGAGCTAAATCAACCAAAACCTGATACTTATCTATACGGAATACCAGAAGGCGCAGATGCGCTGGCACTGGCAAGTATGGCCAGACAGATCATGTCCGATGATCATATTCATGTTCATATTGCTCTGAATGATGCGCGCATGGATATATTAAAAAAACAGCTTGAGTTCTTTGCTCCAGATGTTGAAACCGTAATATTTCCGGGGTGGGATTGTTTGCCATACGATCGCATATCTCCGCATGGCGACATCGTGGCGCAAAGAATTGCTGCGCTGTGTAAGCTACAGCAATGGCAAAAGGAAAAGCGTAGATATCCAAGAATTACAATTACAAATGTAAACGCAGCGCTGCAACGGGTTATGCCACAAGAGTCACTGCGAAATGCCAGCTTCCAAATTATATCCGGGGATGTATTGGATCTCGAAAAATTAACACATTACCTGGCGCAAAATGGATATATACGCAGCGATACGGTGCGCGAATCAGGAGAGTTTGCGTTGCGTGGAGGTCTTGTTGATTTATACCCCGCAGGATATGATGATCCTGTGCGCATTGACCTGTTCGGAGACGAAATAGAGAACATAAAAACATTTGACCCGTTAAGTCAGCGCACGCAGCAAAACATAAAAGAACTCGCATTATATCCTGTTCGGGAATTTTTTTTGAATAAAGAGTCTATCTCGCAATTCCGTGCTGGGTATCGCAAAATATTTGGCGCACAACAAAAAGATGATCCCCTTTATAACGCAGTAGGGCAAGGGCGGCATTATAACGGTATAGAGCACTGGCTTCCGCTGTTTTTTAAGAAAATGGAAACGCTGTTTGATTATACCGGAACGCAAAGTATAAGCTGCGATTTCCATGTCCCGGATGCTTTTACAAAACGTATGAACCACATACATGATTTTTACGATACACGCATTTCGGTGCTAAAAGCATCAGAAGAAAGGAGTCAGAAAAACGCATCTTCTGGCGCAATATATCGCCCTTTGCCGCCACAAGAATTATACCTGAGTGATAACGAAAAACAGAATATTTTGCAAAGTGCATCTATCTTCAACCCGTTTGCAGCGCCCGACGAGGTGGAAGGCAAGAGTAAAAAATTTAAGACAGGACGAAATTTTTCAGACATACGCGCGCTACCCGATGGAGATGTATTCGCAGCGTTGAAACAGCACATCACAGAGCTGCAAGGCAAAAGAAAACAGGTTTTTATTGCGCTGTTGAGTGAGGGCTCGCGAAGCCGAATGCGTAAATTAATGGAAGACGCAGCAATCGAAAATGTGCGCGACATAAATTGGTTCAAAGAAATAAGAAAAATAAATGCGGCAGACATTGGGTTGTGCGTAATTCCAATGGATAAGGGCTTTGAGGGAGATGAGATCGCATTTTTATCAGAGCAGGATATTCTGGGCGACCGTCTGGCACGAAAAAGTAAAAAGAAAAGACAGGCCGATAATTTTCTAAGAGAGGTGTCTGCGCTCAGTGAAGGTGATCTTGTCGTGCACATTGACCACGGTATAGGACGTTTCGTTGCGCTAGAGACAATTAAAACCGCAGGAATTGTTAACGACTGCCTCAAGATAGAATATGCAGCAGGCGACAAGCTGTACGTTCCTGTTGTTAATCTGGACACACTGTCGCGTTTTGGTTCAGATGACAGCGCAGCGCAGCTTGATAAGCTGGGTGGAGCAGGGTGGCAGGCATGCAAGGCGCGCGCAAAAAAGAACTTGATGGAAATTGCCGATAAGCTTCTGGGAATAGCCGCCGCAAGACAACTCAAAAAAGCCGAGCCGCTAAAAATTGAAAACACTTTGTATAATGAATTTGTCTCACGCTTTCCCTATGAAGAAACAGAAGATCAGGAGTGTTCAATCAATGCAGTACTTGAAGATGTATCAAAGCACCATCCGATGGATCATTTAGTGTGCGGGGATGTAGGATTTGGGAAAACTGAAATTGCCCTGCGCGCGGCGTACGTTGCTGCAATGTCAGGAGTGCAGGTAGCGCTTGTTGTGCCCACAACACTATTAGCCAGGCAACATTACCAAAACTTCACCAAACGTTTTGAGGGGACAGGAATACAAATTGAGCAGCTTTCAAGAATGGTCGCGCCGCGCGATGCAAAAAGAGCAAAAGAAGGACTGGCAAAGGGCACCGTTCAGATAGTAATTGGAACCCACGCACTTTATGCAAAAACAGTTAAGTTTTCAAATTTGGGTTTATTAATCGTAGATGAAGAGCAAAAATTTGGTGTAAAACAAAAAGAGTGCTTAAAGGAGCTAAAAAGCACAGTTCATGTATTAACGCTCACGGCAACTCCCATACCGCGTACACTGCAAATGTCGCTGACCGGTGTTAAAGAAATAAGCCTGATCACCACGCCGCCAGTAGATCGCCTTGCAATAAGAACGTTTATAATGCCATCCGATACAGTCGTAATTAGAGACGCGCTGTTGCGTGAGTTTTATCGCGGTGGGCAAAGTTTTTATGTCGTCCCCAGAATAAAAGACATTAAAGACATCGCAGAAATGTTGCGCGAAATTGTTCCGGAAATTAGCTTTATTGAAGCACATGGGAGAATGAGCGCCACAGACCTGGAAAATCGTATGAATGCCTTTTATGAGGGGCAGTATAGTATTTTGCTTGCAACTAACATTATCGAAAGCGGGATTGATATTCCAAGCGCAAACACACTAATTGTTCACCGCTCTGATATGTTCGGTCTTTCCCAATTGTACCAGATACGGGGGCGTATCGGGCGCTCAAAGGTGCGCGCCTATGCCTATCTTACCTATCAGCCCGATACAACGCTGACACAAAATGCACAAAAAAGACTGGAAGTCATGGAAACGCTCGATACATTGGGATCAGGGTTTCAATTAGCATCGCACGATATGGACATCAGAGGAGCTGGAAACCTTCTGGGCGATGCACAATCAGGCCATATCAGAGAAGTTGGGGTCGAGCTATACCAGCAAATGCTCGAAGAGGCGGTTGCTGCAGCAAGGGCAGGGATTACAAATATTGATGATATGCCCGAACAAGACTGGTCACCGCAAATTAATCTCGGCGCCTCCGTCCTTATTCCAGAGGTATATGTCGAGGATTTAGCCGTACGCATGAGTTTATACCGCCGTTTGAATGACTTGCACAACGAACAAGAGATTAATGATTTTGCTGCGGAATTAATCGATCGTTTCGGTGACCTTCCAGAGGAAGTGGAGAATTTGCTTAAAATTCTGGAGATCAAGAATCTATGTAAAAAGGCCGGTGTCTCACAAGTTGATGCCGGGCCTAAAGGCGCCGTTCTTTCTTTTTATAAGAATATTCCGCCTGACGTTGAGGCCGTGATGAGCTGGATAACGCGTAAAGCAGGGAGTGTAAAAATCAGACCCGATCAAAAACTCGGCATTACCCGCAACTGGCCAAAGCCGGTTAATCGCATTAAAGGAATGACAGCAATATTAAAAGAATTGGCAGCCTTATCGCCAGATCGGTAAATATATGGCATGATAAACACAGGTAAGCTATTCTCAGGAGATTCGTTATGTCCAAAAAATATGTACAGGATAAGATCAAAGACGCACTAAAGCTATGCAACGGCAATATGGGGCTTGCCCGTCAGCAGATTGTCGCTTTGGCTCAGGAGGACAATACCCTGCTTAAAGCACTTGTGCGCCCGCATTTGGACGGGATCGTAGCCTATCAGGTAGAACGTATTGTATCAGGACGCGCTGACTCACAAGATGAGCACCCGAATTTACCGGATCCGGAAATTGATGAAAAATTTGGTATGGAGCTTCTTCGCGCAGTAGCGGCGCAAGATGTTACGGTTTTTGGTCACGATAATATGCGCCAGCCCCGAAAAAAGAAAGTGGCGTCCAGACAACATATTGAAGCAATCCATAAGCTGGCCTCGAAAAATCATAAACACAAAAAAACTTGATGACGAACCTTACAAGAGGTTGCCATGGCCGCCAGCATTGATGATGTAATTGATAAGTTTTCTCTAAACGATGTTTTCGCGCTTCCTCAGGATGCGTCTGCGCGCCGTTACTATAGAGCAATACGGAACGGAAAAAACGTCATTATTATGCTTTATCCTGATGCCGATGATGGCAACAAGGCAGAGCTAATAAGGTTTCTGGATTACGGCAGCAGGCTGGATGCGCATGCAATAAGAGTTGCACAATGTTATGAGGCAGATATCGAAAACGGCTACGCCCTTCTTGAAGATCTGGGAGAGAAGTCTTTCGGTGCATTGCTGCGCTCCGGCAAGAAAAACCATAACGATCTTTACGATATGGCAACACGAACGCTTCTTAAAATGACCGCCATAAAAGACCTAAACAATTTGCCGGAATATAAAAAGACACAAATATATAAGAACAGGCGGCAGTTTGTTGATTATTATATGGCATATAAAAAAGGCGAGCCCGCGGATGAAGAGTGCGCACAAGAATTTTTAAATCTGTGGGATGAAATAGAAGCGAAATTGCCGCCATCTCCACATGGTTTTGTGCATGGTGATTATCATTTGGAAAACATGATGTACCTTGAACATGAAGTGCCGGACTTTCGCAGCGCACTGATTGATTATCAAGATGCCTTCTATGGCCCTGTGCCGTATGATCTACTGAACCTGCTTGAAGATGCACGCGCAGACGTGCCGCAACAAATACGCAAAAAAATGATAAAGTTATATACCGCAGGCATGAGTGAAAACGCGCGAAATGATTTTATGATGTGGTATAAGGTCCTTGCCGCACAATTCCATTGTCGCGTTATAGGGTTGTTTTTAAAGCTGACTGCACAAAGACAAAGCGAAGTCTATTTGCAACACATTCCACGCCTGCAACACTATCTTGCAACATCATATCAGGACCCGCTTTTAGAGCCGTTCCATAAGTGGTTAGAAAAAGTAGGGCTTGATTTTAATCCGATAAAAGCATTAGATAAGAAGTCTATAAGCACATTTTTTTCAAGAGCTAAGTGATTTAATACTCATAACATCACCGTATTGCGCTATCGTATTTACAAATTAAGGAGTTACAGCTATGTCAATTGTTGCAGATCGTTTGAAACGGATAAAACCCTCACCAACACTTGCAGTTACCAGTAAAGCAAAAGAGTTGAAGGCGGCAGGCCGTGATGTTATCGGACTGGGAGCCGGAGAACCCGACTTTGACACCCCCGATTTTGTAAAGGACGCAGCAAAGCAGGCAATTAACAACGGTGAAACCAAATATACGGCAGTAGACGGAACGCCGGAACTAAAAGATGCTATTATTGCTAAGTTTATGCGCGACAATCACCTGCAATACAGCCGTGACCAGATTATCGTTGGCACCGGCGGTAAACAGATATTGTATAACGCCCTTATGGCTTCGGTTAATCCCGGAGACGAGGTTTTGATCCCTGCGCCTTACTGGGTCTCCTATCCTGATATGGCATTGCTTGCAGAAGGGGAGCCGGTCATCGTAGAGTGCTCCAAAAAAAATAATTTCAAGTTGACAGCGCAGCAATTGGATGCAGCCATCACACCCAAAACGAAATGGTTTATTTTTAACTCACCGTCAAACCCAACCGGAGGAGCTTATACCCGGCAAGAGCTAAAAGAACTAACCGAAGTTTTAATAAAACATCCCCACGTTTATATCATGAGCGATGATATGTATGAGCATATTATTTATGATGATTTTGCGTTTACTACACCAGCCCAGATCGAACCCGCGCTCTTTGAGCGTACACTGACTTGCAATGGAGTATCCAAAGCATATGCAATGACAGGGTGGCGCCTTGGCTATGCCGGAGGGCCAACGGAACTCATAAAAGCTATGGCAAAAATACAAGGACAAAGTACGTCTAATGCATCTTCAATATCACAGGCCGCAGCTCTGGCCGCTTTAAATGGAGATCAATCCTTCCTTAAGGAGCGTAACGCAGTGTTCCGTGAGCGCAGAGATCTTGTTGTGGATATGATTAATGCTGCGCAAGGGCTGGAGTGTTCTTGTCCTGAGGGAGCGTTTTACGTGTACGCCTCATGTGCAGGCGCGATGGGCAAGAAAACGCCTGAAGGCAAAAGAATAGATACAGATGAAGATTTTGTAACGTATTTACTTGAAAGCAAAGGGGTTGCCGCTGTCCATGGTGCAGCATTTGGCATGTCGCCATATTTCAGAGTGTCTTACGCAACCAGTACAGAAAACCTGACAGAGGCCTGCAAGCGTATACAGGAAGCCTGCGCGGCCCTGAATTAGGGGGTGTGGTAAAAGATCAGCAGCCGTAAGATTACACAGCGGCTGGCGCACCATCTGCATGTGCATATGTAGATGCTGTCTCTTTTTCCGCATGCAAAACTAAAGGGTTTTCTTGGGCAGAGGTCATTTCTGCCATTGTGCGTATTATATATGCGCGCACTTCTCTGGATTGTAAAAAAGGCTGGTGCCTGGCATGAGAGCGAAAATTTTGTGCGCAGAAAATTTTAGCCAGGCGGTCTACCGAGTGCACTGAGGAGATAATATCTTTTTTCCCTGCGATCATAGCCATTGGAAATTTAAGCGCCGATACGGGTATATCACAAGAGCTCATATAGTGCAGCAGGCGTTTTCCTGATTGAAGGCAATATAAAACCTGACCGTGCGTAGGTATTGTATGCTCTGGCGCAGAGAATTTTCTTTGATACTGGCCGGTATTGTTGAACAAAGTTGTCAAAGAGCCGGGAATATCGGTTATATCAATGAAGCGCAGTCGCTCTAAACTTTCTCCAATCCTGTCCAAAGGAGCCTCGCCGCACTCTTGGTCATAATAGAGACTGCAGTAAAGTGAATAAATAGCATTTAAGGGCTGGGCCCCGAGATATGGTGAAGAAAAATGCGGCGCAATAAAAAACCCCCCGGCATAATTTTCGTAAAGATGATCGGAAAAATCTGAATCAAGCATATTCTCAAGCACAGCTCTGGCGCCCAAAGAATGTGCAAAAATAAAATGAGGAACGCCGCTCTTTATGCAACCTGAGGGAAGAGAATCCATAAGGCTTGCGCGCACAATATTTCTATTATCATTTAAAAACCCCGTGGCTTTCCCGGGGTTTGGTAAAAAAATGATATCGATCTCTATTCCCTTACGCCGAAAGGCATGCAGGGCTATGTCGTCATAAGTATCGATACTGGATTTAAATCCTGAGATCCAGATGATTTTGGATTGTATAGAGCCATGAGCTTTTGCGCGGTAACAAGCAATTTCAATATCCCCATAGGGTGTAAAGGGAATATACCTCCATCCGCGCGGCATAGGGTCATCCGCACAGCGCGCAGGCAGGTAGGAAATAGCGTGATCTGGAACCTTTACATGCTCAATGGATCTTTGCGCCAACCAGTCTCCGCTACGTAAGGCTCGTATTGCTGATAAGTGAAAAATGTTCTGCATCTCCCAGTTTTTTTAATCAAATCTAACAGCAAAAAAAATGTACCAAAAGAAGAACGGGTGATAACACGATCTAGCAGCGTAAAAAAACGGTAAAGTAAAAACGCAAGCTTTTTTAGAGCATTCATCGCCATGAACGCATATTTATTTGTGCTCTCCCAAAAAGCGATCTGCCTCCAAAGCAGCCATACAGCCCAGACCAGCAGCTGTTACAGCCTGACGATAGACTTTATCTGCCACATCCCCTGCGGCAAAAACCCCGGGGATATTGGTTTTTGTTGAATCGGGAGCCGTCAGGAGATACCCTTCCTGATCCATTTCAAGGCTGTGCTTAAACATCCCTGTTTCAGGAACATGCCCGATAGCAACGAATAAACCGTGGCGCTCTATGTCGCTCATCTCTCCGGTAAGGGTATCTTTCAGGCGCAGACCCGTCATTCCGCTTTCATCGCCCAGAATTTCCTCGACCGTTTTGTTCCACATAATGGTAACTTTTTCATTCTTAAATAGACGCCCTTGCATAATTTTCTCTGCGCGCAAAGTATCCCTGCGGTGGATAAGTGTAACTGAGTTACAAAAATTAGTTAAAAAGAGGGCTTCTTCAACGGCACTGTTCCCGCCACCAACTACAGCAACATCCTTTCCGCGAAAGAAAAACCCGTCACAAGTGGCGCACGCGGATACGCCCCGCCCCATAAAGGCTTCTTCCGATGGCAGTCCCAACCAGCGCGCCTTGGCACCAGTGGCAATGATCAGCGTCTCTCCACTATAGCTCTGCCCGGAATCACCAGTGGCAATAAAAGGGCGCTGTGAAAGATCAACATCAACGATATAATCATTCAGAAGAGTTGTCCCTACATTTTCAGCTTGCTGGCGCATCTGTTCCATTAAAAAAGGTCCTTGAATAGGATCAGCAAAGCCGGGATAATTCTCAACATCCGTTGTAATCATAAGCTGTCCACCCTGATCCATGCCCGTAACCAAAATAGGCTTGAGATTGGCACGCGCTGCATAAATAGCCGCCGTGTACCCGGCAGGTCCTGACCCGATAATAAGAACTTTTGTTTCATGTTTTTGTGTCATAGCAAGATTACTCCATAATGTAGTGCAAAGACATTCTAGCCATAGCAGCGCACGAGTAAAGCATTGAATGACCTTTAAAAAGAAATTATATCAGATGCATGCGCTTCCTTATTTCTTCTGCAACAAATTGTGCATCGTTAAGAGGAGTATATTGATAAGGCTCAAATGCACCATTTTTATGATCAAGAACCCTGAGCGCACCATAATTTATAAGATGATTGTGAAGGGATGTGATCCTTTTTGATCCACCGTCCAAAGGGATCATATATACGGGCTTTCCCGTAGTGCAACACTCTGAAATCATAGAAGCACTGTCAGCTGTAACAAGCAGAAAGTCTGCCCACGAAAGCAAGCCGATATAAGGGTTTCCATCTAAACCGTTCCACATATAGTTCGTATCGTTTTTTAGATTTTCTTCCAAAATTTTTTGGTTCACATCGCCAGTGCGTCTGGAGCATGTAAGCATCAATGACCCCTGAATTTGCGAAAGGCTCTGCACAAGATCACATGTGTTTTTTGACGTCATTTTGTATGCTTTGCTTGACCCGCCAATCAAAACGGCAAAGCGTGGCGAAGGATATTGTCCTAAAAAAGAAAATTTGTCTCTGGCTTCAGAAAGCAGTGCGGGTGTAATTTTATTCGGACTGGCATGTGTAACAATGACATTATTCCCGCGCAACCGGTCATGACGAGGCACGGCAACGAGATCAAAAAAGCGGGGTGATACTCTTGGATCTTGAATTTGAACCGTAAATGTATGCCCGTTGCTCGCTTTTTTAATAAAGCGGGAGGCCGCAATACTTTTTCTACCGCTCGCAATAAGCAGATCCGGCCACGGGGGAGCAAGAGGAGGGATAAAGCTTTCCGCGCGCTCAAACCCCAAATAGGGTGATAAACTCCTCCATGGCTCTTTGAGGCCAACACGCTTAAGCTCATAAGGAAAGCCAAGTGCGTTGGCAACACCTATACATTGATTCTCGGTACCGATAAGACCCTCAGTGATAACCCAGCATTTTGGGTTGGTTACAAAAGTATGCATCTGGGTGTCCGTCTTTCATTTTGGAGGTGTTTTAATAAAGGCTTGCTAATTTAAGCAAGCATCCTTATACAATTTCTACCTGAATTAAACTAATTCGAACAGAGAATAAGGTTAAAGACGTAATGGGTGGATCAAGATTAGACATAATTGATAAAAAAATCCTCAGAAAGTTACAAAAAGACGGGAGAATTAGTAACGTGGAACTGGCGAAATCTGTTGGGATATCGCCACCGCCATGCCTGCGACGGGTCAGGATTCTAACAGAAAAAGGATATATCAAGGGATACAGCGCCGAAGTTGATGCGGCAAAGATGGGCTATGATGTGCATGTTTTTGCTATGGTCACACTCAAGAGTCAGGCGCAGGAGGACGTCGATACATTTGTGTCATATATAGAAAAATACCCGATTGTAAGAGAAGCGCACCTCCTCACAGGTGATTCGGATTTTATGCTCAGGATTGTCGCCAAAAATTGGGACGCCTATCAGGCATTTTTAACCAAAGACCTGCTCGCAATGCCCAATGTAACATCAGTCAAATCATTCTTATCCTTGCGTAAGGAAAAAGACCTCAAGGGCGTTCCTGTTGAGTAGTGATGAATTTTATCTAATCTGAAGGTTTTACTGGTTCAAACGAGAAAGCCAGTCTGCCAGAGAAGCGCGGGCTCGGTCGGTATAAACTTTTTTACGATCCTTCCCTTTGAGCTTCTTGCGCTTGCCATTTGGCATAAGCGGACGCAACATGGTGTCCTCTGGTGGAGGAAATAACCCGAAATTAACATTCATAGGCTGAAATGTGTCACGATGTGCGCCTTTTGTAATATGATAGAGCAGGGCTCCCATAGCTGTATCTTGCGGCGGCAGCTCAAGTGAGGCAAGTCCAAGAATATCAGCAGCGGCAAAACGCCCGGCCAAAAGCCCTATGGAGGCACTTTCAACATAACCTTCACATCCGGTAATCTGACCTGCAAAGCGGATATGTGGTGAGGATTTAAGTCGCAAATAAGAATCAAGAAGTTTTGGTGAATTAATAAAACTGTTCCGGTGCATCCCGCCCAATCGCGCAAACATAGCATTTTCCAACCCCGGTATCATTTTGAAAATGCGTTTTTGCTCGCTGTATTTCATTTTCGTTTGAAACCCGACAAGGTTATAAAGCGTTCCAAGGTCATTATCCTGACGCAGCTGCACCACGGCATAAGGTGGATCGTTTTTGTGCGGGTTCGTAAGCCCGACAGGTTTCATGGGACCGAAACGTAAAGTTTCGGTTCCTCTGGACGCCATAACTTCGATAGGCATGCACCCTTCAAAATAGGGAGTGTCTTTCTCCCACTCTTTAAATTCAACGCACTGCGCCTGAATTAGTTCATGAACAAACGTTTCGTATTGTTTTTTGTCCATAGGGCAGTTCAGGTAATCTTTTCCTGTTCCGGCAGGCCCGGCCTTATCATAGCGCGATTGAAACCATGCCGCATCCATATTGACACTATCCAGATAAACAATAGGAGCCAGAGCATCAAAAAAAGAAAGAGACTCTTCGCCGCTAAGCCGCATTATTTCTGCGCTCAGGGCATCAGAAGTTAAAGGGCCTGTTGCAACAATGATATGCACCATATCTGCATCATTGAGGTATTTGACTTCAGCACGCTGAACCGCAATGTTTGGGTGCCCCTTAAGTGCATCTCCCACGGTGCTAGAAAAATGATCCCTGTCAACCGCTAACGCACCTCCGGCAGGCAAGGCATGGGCATCAGCCGCGGCCATGATAAGCGAATTAAGCGCGCGCATTTCTTCATGAAGTAGCCCCACAGCATTATATAGTGAGTCATCTGAGCGAAACGAATTTGAGCATACAAGCTCTGCAAATCCATCGGTTTGATGTGCAGGTGTAGAAGCGCCGGGTCGCATTTCATGTAAAACAACAGACACACCCATATTGGCGGCCTGCCAGGCGGCCTCACTTCCAGCCAGACCGCCGCCAATAATATGCAATAGCTTTTTATTCATAATAGATGTCTCTATCAGTTGGCTTATAAAAGAGCAATCAGTAATTAGATAGTGTCGTCACGTATTATGTCTATTCTACGTAATAGCTGTTGCGCAATATATAAAAATATTGTTCAAATATCGTCTGGATAAGTCAAGGAAAGAAAGTAGGAATGATGGAGACACTTGGTGAGAGCCAATTTTACATGTGGCGGACAGTTTTCGCACTCGCACATGCGGACAATGTGGTAACAGACGAAGAAATTGGACTCATGGCTAGAATTCTAGATGACGCGCCCTTTTCAGAGGAACAGTTGAAAATCTTGAAACAAGATGTAATTACCCCAAAAAAAGCAAAAGAAATGTTTAAAATGATATCAAACAAAAAAGATCGCATGATTTTTTTTGAATTTGCACATGATATGGTCTGGAGCGATGGAAAATTCCATGCAAAGGAACAAAAAGTTATGATCGAGCTATATAAAATGCATATGGCTGACACCACTGTGGATGAGCTTGTGGGCACAATTTCTCTGGAGCTTGAAGAGGAAGTGAAAAGTACGAATGATATGGAGCAGTTAGGACAGGCATTTTACCCCCGCGGGAAAAGTAAGAGCTTTAGCGAAATTATTTCCGCTTTCAAAAGATATCTCGCAAAAAAAAGTCAGGAATCACCATAGAACACACAGACGAGACCGTTCAAAATTCTGTGTCAGAGGTTTAGATAGTGTCGTCACATGTTATGTACAATGCTGTTGCAATTTAAAAGCAAAGAATCAATTTTTTGGATCGCAGGACATGCCGTAGCATATTCAAGAGACAAAAAAGCAGATAATTTGTTTTTAAATTGCAACCCGAAGGGCGCGGCAAATTTTTGTATCTAAGCCTTCAAACCGCTTGCCATTAGCTACGGCTAGTCCCTGCGCGGTTTTCAGGCTTATCTCCTAAAAATTTACTCGCGCAGAATAGACATAACATGTGACGACACTATCTAGATGCGTAGAGCGTCATCCAATCTCTCTTCAAAATATAGAGCAAGCTGCGAGAGGGTCAAGCTCCAGTTTCGAATTGGCATGGTCCATTTTTTTTTGGGGCATTCTGGATACCCGCGTACAAGAGCTTTAACAGGCTGTTTTCATTAGATAGTGTAGTCACGAGATATTAGCCCAAAGGGTGATGCATCTTATATGCAC
>JBKHBN010000060.1:0-4913 GCA_046542355.1 Alphaproteobacteria bacterium | reverse complement strand
TCAAAGGTGCGCTGGATGATCAATCCTCCATACACCACTTTTGGCCATAGCTCCTTAACTTTGCCGCTAATCTGTCCGAACGAGTAGGGCCACTTCTCGCTAACGGTGCTGCTGGCTCCTGCCCAAAAGGCAAGGATTTAACTTCAAATGAGGCTACATATAGAGGATATACATCTACATGGTTAAATGTCATTTGCGGCAGGGGTTCACCTTTTTTCTCCAAAGGTGAGCAGGCCGCCAACATTGAGGCACACACAATTCCAAATATATTTTTCATATCTTTTACTTTTTCAACTCTTGATGCGATATTTCCCTTATCCAAAACAATGCCCCCATTATGAGTACGCTACCTAAGTAATTCCAGTGCGGACAAAGAGCAGGGTGTTCCTATGTTTTTATCTTATAGCCGATTTTGATCAATGTATAATTGAGGCCAATCAAAGCCATATTACAAAGCAACAAGATTATAATTCCTGTTGTTATGTTGCCGTCAGATTGCCCAATAAAACCGTAACGAAACCCATCGATTATATAGAAAAAAGGATTTACATAAGCTGCGACCTGCCAGGCTTGCGGGAGCGTTGACACCGAATAAAATGTGCCTGACAGGAAGGTCATGGGCGTTACGACAAAGTTTGTTACCGCCGCTATATGGTCAAATTTTTCTGCCCACAAGCCTGCAGCAAGGCCTATACACGCCAGCATCGTGGATCCCAGAAATGCAAAGCATATAATTGCCCATAGTGCGCTGATGTGTATAGGCGCTATAAAAAATAGCGCAATTGCGCTAGCCATTCCAATAACGGCGGCTCTGACAATTGAACCGCTTAGCAGGCCGATTAATAGTTCGAGTGAGGATAAAGGCGGCATTAATATATCCACTATATTCCCCTGCACTTTCGACACAACCAGCGTTGAGGAGGAGTTGGCAAATGCATTTTGTACCATGGTCATAATAATTAAGCCCGGAGCCAGAAATTCAAGAAAGGATACATCCCCTACAGCGTTGCGTCCCTGCCCTCCGAAGGCGAGCGCAAATATAGTATAAAACATGACTGTTGTAATAACCGGCGCAAAAATTGTCTGAAAATAAACACTAAAAAAACGTAAGCACTCTTTTTTGACAAGTGTAAGCAAACCAATTTTGTTAATGCCCTTTATTTTTCTGTGTTTACCGTGTTGCTTTATTGCAATCATTTTTGCACTCTGTCCTAGTTGTAATTATTATCAGGTATCATATGCCCTACAATAAAACAGATCATACCAATAAAAAACCGGCAACTTACAAAAAAGGTGAGAAAAACCCGCAAAGGAAACCTCCTAAAAAAATAACCGAGCGCTATCTACATAACGCAGGGTTATATTATCTGGAACGCTTCAGCGCGAGTAAAGCTCATTTTATTAAGGTTATGGTGCGCAAGGTCAAGCGCTCTTGTGAATTTCATAAAGACCAAGACCTTGATTCTTGCAAAAAAATGGTTCTTTCGCTGGCTGATAAATTCGAGAATTGCGGTCTATTAAATGATACACAATATGCCGATGCTCTTGCTGCCTCACTGCGTCGAAAAGGGCTTTCTTCTTGCGCAATAAGAGCTAAAATGCGTTGCAAAGGGGTTAGCAACACTCTTGCAGTATCGACTTTGGAAAAGATTGATACGTGCCAGCATGATACGCAAGAAAATGCTGAATTTTCTGCTGCACTTGCCCTTGCAAAAAGACGAAAAATAGGGCCTTTTTTTGCAGGAGAGAACCAAAATTTGCAAAAATCATTAGGTATCTTAGCGCGCGCGGGGTTTACGTATCACATTGCACAACGTGTCTTGCATATGCATGATGATGAGTATATCTGAGTATTGTGCGTCTTGCATTTAGTCTTGTGCTTGTTGAACGCGGCCTATACTTTTTCATTATCGCCTGTTTCGGTTATGTCTGTCTTTGTGCGGCGTTCGTCCTGCTCTTCACTATGGCGAATAACGCGCTGAGGCGGAAAGATAAGAGTGACGGTCGTGCCGATTGATTTCTCTGATATAATTTCTATTCTGCCCTCATGAATATCCATTATTGCTTTTGACAAAGAGAGCCCCAGACCAACTCCAGAGGATGAGCGATCCAGTGCATTGTTAAGCTGACCAAACGGGGAGAGCGCTGTTTCTATCTCCTCTGCTGTCATTCCTATGCCTGTGTCCGTGATTGAGAAACGAAACGTGCCATCGAGATCGTAATTTGAAACTATGGTTATACGCCCGCCACTGGGTGTGTACTTGATGGCGTTTGAATAAACATTGCCAATTACCTGTTTTATTGACAGTTCTTCGCCAACTATGGACGGCATGTTTTTGCAATGATTGACCAAAGTTATCTTTTTTTCTTTTTGGCGTGAAAAATATAATTCAGTGCATGTCTGCACAACGTCACTAAATGTAAACTCGCTTTCGCTTAAATCTCTGTTTCCTGCTTCTATCTTGGATATATCAAGTATTTCATTAATAGTTTTCAAAAGCCCTTTCCCGCTTCTATTGATATCTGCAGCATATTCTTTATAAACGTCCTGCCCAAGCTGTCCCATTACCTCTTTTTGCATTATATCCGAGAACCCGATTATTGAATTAAGAGGTGTGCGCAGCTCATGGCTCATATTTGCAATAAATTCTGATTTGGCCCGACTGGCCATATCGGATTGTATTTTGGCTTCCATTAAAGCAAAATCTGCTTCTTTACGTTTTGTAATATCCTCCATAGACCCTTCAAAATATATAACATTTTGTTGGTCATCCTTTACCACACGGATATTTTCGCGTACCCATATCTTATTCCCGTCTTTCCTGAGAACCTGGCTTTCATAGCCTATGACCTGCTCTTGATTAACAAGCGTTTTGGCAAAGTCCTCCCGTTCTTTTTTGTTGGGATACACCATACCATTTGCATTTTTAATCAAGCGCAGCATTTCCTCAGGGCTATCGTAGCCTAGTATCCTTGCCATAGCCGGATTGGCGCTCAGATACATGCCCTCCGGCGTTAACTGATATAACCCCCCCGCAGCATTTTCAACAATAGCACGATACTTCTTTTCGGCTTCAGCCAAAGCTCTTTCAGCACGGCGCCTTTCCTCTACATCCGTTATTGTGCCAACGACGCGCATGTTGTTGTTCTCATCCTGCCTTATCATCGATACTGCGAGTTCTACAGCTCTGAATGTTCCATCTGATGTGCGAAGGCGCGTGAAAGAGCGATAAGCCTGCTTTTGTCCCCTGACAAGCATATCGAAATCCCTGCGTTGTTTTTGCTGATCTTGTGGATGCAGCATAGAAAAAAGGTTGCTCCCTCTTGATCTTTCTATCTCGAAATCCGTAATTTGTCTCCATGCAGCATTGAGGAATAAAACTGTTCCCTCCATATCTGTCTCAAAAATAATATCTCTTACAGCATTAATTATGGCGCGATTGTCTTTTTCTGCAAGCGCCAAAGCGTCGTTTAGTCTGCTACGTTCTGATATCTCGGATTGAAGTTCATAGTTCTTTTGCTCCAAGCGCCGGTTGATCTGCGCCAGCTTTTGTGCCTGCTGATTGTTGTTACGTACGAATAATGTCCCTATGAATGTCAATACAAGTCCGAAAAACAGAACAATATAAGGCAGCTTTTCTAACAGCAAAACGTTTTGCTTTTTAGTGAACTCCATCACAATGTCCCATTGCCTATCCGCAATATAGAAGCTGTAAGTTTGCTGTAAGTGCTGGTTTTTGCTTTTTTCTTCCTCATTTGCAATGCGTGACATATGAAATAATCGCCTGTCTGTCTCTTTGTCATGGATAGAAATTCTTAATAGAGATTTTTCTTCAGAGATAAGATCTTGATCAAATAACAATGCAGCTCTGCTCACGCCAATGATAACGCCTTTTGAAAACGCATTTCTTTGTACGGCTTTTAAGAACGCAAAGGAACGTGATAATGTCACAGGATTCTCATTTTCTTTGAGATAATCCATTCCCTTGAAGGCCGAACTGATCCTTAACTCTTCGTCTTTAAATACACCATCACGTACAAGCCGATTTATAAAAGTCTGGTCGGGGATCAATCTATATTGCGCCGACGCTACAAGATCGCCGCTGTTTTGAGAAATTGTCCTATACTTCCACACTCCCGTACTTTCCTCGTATAGCCACAATAACTGATCAAAATGTTCCAAGTCAGATATGTTTTGCCGAATGCGATCGACAAGAGTATTCTTGTCATCATTTTCGGACAGCTCTATAATATTTGCTATCAAACGCATCGTATTTTCAACACTGGATATGCTCTCAACCAGTGCTCTGCCAGCCTCACTTGATGTACGCTTGTATTCTTCTGTTGACATTCCGCTGATAAAATAACTGAACACGAGAAATGCCGTAACAGTTATAATCAGACCATTCATCATCACCATGGCCTGTGCCAAGCCTGATGTTAGCCATACATTTCCAGCTTTTTTGGTTGGGTTCTTTTTTCCCATACTCTCCAGTTACTCCAGAGTTTTTGCAATCCGATACGCTTTGAAGCAGCTTTTCCTTACGCCGCGCACGTGAACATCGGACATATTAACCGTTTATCCAAAACAAGAACAGAAGAAATAAAAATAGTACTGATATATGCTGCGGTTTATTTGGTCGCTTTATTTATTCTTGACTGACTTATGCCAAGATTATATCCTTCGTGGTGCAGCATATTTATTATCAGGTTATTTTTTGAGGTGTGACATGTCTAATGATTCCAGTACTCTTCCTTTATTCTCAAACGAGACTTTTTTTAGCTTAATGGAAAATTATCACGGAATGCCGGATGCTTTTCAGAGCCTTGTGGACATTCATATTAACAACCTACGTTCCATGAACGAGATCCATCAATCCTCATTTGCTGATATCAGTCGGCTTGCTTCGAGA
>JBKHBN010000026.1:0-25259 GCA_046542355.1 Alphaproteobacteria bacterium | reverse complement strand
GCAAAGAAATGGCGATGTGGCGGTGGATCTCTTTTCCTTCAGCGCCGAGCAGGCCAATGCCAAATTAAAGACGTTACGCATGGCTTATGGGCTGGGCGGTGCAGATGAGAGCATCAAGCTTGAGCAAATACACCAGTATTTTGGAGAATATATCGCTGGCGATAAGCGCGTAACGCAGGACTGGGATCCGCGTTTGGATTTAGGGTTTGAGCCGCGGCGCGGATTTCCCAAGCTTTTGATGTGTGCCTTATTGTTGTTGGCCGACTCTTTGCCAAAGGGCGGGCAAATCTCGCTTGAGGCCGATGCCGGTGATGCCGTACGTCTAAGCGCTACAGGAGAACGCGCCGCTTTGCGTGATGATTTCCTGCCTGCGCTTATGCTTGAAACATCTGTTGAAAAGCTTGATGCGAAGTTAATACACCCCTATATCATGGGGCTTTTTGCTGATAAGTATGATTATGAGATTTGTGTTGATGAAACAGGGGATGATTTTATTGCCTTGCGATTAAAGCAGATCGTTGTATCCTGAATGTGGGTCTTGTGTTCTCTGGCTTGTTCATTGTCTTTTTAGTTGCGTGCCCTTGGTTCTTTGAGTTTTATTGCGTATCGATTCTTGTGTTCTCTCACCTGATACAGGTTTAGTGACACCCTCTGCCTGAGTTATGTTTGTTCTTTTTATGCATACATAGAGGTTCTGTTCACATTTTATGTAGACCTTATATAGAAATATCGAAGGATTTTATTAATTCTTCGCGTAGAACGTAAATTATGAGCGTAAGTTGTTTTTTGAATTTGACATAGTTGTGATTGGAGAAATGTTTTTATGGATGATCTCGTTATCGAGTTTTTAACTGAGACCAATGAAAGTCTTGACGAGCTTGATGTTGATCTTGTGAATTTTGAACAAAATCCCAATGATCAGGATCTTCTTGGCAAGATTTTTCGTCTGGTGCACACAATCAAGGGAACATGTGGTTTTCTCGATTTACCGAGGCTTGAAAGAATTGCCCATCACGCTGAGAACGTCCTTGGGCGTTTTCGCGATGGTGACTTAGAGGTAACGCCTGCCTGTGTAACACTGATATTCGATTCGATTGATCGTATTAAGTTTATCGTTAGCGCCTTGGAAAAGGACGGCAAGGAACCGGAAGGCAATGATATGGATATCATTGAGAAGCTCGATGCCGCCTATGAAGGGAAGACCCTTAGCGATGCTGGTGCCGATGCTGCGCCGGAAGCTACGGAAGACCAGTCCGATGCGTTCTTTGATCAAGGGGCGGAAGCAGAGGCAGAGCCGGAAGAAATGCCGGAAACCAAACCGGAAAAGATTTTACATGTTGTTGAGGGGCCGCGCGAGCTGGCTCCTGGTGATGTCCCATTGGACGAATTGGAGGCAGCCTTTGCTGCTGCGCCAGGAATGGAGGGTATTGTGAATCCAGCTGATATTGAAAAACAGGAAGAAGAGCGTAAAAAACTCGAGGCCGAGATTGATACTCAAAGTGCAGGAGCGGGCGTGCAAGCCGGTGCTGCTGCCAATGGAGAAGAAGCTTCTGCCGAGGGAGGAAGTGCAAACAAAACCACGCACACATTACGCGTTAATGTGGATGTCCTTGAAGACTTGATGACGATGGTCAGTGAGCTGGTTTTAACGCGAAACCAGCTTTTGCAAATTGTTCGCGCCGAAGGTGAAACCGCCTTCTCAGCCCCGCTTCAACGCCTGAATCATGTGGTTTCCGAATTGCAGGAAGGCGTGATGAAAACACGGATGCAGCCTATCGGCAATGCCTGGTCCAAACTTCCGCGTATTATTCGTGATCTGGCTTTGGAGCTTAACAAGAAAATTCATCTTGAGATGCGCGGTCAGGATACTGAGCTTGATAGGCAGGTTCTTGAGATGATTAAAGATCCGCTCACGCACATGATTCGCAACTCAGGGGATCACGGCATAGAAACACCGGCGGAGCGTCTTAAAGCCGGGAAGCAGGAAACCGGTAATATCATCCTAGAAGCCTATCACGGGGGTGGGCATATCATCATCAAGATCTCTGATGATGGTAAAGGGCTTAATGACGAGCTTATCCGTCAAAAAGCGCTCAAGAGTGGTCTGGCAAGCGCGGAAGAGCTTGACGATATGTCCACGCAGCAACTTCAGCAATTTATTTTCAAGCCCGGTTTTTCTACAGCCGAGAAGGTAACGTCCGTTTCCGGGCGCGGGGTTGGCATGGATGTGGTGCGCACCAACATTGAGAAAATTGGCGGTTCTGTTGATTTGAAGTCCACAGATGGAAAAGGTTCTGTCTTTACGATCAAAATTCCTCTTACGCTTGCGATTGTTCATGCGCTTATTGTTGAATCTGCCGGGGAGCGTTTTGCCATACCACAGCTTTCTGTCAGTGAGCTGGTTATGGTTTCCGAGACCGGAGATAACCGCATTGAATATATCAAGGGTGCGCCGGTCTTTCGCTTGCGTGACCGTTTATTGCCTCTTGTATCCCTAGGTGAGGTTTTGTCACTGGCAGCAGAAAAACTGTCAGATCAGTTAAGTGCAACCGGCCAGAGCCCTGTTAGCGCTGCTGCAAACCCTCAGGCTTTCTCTGAAAATAATCCCTTCTTCGATCAAGAAGATGGCGGCGTTGATGCTATTGGCCCTGAGCAGGAGCAGTCTTTGGTTGAGTCCTTGAAGCGCGCCGGTGAAAAAGCGCTGAAAGATGGCGATGAGAAAAGCAGAAATCTTTATATTGTCATTGCCGAGGTTGGTGGCTATCAGTTCGGGATTATTGTTGATCGCGTATTTGATACTGAGGAAATTGTTGTGAAACCGGTTGCACAGATGCTCAAGGGGCTGAAACTGTTTTCCGGTAATACGATCCTTGGGGATGGCCGCGTCATTATGATTCTTGACCCTAATGGTATTGCCAATGTTTCAGGCAGTATTGATAACCTTGAGAATCAGGATGCAGGCCTGATGGAAGCCAAGCATTTTGCAGACTCAGAGAAGAAGACATCTCTTCTGCTGTTTAATGTGGGTGATAATACGCCAAAAGCCGTTCCGCTTTCTCTTGTTGCACGTCTTGAGAATGTACGCATGGAGGATATTGAATATTCCAGCGGGCAGATGCTTGTGCAATATCGTGGAAACCTGATGCCGCTGGTACCGTTTAACTCTTCGATCAGCCTTGAGGGAGTCGAAGATCGGCCTGTTCTTGTCTTTGCCGACCGCGATCAGTCTATGGGTATTATCGTTGAAGAAATTGTTGATATTATTGAAGAACATATCAACGTCAAACTCAGCTCCACACAAAAAGGTCTGATGGGCAGTGCTATTATCAATGAGCAGGCAACAGATGTCGTTGATATCGCCTACTTCCTCAACGGGGTTGGCGGTGACTGGTTCAAAGATGGAAGTGATACCCCTTATGCCGATCAATGTGCCAATGGCAGCAGAAGAAAGCGCGTGCTCCTGGTTGATGACAGTCCATTCTTCCGTAATATGCTAACCCCCGTTCTTAGCGTTGCCGGTTATGAGGTCACCACTCTTGAAGGCCCAACGGAGGCGTTGAAGCTGCAAGAAGATGGCATTTCCTTTGATGTTATTGTCAGCGACATCGAGATGCCGGACATGGATGGCTTTGAGTTTGCCCGCGTTATTAGAAAGAGCGGTGGACTATGGGCGGAAACACCTATGGTTGCCTTATCTTCACATGCGACGCCAAAGGATATAGAGCGTGGTATGGAAGTCGGATATGGGAACTATGTGGCCAAATTCGACAAGGATAGCCTGCTTAATACCATTGCCAACACCCTTACAGGTCATTAACAGACTATCTGTGTTTATATGCTGCGTAATTTTAGCGATTTTATGATGATTATTTAAGGAGACTTCCGAAGTATGTCCGAGAAAGAAACGTCAATCCAAGAAGATGAGGAGTCCAGCGACTATCTCACTGTTACCATTGCCGGACAACGTTTTGGCATTCCTGTGTTGCAGGTTCAAGATGTTCTCAGGGAACAGACTGTTACGCGCATCCCTCTGGCTCCCAAAGAGGTTGCCGGCTCGTTGAATTTGCGCGGGCGCATTGTAACGGCCATTGATGTGCGTAAACGTCTAGGTCTTTCAGCCAAAAACGATAACAGACCCAGTATGAGCGTTGTCGTAGAGTATAGCGGAGAACTGTTTAGCCTTATTATTGACAGTGTCGGTGATGTGTTGCGCTTCAAGAACCAATATTATGAAAGCAATCCAGGAACGCTTGACCCTCTGTGGAGGGATATTTCCAAAGGGATTTATCAATTGGAGGAAGAGCTTCTCGTTATCATGGATGTGTCGCGCCTTCTGGAAGGTGTTGGTAAACAGGGCTAGCTTTTTTTATCAATCCCCGATAAAATTGGAATCATCTCCTTGGGGATATACCATAAGGAGAGATGATTGGCCGGGATAGTGCGATTGCTTCATTGCCCCTCCCGTGTTTCTTTTGTTTATTTTATTTTGTTATTTTGCCTTCCATGTGCCGGGCTTTTTTCTAGCAGCTCGCATAGCGTATGAGGAAAGAGTATGAGAACTTGTTTAATTGTGGATGACAGCCGGGTTGTGCGCAAGGTTGCCGGCAGGATAGCTCGGGATCTTGGGTTTTCCTGCCTTGAGGCAGAAGATGGGCAACAGGCTTATGAAGCTTGTGAAGAGGCTATGCCCGATGTTATAATTCTTGACTGGAATATGCCGATTATGAGCGGTATTGAGTTTCTTGAGAAGCTAAGGCAAATGGAAGGGGGCGATGCTCCCAAAGTTGTTTTTTGTACAACCGAGAATGATATTTCCCATATCCAGCGTGCTATTCAGGCCGGGGCGAATGAATATATCATGAAGCCGTTTGATAGCGAGATCATAGAATCAAAGTTTGTGCAGATCGGCCTATTAGAAGCCTAAGGGGACATCTTACTGTTTTTTCTCTTTGTTTACCGATTTGTGTTTTATTTTTTCTTTCGTATGTTGCACGTTTTATTCAAAGGTGCGTTTTTATAAGAACCGGATATTTTCTAAATGAGTACACCCCCCGATAGTATCACTGTTATGGTCGTTGACGATTCCAGTGTTATTCGCAGAGCTATTTCCAATATTCTGGAATCTGATAACCATATTAAAGTCGTTGCTTCTGTATCTAACGGCCAACTGGCTGTTTCAATGGCAAAAAGCAGACAACCGGATATCACCATTCTTGATGTGGAAATGCCGGTTATGGACGGCCTGAGTGCTTTGCCCGAGATCTTGAAATATGCGCCAAACACCAAGGTTATTATGTGTTCAACCCTGACAGACCGGGGCGCTGATATCTCGATCAAGGCTATGGCTCTTGGCGCTGTTGAATGTCTGGTAAAGCCCTCCAGCGCGGAAACAAGGAACCCTGATTCACCTTTCAAATCAGCCTTGCTCAAAACAGTCAAATCCCTTGCTCCTGCTAAATCTACAGGTAGCGGGAATAACGCTCATGCCCGCCGTTTGCCTCTGCCCTCCTCACCAGCTGCCCGGCAACAAGGCAGTATGCCTTCTGCAAATAAGGAATTTTCATTAAGACCGGATGCTATTGGTGTTTACACAGGCCCTCCGGATATTCTGGCCATTGGCAGTTCTACAGGAGGGCCTAAAGCGCTTTTTCAGGTTCTGGGAGATCTAGGCCGTTTAAATGTGCCTATCGTTATTACCCAACATATGCCCGCGACCTTTACAAAAATTCTGGCTGCGCATATTACTCATCAGACTGGTCTTACAGCTCATGAGGGCGCTGATGGAATGAGCGTGGAGGCGGGAAAAGTCTATATTGCTCCGGGGAGCAGACACTTGCTCTTTACACGTGAAGGAGGACATTTAACAATCAGGCTTGATGATGGTCCTCCTGAGAATTACTGTAAGCCTGCTGTTGATCCGATGCTAAGATCATTAATCGGTATTTATGGTAAGAAAGTACTGTGCCTTATTCTCACGGGTATGGGAAATGATGGTCTTAAAGGCAGTCAGTTGCTTGTCAATGAGGGTGGGCGCGTTATTGCGCAAAATGAAGAAACCAGTGTGGTTTGGGGCATGCCCGGCGCTGTATCGATGGCCGGTTTGTGTTCTGCGGTTCTTCCCTTGCCTGAAATTGGCAGCTGGATTCGCAGGGCATGTCGCTAATGGCGTATATGTTGTTTACTGGGGGTTCGTGTTTACATGAGGGAGGCGCACTGAAAAATAGCAAAAAAGTGACAAATCGTGGTTTTTTTGTTGTATGTGATGTGTGTAAAATAAACATTTGTTTTGGATATAATGCTCTTTTTTAATATAAAAGCGGGGCGTAGGATGAACACTTTGGCCAGAAAAGATATTAGGCGATGAATATAACAGATTTTGATATATATAAAGATCTTTTGATGGCTCAATCTGGACTGGTGCTTACGCAGGATAAATCTTATCTTGTGGAATCGCGCCTTAATCCAGTGGCCAAAAAGTGGGGTTATCAGGATATAGCAGGCATGACCAACGTCTTGCGGGCGGTTCCTCCAAAAGACCTGGTCAATGATATTGTGGAGGCCATGACCACGAATGAAACCTCTTTTTTTCGTGATACACGCCCCTTTGAAACCTTCAAGAATATTGCCCTTCCCTATTTCATAAACAAGCGCGCGGCTCAGAAACATCTGCGCATATGGTGCGCTGCTGCTTCCAGCGGGCAAGAGCCTTATTCTATTGCCATGCTCTTAAAGGAAGAAGCGGCGCGGCTCCCGGGGTGGCGTTTTACAATCAACGCTACCGATATCTCTCACAATATCCTTGAGCAGGCTAAAGAAGGGACTTATTCACAGTTCGAGGTGCAGCGTGGCCTGCCCATTACCCTGCTTATGAAATATTTTACACAGCAAGGGGATAAGTGGATCATCAGCAAAGAGATTCGGGATATGGTTAATTTCAGCTGCTTTAATTTGCTCGATAATATGAGTGCCTTGGGGACGTTCGATATTATTTTTTGTAGAAATGTTTTGATATATTTTGATCAACCTACAAAAAAGAGTGTTATGGAGCGTATGTGTGATCGTCTGGTTGATGATGGGTATTACTTTCTTGGCGGCGCGGAGACCGTGCTTGGCATTACCGATGTCTTGAGAAATGTCCCCGATGCGCGCGGCCTTTATGCCAAGTCGAGCAGCCCGCATATTCAGCTTGTTAACGCCGGATAGATTATTATCTGGCGGGGCTTTTATTATTGCGCCGGTGATGATATAGCCAGCGCATTTTGTGTTTATATGTACAGGAGTATTTTTAATGGGTGATAAAATTATCAATGATCCGCGCACGAAAAAAATCAGGCGCGCTCTTATTTCGGTTTCCAATAAAGACGGCCTTGTCGATTTTGCCCGTCAGCTCAGTCACTTCGGGGTGGAGATTTTATCTACAGGCGGGACGGCCAAAGCTTTAGGAGAGGCCGGTATTGCGGTTAAGGATGTGTCTGATCATACCGGATTTCCTGAGATTATGGGCGGGCGCGTCAAAACGCTGCACCCGATGATCCATGGCGGACTTTTGGGCAAGCATGATGATGAAGAGCATGTGGCAGCCATGAAAGAGAACGGGATTGAGCCAATTGATATGGTTGTGGTTAATCTTTATCCTTTTGTCAAAACCATGCAAAGTGGCCAGTCCTTCGATGAATGTATTGAGAATATCGATATTGGCGGGCCGGCGATGATCCGTGCTTCTGCCAAAAATCATGCACATGTTGCCGTGTTGACTGATCCGCAAGATTACGAGATTGTTCTGGAAGAGATGACGCAAAATGACGGCGCTCTTACCTATCGCATGCGTCAGCGACTTGCTTTTACGGCCTTTTCTTTAACGGCGACCTATGATTCTTCAATCTCTGGCTGGCTCGCGTCTGAGCGCGAAGAGCTTACGCCACGTCGCATCAGTATCTCCGGAACCCTTAAGCAGCCTTTGCGCTATGGCGAGAATCCACATCAGGGCGGGGCTTTGTACTTATGTGACGAGCCGATCAAAAGGCCGGGGGCGGCGCTGGCCAAACAGATTCAGGGCAAAGAGCTTTCTTATAATAATCTGGCCGACACCGATGCAGCCTTTGAGCTTGTAGCAGAATTTGATGATCCGGCTGTGGTTATTGTCAAACATGCCAATCCGTGCGGCGTGTCTATAGGGCACAGCCCGCTGGAGGCTTACAAGCAGGCTTTGCTGTGTGATCAAGATAGTGCCTTTGGCGGTATTATCGCCTTAAACCGCCCTCTTACGGCGGATCTGGCTGCTCTTATTATTGAGCGCTTTGTCGAGGTTATTATTGCGCCAGAAATTGAAGATGACGTGCTTGAAGTTCTTCATCGCAAAGGCAATATCCGCGTACTTGAGACGGGCGCGATGCCTGCGCGGGGGCAAAGAGCGCGTGCTGTCAAGCGCATTGCAGGCGGTTTGCTGGTACAGGATGCTGATAATCTTGTGCTGGATATGGATAATCTGCGCACTGTTACAGACCGCGAGCCAACGGAACGTGAGATGCGTGATCTGATTTTTGCCTTTACGGTGGCCAAGCATGTTAAATCCAATGCAATTGTCTATGCCAAAGATATGACGACCGTTGGCATTGGTGCCGGGCAAATGAGCCGCGTTGATTCGTGCCGCATTGCGGTTATGAAAGCGCAAAAGGCCGCGCAGGATGCAGGGTGGGACGAACCGCTTACAACGGGCTCTGTTGTGGCCTCTGATGCTTTCTTCCCCTTTGCTGATGGATTATTGGCCGCAGCAGATGCAGGAGTAAGCGCTGTGATACAGCCTGGTGGCTCGATCCGTGATCAAGAGGTCATTGATGCGGCCAATGAGCGTGGCCTGGCGATGGTCTTTACCGGCTTGCGACATTTTAACCATTAAACCATGTCGAAACCATATCGCGCCAGTTGGTTCCGCTATCGGTGAAAAACTGGCGTGAGCGCGACTTTTGTGCTATATAAGGGTTTATAAGGGCTTGCGCGAAGGCAGATGTTGTTTTGATTAACGCTTAATATCCATAAAAAACTTGCTTTTTTTGGCTTTGCTGTCTTATACTGGGCGTAACTATATATAAAAAGGCGCAGAAAATGTGCTATAATAGGGTGATAGAAGGAAGGCGGAATGTTTAGAGTTCCAAATATAGTCAATGGTAGTGTAGCCTCTGCCCCTCTCTTTTCAGGTAAAGGAGGGCAATTGTCGTGATTGGTGCTATTTTTAGAAAAGTTGCAGGGACAATTCTTAAAAATCCAAGGAAGATGGCTGTTCTGGGTACTGGAGCTTATGCTTTCCGCGATAGTCTTGCGAACGCTTTTAGCGGCTTTGCCGGGAATTTTAAAGGTGAGGATGGCAAAATTGACCTTACCGAAGGATTCGACAAAACAACAAAGCCCATTAGAGCGTTAGCCGGTGGCGTTGGTGATACCATTGACGGTGCGCGCGACAAGGCCGGAGAATTGGTTGATGGGGCTCGTGGTTTGGTTGAAGAAGGCACCGCTCTTAGAGAGACATTTGACAGTGCACGGGAGAGCGTGGGTGGTCTTACGGAAGGTGCCGAGGGCTGGGACTGGTCAAAGATACTTATGGGCGGTGGTGGTATTGGCGTGGGAACATGGCTTCTTAGTAAACTTAGCGGCGGTAATATGAACATGATGGGCACGGCCTTTCTCGTTGGTCTTGGTGCGCTGGCGTGGTTTAACCGTGATAAACTTGGCGAGCTTATGCCGGGTATGGATGGAGATGCTCCTGCTGGTGATAGATACAGAAACGATTTTTCACATTTAGATTTGCCAGTAGATGCACCAGGTTTAGACTTTACTTAACACTTTTATGCTATAAAGGGATCGGTTTTAGGATAATTTATCTGGTTTTAGTATTTTTATAAGGGGATAGCTGATGGACGATACGACATCACCATTACGATCAGCCCCCTCTTCCATCAGATGGGACGAGGTGTCCCTTGATTTTGAAAACGCTCCTGTAGAAGATCTCGCTGAAGATGCGGATCGCCAGCAAAACTGTTTTCATCACTTTATTAACTTTGGCGTTGATCATCCGGGGCGCACGGCAGAGCTGATGGCGCAGGGCGCTACAAATAGTGTGACCTCTACAGCCGGGTTTTTTGTTGATGCCGCTAGTTTTCTAAATCCCCTAAATTTAGCCCGAATGGGCGGTAATCTTCTCTCCCATGGCTTAACTCTTGTGACCCCGAAAGCGTGGGAAGATGGCATAAGAGGCGCTCTATATAATAAGAGTGACCGCGAGCTTTTTGCTACCACAACGTGGCTCACTGAAAAAACGCAGTTTGCGCCGGTCGAGCCTATGATTAACGATCCTGAAACTGGCATACTTCAGGTCAATGAGAATGCGGGTATTGAGCGAGTTTATCTCTACGGCACGCAGGCTGCCGGGGAGATTGCAACCTTTTTCTTTGGCGGCGCTTTTGCGGGCGGGGCAATCAATGCAACCAGAGCGCTTAGTCCTACAGCCCTTAAAACCGGAAAAATGTCTTTGCAGAGCCTTCATACTGCGAGGCGCGTTGATATGGTTGCCGATGCTGTTGAGGCTACCGGGAGAGCTACGCGCGCAGCAGGAAAAGCAGCGAAGGCGGCTCAAAAAGCAGGGACATCTACCGATGATGCTGCTAGACTGGCAAGCCATGATGCTGCCAAACACACGCGTAACGCTCAAAAACATGCCCAGCGCGCTGATGAACTTGCTGCAGGAAGAAGAGGCCGCACGCTTACCAATGATTTTACAGATGGCATGCGGGCGCGGCGAACAGGCCAAAGCGTTGAACAGGTCAGAGGCGGAGCGCTTACGCAAGACGATCTCACGGAATATGTTGCGACAAAGTTTATAGATACAAAATATGGGCTTAGGGGTGTTTTTTCTCGCGCTGGCCTCCAAAGCCCTGCGCAGAAATTAAAAGCGTTGCGTGCCCAGCTAGACGATGGCACTAATCTGGGTAGGGAGGCTATTACAGCTCTTAAAGAACAAGAAGATCTGCTTGTTAAAAAGGTTGCAAGAAAACTGGAGGATGTAAACACGCTTGCCACGCAACGCGGGCTAAAGCCCATTGGTGTGGATGAGGCTATGCGTTTATCCCGGACAACAGAAGAATTTGGCCGCCCTGGTGCGCTTTCTCGCCTTTTCAAAGGTGGAGCGCGTGGCACGGGGCGCTTTCTTGATCCTCTTGATGGCAGAATTGGGATGACGGCGGAGGGACTGGGGGCAACCGCGTCTTTTGGTTTCGGGTACTGGGCTAATGAGAAAGTGGGAGAGAACCGGATCGCGCAGTTTGAGGCCGCTGCCCAGCATTTGGGGGGTGGTGATCTTATACAGAATCTAGAGGCTCTTGGTGACAAATTTATGGATGAGAGCTTCGATGCAAAAGCAGCTTATGAGCAGATGATACGAGAACAGGAGGCGGAACAAAGGTTGCAGGGCACCGGTTCTGCCGGTCTTCGCTTGGGCACGCAGCCGCCGGTGGCACAACCGCCTCAGGCACCTGAAGGAAGCGTAGCTGCGCCGCCGCCAGTGCCTCCTTCACCGTAGCGAATAAATTTGACAAAGACATACCATTTCCGGTACTATTTGTCTAAGCTGTAAGTATAATAACAATTTTATGTGATAAAGGGTATAGAAGAGCGTTATGGCAAACCCCGCCAATATTATAGGTGACTTTCTTGTCTATTCCGCCAAAGGGTTGGATACCAGAGTTATTGATCCCCTGTTGATTGATGATCTGACACGCACTCTTGCCCACGTGCCTGATGATGAGTTGCCTGAGGCTGTTGCCAGATGGAAGCAGAAACCTGAAATCACGCGCATGCTTGATGAAAACGGCGGTGCGGCCAGACAGCTTATTGAGAGCAGCGGCTTTGCAAAGCTTATGGAGCCAGGCGTTCTCAAATCTCTTACTGCTTTCAAAGGTGATTTTGAGCGGCTTATGGTGCACTTTGATCCGCGTGCGAGTACCACTCGCGTCCCCTTCATGATTAAAAAACTTGCCGACGATATAGGGGTTGAGGCCGATCTCTTGCGTGGGCTTGAAGATAGCAAAATCCGTGCGCTTCAGCAAAGAGATGACATGGTAAACAAGCTGGCTGAAGAGTTTGCAGACGGGGGAACCCGAAGCATTGAAGATACTGTAAGAGCGCAAGAATTAGTAACACACAAATATCAGGAACGTAATGGCTCGGTGCTGACGCCTGAGGAAGGTACAGGAAATGCTCGCTACACTCCTGATCTTGATGGCAGCAGAAGCAGTGCCGATGACAGCGAGAGCGGTCGCGCTGGTGGTGACACGGGTGGCGAAGCAGACACTGCGGCAGATGCGGAGCCGCGCCCTACTCCCGGTGGTGGTGGAGCCGGTGGTCGTGGCGCTGGTCGCACGGCGGGTGATATCTCTGATATTGAGGATATTTTGCCTGAAAAGAATTCTGCTGGACGGCGTTTTGTTGATGAGTTCAAGGAGCATAAAGAAGCGCGGGCTTTGCGATTGATGGCGCCGTTATACTGGCCACGGAACTTACTAAGCAAAATTAAAATCAATCCAAAAAATATTTCCTTTGAAGGAGGATTTAAGGTTAAATTTGAAGGGCTTGTTCCTTATCTTTGGCCTGCGCACAAAGGCATAGCCAAGATCAGGGTTGCAGATCGCGTCATGCGGCCGATGATCAAAAATGTAGATGAAATGGTCATGAAAAGTGGCGTGGCACGGGCTTTTATTGATTTAAAAACAGATGCGCTTGAGATTACAGAAAAATTGGGCAAGAGAAATCTTACGCCTGATCAAGCTGCGGAGGAGTTCGGAAAGCTTTTTGATACTTTTGCAGAAACGAATAAAGATAATCTTGGAAAGCTTAGACGAGGTCTCTTAGAGCTTCGTGAGGAACTCAGAAATCTAACCATTGATGGAAAACCCATTGATGATAAAGCAAAATATAGCACAGGAAAAACGGTTCCGCTTGATCTCGATGTCAAGCACATGAAGCTCTATGCTAATGATCTTATTGATATGGTTGGGGAATTTTCCAAGCCAAGTGCCGATAGTAGATTTGCCCAAGATTTTATCCAGAACACTCGGAAAGTCGGGAATGGCATTGAATTTGATAACCTTGAATATGCCCTTGGGCATCGATTAGATCGTCTTGGAGATCAAGTTGTCTGGCGCGAAACCGGGCGTTATGTTGATCGTACGAACGCAAAAGAGGCATACACGGTTAAAAATGGGCGTGTTTATAGCCCGGATGAACATGACAAGCTTAAGAAGGCTGAAGATGCTAAAAAGGCGGGTGCGAGCAGCGGTGCCGATGAAGCGTCCGATGCAAGCGATGCCGCAAAAAAGACTGAGAAATCTACAGGTGAAAATTATCCTTTAGGTGGTGCGGGTGATGCTTTAAATGATTTGCGTTTAACAGAGGAAAACGCCTCATCGCAGGATCTATTTGATTTGGAATGGCGGCTATCCCATTTCGGATATAACGAGCATACGCGTTGGGTCGCTGAAAAAACACCTTCAAGTAACCCAGAAAGCATTCTCTTCACGATTATTGATTATGCAAAAGGGATAAAGAGGGATGCCGATGGCAAACATTCTTGGGGTACACAAGATCACAACAGCTTTCCTGCTGCACTTAAGGATGCGGCCAGCTTTAAAGGCGGGGAAACATCTGTTCAGCGTTCTTTAAGAGCCATCACTCTCGCGCAGGGGGAGAAAGTTGAGGATCTTATACCCAACCGGGTCACCGATATATTGGAAAACTATCAAAAGGGTGCAGATGATTACCATAAGCGCATGTTCGAAAACATGATTGATATGTCTAATTTCTGGTATGACACGCCATTTAAGCGGGGGCCGCGCTGGCTTAACCAGCGCATTCTTGGTGGTTTGGCGCGCTGGGATGTTATTGCCCGCAGCTATGCTGATGGGCAAGTAAGTGGTATTCCCTATTCACGGATGCACCCTGTTACCGCTACATCAGGACCTGGAATAGATGCGACTGGACAATTTTTATTTGGCCAAGCCAAAAGACTGTTAGCGTGGTCTACTGGTGGGTATGTTGATGATAGTAAGCGTATGCACTGGAACGCATTTACCCACCGCAACAAGGGCAAATTCGATAAGAATCAGTGGAAAGCGCTCAGCGATGCCGACAGGGGAACGGAAGGCCAAGCTACAATTTGGACAAATATTCCCAAGCGCGTTCTTTCCGGTGGTTTGGGTTACCAAACCAAATGGCCTTTCAAGATGTACCCTGTGAGTATAGCGGCGGCTGGTATGGCTGGGGCTTATGCCGCGGGGGCAGCGTGGGAGCACAGAGATGATCTTGCTTTCTGGAGCGAAGACGGAGCCGATATTCCCAGATTTGGCTTGAATGTAGCGCTTGACGGAGTAGTAGGATCATCAAAAATTCCGCTCACTATTGGTGGTTTGTATGCTCGGGGCGTTTGGGCGGGTGCGCGGTTACTTGATTATGGCGCTGATGTTACTGCAGGATTGGCTCTTAATAAAATGACAGGCGAGGAATTCCAAAAGGATCTTGCGACCGAAGGATTATTTGGCGTGGATGCGCTGCGCATGGAACAACGAGGCTGGGATTCACTCGGTCTTGAGCACACGAACCTGCCTTTTAACAAGGCTGCTGACGCAGCACTTGGTGGGTACAAGTTCGGGGAAGAGTATCTTCAAAGTCCCTTGCCCGGCGCTATTGATGCAATAACCGGCACTGCTGGTTTTGTAGCAGGATTGCCTGGCGCGACAATGGATCTTTTTAGACGTGACGAAGAAACGCCAGAAGAAACGCCGGCGGGGGGTGATGCTGTTTTGGCAGCAACGGCGATGGATGGGGACAGCTCTACAAATCCTGCCAGTACAGCAGTGTCAGGCGCCGGTACAACAGATGAGGAAAACGACCCTGCTAGAGATGGGGCACAAGGATCAAATGGGCCAGCACAAAGCAACGGAGCATCAGACTCCGGCATGACTGGCACAGGTGATAATGGAGGACATGAGATGACAGCGGAAAATGGGGATGCAGCTTCTGGAGGCGGCTCTGGAGGCAGCTCTGGAGGCAGCTCTGGAGGAAATGGCAGCGGCGCAGCGAGTAGCAGCAATGATGGCGAATTGGCACCGTGGCAGATTCTTCTCGATACGCAGAGGCAGGCCTTTGAGAGCCAATATGGTGAAGCGCTGAGAGAATATCAAACTATAAAAGGGGCTGCTGGCACTATTGACGGCAATAATCACGGCGCAGCTGAATTTATATCTGACTTGCGCGGCATGAAGGGGAATGCACAAGAGCTTGTTGAACAATTGCGCGCTGAAGGAAAAACGCAGGAGGCTGAGAGACTGTCGCATCTGCTGAGCGGTACGGTCAATCCGAATATCGCGGCATCCGAGCAGGCTCAGGCTGAGATCGTTGCTATTTTGCAAGATCAGCAGGTGCAGGAGCTGAAAGCAGAGTTGCGGGATCTGAAGCAGGAGGTCGCCAATATCAGCACACCGGCTGAAGCCGCGACGATGCCGGCAAAATTGGCGCAAATCGAGGAAGCCACTGATACACTAGCCCAATACAGGGTAGAGGCTGTGCAGATTCTTCAGGGCATTGAGCAAAATACTGTCGAGACTGCTAATGCTTTGGAGCAAGATCCCTATTATGCACACAGCCAAAGTGGTCGTGGTCAGATCCATAGAGGATTATCAAGCGCTTTTGGGGAGCGAAGCGTTGCTGCTCAAGTTTTTGAGAGTGAGCCGGGTGGCACAAGCACGGTTGGCGGTCTTTGGGAAGCAGCCCTCGGGGTTAAAAACAGTGTCGCCGACTGGTGGGGTGATACCAAAGCCCATGCAAAAACGCGGGGCGAGCGCAATTTTTATAGTGCTCTTGAAAATGGCGCAGGATTCCTCGGTGTGATGATGGCCATGAATACCGTGAATAACCTCGCCTTTGGCGGACAAATGCCAGCGGTGGTAAAATGGGGCGTTTTACTAGCCGCCGGTGTCTTTTTCATGAAACGTACGCACGCGACGCATAAAAATATGCTGGCGGCTTCGGAAGGGCGCAGCCCATTTGTTAGACAAGGCCGTTATGGCGCGCGTGCGGTTGGTACGAATAGTGATACTCAATCCCACGCCCCTATCGCTGCGGCTGATGACTATGAAGGCGATGGTGTATTAGATCGCAATGGAAATCAGGTACCGGCTGGTACGTTTGCTCATCTGCGGGTTGTGAATGGTCAGGTTGTAATGCAAGGACATGAAGGCAATATACCGCAACGCTTGGAAAATGCTATAGAACATCAGGTTGATCAGCATGTTGCCCGTACCATCTCAGCGATGAGTGGCAGAGGCGCTAACCTCCCTGATGAATTAAAAGGTAAAATCGAAGTTGTTGTCCCGGGAAGCGCAGCTTCTGGTCAGGCTCCTCAAGAGATTACGGTTGATTATAGGATGGATCCTGACTCTATTGATGCGGCTCTTGCTGCGGCGCGGGCGGCATAAGGATTTAAATCCTCTTAAAGCATGGACTACAAACCATTGAATCAGTTGTGTCTTCCCATATCATAAGGTAAGTGTTATGATTTTATTAAGTGTTACAGGCTATAATCGCTCTGAACACTGCGCTTATGCGCCGTTTTTGGCGGATCTTATGATGTCTGATGAAGAAAACACTACTGAAGTAACGCCCAAGTCTCCTGCGAGTATGGGCAAAGACTGGGGCAGAGGCTTTGGCTCCGGGCGCAAGAAGCTGTTCGAAAATCCAGATGACTTTGATATTGTCTGCGACCGCGAACGTGGCGTGAATTACATCTTCCACGGGCCGGAGCTTAACTGCACTATCGATCATCTCGAGTATGACCACGACACGCAGCACATCACTGTTATTACTAATGACCGTCAACGCCTTGATTTGGGCGCAAGAATTCAATGGCTGGTGCGCCCTTATATCGCTAAAGAACAATATTTGTTTATTATCAGAACCAAGGATGGTAAGATCGTCGATGGTGTGGAAGTTCCTCTTAAAATTAAAACCCCCGAAATTACTAACGGTTTGAATTAAAGTACAAAAAACTTTAAAAAAATCTAAAAAAAAACGGGCATTTTTTGAGCGAAGTCTATATAATCGAAGCATAAAGAGAATAAAAACAGGATGACGGACGAATATGTAGAACAAAGCGATGAAAGACCGCTCACTGGCACTTTGGTTGACTTTGTTCACGGCGTTGAAGAGGATAATAAACTTCAAATTGATGTTGCCGTTAGAGACGATGGCAGATGTGCAGTATTTTACAACAAGCCGTTTAAGGCTGGCATATCGTGGTTAGAGTTTGATTTAGATACGTGTATGCTCGATTTTGTGATGGAGAGCGGAGAGGTTAGAGACTCAGGATTGCCGGTGACACGTTCAATGGCAAAAAATATGCAAAATACGCATCAGATGTTGATGATTTTGATAGATGATGTTACGGGAGAGCCGAAGGAAGGAACGTATCTCCCCTTGATTATTCATAAAGGGTCGCAAGAATTTTTATGAAAAAACGTGCAAAAAATTGCGGAAACTAGTATAATAAACCAAGAAAGAAAATAAGGAGTGAACACATGTCAATGACGGGTCCTTTTACAGGTGCAGCCAGATTATCCGAGTTACAGAATGCCTTTGCGGGAGCGCAAAAGGTTTCTGTAGGTTTTGATCCTACGGGACGCATTGAAGATCTTGCCGCTGCAGCAGCTCCCGAGCAAAGCGTAGGTCCAGAAATGACTTCTACGATGAATTTTGTGATGTAGGGCTAAGGCTGTTTAAATCAGCGCTCTTATCGGGCTGATTGAAGTGTTACTGTCACCAGTTATGTGAGCAGGCGACGAAATGGACGCCTGCTTTGCTTTTTGTGCTCCGCAGCATGCGTTTTACCCTCTCCCCATGGCGATTGCATTGGGATTGTATGTTAGATAGTGTCGTCACGTGTTATGTCTATTCTTCTGCACATATATAAAGCGCTTTTATTTTGCCATATCATCGGATCGGGCGACAAAAGACCGGGGGAGCGTGGTTGTGTCGGTCTGCTCTTCATCCTGATTTCCCATTATATTTTTTACGAGAACGAGCAGGAGAAACAGAACTATAATGGCAATATAAATATAGGGCGGGCGCTTTGCATTTTCGCCCTGCTCTGCCATATAGGATTTCTCAAATAATTCCGGTTCTTTTTGTTTTTTTTGCTTTTTCTTGTTCATGTCTTGCCTGCTCTCCACTTTATCAGTTGGCCTTTCAATCATTACACAATTTCGTGTAAAACCAAAAGCCCTGTGTGTGCTTCTATCATTTTTTGATTGCTGTTTTTATCGAAAGCCCCTATCTTCCGTGCAGTTACAACAGAATATATATCCATGACACAAAAGCTTGAACATATCCGAAATTATGCCCTTATCGCCCATGACCGAAGCAATGCGCAGGCATTGTTCGGCGAAATAAAAGAGGCCCAATGACACAAAAGCTTGAACATATCCGCAATTTCGCCATTATCGCCCATGACCGAAGCAATGCGCAGGCATTGTTCGGCGAAATAAAAGAGGCCCAATGACACAAAAGCTTGAACATATCCGCAATTTCGCCATTATCGCCCATATTGACCATGGCAAGAGCACTTTGGCGGATCGTCTGATCCAGACCTGCGGCGGGCTGGAAGAGCGCGAGATGAGCGAACAGGTGCTCGATTCCATGGATATTGAGCGCGAGCGCGGTATTACGATCAAGGCGCAAACGGTGCGTCTGGCCTATACGGCGAAAGACGGGATCGAGTATCAGCTCAACTTGATGGATACGCCCGGACATGTTGATTTTTCCTATGAGGTGTCGCGCTCTCTGGCCTCGTGTGAGGGATCGTTGCTGGTGGTGGATTCAACCCAAGGGGTGGAGGCGCAAACACTGGCCAATGTGTATCAAGCGCTTGAGAATGATCACGAGATTATCCCTGTTATTAACAAGATTGACCTGCCTGCGGCTGATCCTGAGCGGGCGCGGGAGCAAATCGAAGATGTGATCGGCCTGCCGGCGGATGATGCTGTTTTGGCCTCGGGCAAGACGGGCGCTGGTATTGGTGAATTGCTGGAAGCCATTGTGACGCGCCTGCCCCCTCCTCCTGAGGGTGATGCAACCAAGCCAGCCAAGGCTCTGCTGGTGGATAGCTGGTATGATATATATCTTGGGGTTGTGGTGCTGGTGCGCGTGGTTGATGGCACGCTCAGGAAAGGGCAGAAGATCAAATTCATGAGCAACGGGGCAACGCGCGAGATTGACCGCGTGGGTATGTTTACGCCTAAAAAGGTAGAACTTCCTGCGCTCTACCCCGGTGAGATGGGCTTTATTACGGCTTCTATTAAAGATATTTCCGAGACCAATGTCGGTGATACGATTACCGATGAGAAAAAGCCTTGCGCGGCGCGATTGCCGGGCTTTAAGCCCTCTATTCCGATGGTGTTTTGCTCCTTTTATCCGGCTGATGCCAGCGAGTTTGAGAAGCTGCGCGAGTCTTTGGGCAAGATCCGCTTAAATGATGCGTCTTTGCATTATGAACCGGAAAGCTCACAGGCTCTGGGGCTTGGGTTTCGTTGCGGATTTTTGGGGCTTTTGCACATGGAGATCATTCAAGAGCGCCTTGAGCGCGAGTTTGATCTGGATCTGATCCCTACTGCGCCCAGCGTTGTCTATAAGATCAATATGACCGATGGCTCGCAAATAGAGCTGTATAATCCGGTGGATATGCCTGATGTGGTGAAGATCAAAAGCATTGAGGAACCGTGGATCAAGGCGACCATTCTTGTGCCAGATGAGTATCTGGGCAGCTTATTGCAGCTTTGTCAGGATCGGCGGGGCGTGCAGCAGGATTTAACCTATGTTGGCGGGCGGGCGATGCTGGTTTACCGGTTGCCGCTCAATGAGGTGGTGTTTGATTTTTATGACCGGCTGAAGAGCCTGTCCAAGGGCTATGCCAGCTTTGATTACGAGCTTGATGGCTATGGCGAGAATGATCTGGTGAAGCTGGATATCCGCGTTAATGACGAGCCGGTGGATGCGCTGGCGATGATTGTACACCGCGCCAATGCGGAAAATCGTGGGCGCGGCATGTGTGAGCGCTTAAAAACCCTGATCCCGCGCCAGATGTTCAAGATCGCTATACAGGCGGCGATTGGCGGCAAGATTATCGCGCGGGAAAATGTCTCGGCTTTGCGCAAGGATGTGACGGCCAAATGTTATGGCGGTGACGTTTCAAGGAAGAAGAAACTGCTGGAAAAGCAGAAAAAAGGGAAAGCCAAGATGCGGCAATACGGCAATGTGGAGATCCCTCAAAGCGCGTTTATTGCTGCACTGAAGATGGGCGATGAGTGATCACTCAACCTTGGCGCTAGACTTAAACCTGAAAACACTCTATAAAAAAGCTTGACCCCGGTAGTATGCTAAAAGCAGGGACATCCGGGGTCTTACCAGTATATTATAGCAGCAATTTGCTTAATAACAAATAAAAACACTATTGAGTACACCATTAAATCTATTGCCAAGCACATACATGTTTACCTACACGCCTATAATCATTGATAACTTGGAGAAATCTCTTTCACGCGAGCGTTTACATACATATCTACAGGCAACACGCCAAAATAAAGCAAATGCGCTTAAACTTTATTTGTGGAACACAAAGGCGAGTGCTGCTTTTTATGCGCCGCTGCAATGTCTGGAAATTACGCTCAGAAATGCCCTGCATTATCAGCTCACTGCCCTGTTCAATACTGACTCTTGGTATGAGAACATAACTTTGATTCCTGCGGGCAGACGTCAAATACAAAAAGCACAAGATTCTGTACAACGCTCTCATGGTATTATTGATCCCCCGCATATGGTTGCCGAATTGTCTTTTGGTTTCTGGGTCTCGCTTTTGAGCAAACGTTATCACCAGACCTTATGGGAACCCGTTTTGCACAAAGCCCTTCCACATGCCCAAGAAAAACGATCCGAGATCAACAAAAGACTCCATCACCTGCGTATATTACGTAACCGCATTGCGCACCACGAACCGATATTCAACCGGCATCTTGAGAAAGACTATCAAAGTATTCTGACTGCGATTTCGTGGATTTGTCCTGATACAGCCAAATGGACAAATAGCTGCCATGTTGTCTGTGATGTTCTTTCAGAAGAAAAACCGTCCTAAAGACAGCGCCCTTTCCTTGCGAGTAACATCATCTATCCTCGTTCCATGCTGCAAGCTATACCTTCGGCTCAAGCCTTTCCTTTTTTATTCGAACAAGGCTCTGGATTTGCAGAAAAGTTTTTGCTAGCGTTTAGGTATGATCTTTTACCTTCGATTCTTTTGTATGATTGCTGCGCTTGGCTGTTTGAGCGGATGCGGCGCTGTGGGGACTGTGCTTGGAGAGATTACCGTGCTGCCGATCAGAGCTGTTCGAACAGTTGCAAGCGCAGCCACTTATCAAGATTCAAGCCATAGCGCGCTTGATAGTTCTGTGGATCATATGAGCGATGCATCGCCGCTTCATCAAACCGACAATTAAAGCTTGTGGATAGAATAAGGAAACTCCGGTCATCTGGAGGGAGTGTATGTGGGGGAGAGACGACCGGAGTGGTTGATTTGTATGCCATGTTTTTCAATAAATCAACAGTCTTTTTGTGCTTTTTGCTATATTTTTAGCACTTTTTGTCATTATTTCCTCTAACCCATTGATTGGAATAAAAGAAAACTTAAAAAAAAGTTTAGTGCACCGCAGCCAAAAAAGGGGTTTTTGTGGCCTTTTGCACTTAGCGGCCTTTTCACTTAGCGATCTTTTCACTTATCCCTGCCCTGTCCTGCTCTGTCCTCATGAATTTTGTGATTGAGTTGATCTGAGAGCTTGCGTTGATTTTGTATGGTGTTTAGGATGGTGTTATGAGCGTGCGCGGACAAAGAGAATTTATAAGAAAAAAAAGACAACAGCAAGAAGACCTTGCGCGTATGAACGAGGTTGACCGCGTTGATGAAGACCGCTTTACCAAGGAGCTGACTGGCCTCATCAAAGAATCAGAAGATTTACGTTTGGGATATATGCGCAAGCACCGCATGCGCGGGTGGGTTGCCATAAATCTGAGCATTCTGATTATATTGATCGGCGTTGCTGCCTTTGGCTGGCTGTTTATGATGGAAGGCCGCCTTTTTGAGGCTGTCGCCTTTTTGTTTTTGTCTTTTATCCCTTGCATCGTTTTGCAGATCTGGGCAGCGCGGCCAATTGAACAGTATAAAGAAGCACACAAGGCTGTCTTTATGCCCAAGCTGGCCAAGGCGCTTAATGGTCTGAGCTATTATCCCTCACGCGGAATCAGTTCCAAGAAAATTGAGCGGCTCGCCGTTGTGCCTGCGCATGAGCGCTATGAAGCAGAGGACTGTTTCATGGGGCGCTACAAGGACGCCAAGGTTATATTTTCGGAGGCGCGCTTATACTCCAGAGCAAAAAAGGATGGCCCGGTATTTGATGGTATCTTTGTTATGCTTGAGGCTCCTGAAGATGTTTTTGAGGGTCACACGATTATTACCGCCAATAAGGAAATGGAAAAGGCTTATGCCAATACACGATGGAAGACCTTAAGCCCGGTTGATATTCAGGTATCTGACCCTGACTGGGACAGATTTTCGATTTATTCCACTGAGCCAGAGAAGATTCGCGGCGTTGTTGATGAGCGTCTTCTTAAAGAACTGGCCGAGGTTGGCGATGTTTTCAATAACTCTCCCCTGACTGCCGTGCTGTTTAAAAAGCGCTTCATCTTTATGATGATTCCTCACGATCAGGACATGTTCGAGGCCTCCGATCTGTTTGTGCCTGTTACCACTCGCGACCAGGCCTTGCGCGTTAAAAAGGAAATTGAACAGCTCCTCGAAGTTGTTGATGTCTTCGATTTGTATCAAAAACAATAATGTCTTTTGTACTTCTTTATCTCCGCAACCTCCCATATCATTGAATGAATTGACTCTGGATTGTCATGCCAAGGCTCTGTTCATATATGCTTTTGTGTAGTAATTTGTTAGGACTTTTATGGTTTAATCTCTTTTGCCTGCATTGTGTGCATTCTTTTGCTTTGTATCGTTTGTTTGCGCGAAGGCATCACGAGGTTGTTGTAATTCCAGTTTAAGAAAAGGCATGAACGGTTATGATACTTGATCAAAATAGTCAGTTAACAACGGAACAAGAAGAGATTTACAAGACTGTCGATACAGTAAATCAGCAACTTCAAACTCTTGAGCTTTTTATAGCGCGGCGTTTTGACGAGATTTCAACAGAGATTCATGCAACCTCCCAACAATTTGATATGGCCGAAGACGGGATCACCAAGCGCTTTGCCGAAATTCTGGAGATACTTAGCGCTATTGGATATAGCGGCGGGGGAGGTGGAACCTCTGCCAATACCGGCATTGAGCTTGAGGCGGTGATTGAGGATACAGAACATGCGGCCAATAATATTTTAGATGCGGCAGATCGCATTGCCGAATATGTCAGTGATGAAACAAACTGGGAAGACGCCGGAACGCGCAAAGAAATACGCGATAAGATCAAAAATGACGTTCAGGAAATTCTTATGGCCTGCACGTTCCAAGACCTGACCGGGCAGCGCATTCGCAATACTTTGAACAATCTGCAATCTATTGAGGAGCGGTTAAGCTCCACGTTTAAAAAACTTGGTATTGAGGTTCAGACCGAGCGCGATATTGTGGGGCAAACGATTCGTGAGGCCTCCGATCAAAGTGAGATTGATGATATGTTTGAGGCAGAAAGTCAAAAGGCGAGCGGCGGTAATGTTTCCTCACTCCCTGCGAAAGATGGCAGCTCCGAGAAAAAAGCTCAATCTCAGGACGATATTGACAGTCTTTTTGGATAACATAATATCGTACTTGTTCTTCTCATACATGAATTTTGACTTTTCTATCGGTTATGTGTAAGTTTTGCTTATAAACATCGGGACATAGGTAAAAAACAAGACATAAAAAACAAGACATGGCGGGATTATTTAATAGTGACAAAAGCGGCTGGTTTAACCCTCTTTTTTAATGCTGGTTCATGTGGTGGAAATTCTGTTGAAACCTCTCCCTCAGAACGAGCGCGTGCTTTTGTTGAGAGTCTGGGGCTTGATCCCGATTGTGATCCACGGCTGGTGCGCGGTGCGCAGGAATTACTCGGGCGCATTGTCGATGGCGAGCAGGCGCCTGATTCTATGGCGGCGTTTGGTGACTTGATACAATTGGCTGGCATTGGAAGAACCGCAGAAAGCATGCAAGGGGCTGATCATGTGCTTAGAGAGATTCTCCATCGATATGCTGATATGACCGAGCAGCCTGCGCCTGAACCTCTACGACCTGCGGCTTTCCCGTCGCTCTCTTTGCGCTATTAACACACAGCTATCGTTATAAAAGCTTTGCTTTTCATGCGCCCCTTGCGTTAAAAGGGAGCTTATGAGCAAGACAGACCGCGCGCACAAATCAGAACTTCTTATGCCTGCCGGCTCTTTGGAGCGGCTGAAGGTAGCGGTTTTGTACGGCGCTGATGCGGTTTATCTGGGCACGCCGGATATGTCGCTTCGTACCAAATCCAAAATGACGCTGGAGGATGTCAAAGAGGGCATCGCTTTTGCCCGCGCACATGGCGTGCGGGTTTATCTGACGCTTAATTTATTTATGCACAACAAGGATGTGCCCAAGCTGGATGATTATATCGAGACATTGCGTGCCTGCGTTCCTGATGGTGTGATTATCGCTGATCCGGGGGTGTTTGCCTATGTCAAAGAGCATGCGCCCGAGTTTCCCTTGCATATTTCAACGCAGGCCAATGTGTGCTCTTGGGCGACGGTAGATTTCTGGCATAAATCGGGTGCGGAGCTGGTGGTGCTGGCGCGTGAGGTGACTTTCAAGGAATTGGCGGAGATCCGCGAGAAATGCCCGGGTGTGCGTCTTGAGAGCTTTGTTCACGGCGCGATGTGCATGACCTATTCGGGGCGGTGTATGCTGTCTAATTTTATGGCCGAGCGCGGGGCTAATCAGGGCAACTGCGCCAATAGCTGTCGCTGGCATTACAAATTGCACATGCGCATGAAAGATGGCAGCGAAAAAGAAATCACCCTAACCGAAGACAACAAAGACCTGTTCGATTACTTTTTGGAAGAAGGCGCTCGCCCGGGTGAAATGATGGAAATTGTCGAGGATGAGCGCGGATCAT
>JBKHBN010000025.1:0-25417 GCA_046542355.1 Alphaproteobacteria bacterium | reverse complement strand
AAATCGAGCACCGGAGCACAATTCACATTAATTCCAAGCGCAAATAACTCATTGGCCAGCGCCGTCATATCCTCACGCAAAGCCTCCATAGCCAACTGCGCCCCTTGCGTTTCATACATCTGTCCGTATTGACGCATCGGCTTATAAGCCTTCCAGTGCGGCGGCTGCAAGCGCGCAACGCGCCCGCCTTCCTGATCAATCAAGATCGGACAATCCCGCCCGACAATTTCTTTCAACTGCCCCACCAACGCTTTGAGCTGCTCTGGATTGTCACAATTGCGCTTAAAAAGGATAAAACCAAAAGGATTGGCCTGCGCGAACAAAGAGGTCTCTCCTTCACTTAAAGAGAGACCCTCAACGGCAAAAATACAAGGCAATGTTTTTTCCGCGCCGCGCGCAAAAGAATTGCTATTTAACGACAAGACAGCCTCCGGGCTTATTGGCTTGCTTAAGCGCATCACAAATCCGCTCGGCACTGGCCTTACTCATCGGCCCGGCCTGAATGCGGTAAAACGTCCCCGCGGGAAGAGCGGCCTTCTGCACACGGAAATTAGAAGATTCCAGCACCGAATACTGCCCTTGCATCTTCGCCCATTCACTTGCAGCGCGCTTGGCATCTGTAATACTGGCCAATTGAACAAAATAAACACCTGCCCCGATTTCAATATCAGAAGACGCCCCGGCTGCAGGCTCAACATCCTGCATTTGATCTGTACCCAACACGCCGCGCACATAATCCAAAGTCGCAGAAGACTGTCCTGCTCCGTGCAAAACATTCGGGCGCCCGGCTGGCTCCCCAGCCTCAAGAGAAGATTGAGCCGCAGAAGACACGCTGATACGCTTGGGAGCCTTTGGCTTTCCCTCAAGTGCAGCCTTGGCAGTCATTTCAGTAAAAGCGCTGGAAAACCCGTCATCCTGTGTCTCTTGATCTGCACCCACCTTCGAAGAGCCGATTTTTTGCAAAATATCCTGCCCATCCGCTTGCGGCTTCTCATTCTCAGCCGATAATTCTGATATTTCAGAATCCTGATTCAAGTCCGCTCTTGCAGGCTCATCGGCAGGTTCACTGGCAAGAGAGGATATAACACTAGCTGAAGACAAATCCAAAGCACCTGAACTCTTCTTACTCTTCACAGACAAAACATCAACAGCGCCTTTGGCTTGCGCATTGAGCGCCGCCAAATCATCCTCAGCCACAAAAGGTACTAAATCCCCTTCAGATTCATCCAAAAAACCCGCAGAATCACGCTGAACACGCTCATCCGCAGCACCGTCGCTCAAAGCGCCATCAACCCTGGTACTATCAAGTGGCATACGAGTCGCACGATCAAAAATCTCCTCTTTACTAATCAGATCTTGCTGGCTTTGGCGCGCAAGCAAATCCTCAACAACTTTAGCTTCATAATCAGCAGAAGGCTGCTCCTCACGCGCTAAAACAGTGCTCTGACTATGAGGGATTGTCATCCCTCCGGGGTTATGGGGCATCTCTTTAACATTGGCCATCTCGGCACGCACCACAGGCAAAGCCTCATCCGTATCACCGGAAAAATATGTCATTGCAACCACACCGACAAACAACAAGACCGCACCGACCAAAACGCTGCCTGCGACAACCGGACTATGCAACCTGCGAAATAAATTCGAGCTGCCCAACGCATAAAGCAAAGAAGAAACCACACCGCGACTACCATAAGAAGACCCATCCCCACGGGTCTTGCCCTGCTTTTTGGGCGCCTTCAAATAATGGTCATACCCATACTGATGAAACTGATCACCCTGGCTCATAGTCTTTCTTCTCCCTAACACAAAGAACATAACGCAAATACATACCCCTGCAGCGCACAACACAGACCTGTTACCAAAAATACTAAAGCACAAACCATGTTCAATAACGAAATCAAAGATACAATAAAAACAGTTAGCGCAAATCCCAGTAAAGGTCAAAGAGCCTTTCATGCTCCCGGATAGCATAACGGTCCGTCATACCCGCTATATAATCCGCTACAATGCGCGCTCTTATCAGCTCATCGCTTGTGCCTGCGCCATCTTCCACGCGCTTTTGCCAGTTATCAGGCAATAATTGATAATTCTTGTGGAAAGCTTGAAACAAATCCCCCAAGATCCGCTCCACCTTGAGCAGTATCCGGTTGATTGTATAGTGCCTGTACATCCGATTATATAGAAATTCCCGTATCTTACGCACATCTTCTAACATTTCCGGGGAAAAAGAGACAATCTGCTGCCCGCTCATACGTACATCTTCAGGTGATTCGGGGTGAAAAGCCTCCAGATTAGCCCTTGTTTGCTGCAAGACATCTTCACACATCAGCCCGATCATCTCGCGTTTGGTTTCCTGAATAACGTAGCGATCTTCAATAGCGGGATATTTGTCACGAACAGAATGAATAACCCGCCCCAAAGCAGGCACATCTTCAAGATCACTGACCGAAAACAATCCGGCACGGATACCATCCTCGAAATCATGATTATTATAGGCAATATCATCGGATAAAGCCGCAACTTGCGCCTCCAGCGACGCATAAGTCGAAAAGCGCATATCCATCTTTTCCTGCAACTCCCGAGCGGCAATATGCGGCGTTCCAAGCATCGGGCCATTATGTTTGATCACACCCTCCAGCGTCTCCCAGCTCAGATTAAGCCCGTTCCACTCGGGATATTTGCGCTCCAGCGTTGTTAACACCCGCAAAGACTGGTCATTATGCTCAAACCCGCCATAAGGCTGCATCATCCGCTGCAAGACAACCTCCCCCGTATGCGCAAACGGGGTGTGCCCCATATCATGCGCCAGAGCAATCGCCTCGGCCAGATCCTCATTGACCATCAGCGCCCGCGCCAAAGTCCGCGTAATTTGTGCAACTTCAAGCGTATGAGTCAGGCGCGTACGATAATGATCACCCTCATGATAAACAAAAACCTGCGTTTTATATTTCAAGCGCCGAAACGCACTGGAATGAATAATGCGATCACGATCACGCTGAAACGCATTACGGTGAGAACTCTCAGGCTCCGGATAAACCCGCCCCAGTGTTTCCTCCGGCCTTTCGGCATAAGCGGCCAGCGGTAACGCACAATAATTCGATGAAGGCTGTTCCATAATTTTATTGATACTCTGTGTTATAAGATCATATAATACCAGCCCATGAGCTTAAATGTAGATGAAACAGTCGTAAAGCGTATTCGTGCACTGCGAGAACAACGCAAGGCAGAAAATCTCATGCTGCGCATCCGCATCGAAGGAGGAGGTTGCTCGGGCTTTCGCTACGACCTCACCTTATGTGAAGACACAAAAGACACAGACCTTGTTTTTGAACATTGCGTCATCACAGACCAGATCTCACTGAACCTGTTAAATGGCGCAACCATTTTGTTTCAAGAAGACCTCTCCGGCGCAAATTTCAAAATAGACAACCCCAACGCCCAATCAGGCTGCGGCTGCGGTGAGTCTTTTGCTGTATAATAAGCGCACGGAGTTTAAGACAAACACCACACGCAACTCTGGGGGCAAAGACCCTATCCCGTATCAAAAACCTGCAAATCAACATGAACATTTTCTTCCCGCCCAGTTGCAAGCCTAATAGCTTCAATATCCTTTGCAAACAACGGATTATTCTTCACATGATCAAGAAAATGCTCAGTCCATTCCTCTCCGGGATACTGAATTCGTAGAGCAGCGACCTCCATGGCTTTTCGCAAAGCTACCTCCCGATCATCCCCATTAACCAGAAAAAACATAAGCGCCCCATCACGTGTATCCCCTATACCGCTAACATTAATCGGATTATCAACCGGAACCACATCAATCTGCTGCACCTGACCATCATCTAATAACTGAACCGGCTGCGTCCCATCCGACATAATTACTGTTCCGGCACGATAAGAATTGCTGCACAACATTTTAAACAAACGATCAGGATCTTTAACACCATTTTGCATTCCCGGAACAACTGCATCACCCGGAACTACAATAATATCAGCATGCCCCAAAATCCGCTCAACAGCAGTACGTTGAGTGCCCTCATACACTTCTTTCATACCATAATCGGTCAACATACAAATCCCCATCTCCTCACACAAAGCTGCCGCAGTCGCAGGTGTCCAGGGACGCGCAGGATCAAGAAAAACCAGAGCCGCTCCATGAATAGCCGCCCGGAGTTCTGGAGGGACATAACCGGAAACATCATTAAATTTGGAAGCAAGAGGCTCTTCCTGTTTAAAAATATGACGACCTCCGAACCACGCGCTAATCAAACTCACAGCAACGCCAGCCCCCCTGCGCCCCTCAGAAAGATCAACACACTCAAGACCAGATTCTTTCAATAAATCCAGCGCCATATTATGAGCAAAATGCGCGAACATATATTGATCCGGCCCTTCAAATTCACCGCTTTCAGGTGGCAACCCGATATCCGTTACAAGCACCGCATCATACTTTTCACCATACAAATCTGACAACGCACGAAAGGATCTAAAAACATTAAAAGACGCCCCTCCTAACGAGACCCCCATACCCCCTGTAGCAAAATCCTTGGTATCACCCAACCCGGAAATATCAGAAGAACTCGCCCCAATATCAAGATTCAGCTTACCAACAAAAACAACCTTTTTTCCATTCATCACCGTATCTCCTTTATTTTTTAGCCACGAAACCTTAGCAAAACCAAATAAAAAAACTCAAATAAAAAAACCCCGCTGGCTTCAAGAGCGGTTAGTTGCTATCGTTCGAAACATGAATAACACAATGAAAATAGTCACATGGAACGTCAACTCAATCAAAGCGCGTCTGAGCCACGTCACACGCTTCTTAAAAGAGCACGCGCCTGATGTCTTGCTGATTCAGGAGCTAAAAGGCACTGTTTTTCAGGCAGAGCACTTCGAATCACTGGGCTATTACAGTCATACCATAGGAGAAAAAGCCTATAACGGCGTTGCAACGCTGGCACGCACGCCCATCGATGTTGTACTGCAAGCCTTACCCGGCGATGAGCACGACACGCAAGCCCGCTACCTCGAAGCCGACATACAAGGCCAGCGCATACTCAATATCTACCTGCCAAACGGCAACCCTGCTCCCGGCCCTAAATATGACTATAAATGCGCATGGATGCAAAGACTTTACGAGCGCCTCAAAACCCTGCGCGATAACGATATCCCCTTCCTGATTGGCGGAGATTTCAACGTCATCCCGCACGTAAAAGATTGCTATTACCCCAAACAATGGCAAGACGATGCCCTGTTCCTCCCGCAAACACGCGCAGCATGGCGCGCCCTTTTACATCTGGGCCTATACGATGCCCTGCGCATGAAATCCAAAGCACCGGAACTCTATACATTCTGGGACTACCAAGCCGGAGCTTGGCAAAAAAATAACGGCATTCGCATTGACCACTTCCTCCTCAGCCCGGCTCTGGCAGACCGTTTACAAAATTGCAGCATTGACAAAGAACCAAGAGGCTGGGAAAAACCCTCCGATCACACTCCTGTCATACTCGAGCTGGCTAACACATAAAAAACTGTGACATAAAAGCCATAATCAAGACCCTTTCAACAAACAACATCAAAAAAGTTGAGGACAAGTTTGTGCGCAGCATTAAGCACTAGTGATTCGTTTAAACATAAATGATAGCGTTTCTAAGTGTAGCAAATATGCACGCATGTGTACTTTTTAGGGATATTCTTATAACACCTGCAAACGCGGTCAGCACAAACGTTAAGCTGACCTCTGGAATAGACACGGCAAAAACATGAAGAAATCAGGCTGAAACATTTTAAGGCATGATTTAAAACAAGTTAATAAATAACAGAAAAATAAAAGGGACAAATGAGACGCGATTCATTCATAGATTCTCTAGGCATCAGATCGGGTTTAATTGCAACACTGGCAATTCTCGCATTGGGCGGGTGTATAGGTACAACCTATCCCTACATGCGCACCGAAACGGCACAAAGAATAGCAGCGCCCGCATGGATGATCCGCCGTGACATAACCGCCGAACCGTTCCTCCTGCGCGCTTACGAACGCATCCATGACCGCGGAGGCGTTGCAAACCTGTACATAGAAGGCCAGGGAAACAAAGACGCAAGCGACCCCACCCCATCTAACCCAGTCGCCTTGCATCTGGCATCAAAAGACAAGGCAGAGAACGTAATATACATTGCCCGCCCGTGCCAATACACAAGCATGGTATCACCGGCACAAAAATGCGATCCTAAATACTGGAACGAGGACAGCTTCTCACAAACCGTGCTGGATTCATATAACAAAGCACTGGAAGGTATCATAACGCGTTACGGCATCCGCAGCTTCAATCTGATCGGCTATTCCGGCGGTGGAACGATCGCTACACTTCTTGCTGCACACCGCGCAGACATAAAATCTGTTCGCACAGTGGCTGGCATTCTCGACCACACAGCATACACACAGGAAACTGGCGCCCCCCCATTTAACAATTCACTTAATCCGGTATCAGAAACAATGTCACTTGCAAAAACGCCCCAGTATCACTTCGTCGGGGGAGCAGATGATACTGTCCCGCCCGCAGTGCTGCACAGCTATCTGCAATCAATGCCCCCTGGAAATTGTGTCCAAACGATGTTTGTTCAAGAAGCAAGTCATAATACCGGGTGGGTAGATAAGTGGCCTGAATTGCTAGAACTTCCCGTTTCCTGCTATAGCGGTGATGGAGCCGACATAGCGCAAGGAACCAACGGCAATACCATCCCCGGCACAACGCCAGATACAATTATATCTCCAACAATGCCAAGAGACTTGCCGCAAACTGTACGGGAAAAACCAGAAAAACCGTAAAGCTTCCCCCCCCATAAATAGCGACATACTCAAAATTTAACTCGAATACCCGACTCTACAGAAGGCCACTGCACATCATCGCCATAATCTGACCCGCCTTCACCCACACCCTCATCAACAGGCATATCAATAACATCCTCGGGATCCATAGGCTGCTTCATATCAGGGTTATTCGCTGCAGCCTCCGCAAGAACCTTGCACACCTCCTCCTTAATACACAAAAAGGGATCAGAGCGCAAAGCTTCCTCCTCTTCTCCCATCATAATGAAGAACGCCTCCAAAACGCGCCCGACAATATAATCCTCAACATTAAAGGACACAGCAGGCTCAAAAGGTAAATCATCATAACGATCTATCAAAGCCTCATAATCACGAACAACCCCTTCCTCAGCAATACCAATACGAAAAAGGGGCCGCACAACATGAACCAGACCCATAGCCATTCGGCGGTGCAGATAGAGCGTAGCCGGTGTTTTTTCCTCGCTCTCATTGACTTTTTTAGGATTTCCCATCTCTATTTGATCTACAGCCAGCAGAAAATAACCGGCAAGCCTTGGAATAGAACGCTCAGCAACCGTGTTCATACTTTCAACCAAAGCATCGACCAAGTGTCCGTCTCCGGCATCACGCACTGAAAGTTCAACACCGCTGGCCGCATCAGGCAGATTCAAACGCACTTTTTCATTATTAAAAAACCCGCCTTTAACACCAAGCTTTTGCGCAGCCGAATGCACCCCGCGGCGCAAAATCATTTTAATACCAGCCTCAACCTGCTCTGGGGTCAGGGGCTCACTGAGCTTAACATACCCAATCCTGCGCTTTGATGAAGACTTCTCCTGTGTTAGAGTCTCCAACTCCTCATCTCCACGCACATCCTCGGAAGGATCAACAGATGAGTTTTCAGATTGCTCTTGCGCAGGCAAAGAAAGTCCTTCTCCTTCAGGCTCTTGAGCGCGCACGAACGACCCCTGAGCAACAAAAAGAAGGAAAGATAAAATGAATAAAAATGAAATCGCTCTAAAAACACTCATCAAAATTGTGCCCTTCCTTATTCTAAGTCGATCGATAAAACGTTAGGTTCATCAGGAAACATTATATCACGCTCAAATGTAACAAACCACCTATAGACATCCTCATAAAATATTCAATAATATAGATAACAGCAAAATTCAAAAACCACGAAAAAAATGGCACGCACATCTGGAAAAAAACTGTTACTCCTGCTGGCATCAAGCCTGCTCATAAGCAACTGCGCCGCTTTGGACACGCTAGAATCAAGAAGACAAGCCGCACATGACATCGCCGCGACAAACCACTTGCAAGCTCAAACAATAACCACGCCTTTATTCACGTTCACCACATTCCAGAAAATAACAAACACAAACGCACCGCTGAGCATTTATATAGAAGGAGACGGCCTGGCCTGGATCAAACGCACCAGACCCTCAGGCAACCCCACCCCAACCAATCCCGTAGCTTTAAGACTGGCAGCAAGCGACAACATATCACAAAACATCATATACATCGCGCGCCCATGCCAATACACCCCCATCACAGCCAGCAATCCCTGCCCGGTCAAATACTGGACATCCCACCGCTTTGCCCCCGAAGTGATAGATAGTTTTAACAAAGCCCTCAACCAAATCAAAAACAGCCACAATTCAAACGACCTCCATCTCATCGGCTATTCCGGCGGAGGAACCATAGCAACGCTTCTGGCACAAAACCGCAGCGACATAAAAAGCCTGCGCACAGTTGCAGGAAACCTTGATATCGACACCTTCAGCGATATTCATAATGTATCAAAAATGCCACAATCCCTAAACCCTGCAGACACCGCTCATAAAACAGTGCAGCTCGCGCAGATCCACTTTATTGGCAAGAAAGACAAGATCGTGCCCAGTACCATCTTCCACAGCTACAAAAAGCGCGCCGGAGCCTCTGATTGTATCACCCACAAAATCATTACGAATAGCGATCATGCACACGGGTGGAGCGCACAATGGCCGGAACTTATAACCATCCCCCCCAAATGCAGCAACAAAAATTAGCTCCTGTCATACGCGCCAGACCAAAAAAGTCCGGCTCTCAAAAAACTCTAAAGAAAAACCAAAAAAGAAAAAGCCCCCAAGACGGGGGCTTAAACAATTCTCTATATCTTACTCGCAAGGCTTAGAAGTTGTAAGCTGCTTTCAAAAGACCGGCATGTGATACATAGTCAGACTTGTACTCAACATTGTAGTCCGCTGTGAAATCCCAGTTTTGTGTACTGAAATATGTCACACCGACACCACCGTCAAATGTTGTCTGAGCAGGATCAAAGCCTTTTGTCTTATAAGCGCTCGCGCCCACAAGAGTGTTAGTGGCTTCGAACTCATCACCGATAAGGTCATGACGCACACCAAGGCGAACAACAGGCTGTACGATAGAACCATCAGCTTGCGCTAGATCCCATGCAGCTTCTGCGCCCAATGTCACTTCGAACATGTTCAAAGCATCAGAGTCAACCTTGTTGAAGTTTGCGCCTGCAACTTTCTCAGTGTAGCTGTCAGCATCATAACGTGTGTAGTTCAAGCCGAACGTTGGTACGACTTTCGCTTCACCCATCATGTACTCACGACCAACCTCGGCACCAACAACGATTGTATCGCTGTCGTAATTGCCTTTAGCAACAAGGGCTGTACCGGCTGGATTACGTGTCGTGTCGTTATCCGCCATGATATAACCGATATTACCAGAGATGAACGTGCGATCATCAAGGTCATAATCTCCATACAAGCTGAGCTGATAGCTGTCGATCTCGGTTTTGGCCTTCGCCAGACCTTTTGAGTCAACTTCTGTATCACCGTAGGAGAAAGCCAGACCGACAGTCAGGTTATCGCCAAGGTTCTCAGTGTCCACACCAAAGGCTAGACCGTAAGTATCAACATCATAACCGGAGATGTTGTCGCGCTCATCCTGATCACCAGTCTTACCGAAAGCCTGACCCCAGAAGCTGCTGCCTTCGTAGGAACTACCGGCAGCCATACCTGTGGCAACAGAACCATCACGCAAGGATGCAAGACGTGTCCCCATGAGGTTTGCAGTTTGGTTGGCAATGCTTACGCCTGCCTGAACCGCGCCACCACCAACATCAGCACCGACAGCTTCCAGCACATCATCAACTGTGTCTGTACCAGCCGCAGCATAAGCATCAGCAACAGTTTCCAGATTACCAGTAGCCGTTGCACCAACAGCATTCAGAGCAGTGGCTGCATTTGCAGATGTTTTGCTCTTTGTGAAGTTAGATGTAGCCGCGTGTGCAATAGTCACATGCCCTGTTGCAGCCTCAACTGTAGCAGTGATCAATGCAGAGTTTTCTGACAAAGTACCATCAGCAGCCAAGTCATCATCTGCAAAAACATTGTTCGCAGTACCCTCAGCAATAAAGCCAGTAACATTGAGGCTAGCATCAGCGACAGCTAAAGTACCGCCACCACCAAGATCAACATTACCAAAGTCAGATGTTTCAAGAGTACCAACAGTACCACCATCTGTTAGGGCAAGAACAACACTACCAGCACCTGAATAAGAACCTGCTGTCAAAGTAGCCCCAGCCGCAACACGGGTTGTGCCAGCGTTTGCCCATGCTCCAGTAATTGTTGCATCGTCAGAGAAACGTGCTGTTGAACCTTCCGCTGTGCTACCAGAAGACAAGGCTGTTGAAACAAGACCAACAGTACCGGCAAAGGTCACATCAGAATTGGTTGACGCACCACCAACAGTCAAAATACCTGGTCCATCAATAGTACCGGATACCGTCTGAGCCGATGTACCAACAAACTGCAATGTATTTGCGGCATCAACAAGGTCAATCGCATCAACATACATATTACCAGTTGTTGTCACTGTGTTTGCAGAGGCACCTGCAAAGTTCAAAGCACCAACTTCACCAGTCGTTGCATTTGTACCAATGTCATTTGTGAAAGCGACTGTACCAGTGCTATCTGCAATTGTGATAAGACCCATCTCATGTGTTCCAGCTGTAATCGCACCAGAAACAGTCAATGTGCCTGTACCATCGTCAAAGATAACACCATCGTCAATGCCTGAGTCATTCAGAGTAATCGCACCTGAAATCACTTCATCATCAGCGGTGTTTTGCAAAGTCACGCTCATATCGTCTGCAACAGTAATCGCGTTGGCAATAGAACCATCAATCGTACCAGCATCACCAGTAACGGCAACAGTACCAGCACCTGTGATATCAGCTGTGATTGTTGTTGCTCCACCAACAGTCAATGTACCGGCGTTAGCAATAGTAGCAGTATCAATTGTACCAGTTGTCACAGACAAACCTGCATCCGAACCAACTGTAATCAAACCACCGGCTGCACCATTATCAACAGTCAGGTTATTTGCACCCATAGCCAGAGTTGCACTACCGGAAACGGTCAAGCTGTTCAAAAGACCAGCGCCGCCACCCCAAGCAGAAGCGGCTGTCACCGTGTTGCTTGTCGCGTGTGAACCAGTTACAACAACTGAGTTTGTTTCAGCAGCCAAACCACCATTGATCGTACCAGTTACAGTGAAATCACTATTGGTTGTTGTATCGAACGTAACTGTGTTTGTACCAGTGCCAGCACCACCAAGAGTAACTGTTGCTGCATTCACTGTGTTCTGGAATGTGGCTGAAGAATTGTTAGCACCTGTAGCATCTTCAATAGTGATAACATTCGTACCCGCGCCTACTGTACCAAGGAACGTAGCGCCCGCAGAGTTGGCAACGTTAATATCACCAGTACCAGCAATATTACCTGTTACTTGCTGCGCTGTAGTACCACCATCCAGCGTTAGAATTGCAGCGCCCGTATCACCATCTGTAAGCGTCAAACCTGATCCAAAATCAACAGCCGCACCAGATACCACAACACTTGACGTGTTAGAAGCAGCATCCGCACCACCAGTTACAGTCATACCGCCTGTAAATGTGCTGGAAGCACCATCCAGATTCAGAACCGATGTCACAGCAGTCTGACCAGTACCGTCCGTAAGAACAGTCGTCGCACCGCCAACAGTCACATCACCCTGAAAGGTAAGTGTAGTCGCGCTCGTAGAGTGACCTGTAGAAGAGTTGTCTACAGAAAGAGCGCCACTGTCCAGAACTGTTGTACCTGTAATAGTCACAGCAACATCGCTATCTACAGCTGCGCCATTATCAACGCCAAAACCACCTGTCTCAAGCGTAACCGAACCAATTTCTTGAGTAACATCAGTCGTTGTGTTAATGATAGCCACAGAACCATTTTCTTCTGCCACATCAGTGATCGCGCCAATAGTCGTGTTACGCGTACTGTTAATAGTCAACGCTTCGCTATTTACATCAATATTATCACCGGCAACAAAAGCATCAAACGGTGCATCAGCATCGAACGTATCACCACCGCTGATCTGTATCGTCTGTTGCGCTTGCGCTGCCGTTGACACTGCAAACGCGCCGACAGCCACCAAGGCCGTCCCCATCAACAGTGATTTTCTAATATTTAATTCCATGTGTTTCTCCTCAATATATGTTCACACAACTTAAAAAAGAACGACTCCACCACCAAGGCGAAAAGCCATCGACCAAAAAATGTTATCAAAAACTTAAATAGCCAAAGACGCACTCCGAAACCATCTACGACTCTAAATTACTCAAGCACGCAGGGACTCCCAAGCAGTATTAAAAATTGACTAAAGATTACGCAGAAAAAAAGGCAGGACGGACCGCACAATTTACGTACCGCACCGAAAGTAAAAAGAATCACTTTTCACCATCGTGCACAATAATAGCAAAAAATCCGCAGCATTCAACCCCGCATGGAAAACTATTTACAACATTACTTATTTTGCAGGGTGCGCGTGGTCTTTGTAAAGCCCGCCAAAGAGACTTTCACCGCCACCGGACGGCCATTGGCTGCGCGAAACATCAAACTGGCTTCATTGCCGCGTTTCATTGCGCTCACAAGGCTTTCAGGCAAGGTCACATAGACATAGCACCCATTTTCCGAACAATATCTTGGCCGCGCACGGAGCTTTTCCTCCTCATCAACAGAAAGAACTACATCTTCCTGCAAGAGTATGCCAAGGGGCACAATAATAATCCCTCTGGCAACCTGATCGCCCTCTTTGGGATAGCCCAGAGCAAATTCCACAAGCCTCGTATCCGTATCTTTCAGGTTCAGGCGCGTAAACATCTCACAATGTGCAGCGTTGCCCTGCTCATCCTCCTCGCAACGCACGGCCCACGCCACCTCATCCGATTGCGCAAACGCCGTGCCCGCAGGCAGAAAACACGTTGCAATCAACAAACACACAAAACAACCATAAACTATATATTTTCTAAACATAATACTCCCAAACTGTTATCTACATTCATAACGACGCGAAAAATTTTCAGAATTGCCCAAAACTAAACCCAATTAGATCAAATTTCAAGAGCCGTTTTTCAAACATTTCCTTACCTTCTGACAGAAGCGCGCTTGCCAATACGCTGCGCGTCTTATACCCTGAGCACAGAAAAAATGAACACGTTCGATATTAAAGATAAAAAAATATGGATCGCCGGACATCGCGGTATGGTCGGCAGCGCTTTATTGCGGCGTTTATCGGAAGAAGACTGCGAGATCATCACAGCCAGCCGCGATCAACTCGATCTGCTTGATCAAAAAGCAACGCACGACTGGATTGCCCAAAACAAACCCGATGCTGTCTTTCTGGCCGCTGCCAAAGTGGGCGGGATATACGCCAACAATGCTTACCCCGCGCAGTTCATCTATAACAACCTGATGATCCAGTCCAACATCATACATGGCTCTTATCTGGCTGAAGTCAGCAAACTTGTATTTCTGGGCTCCTCATGCATCTATCCCAAAATGGCACAACAACCAATGACAGAAGATGCGCTTCTCACAGGCCCGCTGGAAAAAACAAATGAATGGTACGCCATTGCCAAAATTACCGGAATAAAAATGTGTCAGGCCTACCGCCGCGAATATGGCTGCGATTATATTTCAGCCATGCCGACAAACCTGTTTGGCGCCGGAGATAATTACGACGAAAAAGAAAGCCATGTCGTCGCAGCCCTCATTCAAAAGGCCCACCGCGCAAAACTGGCCGGTAATCACTCAATGGAGCTTTGGGGCACCGGAACCCCGCTGCGTGAATTTCTGTTCGTTGATGATCTGGCCGATGCCCTTGTATTCCTGCTCAAAAATTACTCAGACGAACCACACATTAACATAGGCTCCGGCGTTGAACACTCAATCAAAGAACTGGCACAAGCCATCGCCAATACAGTCGGCTTCAAAGGAAGTTTCACTTTCGACACTTCAAAACCCGATGGCACGCCAAGAAAACTAATGGACAGCACCCGTCTTCATACGATGGGCTGGAAAGCGCAGACATCGCTCGAAAGTGGTCTTGAACAGGCCTACAAATGGTACGTATCAAATCATGAGAAATAACCCCCACAAAAACCCAGACCCTAAAAATAATTATATAACACTTGACAAAATAGGAATTAAGACCTAAATATAGTATCAAACAGGGACTCTTGCATCCGCCTTTCCAGAAAACAGGAAGGGCGATTTTTTGTTTTTTAAATAAAGTAATGAAATAAAAGGAAATAAAATGAAACCGCTACCACCCGTTAAGATTGGAAAAATAGGACAAATAGGAATACACCAGCAACGCTTCTCTCTCTCAGCTATGCGCCCGGTTCTATGGCTTGATGCCGCCGACAGCATAACGATTACAGAAAACAGCGGCACCATAAGTCAATGGAGAGATAAAAGCGGAAATAACAGACATTTCACACAAGACACAGCATCTGCACAACCTCTGACAGGGGCAAACACCATTAACGGCAGAAATGTTATCACTTTTGATGGGGTCGGTGAAAAATTACTAGGAGACCATATAATAGGATTATATGACGGGCTAAGTGCCTTTTTGGTTACAAATTCCCGCTGTTCGGAAAAAGCTGATGGTTTCGGCTTTGTGATCGCCATCAATGGATATGGCTGGCTTACCGCTGAAGAAAATGCGCCGGCTTTTAACTTTTCAAGCAACGGACTAAATCAGGCAAACTGGCAAATTGCAAACAAGGCACATTCCACCCCGCAAACCGAAGAACCGAAAATTTATTCCTGCACCAGCACAGGAACAGATGTCCAATATTACACTAATGGGACTTTAACATCCGGTAACACAACCGGATCAGCGACAGAAGGAGGATCTCCATCATATATTGGCGGCACCACCGGCATGAACCATTATAAAGGGGATCTGGCTGAGGTTATAATCTTTGAACGCGTTTTATCGACTATGCAAAAAAACCAGGTGGGCAGCTACCTATCTAAAAAATGGGCAATAAACTGGGCCGACCTGTAAATCTAGTGCCTCATGACCCTCTCCATAATCTGCAAGACGCTATCTTTGCTCCACTCAGCAAAAGCACGACCCCGTCCATCCTTCCCCATTGAGATGCGCAAATCCTGATCTCCGGCAAGAATGCGGATCGCTTCGGCAAACGCCTTTCCCTCTTCCGGAGGCACCGCTATACCACATCCCCTCATGGCCTCATAAAGCTGCGTTCCTTTATTGGCGCCCGCCACCACAGGGCGCCCGCTCGCCAGAATATTACCGAGCTTCGAGGGCATGACCAGATCTGCAGCTCCGGCTTTTTGAGGCAAAAGATGGATATCAGCAGCAATCATTAAATGCACAAAATCGTCCATAGGCTGAAGCGGAAGAAACGTTACATTCGACAAATTCCGTGCATTCTCAACCATATCAGCCCGCCCTGCCCCGTCTCCGCAAATGACAAAATGAATATGCTTCTCGTTTTGCAAAAGACGCGCAGCCTCTATTAAAGTCCCCAGCCCTTGCTTTTTGCCCAGATTACCGGAATATACAGCCAAAACCGTATCGGGATCTTTTTTAAATTCATCAGCCCATTTCCCCGCCCCTTTTGCCGGATCAAACTGCTCTACATTTGCCCAGTTCTGGATTAAAAGCGCTTTATCCTCAGCTACGCCCTTTTCTATCACTTTCTGACGCATATTAGGCGAGATCGTGGATACATGAGCAAAGCGCTGCAAAGCCGCTTTCTCCATCTTCAAAGCCAGTTTACGCAACCACGGGCTTTTCAACATACCCAGCTCAAAAGCAGCATCAACTTCAAAATCCTGAACATGTAAACAAGTCTTGGCTCCGCTGATCCAGCCGGAAAAAAACGCTATGGGAGCCGCCATTAACGGCGGCTCGGTCATTAAAATCGTATCAGGCTTTTCCCTCAACGCCAGCCAAAACATAACCGGCAAAGAAAACAGGGAAAAAGAAGCAAAATGGACAAGGCGCTTCAAGCCTGTAGGTTTTCGGGGGACATAAAGCGGCACGCGGTAAATATCTGCGCCATCAATCACCTCTTTTTTATAAAGCCAGCCACTATATCCTTCAGCGATCCGCCATTCAGGATAATAAGGCGGTGCAGTAACAGCGCTCACACTATGCCCTTTTTCTACAAACCACGCTGCCATTTCGCCCTGATACTTACCAATCCCGGTCGGCTCTGGCGCGTGATTGAGGGAGTAGAAAAGGATTTTCATATCACATTTATCTCTATTAGGAATAAGCAGAACTTGAAACAAGCTGACATTAAAGCTTAGTGGTTGATATTTTGTAAGCAAAAAGGATAAGATCGGCAAGCACTTATCAAAGAACAACAGACAAAAGCATAATGAATGCTGAAAAAAACAGCCAAAAAGATCATTACGGATTACAGCGCACCATCCCTTATAGGTGGAATATTTCTGGCTGTGGTTCTTTTTTTATTCAACACGGCCTTAAGTGAAACCTGGTACGCCTGGCAAACAGAAGAGTACAGCCACGGCTACTTAATCCCCTTTGTCGGGCTGATTTTGCTCTTCAACAAAGCCCCCGCCCCTTCAACGCCAAAAAACAATTCCTGGCTTGGTTTTGCCGGCGCCAGCCTCTGTATCATAGCGCAAATTCTCTTCCTGCTGGCCGGTATCAAAGGACTGCAGCCGCTCTTGCTGGTTTGTTTTGCCCTTAGCTATTTTGTTATGATCTACGGCCTGCGCTTTAGCTTTTCACTAAGCGCGCCTCTGGGATTTTTCTTTTTCCTAGCTCCTTTACCTAAATTTTTATACTACAAGCTCTCTTTTAACATGCAGCTATTATCAACCGCCATCAGCGTAGACCTCCTCCAGCGCACAGGCATATCAGTCTATCGCGACGGTAATATAATAGACCTTGGCATCACCAAACTCGAAGTTGCAGAAGCCTGTAACGGATTAAGATACCTCTTCCCGCTCATGGCACTGGGGTATCTGCTCGCATATATGTACAAAGCCTCATACACAAAACGCATTGTCTTGTTTCTATCAACAGTGCCCATCACAATCCTGATGAACAGCTTTCGCATTTATATGATCGGCCTGTCGGCAAATATCTGGAGTCCGGAAATTGCCGAAGGTATTATCCATGATATTGAAGGCTGGGTTATATTCCTTGGATGCCTGCTGGTACTCGGCGCACAAATAGCCCTGATGCAGCGCATCGGCAAGAAAGGAACGCTCGATCTCGATGCACTCTCCCTACCCGCGTCAGAATCATTGGCAAGATTCACCCCTGCGCCATGGCAAAAGCCGCTTAAAGCAGGAGTGATATTTTCAGGGCTGGTTTTGCTCACATTTGCATATGCGCAGGCTGGCGGCAAACTGGAGATCAAACCCGTGCCCCTGCAAACGTCATTAAGCGAATTTCCCATGCATATAGGAACATGGCACGGAGTGCGCGGTCAACTCGATCAGGCGTCTTTAGATGTTCTGGGCACAGATGAATATTTGCTCGCGGATTACACCAATGACGCAGGCGACACGGCAAATCTGTATGTTTTATATTACCCCAAACAAGACAGCACGAGCAATCAGGCCATCCACACACCGGAAGTCTGCATCCCCGGCGGCGGCTGGGAGATTGCAGAACATACACAAACAAAAATTCAACTTAGTGATAAAATATCGATGCCCATAAACAGGCTTATAATCAAAAAAGGCGTAAAGAAACAACTTGTTTATTACTGGTTTTTTCAGGGAGACAACATAACACTTGGAGTCAGCGATACCCGCATTTCCATTATCACCAGAGCATTACTCCTAAGACAAACGGACGGTGGAATGATCAGAGTGATGACAAACCTTAATTCCCCAGATTCCGCAAAAAAAAGACTCAAGAATTTCATCACCGACAGCTATTTGCCTTTAAAATTTGCACGCACAAATATTCAGAAATAAGCGAAAAAACATAAATGGAAACCGACACAAAGCGCATACTCATTGCCGGACAATTTCCACCGCCCGTACACGGTTTTTCCTATATTACGCAGCAGATGGAAAAGTTGTTATCAAAGCAATATGACACTAAAATCATTGATCTCGTGCCACATACAAAACGGGGGAGTGTAGTTTATCATTTAAGGCGTTTATGGCTTGTTGTTAAGGGTTGTGTTGCTATTGCGAATTACGCACTTAGAGCAAGAAATTTTAAAAAGATATATATCGGCTGTGAAAGTCGTATGGGGCTTATTTATACGATTTTGATTTCATTAACCGCACGCATATCGGGCTTATCGATCTATATTCATTATCATAACTTTAATTTTATTGATAATTACAGCTTACTGATGGATCTGTTTTTGAAAATATTGAGTAAAAATACCGTTCATATTTTTCTTTGTCCGTTAATGGGAAAACAGCTGGCAGAGCGTTACAAAAAAGAACTAAAATCAATTGTGATTTCCAATAGTGCATTTGTTGCAGATTCTGGAACCACCGTTAAAACACTCAAGCCAAGCGAAACAATAACCATAGGATTACTCAGTAATTTAAACGAAGAAAAAGGATTATCGATTTTTCTGGATACGCTACGCAAAGCGATTCAAAACGAGCTTAATGTCAAAGCAGTACTGGCAGGGCCACCGGTTTCAGATAAAGATCACAAAACCATTGAACAAGCAAAATCGGAATTCGGTGATAAACTGGATTATCGCGGAGCGGTATATAACGAGGAAAAAACACAATTCTTTCGTGACATAGATGTGTTTCTATTTCCCACATGTTATGCCAACGAAGCACAGCCCACGGTTATAGCCGAAAGTCTTTCGTTCGGGGTGCCGGTTCTGTCATATCAAAGGGGCTGTATCCGTGATAAAGTCGGCAGTTGCGGAGATGTTTTTGATAATGCGGAAGACTTCGCAGCCAAAGCCTTATCAAGACTTAAGGAAATGATTAACGATGTAGATTCCCTTAATGACTTGAAGCAAGCTTCACAAAAAGCTTTTATTCGGGACAAAAGCAAAGCACTTGAAACGGCAAAAAATATTTTTTCAACAAAATTAACGGTGTTTGGAAGTTAATGGATAATAAACCCAAAAAAATCGATATCTGGCATAATATTTTATGGTCGAAATATAAAGGCGGGGTCTTTTCTGCCTTATATAATACGGCTAGTCCCGATGAATTTGATCTGCGTTTTTTTCAAATAGCACAAACCAGCGGTGACCGAAAAGGGCTAAGTTCGGTTGATACCTCTTATCATACTTATCCTTATAAATTGTTGTTTAAGGGTTCGATTGATGAAATCGGGTTTGCAAAGCGTTTTTGTACGATTACCCGGCATACATGGCGTTCTGATGCGGATCTATTTGTCTTGACCGGATATGAAAAACCGGAAACTTGGGCTCAAATTTTGCTGATTAAATTAAAACGGAAAAAGTTAATCCTTTTTTGCGATTCAACGATTAATGATCAGCCACAAAATAAAATAAAAGCCATTGCCAAAAAAATAATTTTCGGCATGGCAGATGGAATTTTCGGATATGGCGAGCGAGCAAAAGAATATGCTCTTTCATTCGGAGTTAAACCGGAAAACTGGCACCAAAGATGCCAGGCCGCGGCATTGCCCAGTGATTATGACCCGCACAAAGCCCTGCAATTACGATCAAAGAAAATTTCGGAATTGAATAATTCCCCCCGTTATTTATATGTCGGGCGTTTGTCGCCGGAAAAGAATCTTCTTCGTTTACTAGAAGCATTTTCGATTGTAAAAAATCAGAACCCGTCTTCGGAGCTTGTGATAATCGGAGGCGGTCATCACCTCGAAGAATTAAAACAAAAAGCAACTGAGTTAGGGTTAAACCCTGATAATATTTTCAAGGGAAGCAAAAGCAGACAAGATTTATATGATGAATACGCAAAGGCAAGCTGTTCCGTCCTGCCCAGCACAAGCGAGCCTTGGGGTCTGGTGGTGAACGAGGTGTTGCATTACGGTTGTCCGGTTGTCGTCAGTAATCTGTGTGGTTGCGTGCCGGAGCTGGTAATCGAGGGTAAAACGGGCTTTGTCCATGACCCCTATAACGTGCAAGATCTTGCGGATAAAATGCTGTTGGCTTTGAGCAAGTTTAATAACCCGAATAAAACAGCGGAACTATGCATAGATCACATGAAAAACTACATGCCCGAAACCGCCGCCGAGCAGATGATTACGGGTTTTAAGACGGTTTTTTCTATGTTATGATCTTGCCAAGCCTTTCAAACCATATTGTAAAAACTGATAAATGATGAGCCTCCTTTTCTTTTTCATCTTAAGTATTACTTTGTGGAATTTCCCCGGTTCTGCCTTTGCCCAAGATGCGTGCCTACCATTTTCTATGCTCCCAAAGGACACAATCCTTTCCTCGAATAAAATGGTCTTGGCTCATTACTTTAACCGCCTACCCCTTTCGATTGATAACAGACCGGCAGCGTGGGATTATTACACAAAACAGTATTTAAATCCCTATGGAGAAAATAATAAATGGCGTGATAATGGAGGATACTTACGCACACGACCTCTTCGGGTTCTACCCAAAGCCGGAAATTATCAAGCTGAGAACTTAAAAAAAGAAATAGAGCTTGCTATCGCTCGCGGTATAAACGGTTTTACGTTTAATATTTTGTCACTAGAAGACCTGGAAGATGGGAGTTATCTTGATAATATACTTACCGCTGCTTCAAACATTGATCCACGTTTTAAAATCGTGCTCATGCCAGATATGTCAGCATTCAAAGGGAATACTGACAAAGTAAAGCAAGTCATCAAAAAGACATATCACAAAAAAGGCGTGTATCATTTTCCAGATGGAAGACTTGTTATAGCCCCATTTTTATCTGAAGCTGTTCCTTACGACAAGTGGGAAACTATTCAAAAAGAATTAAAAAGAGAAGGTTTTAACGTTGCTTTTATCTTTACATTCTTAAGTGCAAAACAAAATTATGTCGAACGGTATTTGCCTATTAGTGCAGGTATTGGAACGTTTGGAACACCTCTTCCAAACATGGGAAAGCACCAAATTGATGCCATCAACCAAACAATGCGACATAATAAATTATATCTGGCAGGCATTAGCCCCCAAGGCTACAGACCCAAATCTTATATTTTTTGGGAGTCTCAGGGCAGCTTTGCATACAGAGAGACGTGGAAAGATATAATTCAAAGCGATGCAAATGGTGTACAGCTAACAACATGGAATGACTTTAGCGAAACAACACAAATCGCACCTTATACAGATCGTTATAATTCTTCCGGCACAGGATTTTATAATCTTACAGGATATTATGCATCATGGTTTTTAACCGGCAATCAACCAGAAATTACGCATGATGTTTTATATTATTTCTACCGCAAACAAAGTATTTCCACACTTTCTCCAAAAGCTGGTGAAAAAACAAAATCATCACATCCCCATTTAAGTGGTAATGATAAAATCGAGCTTTTAGGCTTTTTAACAGACCCTGCAACGCTCAAAATTAAAATTGGGAGCAACGAATACACAAAAGATGTTGATAAGGGTGTTCAATCTTTTACAGTTGCGCTAGAAAATGGATATCCGGAATTTTCTTTAATCAGAAAGGGAAATGCGCTGATATCTTTTTCAGGGAACACGAAGATCGACACAATAAAAACCACACCGAGCGGATATGCTGATTTAACTTATTGGAGCGGAAGCGCCTCTGCTACCAAAACATGCTTCACCAATGACCTGGAAAACAATTCATGATTTTGTTGCAAACACAAAATTTTAATCTCAAACCAAGCGACAAAAAGAAAAATATTTTTGCCTTGTTTTTTAACTATATGTTCGGAGTTTGTACAATATTTCTTCTGTTTTCCTGTCTCTTTTTTGCAAGAAACACAATAGAAGATTTTCCAATTGAATTCTTATTATTGTTCTTAAATGGATGTCTTTCTATTTACGGTATGATCGTGTCTATCAAACGTAATGCGTCTATACATTTTGTCTCGTTTTTATTTAGCTATCTCTTTATGTCTTTGGCTCCAATAGCCCAGATTGGCGCCAATCTCGACCCCGTGTTCAAGATGGATTTTATCTTAATCATTACAGTTCTAACAATACTCATTTTTACATTAACAGGCGTATTTTTTATTCAGAAATTACCTGTTGATTTTGAAAAAAAAACAGAAAAAGAAACAAAACAACCTGACACTCACCATAATTATTATCTCCTGTTCTGGGTGACCTTGATAGTCTCCCTTTTTGCCATCTTTCTTTTCAGACACGGGCTTTTCACAAGCCGGGAAGGCATGGGAATCGCTATGGGGCAAATTTTTAGAAATCATGAAATTGCTTTAATTGCTCTTGTATTGTTAAAACTTGTTCCCTTTTATGGTGCAACTATCGGCTTAAGATCGGCATGGGAAGAACAGCGCAAGGGAAAGCTCATGTTATTTTCCTTTCTTCTTTTACTGGCTCTTATTCTGAATAACCCAATGAGCAGCGCACGATATCATCTAGCAGGAGTAGCTTTCTTTTTCATTGACTATATGACAAAAGGAAGAAAAACTCACTTACTAGCAGCCTGCCTAATAATTGGTATAATCAGCGCCCCGCTCTTTCATACTTTCCGAAGAGAAAATCCAAGTACCGTAGCTATCCATAAAGAAGAAACATTAATGGACAGAACACTTCTTGCCATGGATTATGATGCGTTCCAGATAGCCTGTTACACCGTGCTCACCGTAAGAGAGGATGGTATAACATGGGGTTCTAACATTGCAGGAGCAATTTTATTTTTTGTTCCCAGAAGGTTCTGGCCAGAAAAGCCGCCTCAAACATCACATGTTATATATGATACAATGATTGAGCACAGATCCGTTGGAACAAACAATCTTTCAACACCATTAATGGCAGAAGGATACTATGCTTTCTCCTTTCTTGGGGTCATTGCTATTAGTTTGCTTTACTGGGCGCTAATTTCAAAAATAGTTGAGATATCAAGAGATGCGTCAAAATCTGCAAATTTCTTATTCCGTTCAATCGCTACAGGACTGGTCCTGATCTTCTTACGAGGTTCTCTTATCGTTGCAATGTCGGCCATTGTAGGCTTTTCTATCGCAGGACTTATTCCATGGATTTTATTTTATTTAGGTTCCAATCATAAGAAGCACCTCTTAAAAAGCAAAAACCAAATATTGGATTTAATCAAATAATGATACATCAATACAAAACTATAGGTCTATACATTCTACCCGGCAGGCGGTCTCGGGGTATTCCATCCTGAGGAATGGGATTTCAAGTTCGGCGAGCCGTGGGTCATTAAGCCCTGGATCTCTTAATTCTCAATAAAATATTCTGAAGTCTTTTTCTTTCCAGCAGCGTTAACATTAATGCATATGATGTAATGCCTATGGTAATACCCGCAATTAAGGTAATAAAATTATCATAAAAGATGCCTGAGTTAACGACCAGAAAGACTAATCCGGCCATTGTAATAGATGCCATTAACGATGAAAACAAAATATAGGCTTCTCTCGCTATTGGAACATTGACAATTTTTTGCATGGCAACTGATAAGGCTATTGTACCCGCAAAAGAAGACACAACCAAAACTACTATGACCGCTTGCACGCCATAAGGTACAAAAAGCAGATACCCGAAAGTAGCAAAGACAATAATAAAAGCCTGCACCCATACACTCACAAAAATCTGACGATGCGCCCGCAATATACTCATCAAAAACACATTAAACGAAATAAAAAACATAGCAGGAGCAAGAAACTGCAAATATGGAGCAGCCTCCACCCACTTCTCACCAAAAAGAAGGGGAACAAACAGCGGAGCGGTCAGAACCAACCCCGCAACCATAGGAAAGGCAACAAGGCCGAGAACAAAAACACACTGGCTGATAACTCGTCTTTTTTCCTCCTCATTATCTATAATTTCTGACATCGCCGGATACACAACATCTAAAACAGGTTGTATAACACCATCTTGTAAGACACCGATTATGCGGCGAACAAAGGCATAATGTCCTACAGCTACAGGATCTATGAAATACCCCAGAATAAAGCGCGGCATTTGTTGCTCAGTAAAAGAAAGAAGCAATGAACTCGTCTGCCCCACCCCCAGATGGAGCATCTCTTTTAATGTTGTTATCTTAAAAACAAATCGCGGTCTCCATGGCGTTGAACCAAACAAAACTATTACAGCAATGCCAGCAGCTGTAATCTGCTGAAACGCTATGGCATAAGCTCCCCAGCCATAAAAAGCGAAATACAAACCGACAGCCCCGCCAATCAGAGAAGCCACTAACGTACGCAAAGTAAACGCCTTAAAATCCATCGTTGCTTTTATTAAAGCTGTTGGAACCGCACTCAGTGCAAATAATAACGGAATAATAGAAAAAACCTGCAGCAAAGGAAGAAGTTTTTCTTCTCCAAAAAACCAGGCAAAGCTATCGGAGAGAGAAAACGTTGCCATACCCATAAAGGCTCCGATACCTGAAACCAGCCAAAATAATGATGACAACCGCTCATCGTCCCGGATCTTCATGCTGATAATCGAGTCAACCAGACCAAGAGAAATGTTATTGGTCAATGATAAAACAATAGCGCACAAAGCAACTAGCCCATATTCCTCAGGCCCGATTAATCTGACAATTACGGCGAAAACAACAAAAGAGGAAATTTGTTGAGCTCCTTTTTCAAGGAACAGCCAAAAAGCACCTTTTACCATTTTTGTTTGAATACTCATAAAGAGCCCTTTATCAAAAACCCCGCCCTATAAAAACAGCTTAACACGACTGAGTGAACATCCCGAGACATAGTATCCAGAATATACCGGAGACATAGTATACACTTTTATCATTTGAGGGGGATTTCAGATGGTTTGGAAGGAGTGTAGCATTATGGATGAACGCATCAAATTTGTAGCGCGCTTGCTTGAGGGTAAGAAGATGGCGCCGTTATGCCGGGAATTTGGTATAACGCGCCGTACTGGATACAAGATTTATAACCGTTACAAAGACTGCGGGCTTGAGGGATTAAACGACCGCTCGCGCAGGCCATGCCGGCATGCCAATCATATTCCCTATCAGGTTGAGCGCGCTATTTTGGGGATCAAGAAAGAATACCCAAGCTGGGGTGCTCCAAAGATTGATGTGGTCCTGTTTGATTGGACAGGTATGCGGCGGAATTAAGGTGGATTTT